>CALMPI010000052.1 GCA_937872175.1 uncultured Flavobacteriales bacterium | reverse complement strand
CACTCGCCACTCGCCACTCGCCACTCGCCACTCGCCACTCGTCACTCGCCACTCCCGTTCAACCGTTGGAGTGCATCGCCACGGCGTTCCCCTCGGTGTCCAGGAAGAAGGCCATGTGGCCGATGTCGTCGCTGATGTGCGTCTTGGGCATGAGCACCTTGCCGCCGTTGGCCTCCACGCGGCCCAGCGGACCGGCCAGATCGGGGTTGGCGTTCAGGTAGATGATGGCCCCCTCGGCGCTGGGCTTGTGGTTGTCGCTCTTGGCCAGCGCACCGCCGGCCTTGCCGTTCATGTTGTCGGCGGGAAAGGCGCGCATCTGCAGCCCCGGGAATTCCATCGGCTCCATGCGGATGCCAAAGACGGCCTCGTAGAAGTTCTGCGCGCGGTCGATGTCGGTCACGGCGATCTCGAACCAGTTGAGCGCGTTGCTGCTGTTGTCCATGGGTGTTGGTTTTTTCGTCAGGTGAATGCGCTCAAGCTAGGGGCGGCGAACATCGATCGGCCCAGCTGCGTGACGGACCGTGAAGGGATCCGCCGGAGCAGGTGACGGACCGTGCATCTGCCTGCGCGAACCACGGAGTTCAATGCAGCAGCAGTACCCGCGCATGCCCGCTGCGGCCGGCCTCGGTGCGCACCCGCACGGCATAGACCCCGGCGGCCTGGCCGGTGAGGTCCAGCACGGCGGGGCCACTGGCAACCCGCTGCACCCGTACCACCCTGCCCTGCGCATCCACCACCTGCAGCGTGGCCGGGCCGATCGCCTCCGGCAGCTCCACCCGCACCGGACCGTGGCTGGGGTTGGGCACCACCTGCACCGCCAGCGGTGCCTCCACCTCCCGCACCCCCACATCCAAGCCGTACAACCGGCTCACGAAGCGCTGCGTGGTGTCGTTCACCGTCCCATCGTCGTAGCCTGTATAAGCACCGCAGATGTAAAAACCGCCGCCGACCGGATCCGGTATCAGGGACTCCACCGAGCTGTACGGGAAGCCCATGTAATCGTAGACCCCGCAACCGGCGCCCGTAAAATGCGTGTCCAACAGAACACCGGAGGTATCCACCAAGGCGATGCCCCCACGTACTTGCTCATCGATCATGGAGAAGGCTCCGTTCACAATATAGCCTAACGGTGGAACCGGGGTGATCCCTCCCCAAGGCATCAGGCCCCCGAACGTGAAATAGGCTGAGCGCAGGTGGTTGTTGAAGGTGGGATCGAGGGTGCCGTTGGGCATCAACCGGATCAAATGGAGCGTATCGGGATCTCCGCTGATCTGAAATCGACCTGCAGCCAAGATCCGGCCATCATCCAGAAGGTGACATCCATATGCTTGACCCCAAAAAATGGTGGTACTGAAACTTGTGTCCAAGCCGCCATCGGGATGGACGCGAAAAATGCGACCGGCAGGCTGGCCTTCGTAAGTTGTGAAGATGCCGCTTAGCAGGAACTTGCCATCGGGAAGGGGATGGATGAAGTCGATGCTGCCATCGCATTTCCGGTGGATAGCCGTGGTATCCAGGTAGCCGGTGTTGGAGAACCACACCAGGCTGTAGAAGCCCTCGAAGCCGCGGATGCTGTCGCTGAGCACATGCACCCCGGTCATCAGCACCCGGCCATCGGGGTACACGTGGTAGTCGCCGCCTTGGCCAGGACTGAAATAGGGAATGTTACCCGCGCTCATCGCGAAGGACAAGTCATTGGTCCCGTCCAAGTTTACTCTACGCAGGCTTTGGCCTCCTTGTACATAGTATTTATTGGTCCAGACTGTGATCCTACCTCCGCCAAGACCGGTGGCAGCAAAGGAGGGATCCAGCGTTCCGTTCGGTGCTAATCGCGCAAGGAGCTTCTCCGTCCAAGGGAACTCTGGAAATCGCATCCTGCCTGAAACGACGATGCTTCCATCCGACAAGGGCACAATGCTGTTCACATTCCGACCTTCCAACAACGTGCGGAACGAGGTGTCCAGATCGAACGGCTGTTGGCCAGTGGCATGGAACACTGCACCCCAGCACAACAGCAACACCATGTTCCTCATGGTTGCACAATGAGCTGTTGCGTAACAGGTCCGCTGGCTGCGCCCAGCAGCACCACGGCGTAGCTACCGGCCGGGACCTGTCGGGTATCCCAAAGGAGTTGGCCGGTCGCTGCGCTGATCGCGGCTCGATGCACTTCCCGGCCCATCAGATCACGGATCGAGATGGACGCGTTCGCAGGTTGCGGCCCCAGATCGTAGCGGACCACTACCCATGTACTGGCCGGATTGGGATGGATCAGCAGCGAAGCACCAGGCTCCTTGACCGGCACCTCCCGCACCCCCACATCCAAGCCGTACAAGCGGCTCACAAAGCGCTGTGTGGTGTCGTTCACCGTGCCGTCGTCGTAGCCACGCCAGAGGCCACAGATGTAATAGTGTCCCTCTGGAGAGGGCACCAGGTCGATGACCCCTTGGACATGGATCTGGGCGCTGTTCAGGACCTCGCCGCAACCAGGGCCGGTGAATGCATCGTTGAGCAGTTCACCGTCAGCATCCAAGATGGCCACCCCGCCACGAGGCTCCCCGTTCACATGATCGAATTGACCCAACAGGACGATGCGGCCGTCCGGCAGTACGCGATGGCGCAGTTCAAGGTAACTTCCCCAAAGGTCGTGGGTAACCGCCAACTGGTTGTTGAAGGTGGTATCGAGCGTGCCATCCGGAAGGAGACGAATGATCTTCAGCGTATCCGAGGTGCCACTGTGTAAGAGGTATCCGCTGCCAAGGATCCTGCCGTCCGGCAACACGCTCAGCCCCTGGGCCGCCCCCCACACCAGGTCCGTACTGAACGTGGTGTCGAGCGCACCATCGGGTAATGTCCGCAGTATTCGGCCTGTAGGCGCCCCTTCGAAGGTCGAATAGAACCCGCTGCAAATGAACTTGCCGTCCGGTTGTTGGGCGATCGTCGAGATATCACCATCGCATTTGCGGTGGGTAGCGGTGGTGTCCAGGTAGCCGGTGTTGGAGAACCACACCAGGCTGTAGAAGCCCTCGAAGCCGCGGATGCTGTCGCTGAGCACATGCACCCCGGTCATCAGCACCCGGCCATCGGGGTACACGTGGTAGTCGCCGCCTTGGCCCGAAGTGAAATAAGGTCCCGTGTTCATTCCGATGAAGGAGGGGTCCTGATGACCATCAGGTAGGATCCGGCGGACCGTACTGTTGGCCGCCACATAGAACTGTCCGCCCCACGAGGTCAGTTTGCCACCTCCCAAACTGCTGGCGTAAAATGTGGGGTCCAGAATACCATCTTGATCGATTCGCACAAGGAGGTGCTCGTTCAATGCGCCCGGGAAGAGCATACGGCCTGAAAGGATCAGCTTACCGTCCTGTTGGGGCAGGATGGAGTTGACATTGCGTTGAATGATCGGGGTCCGGAACGAGGTGTCCAGGTCAAATGGCTGCTGTGCGCTACAGAACAGCGCACAGCAAGCCGACACAAAGGCCTGTGGGATCCTCATGGTTGCACGACGAAACGATCACGCACAAGGGAACCCGAAGTGCCACGGAGTTCCACGATGTAGACCCCGGGGGGCATCTTGCGCGTATCCCCGACCAGTTGTCCCAAAGAGGATGGACGGGCATTCAGTTCCGCAGAGGAGCTTCCGAACAGGTTCCGCGCACTATACTGTAGGCGAGCCATGTGGATGATCGACGACCTGAAGATAGTGGCTGTTCGGGACAGCGCCCGATCCTGCGTGTTCGATCTTCCATGAGGTGCAGCGGAACCGTCCCTTCCCCGCCCGGGTCCAAGCCCGGCCAACTGTCGGACCGTGCACCCGCCTCCGCACGATCTTCGCGCCGCCGTGCGCATCCTCCTGCTCGACAACTACGACAGCTTCACCTGGAACCTGCAGCACCTGCTGGCGCCGCACGCCGCGGTGGACGTGGTGCTGAACGATGCGATCACGGTGGACGAGGCGGCGCGCTACGACCGCATCGTGATCTCCCCGGGCCCGGGCCTGCCGGCCGAGGCGGGCATCACCCTGGCGCTGCTGCGCGCGCTGCTGCCCACGCACCCCGTGCTGGGCGTGTGCCTGGGCATGCAGGCGCTGGTGGAGCTGTGCGGCGGCACGCTGTACAACCAGGCCCGCGTGATGCACGGCGTGCCGGTGGACTGCCTTCCGGAGGAGCCGCGCGACCCGCTCTTCGAGGGCCTGCCCGATCGGTTCCCCGTGGGTCTCTACCACAGCTGGGCCGCCGATCCCGCCACGCTGCCGGCCGAGCTGCGCATCACCGCCCGCAGCGAGCAGGATGTGATCATGGCGGTCCGTCACACGCGTTTTCCCGCCTGTGGCGTGCAGTTCCATCCGGAGAGCGTGCTGACGCCGGAAGGGGGGCGGATCATCCGCAACTGGATCGAGGCTCCGGCCGCGTGATCAGCGCAGCAGGTTGTCGTTGCCGATGGGCCGCGTCCACTGGTAGCGCAGGTCGCGCAGCACGCTGGCCTTCACGTTCAGCTGCAGGCTGATGCTCTGGCGGATGCCGTTGGGGATCCAGTTCACATTGAACTCCCAGCAGTGCAGGTCCCAGTAAAGGTTCAATGAGCTCGGCGTCCACTCGCCGGCCACCACATCGTAGCCGCTGGACACGCCGAGCTTCCAGTACTTGAACAGGGTGACGTCGCCGTTGAACAGCACGCTCTGGCGCTCCTGATCCTCGATGCCGTCCACGTAGCTGGGGTTGAGGTCGTAGCTGTAGTTGACGCTGAGGCGCCAGGGCATGTTGAAGTCGATGGCGGCGCCCTTGTTGGGGTCCGATTCGCCTACGATGGGCTGCTCGCCGGGCGCCGCGGGGGCCTGGCCGTAGCGCTTGCTCTTGAGGTCGAAGCCCACCGCCACGTTCATGGTGGTGAGGCGGGCCAGGGCGCCGCTGCGGTCCACCTCGGCGCGGTCGATGCGCTGGCCCAGCGCGTTCACCGCGTAGGGGTCCCACACGCTCACGAAGTTCACGTTCACGCGGTTCAGCAGGGTGGTGCGGGCGCTGAGGTTCACGGGCGACCAGTTCAGCGAGTCGCGGATCCAGTCGTAGCTGGTGTTCAGCCCCACGAAGTCGAGCAGCTTCACCTTGCGGAAGGCCTGCTGGTCCTCCTCACCGGCCTTGGCGTTGCGCACCTTGGCCTCCAGGCTCTGGATGAGGCCCAGGCCCACCAGCCCGCTCTCTCCCGCAGGTGACGAGCCGTAGATCCCGTTCTGGTAAGGGTTGTAGCTGGAGGCCACCGAACCGTCCGGCGCGAACACGTCCACCGTGGGGTCCAGGTCGGGGCGGTAGCTCAGCCGCACGCTCGGCGTCACCACATGCCGCACGGCCTTCAACCAGCTCCCGCTGAACTGGTACATCCCGTACAGCTTGCTCGTCAGGGTGGCGGCGGCCACCCAGTCGCCGTTGCGCGCGAAGCCGGGCACCTCGTTGGTGAGCACGGTGTCGCCTTCGGTGTAGTACTCCTGCCGCAGCCGCTCGAAGTACCACCGCTCGGTGACGGTGAATTCCGGGTTCACCGTGAAGAAGCGGGTCTTGAAGGCGGAGCTGAGGGTGGCGCCCTGGCGCACGCCGTTGCGCAGTTCGCGCATCAGGGTGGGCAGGTTGGCCCAGTAGAGGCGCTCCTCGGTGGTGTTCAGCTGGTTGTCGAAGGCCAGCGCGTAGGCCACGCCGATCTGCTCGAACCACCGCCCGGTGGACACGCGGCGCTGGAAGGGCAGCACGCGGCTCATGTTGAAGGTGAGCGCGGGCACCGTGAGGTTGAAGGAGCGGTTGCCGGTGTTCTGCGCGTGCCGCAGGTTCACCGCCAGCGTGAAGGGCCTGCCCGGCCACAGGTGCGTCCAGCCGATGTTGCTCTGGAACGTGTTGCTGAGGTAATCGATCGTGCTGCTGTTGAAGTTGTTCCGGAAGTTGTTGCTGGTGCCCAGGTGCGCGCTGGCCGTGAAGCGGTCGCTCAGGCTGGCGCGGGTGTCCATCGTGTGGTTCCACTTCACGAAGAAGTTGCGCTGCCGGCTGAAGTCGGGGAAGTCGGGGATGCTGTTGCGCTGCGTGCTGTGGTCCAGCTGCAGGGCGCCGCTGTAGCGATAGCGGGTGCGGTAGCGGGTGCTGGCGCGCAGGGCCCAGCTGCCGCGGCTATAGATGTCGCCCGTCACGCTCAGGTCCGCGTGCTCGCCCAGCAGCCGGTAGTAGCCGCCGTTGAGCAGGAAGAAGCCCAGGGTGGGGCTCTCCCCGTAGGTGGGCATCAGCACCCCGCTGGTGCCGCCGCGCTTGTTGGGGAAGAAGCCGAAGGGGATGGCGATGGGGGTGGGCACGGGCCCCACCTTCATCACGGCCGCACCGGTGACGATCTTGTCATCGGGGATCACCATCATGCGGCTGGCGCGGAAGTGGTAGTGCGGCCGGGGCCGGTCGCAGGTGGTGAGCAGGCCGCCCTTGCTGTGCACCTCGCCGTCGCCGTGGCGCTTGCTGACGCGGGCCTGCACGTAGGTCTCCTGCTCGCTGGTGCGCACCTCCTTGATCAGGCCCTTCTGCGTGCCGAAGTTGTAGCGGATGCTGTCGGCCTCGATGCGGTGGCCCTCCTGGTCGAAGGCGGGCTTGCCCACCACGGTGCCGGTGCTGTCGGGCACACCATGGGCGCGGGCCTCCTCGTTCTTGAAGTGGTACTCGATGCGGTCGGCCGTGAGCGCCACGCCCTTGTATTTCACCTGGGCCGCGCCGAAGAGGTACACGATCTGCTGCTGCAGGTCGTACCGGATGCTGTCGCGGGCGCTGTACGACACGGGGGCATCGAGCGCCTGGCCCCAAGCCGACCGCCCTCCGGCAACCAACAGGAGCGTGATGAAAAATGCGACACCCCAGGACCGGCCCCGCCGCAGGACCCCGCTAGTTTCGCGCCCTGTGGAGGAGATGCATCGCGCCGGCGCCATTCGCGGGCCGAAAATAGGGCTTCGCGTCCGGGGGACTTTCCCGGCCGTGCGGGCGGTGATGCGCATCGGGCTGGCCGCGTGGGCGGCGCTGCTGCTGCCTGCACGGACCATGCCACAGGGCCCGGCGGCGGGCGACGTCAACCGCATCCGCACCGTGGTGCTCGATGCCGGCCATGGCGGCAAGGACCCCGGCAACCTCGGCACCGGCCGCTACAAGACCACCGAGAAGCACGTGGCCCTCAACGTCACAAAGCTGCTGGGGCGGTACATCACCGAAGCCTTCCCCGACGTGAAGGTGGTGTACACCCGCGAGGACGACCGCTTCATCGAGCTGCGCGAGCGCTGCAACATCGCCAACCGGGCCAAGGCGGACGTGTTCATCAGCATCCACTGCAACGCCAACAAGAACAAGGACCCGCACGGCTGTGAGACCTATGTGATGGGCCTGCACAAGACGGAGGAGAACATGCGCGTGGCCCAGAAGGAGAACGAGGCCATCCTGCTCGAGGACGGGCACGAACTGAAGTACGACGGCTACGACCCCAAGGACCCCGAGAGCATGATCGCCCTGAGCCTGCGGCAGAACGTGCACCTGGACCACAGCCTGCTGCTCAGCGCGCTCATCCAGAAGCAGTTCAAGGACCGCGTGGGTCGCCCCGACCGGGGGGTGAAACAGGCGGGTTTTCTGGTGATCAGCTACAACACCATGCCCAGCGTGCTCGTCGAGCTGGGCTTCCTCACCAACGCCACCGAGGAGGACTTCCTGCAGGGCGAGCAGGGGCAGGACTACATGGCCTCGGCCATCTACCGGGCCTTCAAGGAGTACAAGGCCACGGTGGAAGGGGTGGAGCTCACGACCCCCGCCCCCGTGGTGGAGAGACCGGTGCCCCCTGCGCAGGAGCCTGCCGGCCCGGTCGTGCGCTTCAAGGTCCAGGTGGTCACCTCCAGCAAGCGCATCGAGCCCACGGCGAAGAACTTCAAGGGGCTGGAGGGTGTCGAGGAGCACCGCGGCAATGAGCTGTACCGCTACACGGTGGGCGATGAGCCCTCCCTGGAACGGGCGCGGGCCGTGCAGAAGCTGTGCCGCGAGAAGGGATACGACGGCGCCTTCATCGTGGCCTTCCGCGATGGCGTCCGGATCGATCTGCAGGAAGCCGTTAAATTCGCCCAGAGCCAATAACGACAGGCATTGCCGAAGCTCAAACGGGAGTACTCCATCGCCCTGATGGTCATTGCGGGAGCACTGCTCCTGGTCTTCGGCGTCAACTACCTCAAGGGGCTTGATCTGCTGCAGCGGCGCAACGTGTACCACGCCGTGTACACGGACATCTCCGGCATCGCCGAGACCTCGCCGCTGCTGCTGAACGGCTACAAGGTGGGCAGCGTGGTGGCCACCGACCTGCTGCCCGGCTCCAACGCGCTCATCGTGGTCTCGTTCCAGCTGAACGAGGACGGGCTGAAGCTGCCGCGCGACACGCACATCCGCATCAAGGGCGACCTGCTGAACAAGTGGACCGAGCTGATGCTGGGCGACAGCACCGTGCTGGCCGAGCCCGGCGATACGTTGATCGGCGACGTCACCCCGGGCCTCACCGAAGCGCTGGGCCAGCAGATCGACCCGCTGAAGCGCAAGGCGGAGACCATGCTGGTGAGCGTCGATTCGGTGCTCACCGCCTTCCAGCAGGTGCTGAACCCCAAGGCCCGCAACGACATCGACAGCAGCCTCTCCAGCATCCGGTCCACGCTGGAGTCGCTGGACAAGGCCGCCCAGCAGCTCAACCAGCTCATCGCCGTGGAGCGCCAGACCATCAGCGCCACGCTGGGCAACCTGGAGAGCGTGAGCGGCAACCTGCGCAACAACAACGTGCAGATCACCCGCATCCTGCAGAACCTGGACACCACCGCCGCCACGCTGGCCAACGGCAGCATCCAGCGCACCCTGTCGTCGCTGGACAGCACCATGGCCGAGGCGCGCACCATCATGGGCGGCCTGCGCGAGGGCAACGGCACGCTGGGCCAGCTGATGGCGAACGACAGCCTCTACCGCAACCTGGAACGGGCCAGCAACGAGCTCGACCTGCTGCTGGAGGACGTGCGGCTGAACCCGAACCGCTACGTGCATGTTTCCGTGTTTGGGAAGAAGGACAAACTGCCGAAGCTGAGCGACAGCGACGTGCAACGCATCGGTGACGCCGTGCGCAACGGGACCAAGGAATGAGCATCGGGCAGATCGTCTTCGTGGTGCTGCTGGCGGGCGCCGGCGCCTGGTTCGGGCGGCAGGTGATGCGCATCCGACGCAACATCCTGCTGGGGCGCGACGAGGACCGCACCGACCGGCCCGCCGAGCGCTGGGCCGTGATGGCGCGCGTGGCCCTGGGCCAGAGCAAGATGGTGGTGCGCCCGGTGGCGGGCCTCCTGCACATCCTCATCTACGCCGGCTTCGTCATCATCAACATCGAGGTGCTGGAGATCGTGATCGACGGCGTGTTCGGCACCCACCGCGTGTTCGCCTTCCTGGGCGGCTTTTACGACCTCCTCATCGGCGCCTTCGAGGTGCTGGCGCTGGGCGTGCTGGTGGCGTGCATCGCCTTCATCGCGCGCCGCGCCGTGCTGCGGCTTCCCCGCTTCCACAAGCCGGAGATGAAGGGCTGGCCCTCGCAGGACGCCATGATCATCCTGGTCACCGAGATCCTGCTGATGAGCGCCTTCCTCACCATGAACGCGGCGGACCTGTCGCTGCAGCAGCGTGGCGTGGACCACTACGTGATGGCCGGCGCCTTTCCGGTGAGCGGCCTGCTGGCCCCGGTCTTGGCCGGGCTGAGCGATGGGGGCTTGGTGGCGGTGGAGCGCTTCTGCTGGTGGTTCCACATCGTGGGCATCCTGGCCTTCCTGAACTACCTGGTGGTGAGCAAGCACCTGCACATCCTGCTGGCCTTCCCCAACACGTGGTATGGCAAGCTGGAGCCGAAGACCCAGGTGTCCAACATGCCGCGGATCACCGGGGAGGTGCGCAGCATGCTGGACCCCTCGGTGCCGCCGCCCGCCGGCGCGCCCGCGCGCACCGTGGCCGGGGTGGAGATGGCCGAGCGCTTCGGCGCCAAGGACGTGTTCGACCTCAGCTGGAAGAACCTGCTCGATGCGTACACGTGCACGGAGTGCGGCCGCTGCACCAGCGAGTGCCCGGCCAACCTCACCGGCAAGCTGCTCAGCCCGCGCAAGATCATGATGGACACCCGCGACCGTGTGGAGCAGGTGGGCCGGGTGATCGACGCGAAAGGGAAGTGGGAGGACGACGGGGCCAGCCTGCACAGCCGCATCAGCGAGGAGGAGCTGTGGGCCTGCACCACCTGCAACGCCTGCACCGAGGCCTGTCCGGTGAACATCGACCCGGTGGACATCATCATGCAGATGCGCCGCTACAAGGTGATGGAGGAGAGCAGCACCCGCGCCGCCCTCACCGGCATGTTCAACAACGTGGAGAACAACGGCGCCCCCTGGGCCTTCGGTGCGGACAAACGCATGGACTGGGCCCGGTCCTGACCGACGCACATCACACGCGAGCCATGAGCAAGCCCACCCTGATCGAGACCACCGAGAACGGCAAGCGGGTGAGCCCGAAACTGCCGCCGGGGATGAAGAACTTCCTGATCGACATCGACGGCACCATCGGCGAGGACATCCCCAACGAGGAGCCGTGGCGGATGGCGGAGGCCGAGGTGTTCCCCGAGGCCGTGGAGAAGTTGAACGCGTGGTACGACGAGGGCCACATCATCACCTTCTTCACCAGCCGCACCGAGGAGCACCGCGCGGTCACCGAGGCCTGGCTGACGAAGCACGGGTTCAAGTACCACGGCATGGTGATGGGCAAGCCGCGCGGCGGCAACTACCACTGGATCGACGACCGCGAGGTGAGGGCCACCCGGTACGAAGGGCATTTCACGGACCTGGTGGAGAAGCGCCGCACCGTGCAGGTGTTCGAGGGGTAGTGCCCGGTGCCGGTCGTTCGTTGTCAGGCAGTGGGGCGATGACACACAAAGAGCAAGAAGATGAAACACGCATCCATCCGATCGTTCACCGAGCTCTGGGCCTGGCAGAAGGCGCGTGTGGTCCGCACGGCGGTGCGCGAGCTGGTACGGGCATGGCCTGCAGAGGAACGCTACCGGCTCACCGATCAGATCATCCGCTCCAGCCGGAGCGCCTGTGCCAACATCGCCGAGGGCTTCGGGCGCTATTCGGAGAAGGACAACGTCCGCTTCTGCCGCCAGGCGAAGGGGTCCCTTTACGAAACCATGGACCACCTGTCCGTGGCCTTCGATGAGGGCTTCCTGGACGCGGCCACGCTGAAGCGGCATTGGGCGCTGTGCGAAGAAGCCCTCCGCGTGCTGAACGGGTACATGAACCACCTCCTCAGGCTCTCGGGGGAAGGAACCGCCGCCGAGCCGATGGCCACCTATGGGACGGCTGAGGGCGCCATCTTCACGGAGGCGCCTCCGGACCTCCGATGGGATGATGCGGTGGGAGAGAACGACGACGGTGATGGACGCGCCCCTGACAACGGACAACCACGCACTGACCACTGATGAGCGACCTCCGCATCCCCACCATGGCCGAGATGATGGCCGCAGGCGAAACGCCCGAAGTGCTGTTCTGGGTGGGCTGCGCCGGCGCCTTCGACGACCGGGCGCGCAAGATCACCAAGGCCTTCGTGCGCATCCTGAACGCGGCCAACGTGAAGTTCGCCGTGCTGGGCACCGAGGAGACCTGCACGGGCGATCCCGCGCGCCGGGCGGGCAACGAGTTCCTGTTCCAGATGCAGGCCCTTCAGAACGTGACCGTGCTCAACGGCTACGGGGTGAAGCGCATCGTCACCGCCTGCCCGCACTGCTTCAACACGCTGAAGAACGAATACCCCGCGCTGGGCGGCAGCTACGAGGTGCTGCACCACACGCAGTTCATCAATGCCCTGCTGAAGGAGGGCCGCATCAAGGTCGAGGGCGGCGACTTCAAAGGCAGGCGCATCACCTTCCACGACCCCTGCTACCTGGGCCGCGGCAACGGCGAGTACGAGGCGCCGCGCGAAGTGCTGCTGAAGCTCGATGCCGCATTGGTGGAGCTGAAGCGCAGCCGGGCGCACGGCCTGTGCTGCGGGGCGGGCGGCGCACAGATGTTCAAGGAGGCCGAGCCCGGCACGCGCGAGGTGAACCACGAACGCGCCGAGGAGGCGCTGGCCGCCTCACCGGACGTCATCGCCGCCGGCTGCCCCTTCTGCAACACCATGCTCACCGACGGCGTGAAGAAGTTCAACCAGGAGGGGAAGGTGCAGGTGCTGGATGTGGCCGAGCTGATCGCCCGGGCCGGGGAGCTTTGAGACCATACGTATCGCCGACCGGATCACGTATCTTTGAGCGTCATGAAAACGAAGCTCACCCTCAGCATTGACAGTGACAAGGTGAAGCGGGCCAAGGCTTACGGCCGCAAGCGCAAGAAGTCGGTCAGCGAGCTCGTGGAGGAGATGATCGACAAGCTCACGGAGGATGCCAGGCCGACCACGTCGTGGAGCCAGCGCTGGGGTGGTACCCTGGGGCTTACGGCGGCCGACCTGAAGCGGGAGGATCGTTTCGGCAAGTTGGTGAGGAGGGCGGCCACCGCGCCGCGTACCCGGAAGGAACAGCGCGCCTGATGCGGGTCTTCCTCGACAGCGATGTGATCATCGCCGCGCTGGACGGCCGGGAGGCCCAGTCCAGGGACGCCCAACGTGTGATGGACCTGCTGGAAGATGGTGTCCTGCAGGCGATCACCACACCTGTTGTGCTCGCGAACGTGATGTACGTGGTCGGGCAGAAGTGGCGCCTCAGCCGCACCCGTCCGGACCGCGCCCGGGTCGTGGACGCCATGGAGTCCATCCTCGGCCTGGTGAACGTGATCCCCATCGAGGAGGCGCACTTTCATGCGGCGTTCAGCAGCCGGTTCGAGGACCTGGAGGACGGGATCCAGCACTTCGCAGCCTTGGATGCCGGAAGGGTGGACGCCATCGTCACCTGCAACGTGAAGGACTTCGTCCACAGCAGAGTTCCTGTTCTGGAACCGGCCGAAGTGATCGCCCGGGCGGGAGCGCGCTGACGTTCGCGTTCACGCTGGTCCCGCATGGTCGTGACCGACGACCTCCTACGGCCCCAGCAACACCTTCACCGCCACCTCCAGCTGCTGATCGCGCCCTTGTGATACGGCGCCGGGTTCCAGCGGCTGGCGCACGTCGGGGTCCAGCTGCTGGTTCTCCAGGTAGTTGCCGTTGTTGTCCACCATGCCCACCTGCGGGATGCCGAACCACATGCCGTTCTGCAGGCCCTCCCACCACACGGCGGTGCCGGTGCCCGGCACGGGCATGCCCACCAGCTTGCCGATGCCCAGGGCACGGTAGGTCACCGGGAACATGTGCGCGTCGCTGTAGTTGCTCTCGCTCATCACCACCACACTGGGCCGCTGGTACTTGAAGTGCGGTTCGGTGCCGAGCTTCTGGCCGCGCGGCAGGAAGGTCGTGTAGGTCTTGCCGTTCAGGAAGGTGGCCAGGTCGTCGTGCAGCCAGCCGCCGCCGTTGAAGCGGGTGTCCACCACCAGGCCCTTCTTGTCGTGGTATCGGCCCAGGGCCTCTTCGTACACCACGCGGAAGCTGTGGTCGTTCATGCCCTGCACGTGCACGTAGCCGAGCGCGCCGCCGCTGAGGCTGTCCACCAGGTGGCGGCAGCGTTCCACCCAACGCTGGTAGAGCAGGTCGCGATCGGCGCCTTCCTCCAGCGGCTTCACCGTCTCCTCCCATCGGGTGCCGGCCTTCGGGTCGTACAGGCTCAGCAGCATGGGCCTGCCACCCTTGCGGTTGAAGAGCTTCGCCCAGTCCATGTCCGCCGTGACGGGCACCCCGTCCACGTTCTCGATCACATGGCCGGCCTTGATCCTGGTGGCCTGCTGGATCAGGGGGCTTTTCGGCATGATCTCCACGATGCGCAGACCCGGACCGGCCTCGTTGGCGAAGAAGCAGCCCAGGCTGGCGGTCTCGTCGCCGTTGGGCACCTCGTGCCGGAAGCCGGCGCCGGTGTGGCTGGCGTTGAGCTCGCCGAGCATCTCGCTGCACAGCTCGGCCATGTCGAAGTTGTTGTTGATGTGCGGCAGGTAGCGCTGGTATTCGGCCTTGTACCTGTCCCAGTCCACGCCCTGCAGGTCCGTGCGGTAGAACTTCTTCTTCACCTGCCGCCAGATGTGCTCGAAGAGGTAGGCGCGCTCGGCGTTCTCGTTCAGCACCATCTCGCCGTTGATGCCCACGCTCTTGTTCTCGTTCTTCTCGATGTCGTACCGGTTGATGCCGCCGTTGTTCAGGTGGAAGAGCTGCTTGCCCTCCTTGTCCCAGGTGAGGCCGCTCGCCCAGCCATCGCCCATCTTGTTCAGGATCTTGGCCTCGCGCGTGCGGATCTCGTACTGCCAGAGGTCGGTGCCCTTCTCGAAGGCGGCCAGGTAGTAGAGCTTTTCGCCATCCTTGCTCAGCAGGGCGTCGCTCAAGGCGCTGCTGTTCGGGGTCAGCCGCACCTTCCGCTCCCGCAGGCCGTCGAACTCGATGGTGATCGGCTTCACGTCCTCGGGCTTGTCGTCCGCCTTTCCGCCTTCCTTCTTGTCCTTCTCCTTCTTCGCCTTGTCGCCACCCTTCTCCTCCTCCTCCTTCTTCTTCTTGTCCTCCTCCTCCTTCAGCAGGGCGGCCTCCTCCTTGCTGAGCCTGAAGCGGTCGTAGGCTTTGCGGGTGAGGAAGTACGCATAGGCATCGGCCTCGCCGCCCCAGCTGGCGTGGTTCTTCTGGCCGTCGCGGGCGCTGAGGAACACGATGGCCTCGCCGTTCATGGCCCAGCGGGGCATGTCGCCGCCATACCCGCTGCGGGTGAGGTCGAACACCTCCTTCCCCCCCTCGGCACTGACGATACCGACCTGTCCGATCCATTGCTCCTTGTGCAGGAAGCCCACGACGAACCACTTGCTGTCCGGGCTCCATTGGTACCACTGGTCGCCATCGGCATAGCTGTAGTTGAGGTCGCCGGGCAGGATCACCCGCGTCCGCTTCGTGGCGAGGTTCAGCACCTTGAGGGTGGTGCGTTCCTCCAGATAGGCCACCTCCTTGCCGTCGGGCGAGTAGGCGCATTGGAACTCCTCCGCAGGTGTGCTCAGCAGGGCTTCCTCCTTGAGCACCGTGGCATGGAAGAAGTACTTCTCCTCCTTCCGCGTCAGGCTCGTGGTGTACAGGTCCCAGCTTTCACCGCGCTCGCTGGCGTACAGGATGCTGCGCCCGTCGGGACTGAAGCTCACGTTGCGTTCCTGTTCGGGGGTGTTGGTGATGCGGCGGGTGGTGCCTTCGGCCACGGAGGTGACGAAGACCTCGCCGCGGTGCACGAAGGCCACTTCCTTGCCATTGGGGCTCAGGGCGTACTCATCGGCCTTGCCCACGTCGATCGTGCGTTCCGGATCGTAGCGGCCATCGGTGTTGATGCGGATGGGGACGCGCTGCGGCACGCCGCCATCGGTCAAGGTGTACAGTTCGCCGCGGAAGCTGAAGCAGAGCACCCCGCCGTCGCTGATGCTGAGGTAGCGCACCGGGTGGTCGGTGAAGCGGCTGACCTGGACGCCGGCCCCGCCGGTGACGGGCATCCTGTGCACGTTGAAGGAGCCGCTCTCCTCGCTGAGGTAGTAGAGGCTGGCGCCATCGCGGCTCCACACGGGGTCGCGGTCCTCACCGGCGAAGGTGGTGAGCTGGCGGTACGCACCGCTGGCCGGTTCGAAGGTCCACACATCACGGGTCACCGAAGAGGTGTGGTGCTTGCGCCAGTTGTCCTCGTAGCCCTTGCGGTCGTGGTAGGCGATGAGCCGCCCGTCGGGGCTGTAGCGGGCGTTCTGCATGGCGATGGTGCTCACCTGCAGCGGACGGCCGCCCTGGGCGGGCACGGAGTACAGCTCGCCCAGGCCGCCCACCGGGAACTGCTGGTGCTGCACATCGTCCTGGCGCGATCCGTAGAAGAGCACCTGCGCATCGTCCGGCGAGAAGCACGAGGCCACCTCGCCGTTGCCATGGAAGGTGAGCCGGGTGGGGGTGCCGCCCGTGGCGGGCATCACGAACACATCATTGTTGCCGTGGCGTGTGCTGGAGAAGGCGATGAAGCGGCCGTTGTGGCTCCATACCGGGGTATGGTCGTAGGCCTCGTTGGTGGTGAGCGGCATGGCGTCGCCGCCCTCGGCGGGCACGCGCCAAATGTCGCCCTGGTGGCAGAAGGCGATGGTGCGCCCGTCCGGGCTGATGGCGGCGTTGCGCAGCCAGCGCGCGGTGTCCTGCTGGGCGCTGAGCAGGGTGGGAAGAAGCAGGAGCGCCACGGGCGCGGAACGGAGGATGGCACGGTTCATGATCGCAAGGAATGACGAAAGATCGACGCTTTGCGGTGAACGACGGAGGGACCGCGGGCGTACAGTGGTACGGAACGTTCACACCTTTGCATCATGGAAGCGGCACAACGGACCCGGTCGATCATGGACATGCCCGCGCATGCGCGGGCGTGGGTGTACAAGGCGGCGCGCGACCTCGGGCAGGCCGAGCAGAAGCTCATCCGCGAGCGGGGAGCGGCGTTCACCTCCACGTGGGCGGCCCACGGCGCGCCGTTGGACGCGTGCGTGGACGTGCTGCACGACCGGTTCGTGGTGGTGGCGGTGGACGAGGTGCAGGCCGAGGCGAGCGGATGCAGCATCGACAAGAGCGTGGGCTTCATCAAGCAGCTGGAGCAGGACCTCAACCTGATGCTCACCGACCGGATGGTGGTGGTGGTGGAGCGCGAGGGGCGGGGGCAGAGCGTCCGGCTCCAGGAACTGCCGGGGCTGCTGGCCGAGGGCCTCATCGGGCTGGACACCATCGTGTTCGACGACCTGGTGGCCACGGTGGGCGATCTGCGCGAACGCTTCCGCGTGCGGCTGGCGGACAGCTGGATGAAGCGCTTCCTCTGATCAGGGCGCTACGTCCGGGCCTTCCGATCGGCGCAGGATATCGCTGCGGTCCCGGGGCCGCTCGCCCTCGCGCCAGGTGAATCCGGGCAGCATGCGGTCCTCAATCGGCACCTGGTCCACCGGATAGAGCACGGCATCGGGCTGGGTGAGGAAGGTGACGCTGGCCACCTCGCCGTCGCGGACACGCACCAGCAGACGCGCACAATCCGCCCGGTTCACGCCCACGATGGTCCTCACCGAGTCGCGCGTTTCGGTGGCGTGGTAGAGGGTGCGGCTGTTGCCCTCGGTGAGCAGGCGGTCCAGTTCATTGTTCGCGAAGAAGCCGGTCATGCTGCGGCCGCTCACCTGGTCGAAGTGGGTGCTGTCCACCCGCGCGGCCATGAAGGCATCGCCCTCGGCGAAGAGACGGTCCACCCGGCCGTTGGCGAGCTGGATGCGGAGGTGGTGCGCGGTGACCTGGTCGCGACCGCTCCAAAGCACGGGGCGGTGGATCATGCGGATCAGGCTGTCGGCCGTGGTGTACACCAGGGTGTCGCACACGCCCTGCAGGTCGCTGCGGTAAATGCGGACGCCCCGGCGCGCGGTGATGCGGCGCTTGTCCGGCACGGTGTCCGGTGCGGCGAACAGGGTGTCGGCGTGCAGGAAGAGGGTGTCGTCCCCGGAGCGCATCAGCAGCCGTGCGCGCCCGGTGACGAAGCTGTGCCCGCTGCGCTGGTCATGCCGTCCCCGATCGCCCAGCACGGTGGTGCCGTTGGCGGTGTCCACGGCCACCACGTCGCCCCAGGCCTGGCCGATGCCATCCACTCCGTCGTAGTGCACGCTGTCGCCGCTCAGCTCCTGGCCCTCGGTGGTGATGGTGGCGCGCCGCGTGAAGCGGGCCCGGCGGTCACGCGTGTCGTAGGTGCCGGCCACACAGGTGATGCGGCTGTCGGCTTGGGCGATCACCGTGGGCCCGTGGAACTCGGCGGTGGCGGTGGGGGTGAGGTAGTGCAGCGTGTCCGCCGTGATGCTGCGCTCCGGATGGCGCAGCCGCACATCGCCGGTGAAGATGAAGCGCTGCTCGCCGGTGAGGTAGGTGCCCTGGCGGCTGGTGAGCGTGTCGCCCTGCCGCAGGCTCACCAGGGTGCCTCCGCCCGTGTAGGTGGCGGCCCGCGCGCGCAGGTCGTACACCAGCTGCTCGGTGTCCAGCGTGCTGCCCGGGTCGGCGAGGCGCACACCGCCGCTGAGGACGGCCCTGCGCCGGGTGGCCTCGTAGTCCAGCTGCCGTCCGGTGATGGTCAGTGTATCGCCGTGCAGGATGCGGATGTTGTTGAAGGCCTTCACCCGCTGGTCCTCGTAAAGCCAGGCGCTGTCGCACGACATCAGGGCGCCGGCGTGGCGGAAGCGCACGTGGCCCTGGAGGCGCTGGGCGCCGGGGGCGATGACCTCGTCGAAGCGCCACACGTCGGCGTTGAGCACCTCGATGCGCGCGGTGTCCTGCCCGAGCACGGCGGCCGGAAGGGCAGGCAGCAGGGCGAGCAGCAGCAGGGGGGCGGAGCGCATGGGGGGCGTGACCGGCGAGGACCGTGCCAGGGGACGGCCGGTGCGAAGATCGGCGGTGCTCAGTTGAGGCTCACGCCGGGCAGCTTCCGCATATGGCGGTAGTGGGTGCTGAGGGCTTCGAGCAGGGCGCGGATGCGGGCGTCGGCGGCGCGGGTGGCCTCGCTCACCTCGCGCCCCTGGGCGCGCAGCAGCATCACGCCGTAGAGGCCGGTGAAGCAGGTCTCCACCACACCGACGGGGTCCTCGTCCTCGCGCTGGCGGTTCAGGCTGTCGATGTCCTCCCGGGCATCCATGTAGCGGCGCACATAGGCGGGGTCCTCCAGCACGTTCAGCAGGGCGTGGTGCAGGGCCTCCAGGTCGGTGATGGCCTCGTTCACCTCCGGCAGATGGCCCTCGCGGCTGAGGCCTTCCTGCACCATGCGCTCGGCCAGGTCGGTGTACCACGCCTGGGCCAGCTGCTTCTGTTCGGCGTCCACGTCCATGGGTTCCACCAGCCGGGTGCGGATGGCCTCGGGGTCGAACCGCACCGCGCGCAGCACATCCTCCAGGTGCCACATGCGCACCACATAGGCGGCCACGTTGTCCTGCCGCTCCTGGCGGAGGCGTTCGTTCATGGGGCGGATGCGGGCTTGGCGCCGGCCGCGGACTGCGGGGAGGCGCCTGCGCGTGCGGCGCGGTGGCGGGCGTTCAGGCCGGCGATCACCTGTTCGGTGATGTTCAGGGACGGGTTGCCCACCCAGATCTGGCCTCCGCTCTGCACGCTGAAGATGTAGTCGTGCTGCGCGGCCTTGTTGTAGTCGGTGAGGAAGGCCATGATCTCGTTGCTGATCTCCTCCAGCATGCGCACCTCCATCTCGGCCATCTGGCGTTCGCCGCGGGCCTGCATGTCCTGGATGCGGGCCATCAGCGCCTGCACCTCCTGCTCATCGGCCTTCACTTCGGCCTGGGTGCTGTAGGTGTGGTCCTTGCGCATGAGCTCCTCGTAGCGGCCCTGGGCCTTGGCCAGCTCGCTCTGCAGGTTGCCCTCCAGGCGCTTGCCTTCGTTGCGGAAGGCGTTGCCGCGCTCCTTCACCAGCTCGTAGCGCTCCTGCACCGAGTCCATGAAGAAGTAGGCGATGCGGGCGTCCACCAGCGCGCCCGTGTCGGGCGGGGCGATGAGGGCGGTGGCGCTGCTGTCGGCCACGACGGATGCGGCCTCGGGCGTGCCGGGGGTGCCGCGGCCCAGCAGGGCCCACGCGATGAGGGCGGTGAGGATGACGTTCCAGCCGATGAGGATCGGTCCCAGCTTGCGGTCCATGCGATGCGAAAAAAGAGCGCCCCGATGCCGGGGCGCTCCAAAGGTAGGGATGACCCGCGCTAGCGGTGGACCACCAGCTTGCCGGTGAAGATCCGGTCCGATGCGGTGAGCTGATAGAGATAGGTGCCCGGCGCAACGCCGTCGAGCGCGAGGGTGGCGTTGTCCCCCGCGGTCAGGGTCCAGCGACGCACGAGCGCACCGCTCAGGTCCACCAGGTCCACCGTGGCGCCGCCATGGCCGAAGCCGCTCAGGGTCACCCGGTCGCTCGCCGGATTGGGCCGCACCTCCAACAGGGCGTAGGCCTGCTCGGCGATGCCGGCGATCACGTCAAGGTTCACGCACACCGTGTCGTTGCCCGTGGTGATGTCGCTCGTCCAGTCGCTCCATGCGCACAGGCTGCCGGTCTGCGTGGTGGTGGGCAGCAGCGGTTGGGTGAAGGTGAAGAGCAGCGAGTCGCCGGGCTGCAGGGTGCTGGGGAAGGTCTGCGTCACCACGGGCTCGGCGGCGAACTGGTAGTTCACGGGGAAGCCGCTGGCGGCCTGGTTGCCGCTGTTCCTCACCCAGGTGCGCACGATGGTGGGCTGCGTCACCACCTGGCCGTCCACCACGCCGAAGAAGCCGCTGCAGCCCACGTCGTACACCGGCAGCTGCTCCACGCGCAGGCCGAGGTGGAAGTCGGTGGTCTCGCGGTCGCGGTACTCGGCCCACACGTTGTCCAGCACCTCGTAGGTGTGCAGGCTGAAGGGCGGGGCGATGTCCTGCGCGATGTTGATGTTGTTGCCGCCCATGTACCACTGCACATAGAGGCCGCCCTGGTCCCAGAGGAAGGGGGTGCCCACCGCGTGCACCTGGTCGCCGGCCACCGCGTTGGCGGGCTGCACGTAGATGGAGTCGATGCGCGTGCCGGGCCCGCCATTGGGGCCGTCGTCGGCGAAGACCTTCAGGTACATGCCCACCGGGGTGAGGTTGGTGACCAGTCGCACGGTGTAGCCCGTCACGTAGCAGGGGCTGAAGGGCGGTCGGTCCAGATACACGCCCACACCGCCGTTGCCGCCGTTCCATCCGATGCCGATGCCGTCATCGGTGCCCCCGTTCCAGCGCACCTGCTGCACCGCCAGCGTGGTGTCGTACACGGCCAGTTCCTGGGTGCGGGTGTTGTTGGTGGTGACGAGCTCGTTCGGGATCCCGCTGATGGTGCCCACGTAACGATGGGTGCCGTTGGTGCTGGGTGCGAAGGCGATGGGGAAGGTGATCAGGCTGTCGGCGCCCGGGGTCAGGCTGGTGATGGTCACCTGATCGCTCACGGCGAGCTGGTTGTTGGGCGTGAACACCTGGGCCTGGGCGGTGACGTTGGTGAGCGGCTGGTTGCCGGTGTTGCGCACCTGCATCACCAGCGGGTGGGCGGGACCATTGCGCTGCAGGCTCACCCCGCGGCTGCCGTCGGCGCCCACGAAGCGCACCGCCCCGTCGGTGATGGCCAGCAGGGGCACCTGCGGCGCGTAGTAGCGGATGGCATAGTTGCCCACGGGATACACGTCGGCGCTGTGCTGCAGGCCGATGTCGCCGCTGATGCACTCGATGCCCAGCAGCAGGTCGTTGTTCTGCGTGAGGCCGGTCTGCTCCAGGATCTGCACCGTGATGGTGCTGTCGAGCTTGTTGAGGATGATCTGGAAGGTGTTGCTGCCGGTCCAGGTGGGCGGGGTGGCGCTCCAGAAGGGCACGTTCACCCAGGAGAAGATGGTGGTGTCCGGCGTGTCGTACACCCAGCACTGGCCCGGGTTGCCGGCGCCGGTGAAGGTGAGGTCGGCGGTGAGGCCGGCGATGTAGTCGTTGGCCCCGCCCGCCTGGGGGATGGTGGGAAAGGGCGAGGCGATGTTGGTGCTGTTGAAGGCGATGTAGCCGTTGCTGCCGATCCACACGTCCTTGCGGTCGTACCAGTAGAAGGGCATGTTGGTGAACATGGCGAAGGGGCCCACCACGTTGTCGTCCGCCAGCCCGGTCACCTGGAAGCCGACACCGGTGATGTCGATCCAGTTGAACACCGGACCGCCGGGTTCGTTGCTGTCCTTCCAGATGTAGCCGTAGGTATCGGGTCCACCTTGTGCGGCCGAGGCGGCCAGGGGGATGAGCAGGCCGAAGAGGGTCAAGGTCCGGTTCATGCGCAGCGGGTTTGGTGGCGGGAAGGTAACGACCGCCACGCAGAGGGCGCACGGGCGCCTTACGGAAGCAGGAAGCGCAGGCTCTGCGGGCCATCCGGTCCGGCGAACTGGAGCAGGTGCACACCCGGGGCGGCCCCGCGAAGGGCGATCTCCTGCCAGCCGCCACCATCGCTGCGCCCGGTGGCCAGCACGCGGCCCTGCACATCCAGCACGCGCCAGCTGCAGGCCGCGGAGAGGAACAGCTCCACGCCGTCCGCCGTGGTGCGCACGCGCGGGGCCTCGGCCGCGTTGGCCGGGAGGGCGCGCGGCGCGGCCGCCGGGCTGTTGTCGATCAGCACCGTGCACACCGGGCCGAAGGGGCACCAGGTGGCCCCGCCATCGAAGCTGGGCTGCACCGACACGTCGTAGTAGGCGCCATCGCTCAACGGCAGGGTGGTCCAGTTGAGGGTGATGGTGGCGCCGCCGCTCACGATCTGCCGCACGAAGCCTCCACCGTCGGTGACGAAGCGGAAGCGGTAGTCCGTGGCGCCGGCCAGGGAGATCGCGTGCAACTGGTCGGTGCCGCCGAAACTGCGCGTCACCCCGCAGCTGAGGTCCGGATGCTGCGGATGGTCCACCAACCGGGTGGACTGGCAGGCCGGGGCGGCGGGCAGCACCATGGCCTGGCACACGGGCCCGAACTCGCCGAACACCCCGTTGATGCGGGTGCGCACGGCGATGTTGAGGAGCACGTTGAACGGCACCGGGTTGGTCTGGAACCAGGCGAAGCGCAGGTAGCACGCATCGTTCGGGTCCGCATCCGCCCAGCCGTTGTACACCACGCCGCTCTGTAACACACGCCGGCTGTAGGTGCCGTTGGGGTCGAAGATCCAGAACTGATAGCCGTCGCCGTTCGCCGCGTTCACCGCAGGGTTCGGCGTGGCGATGAAGAAGTCGTTGCTCAGGTAGTTGAGGCGCGAACAGGAGGCGCTCTGCGGCTCGCTGTTCAGCATCCGGTCCGGCCCGATGGGGTTGGTGAAGCCCAGGTTGTTGCTCAACGCGCTGAGGGCGCCGTAGGTGCAGCCGTTGCCCATGTTGTCGATCACGCGCTCGCCGGAGGGGTCCTCCAGCGCGTAGCCGCCCGGGCAGATGCCGTCGCCGCCGCTGTCGTGCACCACCAGGCGGTAGGCAGCGTTCAGCGGCAGGCACACCAGCTGCACGTTGGAGGAATTGTTCATGTAAGGTCCGCCGGAGGCCACGGGCAGGCCGCTGGCCGCGTCCAGCACCTCCCAGGTGATCTCGTGCCCCGCGCCGTCGGCGTCCACGATCATGCGCCAGTCGGTGCAGGGCGTTTGCGCGCGCAGGGCAGGGACGACGACCAGGGCGGCCAGGGCGGGGAGGAGCGGGCGCCGCATGCGCTTCGGGGACGGGCCGGGGCATGGGCCTCCGGCAAAAGGGCCACGAAGCTATCCGGGCCCGTGCGCCGTGGTGCGGGCTGTTGATAACCGGCTGATCGGGTGTTGATGACCCACGGGGCAGGCCTCATGGGCTTCACCTGCGCTTCATCTCCAGGTCGATCGGGAACCCGTTCTGAACGGGGCCCTCAAGCCGCCAGGTTGCTGATGCGCTTCTCGTCGGGATGGTACACGGTGGGGCCCATCTGCAATAGCTGCAGCACGGCCATGAACTCCAAGGGGCCGTCCACCTGCACCTCGCCCTCGCGCGGGTCACCGTCCTCGGCGTACTTCACCACCACGCTGAAGCGCTGCGGGGCGGGCGCGAAGGAGGTGTGGTAGCTGTGGATGCGGAAGGCGGAGGAACTGCGCTTGGCCATCGGGAAGGGAGTTGCGGTGAGAACAACGGTGCGGCAGGGCGGAGTGTTCGCCGGAACGCGGACGGCCGCCCGAAAGGCGGCCGTCCATCGGTCCGTGTCGCGGTCCTGCGGTCACTCCACCACCAGCCGCTTGACGCCTGTGGAGCCGTCCTGCGCGGTGAGCTGCACCTGGTAGAACCCGGCGGGAAGCCCGCCGAGGTCGAGGTCGTGGTCGGTGATGCCCATGCCGGCCTGCAGGCCCTGCTCCATCACCACGCGGCCCGTGTGGTCGAAGAGGCGGAGCTGCACCGGGCCACCCACGCTTCCGAAGCGAAGGGTCGTGCGGCCGCTGGCGGGGTTCGGGAACAGGTCGATGCCGATGGAGGGGGCATCGCCCTCGTCCAGGCCCACCTGCCCTCCATCCAGCCACTGCATGAACTGCTGGGTATTGGGAACGCCGTTGCTCGTCACGGTCAACGTGCTGACGATCAGAAGGGCGACCGGCGTGCCTGGTTTCCACCATTGGTAGGTCTCTGCCTGGTAGTCCAGGACGCCGAACGCGCCCAGGTCATCCTCGTAGTCCTGGTTCACCTTCACGCGCAGCACATTGGATACGGTGCCGTAGGGCATCACCAGGGTGCCGTAGCCGTCCGCGATCCCGGTGCTGGTGCCCGTGCGGTTGGCGGGGATGCCGCTGGTGGTGAACGAGGAGCTGAAGTTGTCGGTCCAGGTGGTGTTGAAGCTGCACGGGAACTTCATGATCTGCTCCGCGTTCTGGTACGGGATGGTCACGTTGGCCGTGGTGGAGTGATAGCCCTGCAGGAAGCCGCCCTGTGCCGTGTACTGAAAGAAGCCGAACACGCCGCTGGGATCGCTGGTGGCCACCGTCGCGGCGGGGAAACTGCTCAGGTAGCCCGTGGAGGCCGGCGTCACATGGTCGATGGAGAAACTGTTCGTCGGGGTCAGCGTGCTGAAGGTCCAGGTCTGCATCGGACCGGAGTTGCCCGGGGCCGCGTAGGTGGAGTTGTTCATCACCGCCGTAAAGCCGGCGGTGGGCGCCGCGTTCGCGTTGTCCAGGGTCTGCGCATGCACGCTCCCGAACAAGGCGGTCATCAAGAAGAGGGTCAGGGTTCGTTCCATGGGTCATGGGGTTTGGGACAGGAAAAGGTAGGCAGCGCCATGATCGGTTCCAAAAAGTGGATGCCGAATGGAGTACGAAGGGGATCGGTGCGCCCTGACCGGGATCGAGGCCATCACGAAAGCGGACCGGACCTGTGGCGAACGAACGCGCAACGCCCGGAACACCTGTTCGGCGTCCCGGGCGTCGCACGAGGCGGCGGGCCTTACGGCAACTGAGCGTTCCGCACCGCCGTGGGCACCGTGCCGCCGATGTTCACCAGGATGGGATCGCGGTCGTTGGCGCTGCCGGCGTACTTCACCTGGCCGTTGAGGTTCACATCTTCAGGGTAGTAGCCGTTCACTGTGGCCGTGGGCACCAGGCCGCCGATGCGCACCAGGATGGGGTCGCGGTCGTTGCCACCACCGGCGTATTTGATCTGGCCGTTGAAGGTGACGTCGCCGGCCCAGAGCGCCTGCGTGGGGAAGGTGCCGCTGATGCTCTTGCGCGCGTTCGTGCCGTACATGCTCAAACCGACCTGGGAGAGGTCGATCGTGATCGTCGGGGTGCTCGAAAGAGCGATCACGCCGTTGGTCATCACGCCCAGATGATTGCGGTGGCGCACGGCGATGTGGTACTGGCCTGGAGCGGCCGCCATGCTCACGGGCGAGGTGCCGTCCAAGGCAACGATGTCCCCGTCACGCTGGACGAGGGCCGCACAACTGGCGGCCACGATGGCCGGTGAGGCGGCGTTCCGGAGTTCGAGCACCACCCAGTCCACGATGGCGTTGTTGCCCGTGGTCGTGAACACGCTCGCCGCCACCGTTCCACCCGCACCCGGCGAACCGGTGTACGTATGGCCCATGGCCGAGTACGGTTCCGTGCTCGGCAACAGGGAAGCGCTGCGCAAGGCATCGCTCATCAGGCCGGTGGTGGCGTCATAGGGCCCTTGCAGCATCACCTTGGCCGCGACCTGTACGCCGCCGGCAGCCAGCGTTGGGATCAGGCACCAGCTATTGAGCACACCTTGATCCTGTGTGGCCATGTCCTGGATGCTCAAGGTCCACATGCCCTCCATCAGCTGACCATTGTAGGCATCAAGCGAAGCCGATGGGATGGCGTAGATATTGGCCATGGGACACACAATACCGATGGCGGATGCCGCCTGTTGATCGAACTCCACGGTCATGTCGTCGGACGAGCTGCATACGCCGGTATTGATCAGTGGCACACTCACTCCGCCAGGACTGAGCAGCGTAAGGCGCAGGTCGCTCGTGTAGGTGTGGGTCAGGTTCACATACACGTTCAGGTCGGTGATCACCTGGCCTCCGAGGGCGGGGACCGTGATGGTGTTGCTCACCGTGGTATTGTCCAGAATGTTCGTGGTGGTGGTGCTGGAGTATGCGCAGTTCGCACCGGGTCCGCAGGTGGCCACCACGTTGTTCAGGTCCAGGTTGCAGCCCGCATCGCTGTTGTGCACGAGCCGCACGTTCACCGCCTGGCCGCTGGAATAGGGACCGAAGGGGCCGTAGTTGCCGGTGCCCGTCACCGTCTGCACGGTGGCGTAGCCATTGGGCCCACCCGCATCATTGTCCACCTGGATGGCGATGCTGGTGGCATTGCCCATGCTCGTGAGGTCCACGTTCACGTTGAACTGCGAGCCAGCGCATGTCGGTGTGGCGGTGGCGGTAGGCGCGGTGCATGGCGGTGATGTCAGTTGCGGGATCAGGCACCAGCTGTTAAGGGTGCCTATGTCCCCATTGGCCGCGTCCTGGACGCTCAAGGTCCAGGTTCCCTCCACGACCTGCCCATTGAACCCTGCCAGGGACACGGCCGGAATGCAGAAAAGGTTGGTCAACGGGCAGCTTGTGCCGATCGGGGATGCGGCCTGCTGGTCGAACTCCACGGTCATGTTCTGGGCGCTGCCGCACACGCCATTGCTGATGAGCGCTATGGTGGTGCCCATGGGGCTTTGAAGCGAAAGGAGCAGGTCGCCGATATACGTGTGCGTGATATTCACGAACACATTGAGGTCGGTGATCACCTGGCCTCCGAGCGACGGCACCGTGATGCTGTTGGACACCGTTGCCAGGTCCAGGATGTTCGTTGGTGCGGTGCTCGAATACACGCACCCGGACCCCGGTCCATTGCACGTAGCCACCACGTTGTTCAGGTTGAGGTTGCACCCCGTATCGATGTTGTGCACCAACCGCACGTTCACCGCCTGGCCACTGGCATAAGGACCGAAGGGTCCATAGTTGCCGGTGCCCGTCACCGTCTGCACCGTGGTGTAGCCGTTCGGGCCGCCCGCGTCGTTGTCCACCTGGATGGCGATGCTGGTGGCGCTGCCCATGCTGGTGAGGTTCACGCCCACGTTGAACTGGGATCCCGCGCATGTCGGTGTGGCGGTGGCGGTGGGCGCGGTGCACGGCGGTGCGGAGACCGTCATGGTCACCGTGTTCGAGGTGGCCGGGGAACCGGTAACGCCCGGCAGGTTGGAGGTCATGAGGCAGTACACCGCATCGCCCGTGGTGAAGGTGTTGGACTGGTACGTGGCGCCCGTCCCGACCTGCGCATTGTTCCTGAACCATTGGTAGGTGGGGGTGCTGCCACCGTTCACCGGTGTCGGGGTGAAGGTGACCATCGTACCAGATGGCACTGAGCTGCCCGGTGACGCCGCAATGCTCACTGATGCGACGGGAGCGGATGTGGTGAAGTAGATCCCGTAATCCTCGGATTCACCGTATCCCACGTTCGTACATGGCCCTGGCGTTACGTAGTCATAATAATCCGAGATCACCCGCATGCGCAGGAGGGTGTTCTGCAGGGGCGATGCGGGCGTGGTGATGGTTCCGCTGATGGTACCATGTCCATCGGCCGGAGCGAACACCAGTTCGCCCGCATCGGTGAACAGCCCGTTGTTGTTGTAGTCGATGTACACACGGAGCCACTGGTCTTGTGCCGTCGGCGTCTGCACGGAGATCGCGTACGGTGTGGAGGCCTGCAGCACTGTGATCTCCGAGCAGGTGTAGTCGTTCATCGCTGGACCGCCATGGGTCGTGGAGTTGTTGATGGTGTTCAAGGTGACGTTGACGATGCCGATGGTATTGGGACTTCCAGTGCGCGTATGTGTACAGGCCGCAGCGGGAGCCGTGAACACCGTGATGTAGCCGGTCTTGGTCATCGTCGTACCCGGGCCACTGGCGTTGGTGGCGGTAAGCGTGACGCTATAAGTACCCGGCGTGTTGTAGGTGACCACGGGGTTCTGGGCGGTGGAGGATGAAGGGGTTCCTCCGGGGAATGTCCACGCCCAACTGGTGGGCGAGAGCAAGGAGGCGTCCGTGTACGTGACCGTGCCGCCCGAGCAGAACTTCCTGGGCAGCGTGGAGGTGAAGTCCGATACCGGCGGACCGGTCACGGTCATGGTGAGCGTGTTCGAGAGCGCCGGGGAGGCGATCACTCCGGCCAGGTTCGAGGCCATCTCGCACTGAATGGTCTCACCGGGCAACAGGTTGTTGCTCTGGTAGGTGGCCCCGTTCCCCACGGGCACGCCGTTGCGGTACCAGGTGTATACGGGCGAGGAGCCACCGTTCACCGGTGTGGGCGTGAAGGTGACATTGGTGCCGTAAGTGATGGTGGTGCCGGGCGATGCGGCGATGCTCACAGCGGCCAAATTGCTCGCGATGTACACCCCGTAGTCCTCAATATCACCGATGTACGTGGGCGATGCGCAGTTCCGCTCATCAGCGGTCAGTTCCACGGCCTCGCCATAGATCCGCATGCGCAACAGCGTGTTGGTGACCACTCCTCCGGGGATGGTCACATTCGCATTGATCACCGCGTTCGTAGTCGTGGAGCCGGTGATCACGCGTTCGCTCGGATCCTCGAACACCCCGTTGTTGTTGTAGTCGATGTATCCGTTCACCGTTTCGCTAAGTCCCACACTGGAGCGGATGCTGACCGACATCGGGTAAGTGCCTCCTGCAATGAGCATGGTCGTATTGGTGCACGCGTAGTCCGTGTAACCCGCATTGGCGACCAGGTTCGTGGAGTTGTTGATCGTGTTGAAGGTCACGTTGTTCACCGTATGTGCGAAGTTCCCGATGTTCTGGGAGGTCGGCGGTGTGCAACCGGCCAGCGGGGCGTTCGCCACCACCACCACGCCGTTCTCTGTGCGGGTGTACGTGCCGAGGGAGGTGGTCACCGTTAGCGTCATGTTGTACGTGCCTGTGCTGCCCAGGGTGAAGGTCGGCCGGCGGGCGCTGGAGGTGTAGGTATTGATGCCGTTGGAAAGGGACCATCCGAAGGTGATGCCCGGGAAAGCGGCATCGTCCAGGAATGTGTTGGGGAGGCAGGTCGAGAGGTCTTCGAAGGTCACGGTCTGGCCGGTCCCGCAGAGCAGTGTGGCGCTGCTGCTGAAGTCGAGCTGGGGAGCGCCAGGCGGTACCAACGACATATTGCCGTTCGCGGCGAGATAGGAGGCTCGAAGGGTGGTGAGGGCCAGTTGCGCGCGCGTGCGCTGCCCGGCGGTGAACATGGTCCAGTCGCACATCAACGCGTTGTTCATGAAATTGCTCTGGACCGCGGCAATAGAGCCCCCAGTGCAACTGTTCGTACCCGTGCAGGGACCTACCTGGTAGTGCGGCGGCGTGTCACACACCTTGTCCCCATCCACCGTACAGTCCGCATTGGCGGGGCAGGTCGTCCCGGAGGAGCCATTGTAGGTATGGAGCAGGTTGAACGCATGGCCCATCTCATGGGTGAAGACCCGGGACACGGCTCCCGTTACCGCAGGCGGCTGGATCACCATGCCATCCGTCGGGGATCCGTGCGCCGTGGCGGGATCGGTGAAGGCCGCCGGGCCCGCACCGCCATCGATCTGCCTCACCAGGTAGATGTTGTAGTACTGGGTGGGATCCCAGGCGGCGTAGCCCATCATTTCCGCCTCCGTCATGCCCTGGGTGTTGTAATACTGAATGCCGTAGGCGACAAAGTCGGCGCTCCAGCTCAAGTCCGTGCGGGTGATGCCCGTGGTGCAGTTGCCCTGCGGGTCGCGCACGGCCAGGGCGAACTCGATGCCCATATCCACCCCGGCCCCATCATAGAACGAGCCCGCCACCTTGCGGAAGCTCTTGTTCAACTCCCTGATCGCCGCGCGCACCTGATCATCGGTCAGGTCCATCTCCACGTTGCCATCATCCATGATGTGGAAGACCACCGGCACCTTGTAGGTGTTGATGTCCCGGTCGTCGATCCGGGGGGCACGTGCGGCCGATCCGTCGAAGTCGTTCACACGATCGCGGTAGGCCCGGTCGGTCAGCATGAGGCGGTCATGCTGGTGGTCGAACCCGCATTGTTCCCTGCGCGACGGATCCTGGCGCACAGGCATGGGCTGTGCACCTGCTGGTCCGGTGGTGCACATCATGGTGGCGAGCACGGTGATGGCGATGAAGGTCGGACGGATGATGATCGGTCTCATGGGAGCGATGGGTGATGGTGTGGTCGGGCGTTCAACCTGCGGTCGGCGGTGATGATCCGTTCAGCGGGCCATCGCCCCCGAGCTGTTCATCCCTTGACCGCACGAAGCACGACCAGATCGGTGAAAGACACATGCGTAGAAACACCTGTTCTTCATCAGAGGCGATCTCAAGAACACCCTTCGGGTCGCTTGCGCCATAGCTTCAGCGACGGCGCGCTGCGCGAGGGTCTTTCACGCCCATGCATCGTTGACGGAAGCCTCACAGAGCACCGGACCATGCTCGGTTCCTGCGCCTCGCCTGGTCGCGAAGTACCGCTCGCTCGCTTCCGAAAGCACTTTTGGGACAGCCTCTGGAATGGTCCGGTCCACCTCCGGCGGGGCGGTCGCGGCCAGGCATCCACCGACCTTCCGGATCACGCACCCATGGCCATGGGCCGGGCCAACGCGTAGCGCCCGGAACACCTGTTCGGCGTCCCGGGCGTCGCACGAGGCGGCGGGCCTTACGGCAGCTGCGCGTTCCGCACGGCCGTGGGCACCGTGCCGCCGATGTTCACCAGGATGGGGTCGCGGTCGTTGGCGCTGCCGGCGTACTTCACCTGGCCGTTGAGGTTCACATCCTCCGGGTAGTATCCGTTGGCGGTGTTCGTGGGCACCGTACCGCCGATGCGCACCAGGATCGGGTCGCGGTCGTTGCCGCCACCGGCGTACTTCACCTGGCCGTTGAAGGTGACGTCACCGGCCCACAGCACCAGCGCCGGGAAGGTGCCGCTGATGCTCTTGCGGGCGTTCGTGCCGTAGGCGGTGGTGGCGGCATCCGTCAGGTCCACGCTCACCGGCGCACTGGTCATGGCCACGGGATCGAGCGTCATGCACGCGAGGTGGTTGCGATGGCGCACCACCACGTGGTAGTTGCCCGCTGGCTGGTCGAAGGCCAGGGCCGAGGTGCCATCCATGCCGACCACATCCCCATCCCGCTGCAGCAGACCGCTGCGCGACTCGAGCACCAGTGCGGTGTTGCCCGTGCCGCGCAATTCCACGACCACCCAGTCCACGATGGCATCGTTGCCGATGATGGCCAGGACAGGTGCGGTGGTCGTCTCCCCACCGCCGCCTTCGAACGCGTAGCCGAGCGCACTGTACGGTTCGCTGAGGGGGAGGATGCCGTTGCTGCGGAGCGCATCGTTCATCGTGCCGGTGCCGCTGCTGTACGGGCCCTCCAAGAAGGCGGCGATGTTCACCTTCAGCCGAACCGGATCGCCCTGGTGGAAGCCCTGGGTGAGGAGGTTGCTGCCGTTGTCCAGGGTGCTCACGGCCACCTCACCGACCGTCCAGCTCAGCGTTGTGGAACCTGCAGCACCCGAGCCTCCGGCGGAAGCGATGACCGAGGGGCTGATGGATTGCGCCGAAAGCAGCGTCGAAGCAAGAAGGGTGAATGAAAGGATACAGGTTCTCATGGTCGTGGTGCGAGGATCATCGTGAGGTTTGCGCGTCAAGCAGACGTTGGACGGCGGCCAGCAACTGGCTGTTCTCCTTCAATTGGGCGCGTAGGTCGGCATCGCTGTTCCGCAGGCCGACGTTCTCGGCCTGTAGCTCGTCCACCTTCGCGCTCAACTCCTTCACGGCATTGATCAGCAGGAACACGTAGGCCTGGTTGTTCACTTCGCGCAGGTCTTCGATATCACCGTGCTCGGTGGTGCTCACCATGTAGGGCGCCAGCTCCTCCAGTTCCTGCGCGATGATGCCCACCTGCTCGCCTTCAGCGTCGAACGGCGCATCGGAGTTGTACGTGAACACCACCGGGCGCAGGCGGTCGATGACCGAGAGGCCATCGGTGAACTCACGTTGCACGGTCTTGATGCGCGCATCGCTGAACACGCCCCAGCTGCCGGTGCTGTTGTTGGCGTTGCCGTTCACGGAAAGTTTGGCGGTGGGTGCCGATGTGCCAATGCCAACGCTACCCGAACCCTTCACGAACAGGATATGCTGCTGGAGGAACAAAGTCGCATTATCGATGACGGATGAAAAGGAGATCCCATCGTCGATCTTTTCAAGGAACATCACCTTCTGGTTCACGGCCGCGTCGCTTTCTTCGAAGTAGATCCGCGGGGTCGCATCCGTGATCTTCAGCCCGCGGCCGAACGAACCCGAACCCGTATTGGCCCCGTTGCTGATGTGCAATGTGTACTCGGGCGCTGTGGTTCCGATGCCCACGCTGCCCTGGACGATCGCGCCATTGGCGGGAGCCGCGCTGGTGCCGGAATACGACGCGCCAATGGCCAGGCCTCCTTCCACATCCAGTCGGTTGACCGGCGAATCGGTACCGATGCCCACATTGCCTTGAACGATCGCGCCATTGGCCGGAGCCGTGCTGATGCCGGAATAGGATGCGCCAACGGCCAGGCCTCCTTCCACATCCAGTCGGTTGACCGGTGAACCGGTGCCGATGCCCACATTGCCGGCAGCGTTGATGGCCATCCTGGGGGTGGTGAAGTTCGAACCGGTGTAGAACCGCAAGTGATCGTTGCCGTAGGTGGCTCCAACAATGGCCTGCTTGGCCACGCCGTTCTCACCGAATGCCAAGGCCACCTCGGAAGGATCTAACAGGACACCGGATGTATTGGAATTGTCAATGAACACCCCTGTCCTTTGTTGGATGCTGGATCCCGGTGCGGCGTTGATGCTTGAATGGAGCTTCGCCACAGGTGCATCCGTGCCGATACCCAGGTTGCCGCTCTGTAGCAGGGTCATTTGGGCATCCCCGTTGTTGGTCGTGAAATGGAGCGGGTGGTTCGTATGGGTCTGAAAGAAGGCGCCAAACGCATTGTCCGCGTACGTCCCCAGGTGTATCGTGCCATCTCCGCTCACATGTGCCAGGCCGACCCCATCCGACTTGCTGGTGAACTTGTAATCGATCGGTGTATCCTGGCCGACAGCCACCGTACCGTCGTTGAACAAGCGAAGGCCAGGCTTGATCGGATCCCCTGCGGTTCCGGCACCATAGGTCAGCGCCACCCCGATCTTTCCGTGTAATTGAAGTTCATCCGTATCCAGTTCATTCTGCCATCCGGCCTCACCAATGAAGGTGTTCACGATACCGGTGCTACTGAAATAGTCATCGCCGAAGATCAAACGGGAGCCGGCACCCAGGGGGCCCGCCCCCCAGAGGTTGAATGCGCCTGTATTGGCCTGGATGCGATGGCTCGTTGAGCTGCTGATGGTATCCCCGTCCAATTGCCAGAGCTGGTCTGCGCTACTGAATTCCCCGGTCGCCGGATCATAGGTCACCTGCTGTTGTGCTGGACAGAACAGCTCGAAGACCATCATGTTGTCGCTGCTTGCATTCACCACATAGGCATGGCTGTCAGAAACAACGATTGAAGACGGGGAAGCCCCGGTAGCGATCGTGGCACTGAGGCTGGGTGAGGTGGGTGTGCTGATGTCGAACACCATCATGTTGTCATTGTCTTCATTCACCGCAAAGGCATAGCCGCCAGAAATGGACACTGAAGACGGGGAAGCACCGGTAGCGATCGTGGCACTGAGGCTGGGTGAGGCGGGGGTGCTGATGTCGAACACCATCATGTTGTTACTGGAACGGTTCACCACAAAGGCATGGTCGCCCGAAACGGCCACTGATCGGGGATTGTCACCTGTAGCGATAGTTGCACTCAGATTAGGTGAGGCGGGCGTGGTGACGTCGTAAACCGTCATATTGTCACTGTTGCTATTCACCACAAAGGCATGGTCGCCAGAAACAGACACTGAATAGGGACCATTACCTGTGGCAATCGTGGCACTGAGGCTGGGTGAGGCAGGGGTACTGATGTCGAACACCATCATGTTGCTGCTGAAATAGTTAACCACATAGGCATGGTCGTCCGAAACAGCGACGAATCCCGCACCAGAGCCTGTAGCGATAGTTGCACTGAGACTCGGCGAGGCGGGCGTGCTGACGTCGTATACCATCAAGTTGCTGTTTGAAGCGTCCACTACGTACGCGTGTTCGCCCGAAACTGCAACCGAAAGGGGTAAGCTACCCGCGGCGATCGTGGCGATGAGGCTGGGCGAGGCCGGTGTGCTGATGTCGAACACCATCATGCCGCCGTTAAGGCTGCCCACAACATAGGCATGGTCGCCCGAAACAGCCACTGAATAGGGATTCTGACCAGTGGCGATCGTGGCGGCCACATCCAAGCAGGTCAGATCACCGCCAGGTACATTGCCAGCACCGAACAGCACCTCCGGACTCAACTCCTGCCAACTCGCGTTCCCATCCGCATCGCTGGTCAGGATCTTCTTGTCGCCCTGAGTGCCATCCTTCAGTTGGAAGCTGCCTTCCACATCCAGGTCTCGGCTGGGGGCGCTGGTACCGATACCCACCCGCCTGCCATTGTTGTGCACGGTATCACCGCTCAGCACCCAGTCGCCATCATCGGCCATGTCGGCGGTTTTCGCATGCAACGCGTAGGGTACGCTCAACAGCTGCTGGGTACCTACACCGGTATAGCTGCTCCCGCCCGCAGGGTCCAGGCCCACTTCCAGGAAGTAGGGGCCGGCGCTCCAGTCGATGGCCGCGAAGGTGCCGGTGCCCGGCGTGCCGTTGCCGATGGCCACGCTGAAGAGGCCCAGCTCGTTGGTGGTGGGGCTGTGTGTTTCGCTGTACACCACCGTGCCCACGGCCGTGCCCTGGTGCAGCTGGAACTGCACACCCACGGAGGTGTTGGCAAGCGCATCGCCACCCGCATCGCGGGCCACGCCCTGGTAATTGAAGGCCTCGGGGGCCTGGGCGAAAAGGCCGGAGCAGAGCAATTGCAGTGCTGCGGCAGTGAGGGCGTTCTGCATCTTCATCGGATCGGTTCTCATTGCTTTGTTTGCGCGCTCAACACGCTCTGCAGTTCCTGCATCAGTACCGTGTTGGCTTCGATCAGCTTCTGTTGCGCTGCATTGTCCGAATGCAACAGCACGTTGTCCGCTTTCAAGCGGTCGTTCTCCGCCTTCAACTCCTTTACCGCATTGATCAGCAGGAACACATAGGCCTGGTTGTTCACCTCGCGCAGGCCTTCGATATCACCGTGCTCGGTGGTGCTCACCATGTAAGGCGCCAGCTCCTCCAGTTCCTGCGCGATGATGCCCACCTGCTCGCCTTCAGCGTCGAACGGCGCATCGGAGTTGTACGTGAACACCACCGGGCGCAGGCGGTCGATGACCGAGAGGCCATCGGTGAACTCACGTTGCACGGTCTTGATGCGCGCATCGCTGAACACGCCCCAGCTGCCGGTGCTGTTGTTGGCCGTTCCGTTCACGCTGAGCTTGGCGGTTGGTGCGTCAGTACCCACACCCACGTTCCCATTCGTCGCAATGGCGATCCTGGAGTTCGTGAAATCCGCACCGGTGTAGAAACGCAAATGGTCGTTCGCGTAGGTGGCACCGACAATGGCCTGTTTCGGGATCCCGTTCTCACCGAAGACCAGTGCAACCTCGTTGGTATTGTTGGGGAAAGTTCCATTCTGCGCCGCATTGTCCAGGAACAATCCCGTGCGCTGAAGTATGGTGGCCCCCGGTGATGCGATTATGCTGGTGTGGAGCTTTGCGCTGGGCGCATCTGTTCCGATGCCCAGGAACCCGTTGGATGCCAATCGCATGCGTTCCGGGGTGGTACCCACGCCGGAATAGAACTTCAGTTCAGAGCCGATCAGGAGCAAGGGGCGGAACTCGATGCCTTCGTTCTTCGCCTCGATGCGCAACCCTTCGCTGGATGAGAAGCGGAGCTTGCTCCAGTGCGAATTGGACAGGCTCAACCGGAACTCGCTGGCGCTGTTATCGCGCACTTCAAGCTTGGCAGTGGGCGTGGTGGTGCCGATGCCCACGTTGCCCACGGTGTCCTCATAGAGGAAGGCTTCGGTAAGGCTGTTGCCGCTGACCTCGAACTTGGCCAGGTGGTTCAGTGTGCCATTGGCGTTCACTGCGCCGCCGGGATCACCCTGCGGCCCTTGCGGCCCTTGCACCCCTTGTATGCCTTGGATCCCTTGTGGTCCGATGGGGCCCTGAGGCCCGAGCGCACCCGGCGGACCTTGCGGACCCTCAGGGCCCGCAAGGCCTTGTGGACCCACCGCGTTCCCGTTCGAATTCAGGTTCGTAGTGGTCAGTTCTCCGGTCCCGGGATCGATCGCGATGGCAGGAACGCACTGCAGATCGAACACGCTCACTTGATCGCTCTGAACATCACCGACATACAGGTAGCGATCGGAAACGGAAAGGGCCAGGGGGTCATCCCCCACGGCCAGCACGTTCTTCAGCTCCGGTGCTGTTGGATCGGACACGTCAATGATCAGCAACTGGTTCAGGTCCAGGTCCAGCACATAGGCCAGGTCGCCTTGCACCGTGATAGCGGTTGGCGTGGAGAATACCTGCACTGATCCCATGACCTGTGGAGCCGCTGGGTCGCTCACATCGATGACCTTGAGGTCGTTGCTGCCCATGTCCACCACATAGGCATACTGCCCGGAAACAGCCAGCGCAGTAGGTTGGGGTCCCACGGCCACACTACCGGTGACCGTCGAGGTGGAAAGCTGCACGATGCGCAGTTTGGATCCACCGGATTCAGCGGTCAGATAGGCGTAGTCGCCTTGGGTAGCCAGTCCACGTGCTAGGTTGCCTACACTCACGGTGGTCGAAAAAAGGGGGGTATTGCTGAAGGGTCCATTGATCCTCTGCAGAACCCCACTGATGGGACGAAGGATATATGCAGCGCCGTTGTCGGCCAGGACGATCTCGGTGGCCGCATTCGCAGCGGTGATGCTTGTGATGGTGGAAATGTTCTGCGGATCGCTGATATCGACCACGTGCAGCGCTGATCCTTGACCTATCCCGAACAGGCGGTCGGTCGAGGCAATGGCTTTGAACATATAGGGACCCGCAGGTGGGTTCAGCACCGTGGTCGCGGACGGCGGCGCCTGAACCGCTAATACGCCGTCATCATCCAATACATAGAAGCGGCCAGTGCCCAATGCGATACCGTTCAACCAATTCCCTGTTTGAATGGTCGCCAAGAGGTTCGGACAGACCAACTCAGGAGCGGGAACATAGCTGCTGCCCAGCAGGGCGTTCAATCCCACCTGTTCAACACGTGTGGCATGCAGCGCGTAGGGCACGCTCAATAGCTGCTGGGTGCCCACGCTGGTATAGCTGCTCCCACCCGCAGGGTCCATCCCCACCTCCAGGTAATAGGGGCCGGCGCTCCAGTCGATGGCCGCGAAGGTGCCCGTGCCCGGTGTGCCGTTGCCGATGGCCACGCTGAAGAGGCCCAGCTCGTTGGTGGTGGGACTGTGTGTTTCGCTGTACACCACCGTGCCCACGGCCGTGCCCTGGTGCAGCTGGAACTGCACACCGATGGCGGTGTTCGCCAGGGCATCGCCGCCCGCATCGCGGGCCACGGCCTGGTAGCTGAAGGCCTCGGGGGTCTGGGCGAACAGGCCGGCTCCGAGCAGCATGCATAGAACACCGATCAGTAGACGTGTGGTGGCGAGGATCGCTTTCACGGGAATGCGCTTGTCGTGTTGTTCGTTGCTCGATCGCTTGATCACCTGGATATGGTCGGCCTTCAGCGATCCAGCATGACAAAGCACCTTTGATCTCCGGTGAGGCGCAATCATTGGGTCTAATGATATCCGGCCATTTTCCTGCAGGAGGCCTATTTTCGTGAGCATCCGATGCTCGCCTTGCTTCGCCCTGCTTTCCTCCCATGGCTGATCGGACTTCTGATCGTCCCGCGCGCGGCGGCGCAGGAGGTCGTCAGGCAGTTCGCGCTGGACCGCATCACCACCGCGGATGGCCTGCCGCAGGGCATGGTGCAGGACATCCTGCAGGACCGGCAGGGCTACCTATGGTGCACCACCAAGGACGGCCTTGCCCGCAGCGATGGTTATGCCTTCACCATCTTCAAGCACGATGCGAACGACAGCACGAGCATCGCGGGCGACCATACGAACCTGCTCTACGAGGATGAGCAGGGCTTCATCTGGGTGGCCGTCTTCGGTGTGGGGCTGGATCGCTACGATCCGCGCAAAGGCGTTTTCGAGCACGTGCGCATGGGGCCGGATGTGCCACGAACGGCTTACGACGCGCTCACCCATATCGAAGAGGCGCCCGATGGGAACATCTGGTGCGTTTCCGGTTATCGGGATCTGTGCGTGGTGGTGGTCGATCGGCAGGATCCTCTTACCCTGCGTCCTGCGGCGGCGATACATCCGCGCGCCGGGCTGCCAGTGGGCATCAGCACCTTCACCTTCAGCAAGGATCTGCTCTGGGCGGTGACCGATGACCGGCTCCTGGCGATCCCATTGCAAGCCACCGAACCCCGGACCATACCGGACCGCGCTCTGCCACGCCCCACGCTATCAGCGGTGGGTGAATTGGAGCCGCACCAACTGCTGCATCGGGAGCAGGAAGGTGAGCTCGTGCTCGGCTTACCGGGGCACTTTCTGCGCATCGCCACCGCCACGGGCGAAGTGCTGGACAGCCTGCCTGTGCCCGCACTACCCAGGCTCATGGAGATGCAGCTGGTGGATGAGGCCGACCGCTTGTGGTACCGCTGTGACGATGGGGTGGTGCGCGGCCTTGACCTGGGAACGGGAGCATTGGAGCACTTCACCTTCACGGCCGACGAACAGGACGTGTACGCGCACATGCAGACCGTCTTCTTCAGCTGCAAGGACCGGCAGGGGAACATCTGGGGTGGCACCAAGGGCTTCGGCATGCTGAAGCTTGGGCGGAACAGCACGCGGTTCAGCACGCGGCCGGCCGACCCGATCGTGGGCTATTACGTGGACCAGTACGAGGTGCTCGGGTGCCGGCAGTTCGCCATGACGCGGCACCGCTTGGGACTGCTGCCGTATCCATCGCCCCACGAACCCGAGCGCAACGGTTTCGGCACGCCAGCCGGTGAACGCAACTGGGAAGGTGCCGCCACCGATTCGCAGGGACGCACCTGGGGCCTGCTCACGCGCGGAGATCTGGAGCCGCGGTATCTGTGCTACATCGATGCTGCGGGGACGAAGTATCGAGCCACCGGCATCGATCTGAAGGAAACGCCGAACCGTGTGCTGCATGGGCGGGGCGATGAGATCTGGGTGACGACCGCCACCGACGGAGGACCTTCCAATGTGCGGAACGGACTCTTGCGCATCGATACCCGTCGGATGGCAGTGACCGGTCGCTATCAGTTCCCGGTCGATTTCCTGCTGAGCAAGTACTGGCCCATCTCGCAGTGGTCCATCGCCCCGGACGGCGTGATCTGGATGGCCACGATCGAGGGCTTGCTCGCACTCGATCCAGGCACAGGGAACTGGCGCGTGTTCCAGCACGACCCCAGGGATCCCACTTCCATTCCGCACGATCTGCTCTTCAGCCTGTGCCCTGATCCGGAACAGCCGGAGCGCTTCCTCTGGCTGGGCACGGAGGGCAAGGGCATGGTCCGGTTCGACAAGGAGAGCGGGCAGTGCGAGCGCTACACCACCCGCCAGGGCCTGCCGAACAATGTGGTCTACAGCATTCTTCCGGGTGCCGACGGGCGGCTATGGGTGGCCACCAACAACGGGCTTTGCCGCTTCGATCCTGCGAGCGGCGCCGTGCGCACCTTCACGCAAGCGGACGGGATCGCCGGCAATGAGTTCAACCGCTACGGTGCGGTCCCGATGCTCGATGGTTCCCTGTTCTTCGATGGCATGGATGGTGGCACCCGTTTCATGCCGGGTGATCTGAAGGAGGATGATGTGGCCGCACCGACCGTTCTTACCGGTGTTCGGCTGGCCTCACGGGATCTGCCCATGCATGCCTTGTGGGATAGCGCGCACGCATCATCCTATACGCTCACGGTACCCTATGACGAGCCGCTGGTCACCATCCGGTTCGCGCTCATGGACCATACCGCTCCGCAGCGCAACAGGTTCAGATATCGCCTGGAGGGATACACCGAAGGGTGGATAGATTCGGGCACGCGCTACGAGGCCACCTTCACCAACCTTGATCCGGGTTCATACACCTTCGTGGTGGAAGGGAGCAACAGTGCAGGGCTGCGCGACGGCAAGGGCGCCTCATTGCTCCTGATCGTGACCCCGCCGTGGTGGGGCACCTGGTTGGCGCGCGGTGCGGCGCTGGTGCTCATCCTGGCCCTCCTGTACACCGCGCACCGCCTGCGCTTGCAGCAGCAACTGCGCGTGGTGCGCCTCAGGGAGCACATCGCACGGGATCTGCACGATGAGATCGGCAGCACCTTGAGCAGCGTGGCGCTGTACGGTGCGGTGGCGAAGAAGAAGATCGCGGCCATCAGTCCGGAGAGCGGGCGACTGCTCGAGCGGATCAGTGAGGGCACCACCAGTGCCATGGAGTCCATGAACGACATCGTGTGGACCGTGAATGCGGCCAAGGACAGCATGGCGGACATGGCGGAACGGATGCAGAGCTATGCGACGCAGATCTGCGAGGCACGCGGTGTCGCTCTCGATTTCGACGTGGATGCAGCGTTGCTCGCCGGGCGAATGGACATGGGCCAGCGAAAGAACATCTACCTGCTCTACAAGGAGGCGGTGAACAACGCGGTGAAATACGCCGAATGCACCACGATCACGGTGCGCATCACCACGGTCGATAAAGGCTTCAGGCTGATGGTGACCGATGATGGGCGCGGCTTCGATCCGCATGCCATGCTGGGGAATGGACTTGGGGGGAACGGCCTGGACAACATGCGGAAGCGAGCGGCCGATGCGGGCGGTGTATGCACCATCACCTCGCTTCCGGGGGAGGGTACCACTGTTGCATTCCTGTCGCGGGACCTGGTGCGTACGGGTGCATCTCATTGGATACAATGAGGAACGGGGGTGCGTAGCGACCCTACTTTCGTCCCATGCTCCGCGTGGCCGTATTCGATGATCATACGCAGCGCAGGGAAAGTCTGCGCATGCTGATCGATGCCACGGACGGCATGACCTGTGTGGGTGCTTTTCCGGATTGCCGGAACGTAGTGAAGAACGTGGTGGAATGTGCTCCGCGCGTGATCCTCATGGACATCGACATGCCGCACGTGGATGGTGTGGAGGGCGTGACCCTGCTGCGCAAACAGTTCAAGGACGTGAAGATCCTGATGCAGACCGTGCTGGAGGACAACGAGCGGCTCTTCGCCTCCATCGTGGCGGGTGCCGATGGCTACCTGCTCAAGCAGACCACACCCGAACGACTGATCGAGAGCATTCGTGAAGTGGATGGCGGGGGCGCCCCGATGACCCCGACGATCGCTCGGAAGGTGCTGCAACTGGTGGGGGTACGTTCCAGCAGGATCGGTGTGTCTGCAGACTTCCACCTGACCCCACGCGAGCAGGAGATCCTGGGATTGCTCGTGGATGGTCTGGGCTACAAGGCCATCGCCACGCGCTGCGACATCAGCTATGCGACGGTGAACACCCACGTCACGCACATCTACCAGAAGCTGCACGTTGATTCCGTGGTTGCCGCAGTGAAGGTGGCCATGCAAGAGGGACTGGTCTGAACGCACGAACGGCCCCCTTTCAGGAGCCGCGCATGCTCTTCGCCGGGCCTTACCCGTTATCCCGTCGAGGCTGTTCGTTCAGGGCAGCTGCTCAGTCCGCGTGTTGGTGGGCACCGTGCCGCCGATGTTCACCAGGATGGGGTCGCGGTCGTTGGCGCTGCCGGCGTACTTCACCTGGCCGTTGAGGTTCACGTCCTCGGGATAGTAGCCGTTGGCGGTGTTGGTGGGCACCGTGCCGCCGATGCGCACCAGGATGGGATCCCGGTCATTGCCGCCACCGGCGTACTTCACCTGGCCGTTGAAGGTGACATCGCCGGCCCAGAGGACCAGCGCGGGGAAGGTGCCGGTGATGTTCTTGCGGGCGTTCGTGCCGAAGGTGATGGTGGCGGCATCCGTCAGGTCCACGCTTACCGGCGCACTGTTCATGGCCACGGGATCGAGCGTCATGCACGCGAGGTGGTTGCGATGGCGCACCACCACGTGGTAGTTGCCCGCTGGCTGGTCGAAGGCCAGGGCCGAGGTGCCATCCATGCCGACCACATCCCCATCCCGCTGCAGCAGACCGCTGCGCGACTCGAGCACCAGTGCGGTGTTGCCCGTGCCGCGCAATTCCACGACCACCCAGTCCACGATGGCATCGTTGCCGATGATGGCCAGGACAGGTGCGGTGGTCGTCTCCCCACCGCCGCCTTCGAACGCGTAGCCGAGCGCACTGTACGGTTCGCTGAGGGGGAGGATGCCGTTGCTGCGGAGCGCATCGTTCATCAAGCCGGTGGAGGTCACATAGGGCCCCTCCAGGAAGGCCGAGAGGTTCAAGCGCAGCTTCAACGTAGCGGGCTGCTGGAAGCCTTGTGTGATGATGCCGCCGGATACCGTGCCTGTGCCGATGACCCCCTCACCCACGGACCAGCTGGCCGAGCCGCCGGGGATGTTACCGGTGCCACCGCCGGACGAGACGAGGGTTTGGGGGAACAGCCGCTTGGCACAACAGAAAGCCAAAGCGCACAACGTAGTGCGGACAAGAAGGGATGTGAAAGGGCTTGACATGGGGGTCGTATCGCTTTCGGTTCGATGATCCGCGCATTCGTCTCGGTGGGGCAGAGGGGATCAATCCGGTCCGCAGCCGTTTATGGTTCCATGGAAGGTTGAACCATTGTGGACCTTGAACGGCGGTGACATCAGGATCGTATGCCCGCCTTTGTAAGTGACATCCTGCCCCGGACCGGTGGTGATGGTTTGCGTGGACGTGATGTTCCCGGCTGTGTTGAGCGTGGTGCCCCCAGGAGCAGCACCGGAAAGGCTTACGCTCGTGAGGCAACCGTAGAGTTCCGAGCGCCAGATCCCCCGTCCGAAGGTGCCGATGGCGATGGTGCCGTCGGCCTCGTTGAACTCGATATCCTCCACGCGCACAGCGGGCAGGTTCGTGTTGAAAGGCACCCAATCACCCAGCGTGTTGTCGCGGTAGAACACCCCGACATCCGTGCCGATATAGAGTTGATCATCAGGCAGCCCCACGTTCGCATCATAGCCGATGCAGTTCACAATGATGTTGGGCAGGGAACCGGTGATGTTGGTCCAGCTGGAACCGGCATTGGAGGAGTAGTACACCTTCTGGCCAGCGGTGAAATTGCCCACGGTCACGAAGACCTCCCACTGGTAGTTCGGGTTCACGGCGATGCCGGTGATGAACTGACCGGAAAGGCCGGCGCTGATGTTGGTGAATGAAGCGCCACCGTTGGCACTGGTGCTGATGGTGCTACCGCTGGAGCAGTAGATGCGGTCCGGAGCGTTCTGGCAGATCACCAGCTCGTCCGAGCAAGGCACACCGAGGTTCGTCCAGTTCGCCCCATCATCCGTGCTCTTGTACAGGGTGTTCCAACCCCCATAGAGGGTGGAAGGCGAACCGGGGTCCATGCACAAAGGAGTGAGCCAGGGGCCTGATACGCCGGGCGGCGTGATGCCGTACAATGTGGCACCACCGTCGGTCGAGCGATAGACCGCTCCGGATTGGGCGGAGTAGACCATTTTCATGGGATCCGTGGGATGGATGATGCAATCCATCCCATCCCCGCCCCACATCTGCGTCATGATCGTACTGCCGCCAGTGAGTTTGGTCGAGCCATTGTCCTGGGTGCCCCCGATGTAAAGTCCGGGGTCCGGATCGTGATCGGCGATGCGGTAGAACATGGTGGTACTGAGGCCTGCGGACCGGCTGTACCAGTTGTTGCCATTGTCCGGGCTCCAGAAGAAACCGCCGTCGCTGGCACAGTACACGAAGAAATCACTGTGAGGGCTGTTGGCCAGATCATGGATGTCGGCATGCACGTAGTCCGTGCCGGGTTGCGATCCGAAGGGGATCGCCCAATGGCAATGGTTGGAGTAGCTGGCCCCATAGTTCAAGGACACCCACATGTCCACCCCACCGGCCATGGTCCGTGGAGCGTACGTGGGATGCGCCACGAAGGCCAGGTCGTACCCCGACTGGTCCAGTGCATCCTGCCCTGTCTCACTGCCGCCAAGGATGTTCGGTGTGGAGGAGGTCAGGGAGAAGTTCAAGCCGGAATCCGTGGATCGGTATACGCCTTTGAAGGTGCCAACACCCGTGGCCGGTCCGCAAAGCAGCATCACCTGGGAAGCCATGGCCGGTGAGACCGCGATGGCGATGCGGTTCGCGTTGGTGGGCATCCCTGCGGTGATCTGCGTCCATGTACCGCCTGTGTTCGTGGAGCGGTGGAAAGTCCCATTGCTCGACGCGTAGACGATGCTGGGATCGCCCGGTTTGAACTCGATGTCCTGAAAGGATCCGGAGACCACGTTGGTCCAAGAGCTGCCGCCATTGAGGGTGCGGTAGATGCCTTGGGTGGTGGCCGCGAACAGGATGTTCCCGTTCGTGGGGTGAATGAGGAGCTTGTACCCTCGCACGAATTGCTGCACGGTCCAGGATAGACCGGCAACAGCCCAGGAGGCCCCGTTGTTGGTGGACTTGTACACACCGAGCGATTGGGTCACACCCCCATCGCCATCTCCGGTAAGGATGTAGATGGTGTTCGCGTTGGTGGGATCCACGGCGATGCCGGAAATGCCGAGATTGGGAAAGCCGTCGGTGAGCGGGGTCCAGGACAGACCGTTGTTCGTGCTGCGCCAAAGGCCACCGGCGGGAGCACCCACGTACAGGGTGTTCACATCGGTAGGATGGAAGCCCACCACGTTCATGCGCCCAAGGCCGGGTGAGTAGCCGCTCTGGCCGTTCACCACATCAGTAGGGCCCATGAAGGTCCAGTTGCCGAATGCAGAGGAGGGGCCGCGTTGGAAGTCCAGCAGTTCCTGGTAGGGCTGGAATTCCTCCAGGTTCTTCTGGCTGGAGTTGATGATCTTGCCGTCCGGGGTCAATCGGCTGCGCTGCGTGTATTCCCAGCGCTTCCACTGTTTGTAGCCGGTTCCTTTTCCTTTGTCCCGGTTCGCGTAGTAGGCCTCCATCTCCTGTCGCACCGTTTCGAAATCATCGGTGGCAGGCTGCAGGTAATAGTAGCGGTCAACCGATTGTCCGAGTGCGTAGGACCAAGGGTGCGACAGCAGTGCGCATATGGCTGTGCCGGCCACCAAGGCGCGCAAGCCCTTGGATGCGGAGGGCGTGATGTCCAGCTTCACCATGGTGTTCTTACTTGGCGTGGAGTTCCAGGATCATACCGCGCAACTGGCGCACTTCACGTTGCAGTGCGTCCACCTCTTGGTCCTTCTCGATCAAGTGCAGCGTGAGCTCTTCCACCTTCTCCAGCAGGATCTTGTTCAACTCGCCCAGGCCAAGTCCGTTCTCCTCCACCTCGCAGGCGCTGGGCACGTTGGGCAGGTGGCCATTGGCCGCGATGTACCGTTCCACTTCGGCCAGTGGCATCAGGCGGTAATCCTTCGCGAAGACATAATCCGGGAAGCCGACCAGGGACACTTCCACTTCCTTGCAGGTGATCCTGCCGTTCACCGCGAGCTTGGATTGTGGCGTGGTGGTGCCGATGCCCACGTTACCGCTGAATTTTTGGATGTACATCACCGAAGTCCCGGTGGGGTTCGCGAAGTGCTCCAGGATATGGAAGCCTTCCGAAGCGATCCGCTCGTCGCTCTCGATGGTGTACCCGTAGCTGGTATTGAAGTGGCGGAGCTTGATGCCGCTGCGCTGGGTATTGCCCCCCTGCGAGGCCACGGTGATGTACCGGTCCACCGCACCCCCGTATGAGCCCACTTGCAGCATGCTCTCGGGCGTGGTGGTGCCGATGCCCACGTTGCCGTTGCTTTCGATCCGCATCCGGTTCTCAAGCGTATTGGTGAGGCTGCCGATCGGTTTGACAAAGAAGTCCAGATGCGCACCGAACCCACCATCATCGCTCGCTTGCACGCGCGCTCCGGGATCGTTGCCGGACGGACTGAAAGGCGTGAGGTCCAAAGCCGCGGAGAGCCCATCACCCGTCACCCGCAGGTTCCCACCATGCAGGTCCAGCGCGGACTCGGGGGCAGTGGTGCCGATGCCCACAAGGCCATCGCTCTGGATCCGCATCCGGTGCTGAAGGGTGTTGGTGATGTCGCCGATCGGTTTGGCAAAGAAGTCCAGATGCGCACCGAACCCACCATCATCGGTCGCTTGCACGCGTGCTCCGGGATCGTTGCCGGACGGACTGAAAGGCGTGAGGTCCATGGCTGCGGAGGACCCATCACCCGTCACCCGCAGGTTCCCACCATGCAGGTCCAGCGCGGACTCCGGGACGGTGGTGCCGATGCCCACGTTGCCCGTGTTCGTGTTGCTCAGGTCGTTGCCCAGGAGCGACCATCCGGAACCACCGCTCCCGCTGGAAAGGGCGTGCATGGCGAAGGGGACGGCCTTGAAGACAGCATCACCCAGAACTGCATAATCGGTGCCCCCGGTGATGTCCACGGACACGGTGTAGTTCATCACACTACCGGTCCAGTCCAGTGCGGAAAAGGTGGGGATGACGGAACCCACCTCCGGTGTACCTTGACCGATGACAAGGTTGATGATGCCGCGCGCATCGGTGGTCACGCTATGGGTTTCACTGTAGCCGGCTGCAATGCCTGGGTTGATCTGCACGCGGACCCCTACGGCCTGGTTGGGCAATGGATCGCCGGCTGCGTTGCGGATCACCGCTTGGTAGTTGAATCCGTCGTAGTTCTGGGCCAAGCTCGGGACGGTGATCACGAGCGCGAAGGCAATGAAGGTGGTTCGGATGCGCATGGGAGCGGCGGTGTTCGAGGGTCGGTCGCCGAGCAAGGTTCAGGTATTCAAGCGACCCGCCCTGTCGAGGATCCCAATGATGTTGACGCGCCCGTATCATTGGAACCAATGATGCGCTGATCGATGGTCCGGGCGTAGAGGTGCGCCGCCCACCTTACGGCAACTGCGCGTTCCGCACCGCCGTGGGCACCGTGCCGCCGATGTTCACCAGGATGGGGTCGCGGTCGTTGGCGCTGCCGGCGTACTTCACCTGGCCGTTGAGGTTCACGTCCTCGGGATAGTAGCCGTTGGCGGTGTTGGTGGGCACCGTGCCGCCGATGCGCACCAGGATGGGATCCCGGTCATTGCCGCCACCGGCGTACTTCACCTGGCCGTTGAAGGTGACATCGCCGGCCCAGAGGACCAGCGCGGGGAAGGTGCCGGTGATGCTCTTGCGGGCGTCGGTGCCGAAGGTGGCCGTGGTGCCCACGGTGAGGTCCACCGGGGCGGGCGAGCTCGAGAGCGCCACGCCGTTCAGCGTCATCGCGGGCAGGTGGTTGCGGTGGCGGATGGCGATGCGGTAGGTGCCGGCGCTCTGGCTGAAGCTGACGGGCGAGGTGCCGTCCGTGCCCACCACATCCCCGTCGCGCTGCAGCAGGGCGGCCTTGCTGGCCAGCACGGTGGTGGGGCTGGCGTCGCTGCGCAGTTCCACCAGCACCCAGTCCACGATGGCGTTGCTGCCGGTGACGGCCAGCACCGGGGCCGTGGTGCTTTCACCGCCGCCGCCCGTGAAGGCATAGCCGAGCGTCGTGTAGGGTTCCGCGAGCGGCACCAGACCGCTGCTGCGTAGGGCGTCGTTCATCAGGCCGGTGGTGGCGTTGTACGGCCCTTCCAGGAAGGCGCGGAGTGCAAGACGCACGGGTTCGGGCTCCGTCACACACAGGGTGAAGGTCCCGGGTAGGCCGAACAAGGTGTTCGTCATGACCCGGATCCGCACATCAGTGAACGGGGTAACCGCTACAGGGAGCGAGAACGGACCCGAGGACAGGATGCCACAGCCGATCGATTGTCCGGGACATGCCCCGGTGAGCACCTGGAACACGATGTCCTGGGCCGTACCCTTCTCCACGGTGACGATGAGGGTGGAGTTGGGCCCCGTGTTCACCGTGAACCACACGTCCGGCCAGCTTCCGTCGCTGTCGCAGTTCGGCGGGTCGCCGTCCTGTGTGGCCTCCGCAGTGGTGCCCAGCGTTGGAGCGCACGTGCCGAATGGAAAGACCGATACCGTGTCAGGCTCTTCACACAGGTCGAAGAGGCCAACGACGAAGCGTGCCTGGATGTCGCCACGGCCGCTACCACCCGCGTAGATGCTGGAGGCGATCGGGGCCGGCGTGATGGCCGCGGTCACATCCCCACGGCCGCTTCCGCCTTCGTAAATGCTGGAAGCGATCGGCGCGGGCGTGATGGTCGCCTGCGCGTCACCGCGACCTGTCCCTCCCTCGTATACGCCATTGCCGAAGGTGCCTACGTTCAGTGTGTAGTCCTCCACCTCGCCGATGGAAGTGAAGCCGCAAGGCTGGACGGTGCCGAGGAACATGAGGCGCACGCGCATGCGCACGTTGCCCGGCAAGGTGCCCGGTGGGGCTGTAATGCTACCTGTGAACGAGAGGTTGTCCGTGGTGGTGAGGATGAACTCCTCGCCCGCATCCGAAAGGCTGAAGTTCCGGTTCCAGTCCACGAACACACGTACCTGGTCGCCGGAGAACCCATTGCTATTGGTCACCGTGATCGTTTCGGCCTGCCCGGTGAACACCCCGGTGACCTGTTGGCTGAAATCCGAATAGCCATTGCCACCGCAGCCGCCCGAGCTGTTGTTGATGCCGCCCATGCTCACCTTCAGGATGGACTCGTCGCCTCCCCCGCAGCTATTGGCACCGGCCGCGCAATAGGTACGCGTGACCGTGGTGGTGCGTGCACTGTTCTGTGTGCCGCAAGCGGAGTTGGTGTGGAAGTGGACGAAGTGGTCCTGCGTGACCGTGGCGGTGAAGAAGAGCGGTTGGGTGCCGAAGACCAGGGCACCGGAGGTGGCGGTCTCCGAGACCGTGATGAAGTCCGCAGGCACGCTACTGGTGAATCGATAGGTGCGCCCGGCGATGAGCGAGATCCTGGCACGATCGCCCGCGAAGCTGGCCGTGCTGATGGTCGTAGCTATACCGGTGTCATCGGGAACGATCGTGGCGCTGGGGAATTGGAAGCCTCCGAAGCATTGGGCATTGGCAGGTACCAAGGGCACGACCAGCCCCAGGGCCAGGAGCATTCCCGCCAGTCCGTTCACGAACCGGGTAATGGTGAATGATATCGCGTATTCCATGGTCCCTGGGGGTACCGCAGGTGCGTAGGGTACCATGGTTCAAGGTGCCGTGCGTGCGCCGCGGCCGCCCGCTGAACTGAACCGGGTACCCCAGCCCGTGCTCAGGATGCTGCTGCGGTCGGATGTGCGCAGCGGGCCGGATGAAGCGGCGAAGCCCCCCCCGCGGATCGTGGCGCCGTCACCCGAGACGTTGTTGGGCCACTGGGCCGTCGTGTGGCCACCATCGGCCTGTAGGATGCCATCCCCGTGCAGACCGGTGTAACTGACCCCGAGATCGAACAGGTCCACGACGAACTCGCTCACGTTGCCGCTGAGTTCCATAATGCCCGGTGCCCCGGCCCCGGCGGTCATCCGGCCCGTGTTCGAGCCGTTCGCGGCGAAGATGCCCACCCGAACAGGTCCATTGATGAAGTTGCCCGGCGTTCCACGATTGCAATTGCCACCGGTCAGCGAGTAGTTGAATTCGATGGTTTCCTGGGATCTACCGTCGTTAGCCAGAAAGTACGAGGCAAGTGCAATGGTCGTGGTGCCCCAGGCGAACTCCTGGGCCACCGGTGGCAGGCCGCCACGACAGGCCTTCTCGTACTCCAGCTCGCTCATCGGACGCAGGCCGCTCCAGTCCAGGTAGGCACCCACATCAGGCCAGCTCAGGAAGTTGCACGCGAGCCACAAGCCGTCGGGGGCTTCGCCACCCGTGCCGTTGCCGTCCGCATCGCAGTAGAACACGATCGGGTCGTTGGCCGCTACGGTAGCATCGCATCGGATCCCGTTGCGGTTCTGCTGCGTGGCACTGTTCGACATCACGAAGCGGTTGGTGACGCTCGTTACGGCGGCCCCCAGCGCGGTGCCGGTCCGGGTGTCCTGCTGACCGCGGGTAAGCGTATTCAGGAATTCCACGTACTGCTGCTGGCTGATCTCATACTTCATGCAGTAGTACGCATTGAAGCCGTTCGGATAGGCCGCGTTCCCGCCGGGAGAAGACCCCGTGGGGTGGCCGCCGGCCTGTCCTCCGAGCGCTCCCGTCCCGCTGGGCGCCGTGGATGCATTGGCCGTGGTGATGGTGGTGAGCGTGAACTCGTTCGGTGCCGTTCCACCGGAGCCTGCCGCAAAAGCACCGCCGTTCACCAGCACCATCTCGATGGCGTACACACGCAGCTCCGTAATGTCATTGAAGGCAAGACCTTGCGCGCCATAGGTCCAGCGCAGCTGCACCCCTGTGGCCGTGAAGGTGCCGGTGCCTTCCGCGTTGCGCCGGATGAAGGTGCCGAGCACCGGGTTCGTGGTGGCGTTGAACGCCGAGCCGGGGGTCAGCAGGCCCAGGTCGATCTGGCTGCCCGAAGGCGCCACATGGCCGGTATTGCTCAATCGCACATGGTGCCACACGCCCGCACCGGTCTTGAACTTGGCGAAGACCCACGCGGCATCATTGTTCGTCGCGCCGCCGCCGCGCCACGAGTTCTGCCAGCTCAGGTCGAACTGGACAAAGCAAATGCCGGCGGTGCCGTCGTTGCCGGTGAGCGTGGCGTTGCTCACCTGGATGTTGTTGGCCTGCGCGCCGGAGCATAAGGCAACGGCGGTGAACAGGACGGGGGATAGGCGGTGGAGAAGGGGGTTCATGGAAGAGGGTGCGCGGGGCGTTGAAGGGGTCCGGGCAAAACTTGGCCTTCAGGGTCCGGTACGCAATAGAACCTTTGTTAGGGGTGCGTGCCGGGCCGGCCCCCGAACGCGAAGAGCCCCGGCCGAGGTGCCGGGGCTTTCGCAGGACGTGCGGGGTGTTCAGCAGAGGGGGGGGGGCTCTACGGCACCTGCTCCACCCGCGTGTTCGTGGGCACCACCCCACCGACGTTCACCAGGATGGGATCGCGGTCGTTGGCGCTGCCAGCGTATTTCACCTGGCCGTTGAGGTTGACGTCCTCGGGGAAGTAACCGTTGGCGGTGTTGGTGGGCACCGTGCCGCCGATGCGCACCAGGATGGGATCCCGGTCATTGCCGCCACCGGCGTACTTCACCTGGCCGTTGAAGGTGACGTCGCCGGCCCAGAGCACCAGCGCGGGGAAGGTGCCGGTGATGCTCTTGCGGGCGTTCGTGCCGTAGGCGGGCGTTCCTGCCAGGCTGAAGTTGATCACGTTCGGGACCGCATCCAGCGCGTACGGTGAAGCGCTCATCACCGCCAGGTGATTGCGGTGGCGCACGGCGATGTGATAGTCACCCGCTGAGGCGCTGATGCCGACCGGGGATACCCCGTCCAATTCAACGATGTCCCCATCGCGTTGAAGCAGTGCGCTGCGCGATGCGACGATCACGGTCGGGTCGATCGGGTCACGCAGTTCAACCACTACCCAGTCCACAATGGCATCGCTACCCACAACGGCCAGGACGGGTGCCGTCGTCGTCTCACCACCGCCACCTTCGAACGCGTAGCCGAGCGCCGAGTAGGGCTCGCTCAAGGGAAGGACACCGGTGCTGCGGAGCGCGTCGTTCATCAGACCGGTGGCCGAGGCGTACGGACCCTCCAGGATAGCGCCGAGCCTTAGTCGCACCTTCACGACGCCGGGTTGCTGGAAGCCTTGTGTAACGACGCCTCCGGGCACGATGGCGGTGCCGATGATCGGCTCGCCCATGGACCAGCTGATGGAGCCGGTGGGGAGGGTGGCCGAGGTGCCGGCGGAGGAGACGAGGGTTTGGGCGGCAAGGTCCGACCCGGCCAAGCAGAGCAGGAATCCATGTAGGAAAAGGCGCTGCCAGTGCCGGGATGCGCGGTTCTCAAAGCATTCGAGATGCCGACCGGGCCGACCCGATCCGTTCTTCATCGCGTGCATGGCCATGGGTCAAGGGTTGAAGAGCTGGCAAGTGGAGCTTGCGAACATGAGGACACTTTGGCCCGTCTGCGCCGCTGTGCTGAAGCCGGGAAGCAGCTTCACCGTTTCTGTGGCGGGGAACGTGAATTGACCTGCCGTTGTGTTAGAGAATGCGCAGGGTCCATCCATGATCAAGACATTCCCCCCAAAGCTTGATGGGACGGACATTTCAAAGGACCCAAGTGCGTTGGCAGGGGCGTGGCGCTCTCGCATGGCACGGCGGCCATCGTGCTCCGCATTGCCCGTTGTATGGTTCATGTCCGCCTCGATCTGGGCAACGGCCTGGGGCAGAAAATCCAGATTCACCCACAGACCGCCGGAGCACATGATATTGCCGGACTCGAAGAACCCACAATTCGAGTCATCATGTGTCGCGCCGAAATTATGGCCCATCTCATGTGCGATGAGCTGCGTGCGATGCGCTTGAACATGAATGACATCATCGAGCCACATGTTCACGCTATAAGCACCACTGTTCTGCACAGTCCCGTTGTTGGTGATCCCGTTGCCGAAGGTGCTTACATTGGCGCACCCGACCGTAGATCCTGCATAGTCCTTTTCGGTATAGAGTACGCTGATATCGCGCCGGATGTGGGCGAAGTTGTTCCGCCAGTGGGCTTCGAACTCCTGCAACTCACCGGGATCCGAACAACCGCTGTTGTTGTTGCTATAGGGATCGGCGGATGTGGTCCATTGATGCTGGTACCTGATCTTGAATGCCGTGTTGAAGTAGCTGTAGTAGATGTCCTCCACAAGGTTCAGGTTGCCCTGGATATCTGCGAATGTTTCGCCACCACTGTAGAACTCCCAGTCTGATTCCGTCGCGATATCCAGTTTCCGACAGTCATCGCCCGTCATTTTCACCTGTCCGGCGACGCCGCCTTTCAGCGGATCGGGCCCCTGTGGCTCGGCAGTGGCGCCGCATTCACCTGGAGACTCGGCGATGATATCCTTGCCTTGGTACAACACATGCACTTCCTGTGGCGCATCCGGGATGATGTTCTGCAGAGGTTCCAAATGAACGACCCCTGCCTTGGAGCGCAGGTGCCCCCAGATACGGTGGGCCTGTATGTTCAGCCTGACACTCGTGCCAGCAGCACCGTGCAAGTAACCGGCGTAGGTCACGCACGGTGTTCTTTCCAGGGTGACCAGCCCCATGGGCCCGGTCTCTTGCGCGAGGTAATCCGGCGAGCGCAGGTCGTGTTCGTGCAGATCGATCCCGTATCGATGTCCTTCCCCGAGGTCCAGCGTGAAGGCGCTGTGCTCTGGATGCGAGCGCACGAATGCGTGAATGGCGCCCGCGTCCAGGCTGACCACGGTCACCTCGGAGAAGAGTTTGCCAAGCACCTCCTCGGTGCCCGGCGCGGTTTGCACCTGACGTCCTTGGAATACCTCTTGAGCGCGGAGTGAATACACGGTGGTGCAGGCCGATATGACGACCACCAGCGTTGATGATGAAGGAAGGATGTAGCGCATGGTAGTATCAGTAACGTGTTGTGCCAAACCGTTGCTCCGTGATCGCGAGACGTTCCTCGAACCGCTTCAGCTGGCGGTCCTTCTCGATCAAGTGCAGGGTCAACTCCTCCACCTTCTCCAGCAGGATCCGGTTCATCTCGCCAAGCCCCAGACCATTCTCTTCCACCTCGCAGGCGCTGGGCACATTGGGCAGGTGGCCGTGTTGTCGGATATAGGCGGCCACCTCGTCCAAGGTCATTAGATCGTAGCCTTCATCGAACACATAGTCCGGGAAGTTGGCCAGGGTCACCTCCACCTCTTTGCAGGTGATCTTGCCGTTCACGGCCAGCTTCGATTGCGGACTTAGCGTCCCGATGCCCACGTTGCCGTTGGGGTCCAGGTAGAGGCTCTTGATGTCGTTGCCATCTGCCCTGAACTTGATCGAATTGGGTGTATCAAAGACCCACGGCGCATTGACGTCCGATCCCGGCGAGTACACCTCCAATCGGCGCTGGCTCGGGTTGTTCAACTTCAGGACTATGGCGCCATTTGCATCTGTGGGCTCCACTATTTCCAGATCGGCTCCCGGCCCATTGGTCCCGATCCCTACACGTCCGTTCACGTAGAGTGCATCCGTGCTGGCGTACGCCGGTACTTCTGAGAATCCGATGGACACGCCACCAGCCCCTACATTGAACTGCTTCCAGTTTCCATCGGTCGCGGCCGTGTTGGTCTGTATGTACCGATGTGCTGTGAACAAGGCCGGGCTTCCCCAAGAGGGAGTGACCTGTTCCAGGTTCATCAAGGTGCCGATGCCGAAATGGCCACTTACGGTCAGGCGGTTCGATGGGGTGCTGGTGCCAATGCCCACGTTGCCATTGCCCATGATCCTCATTCGCTCAAGCTCGTTATTGGTGCCCGAATTCCGGGTGTAGAACGCCAGGTCCGGGTACCCACTGCTTTTGTTCACCAGGCGAAAACTGCCCAAGTCCGTCACTGGGGAGCCGGGGTAACGCTGCTTGAAGAATAGCCCATCGTACTCGCCATCGGTGATCCCATGCGTCTGGCTCAGTTCCAGCTGACCGGTGGTGGCACCGACATCCCGCGATAGTGTCAACCGACTCGTCGGAGTAGAGGTTCCGATGCCTACATTCCCGTTGTTCGTGTTGTGCAGGTCGGCGCCGTTCAATGCCCATCCGGTCGCAGCGGCGGCTGGTCCCCACGACGCATTCCCGTCCGCATCGCTCGTGAGCACCTTGCCGGCCGCCTCGTTGCCATCCTCCAGGCGGAAGGTGCCTTTCACATGCAGATCGGCGGCAGGTAACTCCAATGCGGGATCCAGCCCGATCGCGAACTGGTCCGTGATGTAGGTCGGTTGCGCCCCGAACGTGGTGTTGTACCCATTGAACTCCATGTGCTCGATCCCCGCTTCGTCGAAGAACTCCGTCCGGCCCGCGCCATCGTAGGTGATGGTCTGCTCATCGCCCACGTAGAGCCCGCCTCCGGCGTTGATCGACCCTTGTACATCCAGCTTGTGCGCAGGTGTGCTGGTGCCGACCCCCACGTTGCCGGTGTTCGTGTTGTGCACATCATTGCCCACCAGCGCCCAGCCGGTCAGTGGCGGGTTGGCCGTGGAAAGGGCATTGAGCGCAAAGGGCACCGCTTTCATCTGCTGCGAGCCGAGCAGGCTGTAATTAGTACCGCCGGTGATGTCCATCGAGACCGTGACGTTCCAGGTCCAGGTCCCGCACCCGCTCCAATCGATCGTGTTGAACGGCGCCGATCCGAAGACCGGAGTGCCCTCGCCGATCACCAGGTCCATGAGGCCATTGGCATCCGTGGTGACCGAATGGTCTTCCACATAGGGTTGCAGGATGCCGCAGCTGATCACGAGCTGGACCCCGACGTTCTGGTTGGGCAGGGGGTCGCCGTTCGTATCGCGCACCACCGCCTGGTAGTTGAAGCCACTGAAGTTGGTCTGGGCGGAGAGCGCGGTGCTGAACAGCGCAGCACCGAGCAGCAGGGGGATCAGGATCTTGTTCGTGCGTACCATGTCATGGGTCTTGTGTTGGCAAAGCACCGGAGGACGGTCGCGCGCATCAATTGTTGGAATCACTACATCTGATCGGAGGCGCCCTCCCCTCGGGTTGGCGGGGCGTATCAGGAGAACGGGGTATTTTCCCCCGGTGAGCGCGATCCGGATGGGCAAAGGCCGATGTTCAGTGGCGGCTGTGTGCGTGTGCCTTGCAGCGGTCTGCATGGCGCAGGGGGGCGTCCGCGACGTGCGCATGCACGTTACGGCCCTTACCGTGGAGGATGGCCTGCCGCAAGGCCAGGTCACGGCCATCCTGGAGGACCGCACCGGCTTCCTCTGGTTCGGCACGAAGGATGGCCTGGCACGCTATGATGGGTACAGCTTCAAGGTCTTCCGCCACGATGCCGCGGACAGCACGAGCCTCTGCGGCAACCACATCATCAGCCTGCTGGAGGACCGCGATGGCCACATCTGGGTAGGCACGCTTTCGAACGGTACATGCTTGCTCGACCCGCGCACCGGCATTGCCCGACACATATCCCCCTTATCACCGCGGAAGTTGCTTCAGGACGGCCGTGGGGCGATCTGGATGGTGGATGATGGTGGGGCCATCCACGTGCTGGGCTCCGTTGAACAGGGCTTTCAGCCGTTGGCAGGTCTCTGCGCGACCCTGCCCGACATGAGGAAGCTCGGGGATCTTGGCACCGATGCGTCGGGGCGTGTGTGGGCGATGGGCCATGAACACCTGCTCGCCTTTCTGCCGGACAGGTCCGGCGGATATGTCATCGATCGCACCGTTGTTGTTCCCAGCCACGAACCCGGGATCAATGAACGTCCGCTGCAACAGCTGGTGGAAGTACCCGACGCGCACCGATTGCTCCTCGTGAACAGCCGCGAGGTGTTCGACATCGATCCGGTCACGGGGCAGCTCAGCGATCCCATGGCGACGGCCGGCCTGTACCTGTGGCGCTGCGAGCTGGTGGACCGCGAGGGTCGCTTATGGTGCAATCTGGAGGACGCGAGCACCGTGCGCCTGGACCTGGGCACGGGGGTCGCCGAGCGCATCCAGCTCATCGTTGCCAATGCTGCCGCAGGAAGTGAGCGGCCCGTGGGCAGTGGCGTGTTGCAGGACCGCAATGGGGCCATCTGGTTCACGAGCTCCGGCTTCGGGGCCACCTGCCTGTCCGCAAGCGCCCAGCGCTTCCGTGCGATCCCGGGTGCAGGTGTCCCCGTCCGTTCCAAGGCATTGGGCGCGTTGGAGGTGGGAGCGTTCGAACTCACGATCAGCGACGGATCACGAACGCCTGAGCCGTTGCGCCGCCGACTGAGCGAGCTGGGCTATCGCATCGTGCACGAGGCGTTCGCGCTCCAGAGGTCCGAGCAGCTCTGCATCATCGCTCGTCCCGACCGCGGCTTTGATGCGGAACTGCTCATCCTGGATACCCTTGGTCAGTTGTTCAGGCCATCGCTGGGCGGGTCAGGCACACCCAGCCAGTTGCTGCCAGGCCGGAATGGCGATCTGCTCGTTGGCTGCGGCAACAGGGGTGGTGCGATGGTGGACCATCTGGCGGAGCTGGATCCCCTCACGCTCAAGGTCACCGCGCGGTACGCGCTGCCACGTCCGATGCTCAATGTGGACTACCGCCCCATCGGCTCGTGCAGTTGGACTTCGGATGGACGCCTGTGGCTCGGCACGTATGAGGGCCTGCTCTGCCTGGACACCCGCACCGGCGAATGGGAGACGTTCGTGAACACTCCCCTCGATCCCCTGTCGCTGCCTGGGAACATGGTGCTCGCCACCTGCCTTGATCCTTCCGAGCCGGACGAGCGCGTTTGGGTGGGCACGGAAGGGAATGGCCTGGCCGTGTATGACCGCCGAACGCGGAAGTTCACGCGGTATACCACGGAGGGGGGCCTGCCCAACAACGTGATCTACGGTATCCTGCCCGGTGCGGCGGGCGAGCTCTGGCTCAGCACCAACCAGGGCCTGTGCCGGTTCGAGCCGCGGACGGGCGCCACGCGCAACTTCACCACTGCCCAAGGTCTGCCAGGCAACGAGTTCAACCGGTACAGTGCGTTGCAGAGCATGGATGGCACGCTCACCTTCGGTGGTATGAGTGGTGCCGTGGACTTCGACCCCGCGGACTTCCTGGCCGATACGCTGCCTTCGCCCACGGTGATCACCAGCCTGCGATTGCGCAACCAGCGCGTGGACCGCGTTTCGCGGCCCGATCTGCTGCGGACCTACATGCCCTTCGTTGAGCGCATCGAGCTGCCCTACGACGAACGCATGGTCGCCTTCACGTTCTCCAGCATGGATCATTCGGCAGCGGCACGCAATAGCTTCCGCTACATGCTGGAAGGAGCGATCGACGAATGGGTGGAGAGCGGTACCGCGCGCGAGGCCACCTTCACCAACCTCGATCCGGGCAGCTACACGTTCCGTGTGCAGGGGCGTAACAGCATGGGCGTCTGGGATCCCGTGGGCGCCTCGGTGCTGCTGGTGGTCACACCGCCCTGGTGGGGCACCTGGTGGTTCCGGGCGCTGCTCGTGCTCGTGGTGGCTGGTGCGTTGTACGCCTTGTACCGCTACCGGCTGGCGCAACAGCTGCGCTTGGCACATGTGCGCGACCGCATCGCCCGCGACCTGCACGACGAGATCGGCAGCACCCTCAGCAGCGTGGCGCTGCACAGTGAGGTGGCTTTGCGGGAGGGGCCGAAGGGTGCCAATGGTCATGCCGCGACGCTTGCCCGCATCAGCGAGAGCACGAGCGAGATGATGGAGAGCATGAACGACATCGTGTGGGCCGTGAACAGCCGGAACGATGACCTGCTGCATGTGGTGCAGCGCATGAGGGCTTTCGCCGCGCGCATGGCCGAGGGCGCCGACCTCATGCTCGACTTCCAGGTGGACGAGGCGCTCACCAGCCGCCCGCTCAGCATGGTGCAGCGCAAGAACCTCTACCTCGTGTTCAAGGAGGCGGTGAACAACGCGGCGAAGTACTCGGGCGGAAGCAAGTTGAGCGTGCGGCTGGAGCGAGAGGAGGGCGAGCTGGTGCTCACGGTGGAGGACGATGGCGTGGGCTTCGATCATGCCATGGCCGGGGCGAGTACCGATGCGCGCGGTGGGAACGGCTTGGAAAGCATGCAAGCGCGCGCGGCGGAGATCAAGGGCACCATCCGGGTGGAAACACGAACGGGGACGGGCACGCGCGTTCAACTCCGCTTCAAGCCATGAACCGCGATCCGTTGTTTCCACTACACGCGCGCCGCGTTCGGCGTTCCTAGTTTTGTCACCGATGCTGAAGGTGTCCATCTACGACGACAACCTGGCCCGGCGCAGCGGCCTCGCGCGGCTCATCGCCACAGACCCGGAAATGCGGTGCGTAGGGGAGTACCCCGATTGCCGTGAGGTGCTGCGCCATGTGGCCGAGACGGAGCCCGACGTGGTGCTCATGGACATCGACATGCCGCACGTGGACGGCATCCGCGGCGTGGAGCTGATCAAGAGCCAGTTCCCCGAAGTGCGCGTGCTCATGCAAACGGTCTTCGAGGACGAGGACAAGGTCTTCGCCGCCGTGCTCGCCGGCGCCGATGGCTACCTGCTGAAGCAGACCACGCCCACGCGCCTCATGGAAAGCCTGAAGGAAGTGGCCGAAGGCGGTTCGCCCATGACGCCCATCGTGGCGCGCAAGGTGCTCACCTTCTTCAACAAGCGCGCGACCACTGCCGCCAAGAATGACTTCGACCTGAGCGAGCGCGAGTTGGATATCCTGCGCGGCCTGGTCGATGGCCTCACCTACAAGATGATCGCGGCCAAGCATTCCATCACCTACTCCACCGTGAACGCGCACGTCACGCGTATCTACAAAAAGCTGCACGTGGCCTCCGTGGCCAGCGCCGTGAAGGTGGCGCTGCGCGAGGGGCTGGTGTGAATATCAAACCCACGTACACGGAGAGAAGCCCGGCTCATCCCCGGGCTTCTCCGTTGAGGGCTTGCTTGCTCAGGGCAGCTGCGCGTTCCGCACGGCCGTGGGCACCACCCCACCGATGTTCACCAGGATGGGATCGCGGTCGTTGGCGCTGCCGGCGTATTTCACCTGGCCGTTGAGGTTCACATCTTCAGGGTAGTAGCCGTTCACCGTGGCCGTGGGCACAAGGCCGCCGATGCGCACCAGGATGGGGTCGCGGTCGTTGCCACCACCGGCGTATTTGACCAGGCCATCGCTCGTCACATCCCCGGCCCAAAGCAGTTTCACACCGCTCAGGTCGGCCTGCGCATCGGTGCCGTAGGTTGCCGTGGCTCCTGTGGTCAGATCGACACCGGCCGCTGTACTTGACAATGCCACGCTGTTCAGCGTCATCGCGCCCAGGTGGTTGCGGTGGAAGACCGCGATGTAGTAGCTATCGCTCGGACTGCTGAAGCTGACCGGAGAGACACCATCGGTATCCACGATGTCGCCGTCACGCTGTACAAGGGCGCAACGCGTTTCGAGCACCAGGGTGTTGTCGCTCTTGTCGCGCAGCTGCAGGTAGACCCAGTCCACGATCGCATCGTCGCCGGTGACGGCGAGCACGGGCGCGGTGGTGGTCTCTCCGCCACCGGTAACCTGGGTCCAGCCCAAGGCCGTGTACGGCTCGCTGAGCGGCACCAAACCATTGGCGCGGAGGCCGTCGTTCATCAGGCCGGTGCCGCTGATGTAAGGTCCTTGCAGGAAGGCGCGCAAGGCGAGCGAAACACCAGCACACCCCGGATCTTGTCCCGCATCGTTGATCGTCCATCCGTAGGTTCCGGTGAGCGCGGTGCGCGCGGCCTCACCGGCGCAATAGGTCAGCCCGGCCGCGCCGAGCGAAATGCCGCTCGGGATCTGCGTTTCACCGGCATCGAGCGTGGCCCAACCGATCAGGGTAGCGTCATAGTGAGCAGTGGAGAGCCCGGAGTTGTCGAGCATGTTGGTCATGTTCGTCACATTGCTCACATCCCAGCCGCCCAGGTCCTGGTCAAAGGAGGTGGCCCCGTTGAACATGCCCTCCATATTGGATACAGCGCTCACATTCCAGGATGAAATATCCTGGTTGAAGGGTGATCCGTAGAACATGTAGCCCATATCGGTCACAGCGCTCGTATTCCAACTGCCGATATCCTGGTTGAAGGATGAAGCGTAGAACATGCCATCCATATACTGCACGTTGCTCACATTCCAACCACTGATATCCTGGTTGAAGGGTGAAAGTTCGAACATGCCATACATATCGGTCACGTTGCTGACGTTCCATGAACCGATATCGTGGTTGAAGAGTGATCCTTGGAACATGTTGCCCATAAGGGTCACAGCGCCCACGTTCCAGGATGATATATCCTGATCGAAAGGCGTTCCCCTGAACATGTCTTCCATCGTCGTTACCTGCCCTACGTTCCAACCACTGATATCCTGATCGAAGGGACTGCCCCAGAACATTGCTTGCATGACCGTCACATTGGCCACGTTCCATCCGCCGATATCCTGGTTGAAGGATGAACCGCGGAACATGAAGCTCATGTTCGTCACCTGACCCACATTCCAGGACGAAATGTCCTGGTTGAAGGCTGAACCGCGGAACATAAAGCCCATGTCCGTCACCTGACCCACATCCCACATGGAAATGTCCGCATTGAAATTCGAACACCCATCGAACATGAACCGCAAGGACGAACAAGCCGAAAGATCAGGAGGATCGGAAGGAATGGCCTTCAGGTTAGTGCAGGACTGAAAGGCCCTGAACATCGAGGTCCAGGCAGTGCTTCCCCACTGATCGACCGAGTGGAGCTTCCGACTATCACCTCCGCCCCCGATGTAGATACGCGGGAAGGTGCCCCGTATGCGGATGGTCACGGTGTCGGGAGAGCCATAGTCGTGGGTGATGTCCCCGGATACGCCCAGGTCATCGAACACCCCGTCGTTGTTCCAGTCCACGTCGTAGTTATAGGTCTCCCCAGGGGCCGTGGAAATGATGATGGAACTGGGATTGGAGCTGCCGAAGGGTTGGTCGGTCTTCCAGGTGGTCACGAAGTGCTCCGGGTATAGGCAGGCCAGGTCCGGGCCCGCGTCCGTGATCGTCCATCCGTAGGTTCCGATGAGCGTGTTGCGCGCCGCTTCGCCCAGGCAATAGGTCAGGCCCATGGCGTTAAGTAAAATGTTCGTGGGGATCTGCGTTTCACCCGCGTCCAGGGTACTCCACCCCATCAGGGTGGCGTCATAGTTGGCGGTGGACATTCCGCAATTGTCCAACATGAGCTCCATGTTCGTCACATTGCTGATATCCCAGCTGCCCAGATCCTGGTCGAACGCGGTGGCGTCCAGGAACATGCCGAACATGTTCGTTACGCTGCCAACATCCCAGCTGCTGAGGTCCTGGTTGAATGCTGCCGTATTAATGAACATTCCAGCCATGTCCGTTACATTACCCACCGCCCAGGATGAAATATCCTGATCGAACTGCAAGGCGCCACCGAACATGATGGACATATCGGTCACGTTACTGACGTCCCATGCGTCCAATGGCTGATCAAATGCCTCAGTATCACTGAACATGCCACCCATGTTCGTCACGTTGCCAACCTCCCAGCTGCTGAGGTCCTGGTTGAACGCTACCGCACCCACGAACATGTCCCTCATGTTCGTGACCTGGCTGACGTCCCATGAATTGATGTCTGCATTGAAATTGGCGCAACTGGCGAACATTTCCTGAAGGCTGGTCGCTCCGGACAGATCGGGCACATCCGCAGCGGTTACCTGGAGGTTGCCGCACCCGGCGAAAGCGGCTTCCATAGTGGTCCAGGCCATCGTACCCCATTGATCCACTGAGAGCAGTTTTTCGTTGTCACCGGAATACGCGAAATGGATCGCAGGAAAAGCACCCCGGATCCGGATGGTGTATGTGCCCGGTGACGGATAGGTGTGCGTCACGTCCCCGGTCAGTCCGAATTGATCAAAGGTGCCGTCGTTGTCCCAGTCCACATCGTAGTTATAGGTCTCCCCGGGGAAGGTGGGGATCGTAATGGAAAGGGGATCGGAAATGCCTGGATTGTCGGTCTGCCAGGTGGTGACGAAGTGCCCCTGGGATTGGCAGATCAGGTCCGGGCCCGCATCGTTGATCGTCCAGCCGTAGGTTCCGGTGAGCGTGTTACGAGCCGCTTCGCCCAGGCAGTAGGTCAGGCCCGTGGCGCCGAATGTCTTGTTCGCAGGGATCTGCGTTTCACCCGCGTCCAGGGTGCTCCACCCGATCAGGGTGGCGTCATAGTTGGCCGTGGACATTCCGCAATTGCTCAACGCGTTGGAGAAGTTGATCACCTGGCTGATGTCCCAGGCCCCCAGGTCCTGGTCGAACGCGGTGGCCTGACTGAACATGGCACTGAGGCTCACCGCACCAAGGGTCCATTGGTCGAGCGGTTGGTTGAAGGCGGTGGTCTGCGAGAACATGGAGCTGAAGTTCACAGCGCTATGCACATCCCAGGCGTTCAGGGGTTGGTCGAACGCATCGTTCTGGATGAACATGGTGCCGAATTGCTGCACCTGCCCCACGTCCCATACGCCGATGGGCTGATCGAAGCTGTCCGCATTGGCGAACATGCTTGTCATGGTCGTTACCTTGGAGGTGTTCCATCCGGAGATGTCCCGGTTGAAGGTTCCGGCCAGCTGGAACAGCCCCCCCATGTCGGTCACGCTGTCGGTGGCCCACGTGGTCACGTCCCCGTTGAACAGGGTGCAGCCCCGGAACAGGCGCGTCATGGTGGTGATGCCCAGCACGTCCCATTGGTCCAGGTCCGCGGTGAACGCGATGCAATCCATGAAACATTCGGTCAGGTCGGTGACGCTGGAGAGGTCCGGCGCATCCGTGGCGGTGATGTTCATGTTGCTGCAGCCCTTGAAGGCGCCCACCATCGAGGTCCATGGCGTAGCCCCCCATTGGTCCACGGAAAGCAGCTTCAAGCGGTCGCCCGCCCCGTTGAAGAAGATGCGCGGAAACGCCCCGGCGATGCGGATGGTGTAGGTGCCCGACACACCGAAATCGTGGGTCACGCTGCCGGTCACGTTGAACTGGTCATACACCCCGTCGTTGTTCCAGTCCACGTCGTAGAGGTAGCCCCCTCCCGTGGTGGGGATGGTGATCGATGTGGCGCCGGAGACACCGGCGTTCGCCGTGTTCCAGGTGGTGATGAAGGGAGCGGGCAGGTTGCTCGTGAGCACACCGCCGGGCTGGTGGAATCCCTGTGTGAGCACCAGCAGGCCGTTGTCCAGGGTGGTCACCATCGGCTCCCCGAGGGTCCAGTCCAGGGTCATGTTCCCGGCGGTGCCGGTGCCACCCGCGTTGGCCACCACGGTGGGGCTCACCGATTGGGCGTTCGCCGCCCAGGTGGCGGCCAGCAGGCCCAGGGTGAGGAGGAAGGATCGGAGTCGGTTCATGGGGGGGTGGGGAGTGTGGTCAGAAGTATTTGATCGTACGGACCCGGCCGCTAGCACCGTTGTATTTGACATCGCCGAAGTTGCCACCGGTGCCATTGAGGAACCTGATGTAATAGGCGGTGCTTGCGCTTTCTTCCGAAGAAGTGCAGTAGAAGTCGGTGCCGAAACCACCAACGCCGTTGAGGTGGAGATGGGTATAGAACTGGAGCACCTCATCCCGCGAGGGCAGGTACCAACCCGGGGGTGCGGAGGATAGGACGTCAGCGGCCAGGGTGACCGGTCCACAGACGGGGTGCGCAGCAATTAGGGTGGTGTTGTTCCCGCCCGTGAACAAGTCCGTGGATGTGCCCCCGATCAACGTGTTCGCACAGCCCGCATCATTGACCCATTCCCGAGGGATGGGGAAAAGATCGGTCGTGGCGGCCACGAATCCCTGGCAGGTGTTGGTGTCCGGGTAGGCGATCAGGCCGCCCAGGTAATTCTTGCCCCAGAGGGAATCCAGCGGCACGCCCTCCGCGACCAGCTGGCACGGCGTGGCACCCCCGTTCAGGAGCTCCTGCACCGGGCAAGGGCCCCAGCGCAATACACCCTCGCCGCAATAGGTCAGCGAGCGGTTGACGGAAGTGGGCGGAGGAAGCGATACCCAGTCCGTGCCGTTCCAATACCGGATCTCGCCCGCCGCACTGCCCGGAGGGCCGGCCTTGGTGGCGTACAGGGCATAGGGCACGCTCAGCAGCTGCTGTACACCGATGGAGCTGTAGGCCGTGCCGCCGGCAGGGTCCAGCCCCACTTCCACGAAGTAGGGCCCGGCGCTCCAGTCGATGGCGCTGAAGGTGCCGCTGGTGGGGCTGCCCTCGCCCACGCCCACGGTGAAGAGGCCCTGCGCGTTGGTGGTGGGGCTGTGCGTTTCGGCGTACACCACCGTGCCGCTGGCGCTGCCCTGGTGCAGCTGGAACTGCACGCCCACGGCGGTATTCACCACCAGCTGGCCGCCGCCATCGCGCGCCACGGCCTGGTAGCGGAAGGCCTCGGGGGTCTGGGCCAGGCCGTGCGAGGCCCAGAGCATCAGGGTGAGCATCAGGCAGGTGCCGGCCATGGGGCGGTACGTGCGGTGCGGGGAGCAGGTGCGGGAGAGGTTCATCGGTGTGTTGCGGTGTTCGTCTTCAGAAGTACTTGACGCCCATGCACCAGAAATAAGCATTAGTGTCATCCTTACCTGCGGATAAGCTCGACCCATTGGCAAAGTCGATCGCCCACGCTGAGGAGGGTCCATTTTCTGAGGAACTCCAGTATGGGGTCGCCAGGAACCCACCGTAGCCGTTCAGGTGCAGGTGGGCATACACCTGGGCCAGTTCATCCTTCGAAGGCAACGACCAAGCGGGGCCTACGACAACGTGCAGATCATGGACGGCATTTGTGTTGCACGGGGGGGCGTCGATTAGTGCCGAATTCGCCGCGCCGGTGAACAGGTCGGTGGAGGTACCGAAATACGTGATCGCGCAGTCACTGGGATTAGACGAGCTAGAACTTTGAACCATCCAGACAGCTTCGGTAGCGTTCATCGAGGCCACAAAGCCCTGGCAGGTGTTGGGGTCCAGGTAAGCGATAAGCCCGCCCAGGTAGCTCTTGCCCCAGAGCGAATCCAGCGGCATGCCGCTATTGGCGATGGCGCAGGGAGTTTCACCGTTGTTCAGGCGTGCCTGCACCGGGCAGTTCCCCCAGCGCACTGCACCGTTGCAGAAGACCAAGGGTTGTCCGTTGCTCCCTGGGGGCAGCGAAACCCAGGCCGTTCCGTTCCAATACCGGATCTCGCCCGCCGCACTGCCCGGGGGGCCTGCCTGAGCGGCATAGGAGGCGGTATCCGATGTGGTGGCGTGCCCTGCCGTGTCCGCCTCCTTCGCCTGCAAGGCATAGGGCACGCTCAGCAGCTGCTGCACACCGATGGAGCTGTAGGTCGTGCCGCCCGCAGGGTCCAGCCCCACCTCCACGAAGTAGGGCCCGGTGCTCCAATCGATGGCACTGAAGGTGCCGCTGGTGGGGCTGCCCTCGCCCACGCCCACGGTGAAGAGGCCCTGCGCGTTGGTGGTGGGGCTGTGCGTTTCGGCATACACCACCGTACCGCTGGCGCTGCCCTGGTGCAGCTGGAACTGCAGGCCCACGGCGGTGTTCACCACCAGCTGGCCGCCGCCATCGCGGGCCACGGCCTGGTAGCGGAAGGCCTCGGGGGTCTGGGCCAGGCCGTGCGCGGCCCAGAGCATCAGGGTGAGCATCAGGCAGGTGCCGGCCATGGGGCGGTACGTGCGGTGCGGGGAGCAGGTGCGGGAGAGGTTCATCGGTGTGTTGCGGTGTTCGTCTTCAGAAGTACTTGACGCCCATGCACCAGAAATAAGCATTAGTGTCATCCTTACCTGCGGATAAGCTCGACCCATTGGCAAAGTCGATCGCCCACGCTGAGGAGGGTCCATTTTCTGAGGAACTCCAGTATGGGGTCGCCAGGAACCCACCGTAGCCGTTCAGGTGCAGGTGGGCATACACCTGGGCCAGTTCATCCTTCGAAGGCAACGACCACGCGGGGCCTATGAGGCCCCGCACGGTATTGACGGCACTTCCGTCATTGCACGGCGAGGAGGCGATGAGGTCCGAATTCGCCGCACCCGTGAACAGAGCGGTGCTTGTGCCGAAGAGGGTGAACGGGCAATCCCCGTATTCAGCCCCTTGAGAATTTCCATACACCCAATAACTAACGTCGCTGGTCATCGAGGCCACAAAGCCCTGGCAAGTGTTGGGGTCCAGGTAGGCGATAAGCCCGCCCAGGTAGCTCTTGCCCCAGAGCGAATCCAGCGGCATGCCGCTATTGGCGATGGCGCAGGGAGTTTCACCGTTGTTCAGGCGCTCTTGCACCGGGCAGTTCCCCCAGCGCACCGAGCCGTTGCAGAAGGTGAGCGTCTGGCCATTGGTACCCGGCGGCAGCGAAACCCAGTCCGTGCCGTTCCAATACCGGATCTCGCCCGCCGCACTGCCAGGAGGGCCGGCCTTGGTGGCGTACAGGGCATAGGGCACGCTCAGCAGCTGCTGCACACCGATGGAGCTGTAGGCCGTGCCGCCCGCAGGGTCCAGCCCCACCTCCACGAAGTAGGGCCCGGTGCTCCAGTCGATGGCGCTGAAGGTGCCGCTGGTGGGGCTGCCCTCGCCTACGCCCACGGTGAAGAGGCCCTGCGCGTTGGTGGTGGGGCTGTGGGTTTCGGCATACACCACCGTACCGCTGGCACTGCCCTGGTGCAGCTGGAACTGCACGCCCACGGCGGTGTTCACCACCAGCTGGCCGCCGCCATCGCGCGCCACGGCCTGGTAGCGGAAGGCCTCGGGGGTCTGGGCAAGTGCCTGAATGCCAGACAAGAGCAAAATTGGCGTGAGCATCCGGACGAAGGGGATGCAGGGGGTCCGGAGCGGGTGTTTCATGGCGTGTACAGGATGGTGCTCTATTATCTGGTGCGAGAATAGAGCACCGCACGACCGAACGCCATTTTCGTGCGTATACAAAGCGTATACATACTCTAAATTTGAGGGTGTCCGGCGTTTCTTTGCCTTGACCCCTCACGCCCGCGTCCATGCGCAATGTCCTGCTGTTCAGCGCCTTTATACGGATGGTGGCCCTGCCACCCTGCATACAGGCCCAGCAGACCTCCACCCTTGAGGCGGCGGAAGCGCTACTCCGAAGCTATCAGGACGTGCGCGATACCGCCGGCGTGGAGAGCCGGCTGGAACTCCTCTTCCGCGCCGATGGCGCCATCACCGCTTCCACTTCCCCCATGGTCCGCTGGGACATCCACCGCGAGCTGGGCACCTTGCTGTATACGCTGAATGCGGAGGAACTGGCCTTCGAGCAGATGTACCTGGAGCTGGAGGCCGCGCAGGATGGAGGCGACACGGTGAGCACCGCCCGGGCTGTGTCCGGCATCGGAGCCCGCTACCTGGACCAGCAGCAGTGGGACAGCGCGGCCCACTACATGCAGTGGAGCCTTCGGCTGGCCCCGCGCCACGACCCCTACACGCTGGCCGGCCTGTATAACAACCTGGCCATCCTGCACCTGGACCGCCGGGAGCCCGACCTGGCCGACCGCTACCTGGATACGGTGGTCACCCTGCTGGAGCAAGGACAGGTGAACCCGTGGGTGGACATCCAGTTCAGCCAGCGCGACAACCGGGCCGATGCCGCCTTGCTACGGGGGGAGGATGCACAGGCCCGCGCGTGGGTGGCGCAGAACGTGTCGCTGCTCCGCGCACACGGGTCGAGCGACATCGACCTGATGGACCGGTACCGGCGGTACAGCATCAAGCTGGCCTCGCTCTGGCTGGATGCGCATGAGCCCCTGGAGGCCGGGGCGGTGCTGGACGCGCTCCGGGCCGATCTGGCACAGATGCCCGCAGGCATCCGGCAGCAGGCGCGGATGGAGCTGCTGCGGCTGGACCACCGGCTGGCGAGGGCCGTGGGTGACCCGGTGCGCGAGGCCCGCGCCTCCCGCTTGCTGCTCGCCCTGAACGACAGCCTGGACCAGGTTCGGCGCAGGGAACGGCAGGCCACCCTGGGGGCGGTCACCGCCTTCGGGGTGCGGCGCATGAAGGCCGAACTGGCCGCGCAAGCTGCCTTGGACCAAGCGCGGGTGACCGCAGCGGAGGCCCGCACCCGTTCCCGCACGATCATCCTCTGGCTCGTAGGGGTGCTTGCCACGGTATCCCTGCTCGCCCTGGCCGGCTTTTTCCGATCGCGTATCCGCCGCAAGCAGCTGGAGAAACAGCAGGTGGAGACCGAACTGGCGAACAAACGGAAGGACATCCAGCAGATCGCCCAGGACCTGAACCGCAAGCAGCAGTGGACGCGCGAGGTATTGGATGCCGCAGGTGACATCATCCGCGCCAAGCCGGTGAAGGCCGAGGTGACGGCGAAGGTGGAACTGCTCAAGGACAACGTGCGGTCCCAGTTGCGCGTGGACGAGCAGCGTGAATGGCTGTACCGCGAAGTGGAGGTGGTGAACACCGCCTTCTACGAGCGGTTGAGGACGCGCCAGCCGGACCTTACGGACAAGGAACTGGAACTGTGCGGCATGGTGCGCTCCGGCCTGAACAACGCCACCATCGCCGAGCTTCGGCACATCGCCCCCACCAGCGTGCGCGTGGCCAAGTACCGGTTGAAGTTGAAGTTGGGATTAGGCGAAGAGGATGATCTCGGCGCTGCCTTGGCGGGGATCTGATCAGCTTTAAGAACTGGATTGATGGGCATGCAGCCTTTGCATTTGGCATTCACCAGACAAACCCCACAATTTCCTTTCCTTAATCTGCTTCGTAAAAAGGGTGGGATCGTGACGGTGTAAAACGTTCGAAGCCCGGCTCATCGCCGGGCTTCGAACGTTGCTGGAGAATAGCTCAGGGCAGCTGCGCGTTCCGCACCGCCGTGGGCACCGTGCCGCCGATGTTGACCAGGATGGGATCGCGGTCGTTGGCGCTGCCGGCGTACTTCACCTGGCCGTTGAGGTTCACGTCCTCGGGATAGTAGCCGTTGGCGGTGTTGGTGGGCACCGTGCCGCCGATGCGCACCAGGATGGGATCCCGGTCATTGCCGCCACCGGCGTACTTCACCTGGCCGTTGAAGGTGACATCGCCGGCCCAGAGGACCAGCGCGGGGAAGGTGCCGGTGATGCTCTTGCGGGCGTCGGTGCCGAAGGTGGCCGTGGTGCCCACGGTGAGGTCCACCGGGGCGGGCGAGCTCGAGAGCGCCACGCCGTTCAGCGTCATCGCGGGCAGGTGGTTGCGGTGGCGGATGGCGATGCGGTAGGTGCCGGCGCTCTGGCTGAAGCTGACGGGCGAGGTGCCGTCCGTGCCCACCACATCCCCGTCGCGCTGCAGCAGGGCGGCCTTGCTGGCCAGCACGGTGGTGGGGCTGGCGTCGCTGCGCAGTTCCACCAGCACCCAGTCCACGATGGCGTTGCTGCCGGTGACGGCCAGCACCGGGGCCGTGGTGCTTTCACCGCCGCCGCCCGTGAAGGCATAGCCGAGCGTCGTGTAGGGTTCCGCGAGCGGCACCAGACCACTGCTGCGCAACGCATCGCTCATCAGGCCGGTGGTGGCGCTGTACGCACCTTCCAGGTGGACGCGCGGCGCCACCGCAATGCCCGGAGCCGGGGTGAAGACCACGCCATAGTCCTCCACCTGGCCGTACTGCACCGGGCTGGTGCAGGGACCGGGCGTCGTGTTCACGAAGTCGGAGATCACCCGCATCCGGCGCAGCACGCCCGTGGTGGGCGCTGCGGGCGTGGTGAAGCTGCCACTGCGCACGCCGGTGCCGTTGGACGGCGTGAAGACCAGCTCCCCCGCATCGGTGAACACGCCGTTGCCGTTGTAGTCGATGTACACCCGTACCCACTGCGTGTTGAAGGCCCCCACCGTCACCGCGATCGGATAGTTCGTGTTGGGCTGCAGCTGGGCGATCTGGGTACAGCTGTAGTCGTTCATCACCGGGCCGTCCCACGCCGTGGCGTGGTCGATGGTGTGGAAGGCCACGTTGAAGATGCCGATGTTCACGGCGGGCGTTTCCGTCCGGGTCACCGAGCAGCCCGTGGTGGGCGCGGCGAACACGGTGATGTATCCCGGCTTCGTCATCGTGCTGCCGGAGCCGTTCACATTGGACGCGGTGAGGGTCACCGCATAGGTGCCCGGCGTGGTGTAGGTCACCACGGGGTTCGCCGCGGTGGAGGAGGAGGGCGTGCCGCCCGGGAAGCTCCAGCTCCAGGTGGTGGGGCTCAGCAGCGAGAGGTCGTCGAAGGTCACGGTGCCCCCGGCGCACAGGCTCGTGCGGTCCGCGGTGAAGTCGCTCAGGGGCGGGCCGGTCACCGTCATGGCGAGCGTGTTGGACAGGGCCGGGGAGGAGAGGACGCCCGCGAGGGAGGAGGCCATTTCGCAATGGACCGTCTCGCCCGGCAGCAGGTCGTTCGCCGCGTAGGTGGCGCCGGTGCCCACGGGCGCGCCGTTGCGGAACCAGGTGTACACGGGCGCCGCGCCACCGTTCACCGGGGTGGGGGTGAAGGTGACGTTGGTGCCGTAGGTGATGGTGGTGCCAGGCGCCGCGGCGATGCTCACCCCGGCCACGCTGGTGCTGATGTACACGCCGTAGTCCTCCACATCGCCGATGAAGGTGGCGGCGAGGCAGTTGCGCTCGTTGGCGCTCAGCGTGCCGGCCTCGCCGTAGAGGCGCATGCGCAGCAGCGTGTTCGTCACCGCACCGCCGGGGATGGTGACGTTGGCATTGATCGTGGCGCTTGTGCTGGCCGGTGTGCTTCCGGAGATCACCAGCTCCGCCGGGTCCTCGAACACGCCGTTGTTGTTGTAGTCGATGTAGCCGTTCAGCGATTCGGCGCCGCTGCCCCCGGCGCGGATGGTGACGGACAGCGGGTAAGTGCCTCCGGCGCCGAGCACCGTGTTGTGCGTGCAGGCGAGATCCGTGTAGGCCACGTTGTTGATCGTGCTCGTCGCGTTCGAGATGGTGTTGAAGACCACGTTGTTCACGGTCTGTGCGCAGTTGCAGGCGTTGCTGGTGGTGGGGGTGCAGGCGGCCACCGGGGCTGCGGCCACCACCACCACGCCGTTCTCGGTGCGCACATGGGTGCCCAGGGCGGTGGTGACGGTAAGTGTCACATTGTACACCCCGGTGCTGTTGAGCGTGAAGGTGGGCCGGCGCGCGGTGGAATTGTAGGTGACGATGCCGTTGGTGATGGACCACGCATAGGTGATGCCGGGGAACTCCGCATCGTCCAGGTAGGTGTTCGGCAGGCACGAGGAACGGTCCTCGAGCGTCACGGTCTGTCCGGTGCCGCACAGCAGGCTGGCGCCGGCCATGAAGTCGAGCTGCGGCGCTGCGGGCGGCACCAGGGCCAGGTTCCCGTTCGCCGCCAGGAAGGAGCCGCGCTGGCTGGTCATGGCCAGCTGGGCCCGGGTGCGCTGGCCGGCGGTGAACATGTTGTCCGCGCAGGGCGTGTAGTTCATGTAGTTGTACAGGTGCAGGCTGTTGGACGAGTTGCCGTCGCAGCTGTTGGTGCCCGCGGGGTTGCAGCTCGCCGGCCGGATATGCGGCGGCGTGTCGCACACCTGGTCGCCATCGGCGGCGCAGGTGCCGTTGCCCGGGCATTGCGTGCCGTTGTTGTCGCCTTGGAAGGTGTGGTACAGGTTGAAGGCGTGGCCGAGCTCGTGCGCGAGCACGCTGCTGTTCATGTAGGCGGCGAGCATCACCGTGCCGTCGATGGCCGAGCCATGGCTGCCCGCGAAGTAGGCATAGCCGGCCACCGGTCCGCCGTTGTCGATCTCGCCCACCAGCCAGATGTTGTAGTACTGCGTCTGGTCCCAGGTGCGGGTCGCCTTCAACGCGGCGTCCGGCAGGCCCAGCGCCCCGTCGTAGGCCACGCCGTAGTTCACATAGTCCGCCACGGCGCTCATGTCCACCCGGTCGATGCCCGATGTGCAGTTGCCCTGTGGATCGCGCACGGCGAGCACGAACTCGATGCCCATGTCCACACCCGACCCGTCACCGGCCGATCCGGCCACCTTGCGCCAGTACTGGTTGGTGAGCTTGATGCCCGCGCGGATCTGGTCGTCGGTGACGGCCGTGGCCGCGGTGCCGATGTCCATCACGTGCACCACCACCGGCACCTTGAAGGTGTTGAGGTCGCGCTCGATGCCGGGAGGGGCCACGCGCGCCGCCTCGTTGAAGTCGAGCACACGCTGCCGGTATCCGCGGTCGTCGCGCATCAGCTCCTGGTGGCCGTGGTCGAAGCCGCAGCCGTTGGCGGGAAGGCCGCCGGCCTGCTGGGCCAGCAAAGGGGTGGCGGTCAGGCCACAGAAGGCGGCGAACAGCAGCACCGCGCGCCGGTGCGGAGGACACTTCATCGTCATGGGGGTATGGAGGGTGATGGTGTGGCGAAGAGAAGCAGGGATCAGCCCATTGGCGCAGGAAGCGCACTGGAGATGTTCACGATCCCTGCACAATGAACGCGCCGGTTCACGGCTCCACGATGCGCCATTTGTAGGCGAAGAGCACCAGGCCCGCCTTGCTCTTGATGCCGAACTTCTCGAAGAGGTTCACGCGGTAGTTGTCCACCGTGTGCACCGATAGCTTCATGAGGCCGGCGATCTGTTCGTACGTGAGCTCCTCGTCGGAGCACACCAGGCGCAGGAGGTCCAGTTCGCGCGGGGTGATCTGGGCGAGGATGGCGTCGCGCTCCTGCTCGGTGCGCGAGCGCACGCCGTTGCGGTCCAGCAGCTCCAGCCGGGCTTCGCTCGTCTGGAAGTAGCCGGTGCGCACCAGGCTGTCGAGCGCATGCTTCAGCACGGCACTGCGCGCGTTCTTGCCGAGGAAGCCCCGGGCGCCGGCGCGTATCGCCCGCATCAGGGCCTCTTCGCTGGCGTCGAACGTGAGGGCCAGGGGCAGCACGGCCGGCCGGTGGGCCTTCAGCCAGGCGATGGTGGCGTAGCCGTCCATCACCGGCATGTGCAGGTCCACGATGGCGATGGCGGGATCGGGGATGCCGTCGATCGCGTCGATCAGCTCGCGGCCGTTGGCGGCCTGCAGCACCACGGCATAGTCATCGAAGGCATCGATGGTGGCGGCGAGGCCTTCGCGCACCATGTGGTGGTCATCCACCAGGACGACGGGATGGGTCATGGGCGGTGTCGGGGGTGAAGGTCCAGCTGCACCCGTCGCCGGGCGCCGTGTAGATGGTGGCGGTGTAGCCGATGAGGCGGCAGCGGGTGATGATGTTGGTGAGCCCGCTGCCCGTTCGCGGTGCCTCGGGATCGAAGCCGCGGCCGTCGTCGTGCACCCGCAGCGTGGGCGGTGTGCCGTCCAGTGCGATGGTGAGGGTGCGGGCGCCGCTGTGGCGCAAGGCGTTGGCCACCACTTCCTGGAAGGCGCGGAACAGGATCGTCTTCGCGTCGGCCGGGGGGTCGTGCATCGGGTCGCTGATCCGCAGGTGGACACGGGCTTTGCCGAGGCGTTCCAGGCGGGTGGCCTCCAGCTCCAGCGCCTGGGCCAGCCGCAGGTGGCGCCAGTGGTCGTGGTTGAGGCTGCGCCCCAGGCGGCGCACCTCCTCCATGCCCTGGTCCAGGGCCTCCAGCGCGGTGGCCACGCGCGGATGGGCCTTGGCCGCATCGGCCAGATGGTCCAGCAGGCCCAGCTGCGCCACGGTGAGCAGCTGGCCCACGTTGTCGTGCAGCTCGCGGCCCACCTCGGTGAGGGTGTGCTCGGTGGCCTCGCGTTCGGCGCGGCGCAGCTCGGCATCACGCTGCAGGTGCAGCTCGGCCAGCTCGGCGCGGTGCCGGTGGCGGCGGTTGGCGTTCACCACCAGCAGCATGGCCACAACGGCGAAGAGCAGCACCAGCAGGCCGGTGGCCACCAGCACCGGGACGAAGAGCTCATGCACGGGGTCGGTGTTCATCCCAGCCGCCCTGCCGACGTGCCACATGGAAGGCGAAGGCTGCCAGCAAATAACGCACGATGGCCAATACGATGATGATCCAGTACATCACACGGGTCAGCTCCGGATCGTTGCGGTACAGCAGCCGCATCATGCCCACGAAGGGCACGATGCCGCCGAAGTACGCCAGGGTGCCCAGGAAGAACCAGAAGGAGGGCGAGCCGACGATGGACCGGTCCACGCGCTGCGCCACGCTCCACAGGGTGGCCAATGACCAGCCGCAGGTGATGGCCGCCAGCAGGATGATGCCTTCCCCCAGCAGGAAGACGGTGGAGCCCGAGCGCAGGTAGGCGGCGCCCATGGCCAGCAGACCGAGCGCCGCCGTCACGGCCAGCGCCGACCGCCGTTGCGGAAGCAGGCAGGCCACCAGCCGCAGCATCAGCAGGAACTCCACCACTGTGAAGCTGTTGTAGAGCCAGGTGTTGGGGTGCCCTGCGGTGCGGATCACCACGCCGGCCGTTTCCACCGCGAAGGCCACCACCACCAGCACCCCGCTCCAGCGCAGAAAGGCGCCGCCGAGGCCGCGCGCCCGCCACCAGGCCACCAGCGCGGTGGCCATCGCGACGGACAGCAGCAAGGAGGAGAGGAGCAGCGTGGACATCGCGCGAAAGCTCTACTTGCAACTGGCGCGCACGTCCACCCCGCGTCCTTGGAACACCGCGATGTCCGCGCACATCGGCGGGCAGGCGGAGCCCAGATCGGCCCCGCGCATCGCGTAGGTGCCGTTGTTCGATTCATTCCCGATAAGCCGACCGGTCTCGTTCACGGCCACCAGGCAGGTCTTCATGCTGAAGAGCGCGCCGCGGTCCAGCTTTGACCAGGCCTGGGGCTCCGCCACCAGGACCACCTCGACCCGGTCCGCTTCGCCCAGGTGATTGTCTGCGATCAGCGAATCGACCTGCTCCAGCTTGTAGACCATGTGGGGTCGCTGGTCCGTGTAGATGGACTGGAACGCGTCGTTGTCGTACCTGTCCACCACGATGTTCTCCTGGAATGCCTGTCCGGGACCGGTCCACCACTGGTCCAGCGTCATCGTCGTGGCCGTCAGGGCGTTGTTCTGGATCGTGTAGAGCGGGGTTTGCGGGATCGTGTACGGGCCGATGTCGTTCACCAGGTCCATGCACACGAAGCTGAAGGCACATACCACGTGATGGGCCTCCGCATCGAAGCCGTACAGGATCGCCAGACCGGAGCGCTCAGGCTCGCATTGGCCGGGGGTGAAGTCGTTGCGGATCTCCTCATAGCTCTGTCGGGTGAACTGGATGGTATGAGGAGATAGGGGTTGGTGTTGGGCGGGGGTTCCGTAGTGGACCACGGTGTCGAGCTCGGCTTCCGCGCAGGCCAGGTCGGATTGGATCACCCGCGGCTCGATGAACTTCCGGCTCTCGCGCACGGTGAGGTGGCCGAGCAGCTCCTTGGGGAGCTGGAACCCAGGCGACCGCGGGTCGATCGCCACGGATCGGTCCCCTTCAGGGTCTTGCGGTGCGCGACCGCCGCCACCCGGGGCGTCGCGGTCGGTGCAACCGATGATGGGGATGAGCAACAGGGCGATGGCTACGGCCTTCACCGGTGAAGAGGAGCGAGCGCGGAACATTTCGGGGTGGTGTTGGTGATCCGCAAAGCAAACCAACCGTCCGCACCCCCACCAGGTGAAAAACAGGGGGGTGGGGGAGGTGAAAAACCACCTGTTCGGGCACGGAGCAGGCACCGTGGTTTGCAGGACCAAAACACACCGTGCCATGAGGACCCTCATCCACATCTGCCTGTCGGCGCTGACCTCGTCGATCATGGCGCAGACCGACTCAACACCGGCAACACAGGCAACTGATTCAGTCCCCGTTGTGAATGCGACGGACCCATTAGCCACAACCCCCTCGCCCGTCGCCGTGAATGATACCGACGTGGTCAGCATACAGTTCAAGGTTTCCGAGCTCACGGTGCAGCGATCGGGGTCTGGCACATTGGTCGGGCTTGAATTGGAGGCCGACGGCTTGGAACAAGGTCGCAAGTACAATATTGTCATCAGGGAAGCCGATGGTACCGACCTGCATGGATCGGCCTATACCTTGGAAGTACCCTTCAGTACGTTGGAAGGGACAGGGTCGAAGATCGAACGTAGAACATACCTCACGCTCGCTCCGGATGCTCTTCCAGGAAGGGATCAGACACTTGCCTTGAAGGTGGAGGTGTCGGCGGTGGAAGATGACGTAGTGATCAAGAACGCAGCCGCCAAGACCGTGTTGAAAGTGACGGTGAAACCAGCAGGGCCCGAACTTGATGGCTACAACTACCTGGCGTACGTGGGAACCAATTTTGATCTGGTCGATGGTGTCCAGGCCAAGAATCTGTTCCTGGCGGTCAATACCTATCTGCCTTCGAAAAGCGATCTTCGGATCGGTCATTTCATCAGTCTATATGGCAATAGGGCCTTCACCACCATTGACTCGTCGGGGACCGTCGTGAGGCTTTCCGGAGGTCGGCCGCTCACGGATACCACCTATCAATTGTTCCGCACGGAATCCAAGCGGGTGACCGAGTACGTTGCTGACAACATTGGAGCGTATTACGCCCCGCTAATTCGTATCGGTTCCATCAAAAAGCGTACAGTGACCTGCTCCCTGGCACCTGCAGCGGAGTTCATTTGGAGACGTGTTCTGCGCAACACCACCTTCTCGGATGATGTTCCGTTGGATACGATCACCTATGCCGGTTCGATAGGTGCACCGGCCACGTTCCCAAGTGCTTATGTTGAACGTGAGAATCGGTTCGAGTTCAAGATCGGGCCAGGCGCATTCATCGCACACGACAACGACCGGATCAGTGTGCACTTGTATATGAATACGGGCTTCAGTACGCTGTATATACCACAAGGTCGACCTAGCGGTTTGGTCGGTGAGGTAGAGTACGGACGGTTGTTCGACTGGTACTTTTCCGGGCGGCTCTGGATCACGGAACCCCATAGTGGATTGACATTGCAAGCTGAGATCGCCAACAGCTGGTTCCATCCGCAGCCCTACTATGTGGTCACGCTGTCGAAGGCCATCAACTTCAAGAACCTGGGCAATTTCTTCGCGCCGGTGACCGGTCGTGGATGACCCTTACGCTGGTGGCCGCTTGGAGCCCTAATGACTCCGCCGGCCAGATGGGGCGAGTACCCACCCCGAACCAGGAGCACCACGCAGGACCAGCACCCGCCACCGCCCCGAGATCAAGGGATGCTCCAAGGCCACCGGTGGTCGGTCCCAAGGTGCCGCCCGCCACTGGCGTGGCGGCCCCGGCCCTCGGTCCAGGGCCCGCGCCCGGCGCGGGCAGGCTGGGGTTTGGGGTTCCAGGTAGAGCGGTCCGCAGGCAGGCGGAGCCCGTGCGGTCCACCGGCCTGTTGGGACGAACGGCCGCAACCACCGTTTCCCCGGTTCCCCGGCACCGGATAATTTCCCACCGCGATGACGAGCGACGAACAGCAGCTGGTGGACCTGGTGCAACGCACCGGGCGCATGGGCAACCAGAAGGCCCGCGCCACCCTCGGGTGGAACGAGGACCAGTACCGCGCGGTACGCGATGCGCTGGTGGCCCAAGGCCTGCTGGTGCTGGGGCCGGGGCGGGGGGGGAGCGTGCGGGTGGCTGCCAGTCACCAGGGCGCTGGCAAGCCTACAGGCCAGAAAGCCAACAAGCCTAAGAGCCCCAAGGCCTCCAAGCCTAAGGCCTCTGAGCCCACAGGCCCACAAGCCAATGGCCTACAAGCCTCCAAGCCGAAAGCCTCTGAGCCTCTCGACCCCGACCAACTCACCTTAGGCCAACTCGAATCCCACCTCTGGGCCAGCGCCAACATCCTGCGCGGCGCCGTCGACGCCTCCGACTTCAAGACCTTCATCTTTCCCTTGCTCTTCTTCAAGCGCATCAGCGATGTGTTCGATGAGGAACGGGAAGCCGCCTTGGTGGAGGGCGGGGGCGATACCGAGTACGCCAGCTTCCCGCAGCACTACCGCTTCCAGGTGCCCGAGGGTTGCCATTGGAACGATGTGCGCGCCACCACCACCAACGTGGGGCAGCGGCTGCAAAAGGCCTTGCGTGGCATCGAGCAGGCCAACCCCGAAACGCTCTACGGCATCTTCGGCGATGCGCAGTGGACCAACAAGGAACGCCTCAGCGATGCGCTGCTGCGCGACCTCATCGAGCACTTCTCGCGCATCCCGCTGGGCAATGCGGTGGCCCAGAACGACCTGCTGGGGCAGAGTTATGAATACCTGATCAAGAAGTTCGCCGATGCCACCAACAAGAAGGCCGGCGAGTTCTACACGCCGCGCAGCGTGGTGCGGCTGATGGTGAACATCCTGGACCCGCAGGAGGGCGAGAGCATCTACGACCCCGCCTGCGGCACCGGCGGCATGCTCATGGAGGCCATCCACCACGTGAAGGAGCACCACGGCGACGACCGCACGCTCTGGGGCAAGCTCTACGGGCAGGAGCGCAACCTCACCACCAGCGCCATCGCGCGCATGAACCTCTTTCTGCACGGCGCCAGCGATTTCAAGATCGTGCGCGGCGATACGTTGCGCGATCCCGCCTTCTACAGCGGCGGCAGCCTCGCCACCTTCGATTGTGTGATCGCCAACCCGCCTTTCAGTCTGAAGAAGTGGGGCGAAGAAGTATGGACCAGCGACCCCTGGGGCCGCAACTTCGCCGGCATGCCGCCCGACAAGAGCGGCGACTTTGCCTGGGTGCAGCACATGATCAAGAGCATGGCGCCCGGCAGCGGCCGCATGGCCGTGGTGTTGCCGCACGGCGCTTTGTTCCGCAGCGGCAAGGAGGGCGCCATCCGCGCGAAGATCCTGAACATGGACCTGCTGGAAGCCGTGATCGGCCTGGGGCCGAACCTCTTCTATGGCACCGGCCTCGCTGCGTGCATCCTGGTGCTGCGCCAGAAGAAGGCCAAGGACCGCAAGAAGAAGGTGCTTATTCTGGATGCCAGCCGCACCTTCAAGACCGGCCGCGCGCAGAACGAGATGCTGCCCGAGCACGAGGACCAGATCTTCCAGTGGTACCGCGACTACACCGATGTGGAAGGCATCGCCAAGGTGGTCATGTTGGATGAGATCGCCGCCAACGACCACAACCTGAACATACCGCGCTATGTGGAGCCGCCCGTGCAGCAGCAGGCGCTTAGCGTGGAGGAGGCCATGGCGCAACTGAAGGCCAGTGCCGCCAAGGCCTTTGAGGCGGAGGAGCGGTTGGTGGGGTTGATGAAGAAGGAAGGGCTACTCATTGTCTGATACTTAACAGCCATGCGCATTCTCGGCATACGAACCTCATCTCAGGAAATCCGCTACGCGATTGTTGAATGGAATGGTACCAAAGCAACGCTATTGAACACCAGTAGCGAGAGTTGGCTGACGTTCCCTGCTTCAGCCCATACGAATGCCGCCAAGTTGTACTTCCTTGATCAAGAACTGGAACGCATCTTAAGCGCGAAGCCACCATTCGATCGAATCGCCCTTAAGGTGAATGAGTTCGTAATGCGTCGTGCTGAAAGCAGCGCATCACGGGAGTCTGCCTACTACGATGCCGCCGTTTTACTCGCTGCTGGACGGTGGGGCATTCCAGTCGATACGTTCTTCCACAATCAGATTGGTACAAACAGCCGGGAAGTCAAGGCCTATGCAGAGGCAAAGGTGGGCAGGACCACAATGTACTGGAATGAGCAGATGGCGGACGCTGTAGCCGTTGCATTCAAAGTGACGCAGAGTTAGATGGCAAGCTCGATTTCTTTCAGTGCTGGCGAGCGCGTCGGCAAACATGAGCTGATCGAGTTCATTGGGAAGGGAGGCTATGGACAAGTGTGGCTAGCCAACGATTTGAACCTCGATCATCAGTTTGCGGTAAAGTTCCTGGACCAGGCAGAGGCTGCCGTTGATGAGCACCTGCGCGAGGCCAAGCTCGGCATTCAACTCAAGAATCCTAATCTGGTACGTGTCCACTACGCTGATGCTGTCGAGCACGGTGCCCATAAACTGGTCGCCATAGCGATGGACTACCATCCGAGAAAATCGCTTGTGCACAACCTGGAGCCCGCGCAGATGATCAGGCTGCCAAACGTGCTCAAATACAGCATTGAAGTTTTGAGAGGACTAGGTGTCTTGCATGGCCTTGGGATGATTCACGGTGACGTGAAGCCGAGCAACATCCTCATCAATGGCTATGGCCAAGCTGCGCTTACTGACTACGGAATATCCGTCCACTCTCCTAGTGGTGGCCCTGTTCCCCTGCGCGGACACTATGGACCCCATGTCGCTCCAGAGATGTTGCTGCACAATGCAGTGCTACCGCAGACAGATATTTATCAACTAGGAATGACGATCTACCGATTGTTATCGGGCACAGAAGTGATCAAGAGGAAGAAGAGAGACCTTGGTGATGGAGCGTACTATAACCTAGTCACACAAGGGAAGGTTATTGGCAAGAATGAATGGCCGCCACATATACCTCGTAAAGTCCGAAGCGTGCTTACGCGTGCAATGGCAGTTGATCCCGCCGACCGTTACGAAACTCCATTGGAAATGCAGCGCGCGTTGGAGGCGCTGGACTATCCTGGATATTGGATAGCGACGCCTAACGGGATGGAAGGGCACACAGAAAGGCACGTCTACCGTTATAAGATCGACCACACAGATGGCAAGGTCTTCAACTTCGTTGGTTATTGCCTTCACCGCAAGACCGGCCATGAGAATCGTGTGAGCAACTACTGCAGCCGCGACCTGAACCGCACAGATGCCATGGACATACAGCACCGCTTCATGCAGTATGTTGTGACTGGAAAAGAACACTGATGTCAACCCGCATCCCCCAATCCCAACTCGAGACCTACCTATGGGGTGCGGCCACGCTGCTGCGCGGCACCATCGACGCGGGCGACTACAAGCAGTTCATCTTCCCGCTGCTGTTCTACAAGCGCGTGTGCGATGTATTCGATGAGGAGACGCGCACCGCCAAGGAGGAACTGGGCCTGGAAGAAGGTGTCGACGACTTCAAGGAGATCCACCGTTTCCAGATCCCGGCCGAGGCGCATTGGAACGCCGTGCGCCAGGTGACCACCAACGTGGGCCGCGCCTTGCAGGCCGGCATGCGCGCCATCGAAACGGCCAACCCGGACAAGCTGCAAGGCATCTTCGGCGATGCGCAGTGGACCAACAAGGACCGCCTGAGCGATGCACTGCTGCGCGACCTCATCGAGCACTTCAGCACCCTGGAGCTCACTGTGGCCAACCTGCCGGAGGATGAGCTGGGCAATGGCTACGAGTACCTGATCAAGAAGTTCGCGGACGACAGCGGGCACACCGCCGCCGAGTTCTACACCAACCGCACCGTGGTGCACCTGATGACCGAGCTGCTGGAACCCCAGCCCGGCGAACGCATCTACGACCCCACCTGCGGCAGCGGCGGCATGCTGCTCAGCGCGATCACGCACCTGAAGAAGCAGGGCAAGGAGTGGCGCAACGTGGGCCTCTTCGGGCAGGAGCGCAACCTCATGACCAGCTCCATTGCCCGCATGAACTGCTTCCTGCACGGCATCGAGGATTTCCAGATCGTGCGCGGCGATACCCTGGCGCAACCCAAGTTGCTGGAGGGCGACCGCCTGCGCCGCTTCGATGTGGTGCTGGCCAACCCGCCCTACTCCATCAAGCAGTGGGATCGTGCCCTGTGGGCCAGCGACCCCTGGGGGCGCAACCTGTATGGCACACCGCCGCAGGGTAATGCGGACTATGCCTTCTTCCAGCACATCCTCGCCAGCATGGATGCCAACAGCGGCCGCTGCGCCATCCTCTTCCCGCACGGGGTGCTCTTCCGCGATGTGGAGGCGGAGATGCGCCGCAAGCTGATCGAGGCCGACCTGATCGAGTGCGTGCTGGGCCTGGGGCCCAACCTCTTCTACAACAGCCCCATGGAAAGCTGCGTGGTCATCTGCCGCAGCAAGAAGCCCAAGGCCCGCAAGGGCAAGGTGCTCTTCATCAACGCCGTGAACGAGGTAACGCGCGAACGGGCGCAGAGCTTTCTTACCGAAGCGCACCAGCAGCGCATTGTGAAGGCGTACCGTGACTTCACCGAAGAGTCAGGCTTTGCGCATGTGGCGCCGCTGGAAGAGATCCGCGGCAAGGAGGGGAGCTTGAACATTGCCCTGTACGTGGCTACACCGACCGGTACCGCGCAAGCAGGATCGGACGAACGGACCGCACCCGAACTACCCGTGGTGCTGGATAGCTGGCTGAAGAGTTCACAAGGCCTGAGAAATGCCCTTGGAGCGCTGAACAAAGGCCTCGTGGGGTGATGGGAGTTCCACGCCTCGTTCGTCGTTCTGGTGGGCCCCATTCGCTCCTCTTGGCGGAGCGCGGCGTCCGTGGGCCCCAGTGCTCTTGGATCCACGCTCTTGAAGAAGCCCGCCAGGGTTACGAAGTAACCCTGACGTGTGCGGGCGCGCGGGTGCCTGCACACGCACGTGTACGCACGTGGGTGTGCGCCCACGCGCGCTGGACCGCATGCGCTGACCTTCGGTCAGCGCATGCGGTCCAGTACACCCTGCCTCCGTTGTAAAAAGATAGTGTAATTTACAACCGGAAAACTCGCGCATACATCGTGCAACTCACTGAAAGACAGATAATAGCAAGGGTGCGCGCCAGGGGGAGAGGTTTGGTCTTTACGCCAAAGCTCTTCACCGCCGTTTCGGATGATCCGAAGGCCGTGGCTTCGGTGCTTGGCCGACTGGCGAAAAAGGGCTCCATCCGCCGCTTGGCCCATGGCCTGTACGACCTGCCCCAATTGCATCCCAAACTGGGTCCGCTGATGCCCTCGGTGGATGATGTGGTCCGCGCCATTCAGGAGTCGGAGGCCATCACCGTGCAACCCACCGGTGCCTATGCCGCCAACCTGCTGGGCCTTTCCTCGCAGATCCCCATGCGCGTGGAACTCTACACCAACGGCCCGAAGAAGGTGATCCGCTACGGCCGACAGGAGATCCTGCTGAAGCCCACCACCCCGCGCAACATGGCCGCGGCCGGCACCACCGCCGGGCTCGTCATCCAGGCCCTGCGCCACCTGGGCCAGCGCAACGTGGACGAGGACACCCTGGCCCGCATTGCCGCACGGCTCGATGACCGCGACCGCAAGCTCCTGCTGAAGCACCGCATCCACGCCCCGGCCTGGATCGCGCGCATCCTTACCCGCCTCGCCGAAAGGCCCGCCCCATGATGCGCAGCTTCATCGACCTATCTCCGGAGGACCGCGCCACCTACTGCCGCCAGGCGACGGAAGCGTTGCCCTTCCCCCTCCCAGCGGCCGTCATCGAAAAGGACTTCTGGGTGAGCTGGCTGCTGCAGGTGATCATGGAATTGCCCGAAACGAAGGGCCGCCTCACATTCAAGGGGGGCACCTCCCTTTCCAAGGGCTATGACCTCATCGACCGCTTCTCCGAGGACATCGACCTGGTGCTGGACCGCGCCCTGTTGCTGCCCGAAGAGACCACCGACCCGGCCGCCCTCAGCAACACCAAGCGCAAGGCGTATCTGGACCGTCTTGCTGCCGGCTGCGCCACATGGATCACCACCACACTGCTACCCGCCCTCCGGACACGCCTGGACGATCTACTGCCCAGCGGTACATGGTCGCTGGACCCACACATCAAGGGCAACGAAACGAACCTGCTCTTCAACTACCCCGGCAGCCTGAAGGACGGCCTTGTCGGCGTGATAGAACATGTGCTGGTAGAACTGGTGCCGCGTGCCGATGACGAGCCTAACACACCGCGCCCTATTACTCCCTTCGTATACCTAGCACTGCCCGAAGCCTTGGGTACTGCCACCTTCAACGTGCCCACCTTGGCACCCCAGCGCACCCTGCTGGAAAAAGCCCTGCTGCTGCACGAGACCATCGCCGGCTTCAACAAGGGCAGCGAACGCAAGAGCCGCCACTACTACGACCTGCTGAAGCTGGATGCCGGCGGCTATGGCGCCGAAGCCATGGCCGACCGCGCCTTGTTCGAAGCCGTGGTGCAGCACCGGCGCACCTTCTACCGCTATGGCAAGTTGGACTACGACGCGCTGCTACGCACAGGCATTGCCATCGTGCCGCCTGCGGAGGCTTTGCCCGACTGGCGCGGCGACTACCAACGCAGCGCCGCCATGATCTACCGCGAAGTGCCCACCTTTGAGCAACTCATGCAAGCGGCGCAAGACTTTCAGGATACATTCAATCAGTGGGTGCAACGCACGGACCCGCACGCATCATGAGCCAAGCCTCCGCCACCCTTGTGCAGCACAGCATGTCGCCCAACCCCAACTGGGCCCAACTCCCCCTCTTCGATCGCTCGAAGTGGGAGACGGTGACGTTTGGTGATGTGGTCAAGTGCCTGAAGGAACAGGTCGACCCTGAGTCCGGAGAGGTGGAGCGCTATGTGGCCGGCGAGCACATGGACAGTGCAGATGTGCATATCCGACGTTGGGGAACAGTTGGCGATGGCTATTTGGGGCCTGCGTTCATCCGTCGCTTCCGCAAGGGGCAAGTGCTCTATGGCTCGCGCCGAACGTACCTGAAGAAGGTATCGGTCGCGGACTTTGATGGCGTTACGGCAAACACCACCCTTGTTCTCGAAGCCAAGGAAGGACTCCTTCAAGATCTCTTGCCTTGGATCATGCTCTCGGATAAGTTCACTGAGCACTCGGTGCGTGAAAGCAAGGGTAGTGTGAATCCATACATCAACTGGTCTGACATCGCTTGGTTCGAGTTCGCCCTGCCGCCCCTCGACCAGCAGCGCCGCATCGCCGAGGTGCTGTGGGCGGTGGATGAGACTCTGGAAGGCTATCGAGCCGTTGGGTTAGCAAATCACTCTGCCCAAGTGCGTTTGCGGGAAGCTCACTTCGAGCGTGCGGTCCAGGAGACTGATACTGTATCCGTAGCCGAAGCCGGCAAATGGGTGACAGGCAACACGCCATCAAGACAAGATCCAGCAAATTGGACTGGTGAATATCCGTGGGTTAGTCCCAAGGACATGAAGGTGGACGTGCTTCACGACACCGAAGACCACCTTTCAGAGCAAGGTGTAGACTTGGCTACGGTCGTCCCAGCAGGGAGCTTGATGATCGTTGTTCGCGGGATGATACTCGCGCACACATTCCCGGTTTGCATGACAGCACGGGATATGGCGTTCAATCAGGATATGAAGACTCTCATACCGAATGACCGGTTCAAGGTCGAGTACATGTTCCACTGGTTCAAGTGGCTCTCTAAACCCATTCTGGGCAAGACATCGACGACCTCTCACGGCACGAAGCGTTTGATGATGGATGACTTTACGGACTTCCCGCTACCGCAAACTACGATCGAGGGACAGGAACGCTTCATCGTGCACATGAAGCAATTTGATGAAGTGGCGCAAACGCTGGAGAATGCACAGAAGGCATTATTGAACCAACGCATGGCGCTGATAGCATCGGTCACATGAGTTTCAACGAATCCAACACCGTCGAGCAGCTGATCCTGGATGCCGTGGCGCGCATCGGGCTGGGCGGCAACGTAGTGGCCGAGCCGCTGGCGGGCTATGGCATTCGGCTGGAACCCACACGCTGGACCTTCGCCAAGCCCACAGAGGTGCCGCGCCAACCCGCCGATGTGCTGGTGGATAGTTGGCTGCGCGAAGCCCTGCTGAAACTGAACCCCGAGATCGCCGCCCAACCGGACCGCGCCGATGAAGTCTTCTACCAGCTGCGTGCCATCCTGCTGAGCGTGCATAGTGATGGGCTGGTGCGCGCCAACGAGCACTTCACCGCCTGGCTGCGCGGAGAGAAGACCCTGCCCTTCGGCCCCAACGGTGAGCACGTGCCCATCCGCCTGCTGGACCGCGAGCACCCCGGCAACAACCGCCTTACCGTCACCAACCAATGGACCTACGTGGCGGGCAGCGTGAACAAGCGCTTCGATGTGGTCTTCCTGGTGAACGGCATACCGCTGGTGATCGGCGAGGCCAAGACCCCCGTGCGCGATTCCGTGACCTGGTTCGATGGCGCGTGGCAGGTGAACGAGATCTACGAAAAGGAATTGCCGGCCATGTTCGTGCCCAACGTGTTCAGCTTCGCCACCGAGGGCAAGAAGCTGCGCTACGGCAGCATCCGCATGCCGCTGGACCTGTGGGGCCCGTGGCGCGATGAGGACAACCAGGAGGAAGGCCAGCTGAAGCACGTGAAGGCCACCGTGGAAAGCCTGATGCGGCCCGAGGTGGTGCTGGACATCCTGCAGCACTTCACCCTCTTCAGCACGGACAAGAAGCACAGGCGCATTAAACAGATCTGCCGCTACCAGCAGTTCGATACGGTGAACAAGATGGTGGCGCGCGTGGTGGCCGGCCACCCGAAGAAGGGCCTGATCTGGCACTTCCAAGGCAGCGGCAAAAGCCTGTTGATGGTCTTCGCCGCACAGAAGCTGCGCCTGCACCCCGCGCTGGCCAACCCCACGGTGCTGATCGTGGTGGACCGCATCGACCTGGACACGCAGATCACCGCCACCTTCAACGCGGCCGATGTGCCCAACATGGTGGCCGTGCCCGACCGGCAACAGTTGCACGACGCGCTGAAGCAGGACGTGCGCAAAGTGCTGATCACCACCATTCACAAGTTCGCCGAGGCGGGCGGCGTGCTCAACGAGCGCAGCAACATCATCGTGATGGTGGACGAGGCCCACCGCACCCAGGAAGGCGACCTGGGCCGACAGATGCGCGCCGCATTGCCACAGGCCTTCCTCTTCGGCCTCACCGGCACACCCATCAACCGCAGCGACAAGAACACCTTCTGGGCCTTCGGTGCCGACGAGGATGAGCAGGGCTACATGAGCCGCTACAGTTTCCAGGACAGCATCCGCGATAAGGCCACGCTGCCCCTGCACTTCGAGGCCCCCTCGGTGAAACTGAAGATCGACCAGGCCGCCATCGATGAGGCCTACGCGCAGATCACCGACGAACTGAGCGAGCAGGACCGCGACGACCTGGCCAAGCGCGCCGCCAAGATGGCCGTGCTGGTGAAGAACCCGGAACGCGTGCGCGCCGTGGTGAACTACATCGTGCAGCACTTCCAGCGCAAGGTGGAGCCCAACGGCTTCAAGGCCCAGGTGGTCACCTTCGACCGCGAATGCTGCGTGCTGTACAAGCAGGTGATGGATGAGCTGCTGCCAGCTGAGGCAAGCGCCATCGTGTTCAGCGGCACCCAGGGCGACCCCAAGGAATGGGAGGCCCACAAGCGCGACAAGGACGCCGAGGAGAAGCTACTGGACAACTTCCGCGACCCAGCGCACCCGCTGCAATTCCTCATCGTCACCAACAAGCTCCTCACCGGCTTCGATGCGCCCATCCTCCAGGCCATGTACCTGGACAAGCCGATGAAGGACCACAACCTGCTGCAGGCCATCTGCCGCACCAACCGCGTGTACGGTCAGGCCAAGACCCACGGCCTTATCGTGGACTTCATCGGCATCTTCGACGACGTAGCCCGCGCCCTGCACTTCGATGAGAAGAGCATGCAGCAGGTGGTGAGCAACATCGACGAGATGCGCAAGGCCCTGCCCATCCAGATGCAGGCCTGCCTCGACTTCTTCCCCGGCGTGGACCGCACCGTGGGCGGCTACGAAGGCCTGATGGCCGCGCAGGAACACCTGCCGGACAACGCGAAGAAGGACAAGTTCGCCAGCCAGTTCACCGTGCTGGTTGGCATCTGGGAAGCGCTGAGCCCGGACGCCGTGCTGGCACCCTACGCCAACGACTACCGCTGGCTGGCCAAGGTGTACGAGAGCGTGAAGCCCCCCAGCGGCAACGGCAAGTTGCTCTGGCACATGCTCGGCGCCAAGACCATCGACCTGATCAACGAGAACGTGCACGTGGAGGCCGTCCGCGATGACCTGGAGGAACTGGTGCTGGACACCGACAAGATCGAGAGCGTGCTGAAGGAGATGGAGGCGAACAAGCGCGCCAAGGAGATCGAGCTCCGCCTGGTGGCCCGCCTGCAGAAGCACAAGGGCAACGCCAAGTTCACCGAACTCGGCAAACGCTTGGAACGCATCAAGGAGCGCCACGAGCAAGGCATCCTCACCAGCATCGAGTTCCTGAAGGAGATCCTGGACCTGGCCAAGGACACCGTGGAGGCCGAGAACGCCACCGACCCCGAAGAGGAACGCGACCGCGCCAAGGAAGCCCTCACCGAGCTCTTCAACGAGGTGAAAGGCAAGAACACGCAGGTGATCGTGGAACGCATCGTCGCCGACATCGACGAGATCGTGAAGAAGGTCCGCTTCGATGGCTGGAAGACCACGAGCGCCGGCGAACGCGAAGTGCAGAAGGCGCTACGCATGTCGCTCCTGAAGTACCAGCTTCACCGGGACCAGGAGCTTTTTGATAAGGCGTATGGGTATATCAGGGAGTATTACTGAGGAATAGCAATGTCCGGAAAGAACGCACTACTTACGGCTGCGGTGATCATCATCGCTATCCTGCTCGTGAAAAGCTTGTTCGACGAGGAGGAGAAGGCTGCCCTTCGCAAGCAAGTTCGCGATACCAAGGACTTGAACAAGGAGTTGCGCGATATGCTTCTGGAATTGATCGAGAAGGTCAAGCGAGGCGATCAGAACATAGCGCAGGAGTTAGCGAGCATCGTATCCTTGATCAACGTCAACGAAGAGACGTCGGCTATGGTAAAGCTTACCAAGGTCGTAGAGAAGCTCTTGAAGGAGATCTACGGGAAAGATGAGCGCGTGGCCGAGATCGCTAAAACCCATGGCCGCAAGCGCCCTACGCTCGCTGATCTACTGGAACGAGCCAAGGAGTCCAGGCTGCTTGATCAAGAGGATTATCACCTGCTGTCAGTCCTGAAGTCCATCCGGAACAAGGAGGCACATGAGGTGAATATCGAGAAGGAACCATCGCGGATCATTGCCTCCTTGATCGCCGGGATCCGGTTCGTGTTCACACTTTGCCACAAGACGGGCAGGACGAGTGTCGAGGAGGTGTTGGTCTGAGCTCATTCCATGCGAACGAAGAACTATCGGACCCTGCGCCACAACGACTACCCGCCCGACATGCAGAAGCTGGCCACGGACCTGGTGTTAAGGCAGGCGGAGATGCTGGCGGGGGGGTAGGGGGCCTCTCAATGTCGTCAGTTGAAAGACGCATCACTTGGTGATGTCGATGGAAATGGGCAATCTTGTGCGCTCGATCAGGTTTTACTAGTATTGGCGCATGCCGCTCCTAAAGAGGGTCAGATCACGTATCGGTATCGTCCCATTGTGGATGGTCATGGTCACCTTTTTCTCCCTGCTCCAGATGTTGGCGGACCTGTTCCGCGTTTGGTTGAAGGAGGGTGATCCGATGTTGGAGTTCTATGAAGTGGTCGGCGGTGGTGGCATGCTGTTCTTCTGTTCCAGCATTGTTGCAGCATCGTTGGTCGATGTTTGGCTCGGTGATGCCATCAAGCGAGTGAAGGCAACTTACTTTGTCACGCTGTACGCATTCATACCTATCGTCATTTTTGGTGCGATCATAGAGTGGTACTCGCATCTGGTCCATCAGCTTGAAGGGTCCAGTTCCGGTGGTCCTTTGGATATCGCAGAAGAGGAACGGATGAGTGCTTTCTTTGTTTTTGTTCTTGTATGTATGGCCTTCACGGTGATGGCGAAGTATCAATCAACACCGCCGCGGAATGATGGACAGTAGCCTCCTTCCAAGTTTCTTGAATAACCTTGGGGCCGTGTTCATTTCCATGGCCATCCTTGTTCTTGTTCCGTCGCTATTAGTAGGGATTTCTTCCGTTCGGTCTCTTCGGCAGGGCCGGTTCCTTCGCCATGTCCATCAACGAAGGCGACAGATAATGATGAATTTTATGATGAGCGCGGTTTTGGTTGGGTTGACGAGCAATGTGCTGTACATGATGGGCTGGTTCTCGGGGTCGATCTTCCAGAGGTTGAACGATGATCACGTGCGTGTGATCTACGGATCGTTCACAGGGCTTGAGAGGTGCATCAGTCTGGATACATGGCCTGATGTCCGGTCAACGCTGATGCACCGCATGTCCGAGCGCGAGTTGGCCGGTGTTCGGGTGAAGGTCCGGTCAGTGAAGGTTACGAGTGCTCAGAGTGCGGACATGGTGAGGCAGCTTTTGCAACGCTATCGTTCCGATGTCTTTGTGGATGGAACGTATCGGATGAATTGCAGCGATAAACCGATAAGTCTTTCCTTGCGCTATATCGGTGCTCGGGATACAACGTTCTTCACAGGACAACACGATTCGCTGAGCACGGATGATGTGCTGCTGGGCAAGGCCACGGCGGAGTTGGAGGAATACATCAAGGTGATCCCGCGCAAAGACGTTGGCTCTGTTGATTTCTGACCAGCCTATCGGTCGCTAAGGTGTTCACGCTGCCCGCGATAGCGAGTCTACTGCCCGTGTTGCGCACCAAGTTGAGTCTCGTGAGCGGCGAAGGTCCAGTGCTGCTGATGGTGTGGACATAACCCCCGGACCCATGACCGATACGATCAAGAACACCTGGGACGTTCTCATCAGCGTGGCGACGCTGCTGGGCGGGGTGGTGGCCTTCATGTTCAGCTACCGGCAATGGTGGCGGGGGCAGGCAGATCTATTGGCGGGGGTGTTCGCAGGTACGAGCTAGCCCAACACCTGACCCATATGTAAGCACCCCCTGAAACAGGTGCAGGTGAAAGTAGAAACACCTAACCTTGATC
>CALMPI010000051.1 GCA_937872175.1 uncultured Flavobacteriales bacterium | reverse complement strand
CTGCGTGTGGTCCGCCACCGGGTTGGGCACGATGAACAGGTCGGTGCGCAGGGCCCCTCCTGTCCCTGCGCCCGCCCCAGGGCTCATGGAGCGCTGATCGGTGCTGCCGTCGACCGCACAGCACGCCGCCAGGTCCTGCTGCATGGCCGCTAGTTGTGCCTGTTGCTCGCGGATGGCCCCGATCAGCAGAGGAATGAGCTTGACATAGTCCACGCCCATCACCGGAAAGGCCGCGCTGACCTGGTTGCCCAATGTGTCGTACTGCGCGGGATACACGGCGGTCGCCACCGCCTCTGGGATCACCTGTTGAACCTCCTGCGCGAGCAGCCCGATCTGTGGGTCGGGGCTCAGCTCCATCATCGGATAGTCCGCCGTGAGGAACTGATAGGACTTCGGAGCCAACTGAAGGACCCGCGACAGGCCGTCGGTGAGATCAGTGATGTTCGTCTTTAAGTTCTGGTCCGAGATCACGATCGTGCCATTGACCAAGTGAATGTTCCCTTGCACCCAGACATCATCTTCGAACCAGCCCGCCCAGTTGGTCGTACCCCCTGCGGCGGACGCGCGGATCCCGTAGTTCGTCGTGGCTTGCGTGGCCCGCGCCCTCACGCCATAATTCTCCGCCGGGCCCGGGGACTCGGCAAAGAACCAACCGCCGTAGTTCTGGCGAGCGAAGGAGGCCTGTCCCATGACCCCCACATTGTTCAGCAGGCCTGGATCATTGAGCCCAGACGCAAAGCCCCGGACGCCGAGGTTGTTGGTGGCGAGCGAGCCGGCCGTGAACGCGGCTTGGCCTTCCACGCCGGTGTTGAACAGGGTGATGCCACCTCGGACGTCCGCCTGACCGTACACGCCCCGGTTGCCCTGAGAGCCGCCGGCCTGTGCCACGGACAATTGGGCCACGCTCTTCACTCCATAGTTCTGGTTCTCGGCATCCTCGCTCAAGAAGTTGCCCCCGATGCGAGTGGTGCTCACCGATCCGGCGCCCGTGGTCACCTGCACGTCCAGCCCTTGGGAGGTGACGGCTCCACCCTGCACGAAGCTGCGGATGCCGAAGATCGCGTTGTTCGCGTCGGGCGTGTCGTCCACCACATGCAGTTTGGCCGTCGGCGTCGGCGTACCGATCCCCACGTTCTCCGCCGCATCCGGGCATGCCGGGTCCGCAGCGCCTTCGGCGGTCCACACATGCTGCACCAAGCTCCCCATCTCCCACTCGCAGTTGTTCGGCAGGTTGCTGAAGGGGCGGTGCTCCAGCACACCGGTGGTCATGTTCACGGTCACCACCTCGTTGCTGCTGCTCAACGGGTCGGTGGGCAGGGACCGGATGCGGACCTTGCCGTTGAGCACATCCAGCCGCTCGCTGGGCTGCGTGGCGCTGTTCACATAGTCGCCCACGCCCACGAAGCCCTGCACCGGGTCGTTGGCATTGGCGCGGTAGGGCCGCAGGCGCAGGAGCTCCAGGCCGTTCACCGTGCCTGCGGAGCCGCCGGCACCCAGGGCGCCCACGAAGCGGAAGGTGGCATGGTCCCAGGCATGCGCATCGCCGGCCGGCAGTGCGTTATCGCCCCACACGAAGCCGAACGCGCTGTTGTCATCCTGCTCGGCACCGGTGCCCGCCGCGCCCTGGTCGTACAGCTGCCCCACGTAGGCCAGGTCGCTGTTGCCCGTAAGCGTGATGCCGTTGCGGAACTGCGGCCGGTAGCCGAAGGTGGCCGGCGCCGCACCCTGGGTGGGATGCACCAGATGCACGCGGGACCACGGAGCATTGGGCCCCAGACCCGATTGGGCCATGTCCTCCCCAATGGCCACGAAGGCCTGTCGATTCAGGGTGTAGCTGTTCAGGAGTGCGCCGGCCGCGCCGTTGAAGTGGACCACCACGCCGTCGTTCTCGGAATTGCGGAGCCACAGGTTGCCATCGGGCTGGCGGGCCTGCACCACGAACGCCGTGCTGGGATTGGTGTGCCAGAGCCGCCCGATCTCCAGCGCGCCCCGTACCATGCTCCAGTTCTGGTTGTTCCCATTGCCCACATCGGTGCGGAACGTGGCGAGGGATGTGCCGACGAACGCATCGTTCACCGGCAGTTGATCGCCGCGCACGCGGAGGGTGGAGTTGAGGCCTGCGGCGGTGCCTACGGTGAGGTTCACGGGGAGGACACCGAGACCACCCGGCACAAGAGCATCCGGCGCTAGAAACGATTGCCCCAGTCCATTGGTGGTCAGGTGATCCGCATCTTGCGCCACTACCACCATGGTCGAAAAGAAAGCCGCAAGACTCATCAACGAGCGAATTCGCGTTCTCATGATCCAAGCGTTTAGGGTGAAACATGAATGACAGCAAGGGGAGGCAAGCTCCCTTGCGTTGTGATCAATTGAAGGACATAAACGCCGACGGGCAGGTGCTGGGTGTTGATCGTGAACTCCCCGGCATCGGGTGCCGGTAGCCCGTGCACCACTTCCCGGCCTGCCATATCGTGCAGGAAATAGTGCAGCGGCCGTCGAGCACCTTCACGAAGGCGCACCCGGAGCACATCCGTGCACGGCACAGGGTAGGCCATCAGCGCCTCCCTACCCACCTCCCCAACACCCACCTCTTGGGTGCAATAGGACAAGGTGAAGGATGCACGCACATCGTCGATGAATGCATAGGACGCCTCAAACGTCCCAAAACCGGTCGAATCCAAGATGGTCACTCCGCTGAGCGAATCGGCGAAGAAATTACCCACCACCAGGTAGGTGTACGCCGAATCCGGTGTGTATGTGCCCGACACCGCATACCATTGAGAGGTATCCGTGGGTACTTCATCCAAGAACAGTGCGGCGCTGTTGGGGTAGAGGTAGCTCTGCCAGTCGGTGGGCAGTTCGGTGAAGAACTTCAGTCCCACTCCCTTGCTCGTTCTGAAGCTCGAATTTCCGCTCCAACTCCCAAAGCCCCCCATCGCCATCTTGAACGATAGGCAGACCGGAACACCTGGCTGCAGCGGTTCGGTCAATTCAATGCCCACCATCTCGCGGTACCAATCCAATCCTGGGAAGGCCGTCGCCATGCCCACATAAGCGTCTCCATCCGCCGGATACTGGTACCCGAACTGGCTGTAAGGCACGTCCACAACGCCACCAGAATTACATGCATTGAAGTAATCGGCTGACTGGGTATGCAGGTTCATCCAACCCGTGGCGTACATGGCATACCCAACCCCTGGCCCTGCGCAGGTATCGCGCTCTTCAAAGGAGCCATTGGGCACCAAATTCTGCGCCCCACTAGAGACACACAGGACACACGCTGAGATAATTGACCACGAACGCTTCATGCGTCACAAGCTATGGGTGTCTCAGTCGGAATTGTCCTCGGTTCAGCGGGAATAGTTTTCAACCGTCCTCCGCGCCCCGAACCATGCTCCAGTTCTGGTTGATCCCGCTGCCGACATCCGTTCGAAAGGTGCATCGGAAGTTGGGGTCGAAGAAATCGTTCACTGGCAATTGATCGCCGCGGACGCGGAGGGTGGCGTTACCCAAGGGCGCGGTGCCGATGGTCACGTTCAACGGCGCGACTATGCCTCCGCCGACCTGAGCGTCCGGCGCCAAAAAGGTCCGGCCGAATCCATCCGTGATACAATGATCCCCATCGTTCTGTGCCCGAACTGATAGGCCCACGCCCATCAGTGACACAGCTACCCACACGCCCATTCGCTTCTTCATGGCTGAGGTTATTAGGGTGTAACATGAACGACCTGGATGGCCCGGTATGGACCGTTCCCATCCGTGAGTTGTAAGCAGAACAGCCCTGTATGCAGCGCTGCCGTGGTGATCGCCAGACGTGTGCTTACTGAAGGGGAAGAACCAGCCAGCGCAACCCGGCCACAGGCGTCAACCAAGCGGTAGTGGAGCACGCCGGAGATGGGATGCTCGAACGCCACGTTCAGGGTTTCTTCACAGGGCGTGGGGTACACCTGCGCAGCGCGGCTTGCAAAACCCATCATACCAACGCCCGTTGTGCAATAGCTCAGATCGAACGAAGCCCGTACATCATCTACAAAGGCATACGCCACGTCGGCGGATCCAAACCCGGTAGAATCGATGAGGGTGATCTCGCTCAACGAGTCGGCGAAGAAGTTCCCCACCGCAAGGTAGCGGTAGGCCGAGTCGGGCGTGTACATCCCCGAGACATAGTACCACGCGGCCGTATCCGTGGGTACCACATCGATGTGCAGGGCTGCGGAATTGGGATAGAGGTAGCTCTGCCAATCGGCAGGGAAGTCCATGAAGAATTTCAACCCAAGACCCTTGCTTGAATAGAATGTGGAATTACCAGGCCAGCTACCGAAACCACCCATTGCCGTTTGGAAGGACAGGCAGATCGGCACACTCGGTTGTAAAGGCTCAGTCAGCTCGACGCCGACAATCTCTCTGTACCACGGAACCCCTGCAACAGCGGTTGTAGCCATTCCAACATAACTATTGCCTTCTGCTGGCTCCTGATAACCGAAATTATTGAAGGGCACACCGACGATGAGGTTCTCCTGGCATCGGTTGAAGTAATCGGCTGAGCTGGTGTGCAGGTTCAACCATCCTGTGGCATACTGCGCATACCCGAAGAATTCAGGGCACTGCGTATAGTCCTCGAAGGAGCCGTTCGGCACCAAGTTCTGCGCCTCGCCAGTGATAGTGAAGACACACGCTACAATGATGGACCACGAGCGCTTCATGCGTCACAAGCTATGAGTGTCTTAGTCGGAATTATCCTCGGCTCAGCGGGAATAGTTATCAACCGTCCCAGCGCGCCCCGTACCATGCTCCAGTTCTGGTTGTTCCCATTGCCCACATCGGTGCGGAACGTGGCGAGGGATGTGCCGACGAACGCATCGTTCACCGGCAGTTGATCGCCGCGCACGCGGAGGGTGGCTGCCAAGCCGACCGGCAAGGTGCCGATGTTCACACTGCGCGGGGCAAAGGGGAACAGCGGCGGCGAGGGACCCAAGTACTGATCACCGGCCCCAGTGGACTGGAACATGTTGTTGCCTTGGCCGAACGACGGTGTGGACAGTGCGAGCACCAAGGCCAGCGGCACTGTTCGCGGAAGGAAGCTGTTCATGGCATCGACGTGTTAGGGTGTGAAGTGAACGAGGCGTAGGGATCGGGCGGCGCCTCGACTACCGCCGAAGGTCAACACATACAAGCCAGTCGTCAGGTCCGCCATTGAGATCACGACCTGCGGGGCTCCCAGCGGCCACTGCACCTGGCGCATCAACTGGCCTTGCCCATTACGCAGGTCGATCCAAGCGCCTGGCAACACCGGCTCGCCGGAGCGTATTGTTACAACGCTTCCGAACACATCCCAGGTCACCTGCGCACCCATGGCACCGTGCTCAACCACGCCGACATTCGTGCCACAGTAGGCTAGGTCTTCAGACACACGCACATCGTCAACAAAAGCGTACGCTAAGGGAAACCCTCCATCAATATCCTGTACTTCAGGCCAGCTCAGAGAGTCGGCGAAAAAATTCGTGATCGCCAGGAAGCGATAGGCGGAGTCCGGCACGAACGTTCCGCTAACGTCGACCCAATTGGCCGTATCCGCTAGCAACGTATCCATGTGGATCGCCGCATCGTTCGGGTAGAGCAGCGCCCCCCAATCCGTAGGGAGGTTCACGAAAAACCGTAGCCCAGGCCCTCGTGCCTTCCAAGCTGCGGAATTCGCCGAAGCCGCGACGAAGCCTCCGCAAGCCACTTTCATGGAGACGCAGACCGGAACCCCTACCTGGAGGGGCTGAAGAAGTTCCGCAGCGATGACCTCTCGATAGTCCGGATCGCCTTGAGCATAGGTGGCCAAACCCATGTACCCGTCACCATCGTATGGTAGCTGATACCCGAATTGGTTAAGGGGTACGCCAGAGATCACCCCTGTCGAACAGGCATTGAAATAATCGCTGCTCAGGGTGTACGGACTGGAAGCCATCTCAAAAATAGTTGAGGTGTCCTGAGCCATGAACAACGGGCGTTTGACAATGCAGGAAAGGAGGGTCTTGATCCCTTCGCCGTGCGTGGCCTCTTTCGATGTCCAAAACGATGGACTGCACGGACGCCCAGTGGGAAGCGGTCAGGGACTTGCTCTCACCTATTCAGGAGAGGACCGAGACACGAGGCAGGAAGCCGCTCGATGCTCGGGAGGTGTTCAACGGAGTATTGTGGATATGCCGGACGGGAGCCAGATGGCAAGACCTACCGCCGCGCTATCCGCCTTACCAGTCGTGCCATCGGTACTTCCAGCGCTGGTGTCAGGAGGGCCTATGGGACAAGGTGCTGTGGGCGCTGGCGCAGGACCTCAAACGACGAGGGAAGATCGACATCACCGAATGCTTCATCGATGGCACCTTCTCCAGTGCCAAAAAAGGGGGCTCCATATCGGCCCGACTAAGCGAGGTAAAGGCACCAAGATCATGGTCGTCACAGACGCTGCTGGTCTTCCTATCGCCGTACGGACCTTCGGAGCCAGCACCCATGAAGTGAAGCTGGTGACCCAAACACTGGCCGCGCGCTTCATGGAAGAGCTGCCCGAGGTGCTCATTGGCGACAAGGCCTACGATAGCGATGAACTAGATCGCAAGCTCAAACGCAGGAAGGTCCGAATGATCGCGCCCAACCGGGCAGGGCGTTCCAAGTCCCAGGATGGAAGGGCGCTTCGCAGGTACAAGCGCAGATGGAAGGTAGAGCGATGCTTCGCCTGGCTCAACAACTTCAGGCGCACTGTCGTCCGGTACGAGTATCACAGCATCAACTTCTTGGGCTTCGTCCAGCTCGCTTGTGCCATGATCCTCATGCGCAAACTATTTTGAGATGGCTTCT
>CALMPI010000050.1 GCA_937872175.1 uncultured Flavobacteriales bacterium | reverse complement strand
TCCAGCTGTAGCTGCCGTTGCCGCTGCCCTGCAGGGTGATGCAGGTGGTGGTGCAGGTGAGCGTGCCACCGGCCGCCTGGGCACCGGGCACGTCCACATCCTCCAGGACATCTGCCGTCGCCGTGCTGGTGCAGCCGTTGGCGCCCGTCACCACCAGGGTGTAGGTGCCGGCGGCGCACACCGTCGGGTTCTGGTCATTGCTGCTGAAGTTGTTGGGACCCGTCCAGCTGTAGCTGCCGTTGCCGCTGCCCTGCAGGGTGATGCAGGTGGTGGTGCAGGTGAGCGTGCCACCGGCCGCCTGGGCACCGGGCACGTCCACATCCTCCAGGACATCTGCCGTCGCCGTGCTGGTGCAGCCGTTGGCGCCCGTCACCACCAGGGTGTAGGTGCCGGCGGCGCACACCGTCGGGTTCTGGTCATTGCTGCTGAAGTTGTTGGGACCCGTCCAGCTGTAGCTGCCGTTGCCGCTGCCCTGCAGGGTGATGCAGGTGGTGGTGCAGGTGAGCGTGCCACCGGCCGCTTGGGCGCCGGGAGGTGTGGTGTTCACGGTCACGTCGACCTGGTCGGTCCCCGTACAACCGGTCTGGGGATCGGTGACGGTGAGGACGTAGGTGCCTTGTTGGTTGACGGTCGGGGTGGCCGAGCCCGCTCCGGAGACGATGCCCGGACCGGTCCATGCGAAGTTCATCCCGGACGGGATGCTTCCTCCGTTCAGTTGAACGGAGGCACCCGTGGTGCAGTTGATCTCCGCATCGCTACCGGCGAGTGCCGTGGGTGGCGTGGTGCCGGAGATGTTCACCGGAAGGGTCACCGAACATTGGTTGAGGTCGGTGACGGTCACGGAGTAAGGGCCTGCGGGCACGTTGGCGAGGACGGGTCCCACGGCACCGGTGCTCCAGACGTAGCCATAGCCCGGGGTTCCACCCGTTCCGCTGGCCGAGGCTCCGCCCGTACCGGTGTTGCAGGCATCGAGGGTGGTGTTGATGGTGGCGGAGAGCGGTGCGGGCTGGCCCACGACGAAGTTCGCAGTGGCACTGCAGCCGTTGGCATCGGTCACCGTTACGCTGATGGGCCCTGCGCCAAGGTTGTTGGCGGTGGCTCCGGACTGTCCATTGCTCCAGGCGAAGGAGAAGGGTGCCTGACCGTCGGCGGTGGCGGTGACGCTGCCGTCGTTGCCGCCGTTGCAAGAGACGTCGCTCACCATGCCACTGGCGGTCATGATGCGCACCTTCACCACCTGGTCGGCGGCTCCGGCGAGAATGCAGGCATCTCCACCGATGATGCGACGGATGTAGGTGTCCGCCGTGATCGCCCCGATCAAGGAGCCGGGCAGATCCTGGCCGGTGGCACCTGCGATGTCCGTCCAGGTGAGGCTGTCAGCGCTGATCTGCCACTGGTACGTGGCGGCGCTGCCGAACGAAGGGTAGGGGGAGGGCGCATTGTTGCGCAGGATGGTGGGCAGCACGTAGCTCGGCTCGGAGCCGGTGATGTCGCCTGGCGTACTGCCCGGGCAGATGGCCACGCCTTGATAGGTGATGCTGTTCCCAAGGAGATCGGGCGGATTGGCCCACACCACCAGCCCGGGTTCGTACCGCGAGGTGGAACTGTTCTTGGTCGTATTGATCGCGCCCTGGGTGAGGGGGATGTTGTTGCTTCGGGCAGTGACGATGGTGTAGATCCGGCAGTTGCTGAACTTGATGCCGCGCTCTCCGACCGGATCGTAATCGTCCGCCGTGCCGCCATAGTAGGTGCTGAACAGCAACGCGCTCAGGTCGTTCTCCAGTTTCGAGAAGGTCTTGTCGTTGCTGCCCTGGTTGGTGGTCTGCAACGGCACGTTCGGCGAGGCACTGGTCGGGAAGTTGGTGCTGTTCGAGTACCCGAAGACGTACACGTCATTGTTCTGGTCGACGTTGAGGCCCATCATGTTGACCTCGTTGCTGCTGCCGCCGAGATAGGTGGCGCCGAGGAACGTCTGATCGATGCCCATGCGGCTGACGTAGAAGTCGTTGCTTCCGTTGTGTGAACTGTCGAACACTCCGGACCCGCTGATGTTGGCGGCGGCGAGCCCGGTGGTGACACCGCCGAAATAGAGCTCCGTCCGGGTCGTGTTGAACTCCATGCACAGCACGGAGGCCGCCGCACTGGATGCGGAGCTGAAGTAGCTGCTCCAGGTGACGGCGCCGGTGGAGGTGAGCCGCTGGAGGAAGCCGGCCGAGTTGCCGCCGCGCGTGGCCTGCCTGGGGCTGACCGTCGGGAAGTTGGTGCTGGCGGTGCTACCACCGACGAAGATGTCGCCGGTGCTGTCATCGTTCAGCATGATCGTGGCGACATCACTGCCCGTGCCGCCAGTGTTCCGCATCCAGACCATCGACGAGAGGTCGGCGTTCACCCGGAACACCAGGGCGTCGTTGCTGCCCGCGTTCGAGTTGGTGGCACCGCTGCCCGGGTTCGTCGTAAGGAGGTTGTTGCTTGTGGTGGCGCCACAGACCAGCACATCGCCGTTGGCCGTGGTCCGAAGGTCATAGGACAGTTCGCCACCATTGCCGCCGACCACACAGGCCTTGATGCCTGTGCCGGCCTGGTTGATCTTCAGGACGAAGATGTCGTCACCGGACTGAGCCTGCTGATCGATGCTTGTACCGCTGAAGCCGGTGCCGCCAAGGAGCGGGAAATTGGTGCTTCCGGTAAGGCCTGTGATATAGAGGTTGCCATCCGGTCCCTGTTCGATGGCGTAAGGGTTGTCATCCTGTCCGCCACCGATGTAGGTCTGCCAGACCCGGGTGCCGGCACCACCCACCGTGGCGGGCTCCAGGTACTTGCCCACGATGATCTCCAGGTTGCCGTTGGCGGTCTCATCGAAGGCCCCCACGGTGATGTTGTCCGTGGTGCCCACCACGCGGGCCAGGACGTAGATGGCCCCATCGTTCGGGTCCACCCAGATGCCGTGGCCGTGGTTGTCCCCACTGCTGTTGGTGTTCACCCAGGTGGCCCAGCGCAGGGCGATGGGATCGATCACCAGCGGTCGGGTGCGGTCGTAGGCCCCCAGTGTGAAGCGCACCACGTTCCCGTGGACGGTGTAGGCGGCATCCACGCGTTGCTCTCCATGTTCGCCACCTTGGTACACCACCGGGGCGGGGAACAGCATGTCACCGAGGCTGGTCGGCACCACGAGCTCCCCCTTTTCGGTGACCCGAAGCTTCTCAATGCCTCGGAGCTCAAGCTGGATATCGGCCGGATCGCTTCCCGGTTTGCAGATGATGTCGTACTCCAGCGCGCCGTCCTCGGCCGCGTAGTAGCGCACATCGGTCCTGGGGTACACATCCTTGTACCAAACCTCCTCGAAACTGCTGACGCCGGTGGCGTGGCGCGAGGCATCACCCAGGAAGTAGTTGGCCGCATCGCCATGCGGATTGAGGCCTTCGATGCGCATGGTGGGGAGGGCCCCGCGGAAGTGCAACATCCAACCATGGCCCCGTTCACGCCAGGCCAGGGGACGGTTGGGCAGGCCTTGGCGGGCCTCCTCCTCGATGCGATGCCCCTCGGCCTCGCGGGCGGCCACGGCCTCCGGATCGTACGCCTTCACGAGCATGCCCTCGGGTGTGGCCAACGCCTGTCCGAGCGGGAAGTCGGCCCGGAACATGACCCTGGGGTTGAACTGGCCACGGTTCTCGGTGAAGTGGATGCGCTGCTCATAAGCGTGCAGCAGTTCATCCAGGCCGTCGGCATGGCCGTCGTGCGGTCGATCGGGCGGTGTGTGCGCCAGCGCGCCCGTGGCCGCGAGCACCAGCGCCGACAGGCAGGCCTTGGCGCGTCGCAGCAGGTTCGTGGGGTGTGGTCGGTGTTGCATGGGTCCTTGGTTCGGTTGGCGGTGGTTCAGGATGTGATGCCGGAGCGCGGCATCAGGGGTGGAGCAACATCAGGAGGCCGACCAACAGCAGGCACCAGAGTTCACCATCGACCAGCCAGGCCGGTAGTGCCTTCCACGGTCGGTACATGAGCGCGCTCACGCGCTCCGGGGTCTTCACGGTCCTCATCGGTGATCCTGTTGGTGTCCAAGTAGCCCACAGGGTCGATCGAAGACGGACGAACGGGCACAAAGCAACGGCGAAGCGGTCGCCGCTGTCAAGTTTCGTCGAACAAGAAGAGGGATTCGTCGATGCATTCAACTCATTCACAGCCGAATTCCAGGTCCTTCACCCATGCAGGAGCGACACGACCTGTTGAAAACTTTCCGCCGGTTTTTTTGGCGATCGGGGTGACACGTTGCTTAATTGTCCGGCGTTCGACTGACGTAAAAGACGTCAAGCGGTCGGTCGAACGATCAACGCGACAACAAACCCGAAACACATGGCAGCGGTGGAGATCAACAAGGAGAAGCTGAAGGCGCTTCAGCTTACCATGGACAAGATGGAGAAGACCTTCGGCAAGGGGGCCATCATGAAGCTGGGGGACGATGCGGTGGAGCAGGTGGAGGTGATCCCCTCCGGATCGCTGGGCCTCGATCTCGCCTTGGGCGTGGGCGGCTATCCGAAGGGCCGGATCGTGGAGATCTATGGACCGGAGAGCTCGGGAAAGACCACCCTCGCGATCCATGCCATTGCGGAGGTGCAGAAGAAAGGTGGCATCGCGGCCATCGTGGACGCCGAGCACGCCTTCGATCGCTTCTATGCGGAGGCGCTTGGGGTGGACACGGAGAACCTGCTGATCAGCCAGCCGGACAATGGCGAACAAGCCTTGGAGATCGCGGACAATCTGATCCGCTCCGGCGCGATCGACCTGTTGGTGGTGGACAGTGTGGCGGCGTTGACCCCGCGGGCGGAGATCGAAGGAGAGATGGGGGATGCCGCACCCGGCATGCAGGCACGCCTCATGAGCAAGGCCCTGCGCAAGCTCACCGGGACGATCAGCAAGACGGGCTGCTGCTGCATCTTCATCAACCAGTTGCGCGAGAAGATCGGGGTGATGTTCGGCAACCCGGAGACCACGACCGGCGGCAATGCGCTCAAGTTCTACGCAAGCATCCGCATCGACATCCGTCGCACCAGCCAGATCAAGGATGGGGAGAACGCGGTGGGCAACCGCACCAAGGTGAAGATCGTGAAGAACAAGGTGGCTCCGCCTTTCCGCAAAACGGAGTTCGACATCCTCTTCGGGAAGGGCATCAGCAAGTCCGGTGAGATCATCGACATGGGTGTCGAACAGGGCATCATCAAGAAGAGCGGAAGCTGGTTCGCTTACGAGGACAACAAACTGGGTCAAGGCCGGGACGCCGTTCGGCAGCTGTTGGAGGACAATCCGGAGCTGTGCGAGGAGCTGGAGAAAAAGATCAAGGACGGTCTAAGGGAAGCCGCTCCTCAAAACGCCTGAGGCGCCCTCCGGTCCGACCCTACCTTAGAGGCCCCTTCCCCGGAAGGGGCTTCTTCGTTCCCATGACCCACGGCGCACGCCCCCTCGGCCACCTGCTCGTCCTGATGATGTTGGCCTGCCGGCCCTCGACCCCGCCGCCCGCCGACAGTGCCGTCCCTGCCGGGTCCGCAGGTGGCCTTGCCGAACAGCTGGCCGCGCTTGAGCAGCGGATCGTGGCCGACCCCTCCAACGCTGCGCTCTATGCCGAGCGTGCGCGGTTGTACACCGCGGCGGACAGCCTCCGGCAGGCCTTCAGGGACTGGGAACGGGCCATTGCCGCGGACAGCACCCATGCAGGATATCGGATCGAGCGGGGCGACCTGTACTATGGGCAGACCATGGTGGATCGGGCGCGGTCCGAGTTCGAGCGGGCCATCACCCTGGCACCGGACCAGCCCGGGCCGAGGTTGAAACTGGCGGAGATCGAGCTGGTGCTCCGTCACCATCGCGAGGCCATGGAGCTGGTGAACACGGCGCTCCGCATGGATCCCCACCTGGCCAAGGGGTACTACATCAAAGGGTGGATCTACAAGGAAGCAGGCGACACCGCGCTGGCCATCTCCAGCCTGCGCACGGCGGTGGAGCAGGATCCGGGCCATTACAGTGCCTTCATCCAACTCGGGCTGTTGCACGCCGGGCTCCACGACCGACTTGCCGTGGACTATTACCGTTCAGCCCTGGCCATCCGGCCCAACAGTGTGGAAGCCTTGTACAACCTGGGCATGTATCACCAGGGCCATGGCGAGGACAGCCTGGCGATGGCCGCCTACGCCCGCATTGCCGAGGTGGACAGCCTGAACGCACTGGCGCCGTACAACACCGGCTACATCCATCTGGAACACCGGCAGGACCCCCGCAGTGCCATCGTCTGGTTCACCAAGGCCACGGAGCTGAACACCAACTATCACCAGGCCTGGTACAACCGGGGTGTGGCGTACGAACGGCTGGACCGGTTGGACAGTGCCGCGGCCGATTACCAGGTGGCCCTGCTCATCCGCCCGGATTTTGATCTGGCCGCGGAAGCCCTTCAGCGGGTGTACAGCAACGGAGCGTACGTGAAGGCCTTCGACCGCGAACGAGGACGCTGAGCGGGAGCCTCAGGGCACGAACTCGTAGCAGCCCAGATCGGGCGGGAAGGAGCGTGGCTGTCCATCCAGGTCCGTGAGCGCCTCGATGGTGCTGTTGATACCCCGGTCGATGCAGGGTGACCCGGCGGAGAGGTGCTGATCGGCCGCGCTCACGAACGAGGGGTTGAGGTTGCGGATGATCGACGGTTGATCGGGGAAGTGGACCACATCGCTGGTGGGCTGGTCGGTGCGGAACAGGAAGTTGGTGAAGGTGTAGTTCGTTGTGGCCCCGGGTTGCAGCTCGACCAGGAACTCGTTGCTGTTGGCCCCGTGGATGACCCCGTTCTGGAACGTGCTGCCGGTGATGTCGCGCACCTGCACGACCCCGTCGATGCCCTGATAGGTATTGGTCAGCAGGAAGGCTGGATCGTTCCGCACATCGTAGGACCAGAAGTTGGAGATGGTGGTGTGGTTGAAGAAGTATTCGCCGCCGCCCGTCAGCGCCATGCAGTATTGCCCTGCATCGGCCACCAACAGGTTGTTGCTGGTGATCCGGTAGTTGCGGCTCAGGATGCCTGCGGCCGAGCAGTTCCGGATGCTCACATTGTTCAGGACGAGCTTGGCCGCGCTCGTTGGGGCCGAGGGGTCGAGCGGGAAGGTCTCGCATTGAACACCGATCAGGGCGTTCCGGATCCGCACATGCTCGAACACGTTGTCCTGACCGGCCTCACCTTCGTTGATCCAGATCCGGTCCCACTGGCCGGGCAGGTCCTGATAGGCAGGCTCCAACCGGTCGCCCTGGAACACGATCGGCTGGTCGACCAGACCTTGGGCGGTGATGCGCCCGTACTTGTAGACCCACAGCCCGCCCCCTCCGTGCACGTAGATCCGCGTACCGGGCTGGATGACCAGTGCATTGCAGCTGTCCACCACGGCGTAGCCCAGGATGAGGATGGGCTTTTCAGGGGTCCAGACCACGGTCTCCCCACAGATCTGGTTCCCGTTCTGATCGAAGCCGCCCGCGACGTACGTGAAGGGGGGGAATCCCTGAACGAACTCATCAGGCCGGTACACCACCGCATCCTGCCCCCAGACCTGGAGGAGCACGGACTGGTCCACCCCGTTGGTGTTGAAGCGGATGAAGTCCTCCACCAGGAAAGGGGTGTTCACCCCACCGGCACCGGGCAGCACTTCGACGAACACGAACAGGCTGTCCCCGCCAAGGATCTCCACGTCCTCGAAGCTCTCTCCACCGAGGCCGTCCACATTGATCCGGAACGGCGAGGGGGCTCCGCCGACCAGGGCGATGTCGACCTTCACCGCGTTGGCGTCCGGGTTCCGGACGGTGAAGCGCTTGGTCACCGAGGTGGTCAACGTGGTGAACACCGTGTCGAACAGTACTGTGTCGCGGCTGAAGTCCAGCGTGACCCCATCCTCGGTGAACCGCAGGTCCTTTCGGCAGCCCGCCAGAATGACAAGACCGGCGGACAGGGCGAGGAACGTGCGGGTCAACATGGGGTGCAAAGATGGCTCGGCCTCCAATACGGAAGGGGTCGGGCGATCATTGCCCGGATGACCATTTGGTGAACTCGTCGATCCGGCTTACTTTTGCGCCCCCGCTGCACGAAGTGGCGGATCGAGAACCGCAGAACCATGAAGGACGGCATCCACCCCGAGAACTACCGCGTCGTGGTGTTCAAGGACATGTCCAACGACTACATGTTCCTGAGCCGCAGTTGCGCGGCCACCAAGGAGTCCATCAAGTGGGAGGACGGCAACGAGTATCCCCTCGTGAAGTTGGACATCAGCCATACCTCACATCCGTTCTACACCGGCAAGATGATGCTGATCGACACCGCCGGCCGGGTGGACAAGTTCAACAAGCGGTACGCGCGCCACAACAAGGAGGCGAAGTAAACCGCCCTCCGTCGACATGGAAGCCCTCGGTCCCTGGACCGGGGGCTTTTCCGTTCGTGCCGGTGCCTCAGCTCTTGACGCGGTATCGCTCGTTCCGTGTCCGCCCCTCCCGGATGTCCTGGTACGCCTCGGCCACCCGGCGTTTGCGGGTCTCGTCCTTGCGTGCGTCGGTGATCCACTCCACGTATTCACGCTGCTGCGCCGCGGTCATGCCTTCCCAGTGCGACCAGGCCTCGTCGTCCTTCCGCAGCACGGCATCCAATTCCTCAGGAACGACGAGGGCTTTCCGGATCGGTTTGGCATCCGGAAGCTTCGCGCCACTGCGGTTCACCTTCACGGCCTGCTTCACAAGGTCCACAAAGGCCTTTTCATCGATCGCGCCGCCTTCCTCGATCCGGTACTTGCGCATCCCTTTCGTCTCGTCCTTCTCGGGCTTGTCGAAGAGCTTGTGCGCATCCTTCAAGAGGGCGCCCTTGTGGAACCAGACGCACACGGCGTGTTTCAACCCGATGGTGCCGATCATGATCCCGTCATGGTCGAAATGAGGCATGTTCCACCGCCAGGTCTCCTCGATGGTCTCGTCCACCGAGTGGATGAGCTGGCGAAGGCGGACCAGGGTGCGTCGATGCCATTCAGGCTGTTCGGCGATGTACAGGTTGATCTGTTCCTGAGGGAGCATGGCAGAGGGTTCAGAGGTCGGTCCGATCAGCGTCTGGTCTCTTGTTCGAACTGCACGGACAACGGGAACGTCTTGTCTCCTTGGAGCTTGAAGCCGGCCAGCATGACGGTCTCGTTCGGCGCCACGGGCCAACGCCGCTCGGGCAGCACGATGGCCACATCAGCGCCTCCGTTCACCACGGAGCGGGCCTTTGAGGTCCCGTCCGCCTTGAACTCCAGAAGGAGAGCCTCGCCACCACCGTCCAATGGCGGCACGGGTTCGCCGGACCTACGGCGCTCCTCATTGGCCATATCGTCGTTCACCAGCACATGAAGGAGGTCATTCTGCACGAAGGCCACCGGCGCCCCGCGTCCCGGTTTCTCCAGGTTGATATCGCGGTCCAGGACGGTGTACCATACCGGCTCGCCGTTCGCATCCACACGCATCACGTGCAGGTCACGGGTGACGTAGCTTTCACGGGTGACCGGCTGATTCGCGAAATTCTTGCTCTGAATGGTGCGCAAAGCGCTTTCGTTCGCCAGAAGTACCGCACCTCCGTCGCTGAACACCTGAAGGTCCTCGGCCACCACGTCCACCTGGAGCTCTTTTCTGTCCTTGATCACCGCCGGTTGCAGCGTATGCAGCTTGAACGCGCCCCAGGTGAAGGTCGTGCGGTCGAGGGTGGTGAAGAACAGGCCTTTCGATCGATCACGTGGCAGGGTGGGCTCGCCATAGGTGCCCGCGACCATCAGCGCACCATCCTTTCGAAGGGCCAGGCGTACATCCTGAGCGTAGGGAGCGCCCGGCAGGTCCAGCACCACCTGCTGTTGACCCGCGCTGTCCATCCGAACAACGGCCCAAGAGAACCCGACTTGTTCCTTGACCTTGGGTGCAGGATCGGTCACCCATTTCACAAGTCGCCAGACCACACCATCACCATCCAGCACGGTGGCGGCCACAACGACCTGCTTCACTGCGGCATCCACCTCCATGGCGCGGGCCCAATGCAGGCTCATGTCCTTGTGGAACACCGCCGCGAACCACGGAGCCCCCGGTCGCTGGGTGCTGCGGGGGTCAAGGGTGAGCATGAACCGGGATGTGTCCGAACTGGGGACGCACATCAATCCGACAGCAGCACCAGGCGTGAACCAGCTCTGCTCCTTGCCGAACCGATCGAACGGGAGCAACACATGTTCCTGGGCTCCCTTCACACCTTGGAGGCTCCTGGGATTCATCTCCTGCCGGATGACCTGCACCCCTGACCGCTCCAGATCGATCTTGGAACCGAACAACCAGATCTTTCGATGATGGCGCCCTACCGTTTCCACCGCCACCGGGGTCTCGCCGTACACCATCTTGGGCGCTGCGCTCTTGATGGGGGAAAGGGTGGCGCGGTCGTAGGTCACCAGGCCCCACGTCATGCCCGTCTGTGGATATCCGCCAAGGACCTCGGCGTCAGCGGGCACCTGCATGGCGATCAAGGCCCCTTCATCCCCTTTCACCACGGTATGCAGGGTGGTGCCATCCTCGATCCGGCGACCGAGGTCGGCCTTCACCTTTACCCGGACCTTCGGTGGTTGTTGGGCCACCGCCATCAGACCGGTGCTTATGGCGAGGAGGGCAAGCGTTCGCAGCATGGTGTCCTGGAATAGCAGAGGTGAAGGTAGTTCAGCAGCGTTCGAGAATGACGGCATAGCCCTGACCCACGCCGATGCACATGGTGCACAAGGCGTATCGCTTACCCGTGTCCTGGAGCTCGAGTGCTGCGGTGTGCAACAACCGCGCACCGCTCATGCCCAAGGGGTGTCCCAGGGCGATGGCGCCCCCATTGGGATTGAGCCTTGGGTCATCATCAGCGATACCGAGTGCGCGCGTGCAGCTCAGGACCTGAGCCGCGAACGCTTCGTTGAGCTCGATGATCCCGATGTCGTCGAGCCCAAGCCCGGCACGCTTCAAGGCCAGCTTGGTGGCGCTCACAGGGCCGATGCCCATGACGCGCGGTTCCACCCCTGTCACCGCGGCCGTCACGATCCGCGCCATTGGCCTCAGACCATACCGGTTCAAGGCGGCATCCCCCGCCACCAGCACGGCAGCGGCACCGTCGTTCAGGCCACTGCTATTGCCGGCCGTCACCGAGCCGTTGCGCCGGAACGCCGGCTTCAAACCGGCCAGGGCCTCGATCGTGGTCGCCGGCTTGATGAACTCATCCTTCTCCACGATCCTGGGATCACCTTTCCGCTGGGGCACAGGCACCGGAGCGATCTCGCGAGCCAGCCGCCCACTGTCCAGAGCGGCAGTGGCTTTGCGCTGGCTCCACAGGGCGAACCGGTCCTGGTCGTCACGGCTGATGGGCGCGGCTTCGAGGAGATTCTCCGCCGTCTCGCCCATCTGATCCACACCGAATCTCTCCTTCATACCGGGGTTGACAAAACGCCAGCCGAAACTGCTGTCGAAAAGTTGAGCGTCCCGTCCATAGGGCGTGCTGGTCTTGCTCATCACCCAAGGGCCGCGGGTCATGTGCTCCACTCCGCCCGCGATGAGCAGGTCGCCATGACCCGCTTGGATGGCCCGCCCGGCCTGAACAACGGCGCTCATGCCACTGGCACAAAGCCGGTTGACGGTCTCGCCCGGCACGCTCACGGGCAACCCGGCCAACAACAGGGCCATGCGGCCCACATTGCGGTTGTCCTCACCGGCCTGGTTCGCGCAACCCAGGATCACATCGTCCACGGCCGACGGATCAATGGAGGGCTGCCGCTTCACCAGTTCGCGAAGCACATGGGCGGCCAGATCGTCGGCCCGCACGGGTGCAAGGGCTCCGGCGAAGGCCCCAATGGGTGAACGGACCGCATCGATGAGATAAGCGTTGGAGGCCATAGGTTCTGGACAAGGATGCGAAGATGCAACAGGGGGTGTTACCGTCCGGGCGCAAGTGTCAGAGGAGAGGGGCCGGTGAACCTGCTCAGCCTGGGCAACGCGTATACCGCGACCCTGAGACGAACCCTCATTCATCTGAGGATCAGGGCCCTACGGAGTCGCAAGCATCCGTCGGCCCCCAGACAGGGGCGATGGCGGTCCGCCGTGGCCTTGCATGGGGAACAAGCCGTTGAATTTGGGCTCTGCGGATGTCGCCCACAGCTGGACGGATTGAAGACGTATGTATGGCCATACATACGTTGAGGCGATGACACAATACGGAAGTTCGTCCATTAAACAGCTGAAGATGAGGGATATAGTATAATCGCCGCCAAGATCCATTATACGTTCTGATCCGGTGCGCATGCAGGCAACCCGGGTGCAATGGCCGGGCAGATGTCCAGCGATTCCGCCTATTTCCAAGAAGATCGTGAAGGACGGAACGTCCCATGAACATATGTATGGCCATACATATGTTGGCGACCAACCGGGCCATCTACCTTGGCGCCATGGACCCGCATGACCTGGCTCAACGCGTGGTGGCGACGATGTTCGATCGCGACCCCTTCAGCCGGTGGCTAGGGATCGAACGGCTCGCGGTGGCTCCCGGTCGGTGTGTGCTGAGCATGGCCGTCAGGGATGAAATGCTGAACGGTTTCGCCATCGCGCACGGAGGCATCGCGTACAGTTTGGCGGACAGCGCGCTGGCGTTCGCATCCAATTCCCATGGTGTCCGTTCGGTGAGCATTGAGACCAGCATCACCCACATGCGTCCTGTTCATTCAGGGGACACCCTTACGGCGACCACAACGGAAAAGAACCGCTCCACGCGATTCGCCACGTATGAGGTTATCGTGACGGACCAGCTTGCGCGCACCGTGGCCCTTTTCAAGGGGACGGTCTTTCGCACAGGCGAGGAGTGGGTGGTTTAGCGCTCAGCGGGTCCGCGAGCCCATGGGCAGCGAAACGCCCGTGACGTCCAGGACACTGGAAGGTGTGCACGCGAAAATGCGTTGCATTGGTGTGGGCCTGATCTTGAAAAGACCTTGCCGAAGGCCGAAGGCTGGAAGAACGGTGCTTGTCGGGCTCGTCACGAAGCAAGGCAGGGTGATCCGTTGCTGACCGGCTCCGGTCAGCACCACCCCCGGGTGCAAGTGACCTCCAATGCGGTGTACCGGGCGATCATCGCTCCGGTTCGTGGGATCGTGGCGCAGGATGACCCCATCAACCACGATCTCCTCCTCGTGGACCATAAGGCCGGCATCCCGATAGCGCCGTTCGCTGAGCCGGTCGTGATTGCCCGGAACGAGGTGGACCTCCTCGTTCCGGGACCGGCACCAAGCCTCGAACCCGTCCCAGCTCCGGTTCAGGTCGCTATGGAACAGGTCGCCCAGGATGATCAGCCGGTCCGGCTTGAAATGGCCCAACACCTGCCCGAGCCGCTCCAAGGTGGCCGCATCATCGCCTTCCGGAAGCGGCACTCCGGCCTTGCGGAAATGGGCCGCTTTGCCGAGATGCAGATCGGAGACCAGCAGCCAGTTACGTTCGCGCCAGAACAAGCCGCCCCATGGGTGCATGGTGAACTGAACGCCTGGGCGATGGATCTCAATGTCGAAGGGCAGCATACCGGCCAAGGTACTTCAGCCGCAAAGCGATCGCCCCCGCAGGCACGTACATTCACCACGCACCCATGTTGATCGCCATCCTCGGTTTCGGTGCTTGCGCCGCCGCCATCTGGTTCAGCGGTACGCACCTGGCCCGCCTCGGCGACCGATTGGCCGAGCTGACAGGCCTCGGTCGTGCCTGGCTCGGCCTGGTGCTCATGGCCACCGTTACGTCGTTGCCGGAGCTCTTCGTGGGGATCGGATCCGCAGGCATCCACGGCAACGCCGACCTCGCCGTGGGCGATGTGCTCGGCAGTTGCGTGTTCAACCTGCTCATCCTCTCGGTGCTCGATGCCTTCCACCGCGGTCCGGGCCTGTTGCGGATGGTCGAGCCAAAGCATGTGCTCAGCGCTGCTTTGGGTATTGTACTCCTCTCCTTGGTGGGCTTCGGCCTCTTCCTGCCCGACCAGTACGTGGTGATGGGCTGGGTGGGCGCGCTCAGTCTGGTCTTTGTCGGCGTCTATCTGGTGGCCATGCGGATGGTGTACTGGCATCTGGGCCAGGCTGCCGGACAGGACGGAACGGGAACACCGGACAGGACGGGTGTGGGGCACGTGCTTGCTTGGTATGCCGTGCATGCCACCGTGGTCATCGCCGCCGCGCTCTTCCTGCCCGGCTTCGCCGAGACCATCACGGAGGAGACAGGAATGAAAGCGTCCTTCGTAGGCACCCTCCTTCTGGCCTTGTCGACCTCATTGCCCGAAGTGGCCGTATCGGTCGCGGCACTGCGCATCGGTGCATTGGACATGGCCGTTTCCAACCTTCTCGGAAGCAACCTCTTCAACATCGTCATCCTCTCGATCGACGACCTCGTGTACCGCGGTGGGTTCCTGCTGAAGGACGCCTCGGATGCGCACCTGCTGTCGGTCCTCAGCACCATCATCATGAGCGCCGTCGTCATCGTGGGGCTCACGTTCCGCACGGCGCCCAAGCGCTTCCTGCTCGCTTGGGACACCTTCCTCATCGTGGTGGTGTACGTGGTGAACCTCATCCTGCTGTATCGCATCTCCTGAAACATGAAATGGCACCTGTTGGAGATCGGAGAATTGCGGGAGGCCCTTGGGACGGGTGGGCAAGGCTTGAGTGAGGCCCAAGCCGCCGAACGCCTGCTGGAGCATGGCCCCAACGAGTTGGAAGGCAAACGCAAGCGCACGGTGTTCGGCCTCTGTCTCGCCCAGTTCAAGGACCTGATGATCCTGGTGCTGCTCGCCGCAGCGATCATTGCAGGTTCCATCGGAGATCTCACCGACACCATCATCATCCTGGCCATCGTGGGGGTGAACGCCGTGATCGGCGTGGTGCAGGAGTTCCGCGCGGAGAGGGCGCTGGAGGCCCTGCGGAACATGGCGGCCCCGCAGGCCACGGTGCGGCGCGGCGGCGTGACGCGAAGCGTGCGCGCGCGCGAGCTGGCATACGGCGACGTCGTTCTGTTGGAGGCAGGCATGGTGGTGCCCGCAGACCTGCGTTTGAGCGCCTGCCATGGCCTGCGCATCCAAGAGGCCGCGCTCACCGGTGAATCGCTCGACTCCGCCAAGCAGCCCGGGGAATTGGAAGGGGAGGACCTCCCGCTTGGCGACCGCAGCAACATGGCCTTCAAAGGCACCATGGTGGCCAAAGGCCGTGGTGAGGGCATCGTGGTGGCCACCGGCATGCGTACGGAGATGGGCCGTATTGCCAAGCTACTCGACCAGGGCGTCACCACCACGCCTTTGCAGAAGCGCATGGCCGCCTTCGGCAAGGTGGTGGCCGTGGCCGTGCTGGCCATCTGTGGGGTGCTCTTCACGGTGGGCTGGCTGCGCGGCGGCGATCCCATGACGCTGCTGCTCACCTCCATCTCGCTGGCCGTGGCCGCCATCCCCGAGGCCCTGCCCGCACTGATGTCCGTGTCGCTTGCGCTCTCCGCCGCCCGAATGGTGAAAAAGAAGGCCCTTGTGCGGCGCCTTGCCGCCGTGGAGACGCTGGGTTCCGTCACCGTGATCTGCACCGACAAGACCGGAACCCTCACCCGCAACCGCATGCGTGTGGAGGAGCTCGTGGCACTGGACGAGGCGCAGCGTGCGCGGCTGCTCCAGGCCATGACATTGAGCAACGACGTGATGGCCGGGCCCGATGGTCCGGTGGGCGAGGGCACCGAGCTTGCGCTCTTCGAGCATGGCGAGGCCAGCGGGGTCAGGAAAGCGGAGGCCGGGCAGGATCTGCCGCGCGTGGCCGAAGTGCCCTTCGATGCCGTGCGCAAGTGCATGAGCACCATCCACCGCCTGCCCGATGGCCGGCACCTGCTCTTCATCAAGGGTGCGCTCGAATCTCTGTGGGAACGAGTGCCCGCCCCTGATCCCCGCTGGCGCACCGAGGCCGATCGCCTCGCCGCGGAAGGGCTCCGCGTGATGGCCCTGGGCTGGCGCGAGTTGTCGCCTGGGCCATTGCCCGAGGATCCGCACCCTTTGGAACGCGAGATCACCCTGCTCGGGCTGGCCGGCATCCAGGACCCGCCGCGTGACGAGGTACCGCAAGCCATCGCCGACTGCCAGGGCGCCGGCATCCGCACCGTGATGATCACCGGCGACCACCCGGTCACGGCGCGCACCATTGCCCGGCGTATCGGCCTTTTGAGCCCTGCGGAAGCCGAGGACCCCCGCAGCGTGATCACCGGCGCCGAGCTCGCGAAGCTGGATGCCAAGGCCCTGCGCGAGCGCGTGGACCACCTGCGTGTCATCGCCCGCGTATCGCCCGAGCAGAAGCTGGACATCGTGGCCGCCCTGCAGGAACACGGGCACTTCGTGGCCATGACCGGCGATGGCGTGAACGACGCGCCGGCCCTCAAGCGCGCCGACATCGGCGTGGCCATGGGCATCACCGGCACCGACGTATCGCGCGAGGCGGCCGACATGGTGCTGCTCGACGACAACTTCGCCACGCTGGCCCACGCCGTGCGCGAAGGGCGCCGGGTCTTCGACAACATCCGGAAGTTCATCAAGTACATCCTCACGGCCAATGCCGGTGAGATCTGGGCGATCGCGCTGGCACCGCTGATCGGACTGCCCATCCCGCTGCTTCCGGTGCACATCCTGTGGATCAACCTCGTGACCGACGGATTGCCCGGCCTCTTCCTATCGCTGGAACCGGCCGAGCGCGATCTCATGAAGCGGAGACCGCGTCACCCGAAGGAGAGCATTTTCGCCCACGGGCTCGGCGTGCACATCCTGTGGGTGGGCCTGCTCATGGGCGGTGTCACCCTCGCCGCACAGGCGTGGGCCATCCGCAGCGGACATGCGCACTGGCAGACCATCGCCTTCAACGTGCTTTGCCTGAGCCAGATGGGCCATGTGTGGGCCATCCGCTCGGAACGCTCGTTCTTCCGCACCAACTTCTTCTCCAACCCCGCGCTGCTCGGGGCCGTGGCGCTCACCTTCGGCCTTCAGGCGCTGGTCACCTTCGTGCCCGTGTTCCAGGGCATCTTCCACACCCAGGCGCTCACCGGGCAGGAGTTCATCGTGGTCACTGCGCTCTCCTCGGTGGTCTTCTTCGGGGTGGAGGTGGAGAAGCTGTTCTCCAGGAGGCACTAACGCACCACCAGCACGCGTCGGGTGCTCACCGGGGCTCCATCCCGCTCCACGCGCAGCACATACGCGCTCGTGGGCAGGTCGAAGGTCAGCTCAACGCGGTCGGATGAAGCGCGCTCCTCAGCCACCGCCCGGCCCAGGGCATCCAGCAGCAACAGGTCCTCGCCGCCATGGAGACCTCCGATGTGCAGCACACCCGCATCCACCGGCACCGGCCATACGCTGATGCCGGCATCCACAGCTTCCTGCACCGCCGTGGAGATGCCGAAGATGTCCTCGTAGGCCTGGGCGTACTCATCGGCCATGGCGCAGCTGCCCACAGCATCCCAGTTGATGCTCCAGGTCATCAGCCCGCGCAGGGTGGGATAGGTCGCCACGCGCTGGTAGCTGCCCGGCTGCGGACCCGTTCCGCGCAGGTAGTCCACGGCTTGTTCCAGCACGGCGGGGGTGACATAGCCACCACCGGCCGCGAGCGGACAAGCGGGCAGGCCGATGGCCACCTTCTCCGGAGGAAGCGGCGCGAAGAATCCACCGCTCGTGGTGAAGCCTTGCAGCAACGCCTCGGTCTGGCTCACGATGAAGTCGGCCGTGCCCTGGGTGTAGATGCCCCCGTCGATGCCATACATGCTGCCGCTGTTGTACAACTGCACCTGCAGGATGTCCAGGCGGTTCCGCAGCGCATCGATGAGGGGCAGGTAGGCGCCCCAGATGCCGCCGTAGGCGCTCATGCCGCCCTGCACGTAGGCGGTCTCGGGGGCCATGGTCAGCATCATCGGCACGCCATGGGCCACCTCGTACTGGTCGGCAATGCTGTTCACCGCGTCGATCAGCCGGATGATGCGGGCATCGGTGGGGTTGGCGATGGTGCCGCCGCTGATCGCCACCGACGCGCCCTCCAGGTCGATATCGAGGCCATCGAAGCCGTAGGTGTCGAGGATGGCCAACATGCTGCTCACGAACTGGTCGCGTTCGGCATCGCTGTCCAGGTGCACGGTGGCATTGGCCCCACCGATGCTGATCAGCACCTTCCTGCCCTGGGCCTGTAACGCCGCCACATCGGCGATGAAGGTGGCGGGCGCGGTCTCTGCCGGCGCGAACACCATGTCGAACGCGCTTCCCGCCGCGGGCACGGCGAAGCTCACCTCGATCACGGTGTAGCGCGGGTCCACCTGGCTCAGCTCCAGGTAGGGCGCGTTGCCGTCGTTCCAGTTGTGCCAGTAGCCCACCAGGTCGGGACCCTGGGCGTGCGCTGCCAGGCATGAAGCAATGGCAATAGCAACAAGGTGTGCTCGATGCACCGGTAGCGTCGACCCACCGGGTCGACCTACATGGTGTGATGAAGTGAAGTGGAGTCGCATGCGCATGGCGATCGGTGCGGCCCGAAGATGCGGGGTACGTACGGAACCGTCCGGGCGAGAAGCTTGGATCCTTGGGGGGCTGAGCCAGGGACTCACGCCTTCTCCAACCGCTCCGTCATCTTCGCTTCGCCGCCGAAGCCTTGGCGGAGCGCGGCCGGATCCCTTGTTCCAGTTGCTCTGTCATCTTGCGGATCCGGTCCTCCAGTTGCTCGCTGGTGAGCTTCTCGCGCAGGCGGTCCACCAGGATGGGGAAGGCGAAGGGCGTGAAGCGGCCGGGATCCTTCAGCACGATGCGCTGGCGCTGGATGCGTTCCAGGGCTTCGCGCATGCGTGGCAGCTCCATCTGCACGTCGAAGGCTTCGTCATAGGCCTGGCGCAGCAGAAGGTGGTCGGTCTCGTGTTCGCGGAACACGTCGAAGAAGAGGCCGCTGTTGGCGCGCATGTGCCGCTCCTTCAACGGGCGACCGGGCATGCCCCTGAACACCAGCCCCGCGATGCTGGCGATGTCGCGGAACTTCCGCCGGGCCATCTCGGTGGCGTTCAGGCTGCGCTGCAGGTCGCTCCGCAGGTCCTGCGGGCTGAACAGGTCGTTGTCCAGCGCCTCCTCGATGGGGATGGGCTGGTCGCTGAGCAGCTCGAAGCCGTAGTCGTTCATGGCGATGCTGAAGGTGATGGGCTTCAGCAGGCTCATGCGGAAGGCGAGGAGCGAGCCCATGGCCTCGTGCACCAGCCGCCCTTCGAAGGGGTAGATCACCACGTGGTGCCCTTCGCGGCTCTCGAAACGCTCGATCAGCAGTTCGTCCTCCGTGGGCACGATGCTCGTTTCGCGTTGCCGCTCCAGGATGGGCTGCACAGCGGCCATCTCCACGTTGCGTCCGGGATCGGTGAGCTGGACACGCAGCACCTTGGCCATATAGCTGGTCAAGGGCATCCTTCCACCCTGCCAGCTGGGGATCTTGCCCTTCTGCTCGCGGCTCTTGCGCACCTGCGCCACCAGCCCCTGTACGCGCACGAACTCCAGGCTGCGCCCCGCGAACCAGAACACATCGCCCGATTTCAGCTGGTTGATGAACCATTCCTCCACCGTGCCGATGCGCCCGCCGCCGATCAGCTTCACCGCGTAGCTCTCGCTGCCCACGATGGTGCCGATGCTGAGCTTGTGGCGCAGCGCGATGCGGCGGTCGTGCACGCGGACCATCCCATCTGCATCCACCACGGCCTTGCGGAACTCCTCATAGGCGGTGAGGCTTTTGCCGCCCGTGGTGATGAAGGTGAGCAACCAGTCCCATTCCTCCGGGGTGATGTTCTGGAAGCACCAGGTGGAGCGCACTTCGTCAATGAGCGCATTGGGGGAGAAGCCATCGCTTACGGCGAGCGTGACCATGTACTGCGCCAGCACGTCGAAGCAACTGAACAGCGGTTGGCGCGCCTCGATGCTTCCTTCCTCGGCGGCCTGGCGTAGCGCGGAGGCCTCCACCAGCTCCAGCGCGTGCGTAGGCAGGAACCAGATGCGGCTCACGGCATCGGGGCGGTGTCCGCTACGCCCGGCGCGTTGCACGAAGCGCGCCACGCCCTTGGGGCCGCCCACCTGCACCACGGTCTCCACCGGACGGAAGTCCACGCCCAGGTCCAGGCTGCTGGTGCACACCACGGCCTTCAGCCGGCCTTCGTCCAGGGCCTTCTCCACCCATTCGCGTACATCGCGGTCCAGGCTGCCGTGGTGCAGGGCGATGGTGCCCGCCAGCTCCGGCGCGATGTCCAACAGGTGGTGGTACCAGATCTCGCTCTGCGCTCGGGTGTTCGTGAAGATCAGCGTGCTGGTGCTCTGCTCGATGATCGGCAGCAGGCGGTGCGCGAGCTTCAGGCCCAGGTGCCCGGCCCACGGGTAGCGCTCCACTTCCTCGGGGATGATGCTGCGGACCCCGATGGGTTTGCGGATGGTGGATCGAACGAGCACAGGAGCACTGCCACCGACAAGTCGACCCGAAGGGTCGACGGTGCCAGTGCGTTGAGCGAGATCGGAGCGTTGAGCCGTGCCGTGCAGGACGGTCATCGCTTCCTCCAGATTCCCGATCGTCGCGCTGATGCCCCAGATGCCCAGCTGCGGCCGCAGGGCCTTCAGGCGGCTCAGGGCCAGCTCCACCTGCACGCCGCGCTTGCTGCCCAGCAGTTCGTGCCACTCATCGGCGATGAACCAGTCCAAGTGCTTGAAGAGGTCCGCATAGCCTTTGGTGGCCAGCAGCACGTGCAGGCTTTCGGGCGTGGTGACCAGCAGCTGGGGCAGGGACTTCTTCTGCGCCGCGCGCTCCTTGGTGGGGGTGTCGCCGGTACGCGCACCCACCTTCCAATCCAGGCCCACGCCATCGCACATCCGCCGGGCGCTCTCGGCGATCTCGCCGGCCAGCGCGCGCAAGGGCGTGATCCAAATGGCCTTCAGGCCTTGCGTCTTGGAAGGATGCAGCAACGCATGGTTCACCACACCGCCCCACACCGCGTAGGTCTTGCCGGTACCGGTGGGCGCGTTCAGCAGGCCGCTGCGTCCGTTGGCCATGTACGCCCATACCTCACGCTGGAAGGGTTGTGGCTCCCATCCTTGCGCAATGAACCATTCCTGTAACGGTGGAGCGACCTTCACGAGCGTCTTTCGATGCGAAAGATCGCGCTTGTCTCAATGGTGCTGTCCTGCTCCGTGGTGGCTTCCATGTAACCCAATGGCACGAAAGGAGCGCGGGCCATGAACTCCTGCAGGTTCGTGAAGTGCTCGGTTCCGTAGCGCTGGGTGCCTTTGTAGAAGACCAGGTTGTGGATGAAGTACGTGCCGGGGTAGTGCTCGAGCATCAGTTCGAAAAGGCTGTCCAACCGGTCCAATACGTACCAGGTCACCTCCGCGAAGAGGATCGCATCGGGCCCGAAGTCCTTGTATGCGGCCAGATTCTTCACTTCATCTACCCGGAAGTCGAGGTGAGGGAAGTTGGCCTTCGCCTTGGCCACGGCGGTGGGCGCCACGTCGAAGCCCAGGTAGCGGGCGCCCGTGGCCCGGTGGATCCGGTCCGCGTAGTACCCGAGGCCGCAGCCTACTTCCACCACTGAACGGATGCCGAATCGCTGGATGTGCAGGATGCCGCTGGCCCGTGAATAGGGGTTCGGCTGCTGGTCCTGCATCCACGGCTGGTCGAAGAGCTGGTACATCTCCTCGAACTTGCCGATGAAGCGGCCGTCCTTGATGACGAGGTCGTGGTAGCTGGTGGGACGGATCGGATCAGGCGAGTTCATGCAACCAGTCCCGGACCGTATTTCCCTCTCGGCTCGACCCAGGACGCAGTTGGAACACGTGAGCATGCATGATTGATCGCTTGGATACTGATCAAGTCCCATGTCGGTCGGCTACATCAAGGGCTCAGGGTCAACCTCCCACGTGGTCAATTCAACTCATTGAACAGTGCCTTGAACTCGGCATTTCCCATGAAGTCATCCTCTCCGAGCGACATCACGTTCCGAGCCTCGGCAATGCGCCCCTCCGCAACGAGGTACTCAGCCTCCAATATCAGGGCTGTCCGCAGTAAACGGCGTTGGTCCTTGGGCAGCGCGGCCAGGTCATGGATCGCACCATGGACCTCGTTCGCCTGCTTGCGACTTTCCACCGCATCCCGTAGCAGGTTCATGCGCTCCTGGCAAAGCGCTCGCATGCGCCATGCGCCTGGGTTCTCCGGCATGTACACCACCATGCGATCGAAGATCCGACGGGCCTTGCTGAAAGCTCCCGATTCGTACCACATGAAACCATTGCCCATCGCGTGGTTGTTAAGCTCCTCCCAATAGTCAGCGAACCTTGCAACGAATTGCTTCTGTTTGTCCTTCTTGCGATAGAGCGCGGCATACTTGAGCGCATTGCGATCGGCATAGCGATACTCCCGCTGGCTCGTGTAGCGCTCCAGCTTGCTCATTTCATGATAGCACATGCTCAGGTAGAGGTAGGGCAGGGGGTCTCGGCGGGTATCCTCCTTATCCGTGTAACGCTCAGCCTTGGCGATGCATTTCTCGTAAGCCTCATCGACATAAAGGATAAGCAGATCGTCGTACACATGCTTCTGTGCCTGGTTCGATAAGGGCAACCCGAGAAGGAGGAGTAGCATGGGCAGGCTGTACTTCATGGCAAGGATCTTTACCATTCCTGCCACAAGGACAGTGCCGATCAAGACCTCAGCCACCGTTCAGGCCGGCGAGACGTTCCAGGTCCTCCAATGAATTCGCCTCCTCCGGCTTCTTGTCCCTTCTCCACCGCGCGATCCGTGGGAACCTCACCGCCACGCCGCTCTTATGGCGCGTGCTGGGGCTGATGCCCTCGAACGCGACCTCGAACACCAGTTCGGCCTTCACCTGCCGCACCGGGCCGAAGCGCTCCACCGTGTTCTTCTTCACGAAGGCGTCCACCTCAAGCATCTCCGCGTCGGTGAGGCCGCTGTAGGCCTTGGCGAAGGTGACCAGCTGACCCTCATGCCACAGCCCGAAGGTGTGGTCGGTGTACAGGTCTGCGCGGCGGCCGTGGCCCTGCATACTGAAGGTGAGCACGGCGTCGATGCTGAGCGGGTCCACCTTCCACTTCCACCAGTCGCCGCGGCGACGCCCCACTTCGTAGGTGCTGCTCAGCCGCTTCAGCATGAGGCCCTCGATGCTGGCGGTGCGGGCATGTTCGCGGTGCGCCACGATCTCCTCCCACGAAGCGAATGACAGGGTGGGCGAGAGGGTGAGCATAGGGTGGCCGGCCTTGGACACGATGTCCTCCAGCAGCGCGCGCCGTTCGCTCAGCGGCCGCTGGCGGATATCCTCGCCCGCGTGCTCCATCAGGTCGTAGGCCATGAAGATCACCGGCACATCGGCCAGCAGCTTCCTGCCGACGCTCTTGCGACCGATGCGTTTCTGCAGCTCGGCGAAGGGGAGGGGCGCACCGTCCTTCCACGCCAGGAGCTCGCCATCGAGCACGGTGCCATGGGGCAGGGCCTTCCGCATCGCCTCAAGCTCCGGATACTTGTCGGTGACCAGTTCCTCCCCGCGGCTCCACACGTAGTGCTGGCCGCCGCGCACAATGAGCTGTCCGCGGATGCCGTCCCACTTGTGCTCGGCCTGCCATTCGCGCGGGTCACCCAGCGGCAATAGGTCCTGCAGCCCGGCACCTGCGGCCGTTCCCTCGGGACCTTCGATGCCATAGGCGAGGTAGAAGGGGTAGGGGCGGCTGAGGTCATCGCCTTCGTTGGTACCGAGCACCAGATCGTGGAAGGTGGTACTGTGCGGTGTCCAGTCGCCCATGAGGCGGTGCGCCAGGGTGTCCTCGTCCACCCCGGTGGCCTTGCTCAGGCCCTTCACCATCACCTTCTGGCTGACCCCGATGCGGAAGCCGCCGGTGATGATCTTGTTGAAGACGAACAGCTCCATGCCCTCCATCCCGGCCCAAGCGGTTTTCACGCGCGTGGCCTTCTCCTCCTCGGACAGATCCTTCAGTTCCTCCACGTAGCGCACCCAATCCGCGAGGGGCTTCACCATGCGCTCCTTCAGCTTCGCGATGTGCGTCACGGTCTCGGCGAAGTCGCCCACCACGTGGTAGCTGGCCTCGAACAGCCAGTCGGGGATGCCACTGACCTCCGCGGCCCATTGGCGCAGCTGGGTGCTCGTCACCGGGCGTTTCGGTCGCCGCCCGCTGAGCAGCGCGATCACCCACAGCTTGTCGGCATCATCCGCCTCGCGGAAATAGGCCGCCAGTGCCTCCACCTTGACGTTGGTGGATGTGGTGGCGTCCAAGGCATCGAACAAAGTGGCTTCGCGGGTCATGGCGTGTTGGTTTCGGGTCGACCTGATAGGTCGACGCTACGGGTGCCTTCCGAAGCGTCGGCACCCGCTTCGCCCGCGAACTCCGTCGATTCCGCTGTCGCATCAACCCCCACGCTCCGCAGGTACTGGCTGAACAGGTCCGTGTACCCGTGGGTGGCGATCACGCGCTCGGCACCGCTCTCCTTCACGGCCAGCAGCAGTGCGTCCCAATCGGCGTGATCGCTGAGGACGAAGCCCTTTTCGATGTTGCCACGGCGCCTCCAGCCGCGCAACTGCATCCAGCCGCTGGCCATGGCTGTGCGGTACGGCTTCATCCGGGACATCCACGGGGTGTCCAATGCTGAGCCCGGCGTGATCACCAGCGCGTTTCGGAAGCGCTCCTTCGGCGTGTCCTTCGTGATGTGCTCCCACGGCGGCAGTTCCAGCCCGCAGTCCTGTAGCACGGTGTTCATGTTGGCCACGGCGCCATGGACCAGGATCGCACCGATGCTGCGGTCCACCCCGGTCACCACGCGCTGCGCCTTGCCGAGGCTGTAGGCACTGATCACCGAGCAGATGCCATTCGCCGCGTTGGTGCGCCACCAGCCGTTGATATCAGTGAACACCTTCGAAGGCTCCATCCAGCGGTAGATGGGTAGCCCGAAGGTGCACTCGGTGATGAGCGTATGGCAGCGCACGGGTTCGAAAATGTCGCTGATGCCGTCCGCGTGGCGCTTGTGGTCGCCGGTGACCACCCACACTTCGCCTTGGTGCTCCACGCGCACCTGCATGCTGCCGGGGATATGGCCTGCCGGGTGGAGCGAGAACTTCACCCCGTTGATGGTGCCGCTCTGCCCGGGCTGCAGCGTATCGATGCGCAGGTCATCGCCCAGTCGAGCGTGCATCAAGGCCTTGGTGATGGGGGAGGCGAGGTAGTGCTTGCTGCCTCGGCGGGCGTGATCGCTGTGGGCGTGGGTGATGATGGCGCGGTCCACCGGCCGCCAGGGGTCGATGTAGACATCGGCCTGCTCGCACCGGATGCCGCGCGGGGTGAAGGTCAGCAAGGGCGTCGATCCCATGTTCACAAGGTATCGGGCCGAACCGCGCGTTCAGCGTCACGGTTACCGGTGATCACGTATTTTTCGCATCATGCCCGCTGCCAACGAACGTGTTTGCCTGGAATGCGGGGAGCGCATCGTGGGGCGCTTGGATAAGCGCTTCTGTTCTGACGCGTGCCGCAACCAGTATCACTATCAGGCGAACAACGCCCCCATCAATTATGTGCGCAATGTGGTTAACGCGTTGAAGCGGAACCGGAGGGTGCTCAGCGAACTGAACACGGGTCCGGAAGGGAAAACACGGGTGCACCGCGACAAGCTCATCGAGCGCGGCTTCAACTTCATGTACCACACGAACGTGCACCGCACGAAAGCCGGGAACACCTACGTGTTCTGCTTCGAGCAGGGCTACCTCGACCTGGGGGAGAACTGGTTCATGCTCGTCCGAAGGGACGAGTATCTGGCACGCTCGGGTGACCTGGGCAACTAGCTTGCCGCCCAGATGATCAGCACAATGCTGGCCAGGATCATCAAGGCCAGCACGACCGGACCGCCGATCTCGTTCTGTTCCGCCTCTTCGGGAAAGTGCCCTTCGTGATGATGGTCGCTCATGGTGTTGCTGATGCGGCAAATATAGGAGCGCCGTTTACGCAGGCCCAATGCGCTTCACGTGTTCGCCCAACACCATCCGGCTCATCGCGTGGGGGCATCTTCGCCTTGGTCCCATGAGGAGCGCACTGGAGCCCCCTGCTCGGTTCCAGGCCCGCCCGGGAGGGGAACGGGTGCAGCCCCTTGCTCATGGGTGCCTATCTGCCCAGCGAACGAACACGCGGGCTCACCGAACGGGCCTGTTGAACCTGAACCATCCCAAGGTGGTCCGCATACAGGAACGCTCCGACCGGGCCGTCGATCGATAGTTGATGACCGAGCAGGTTCGTGTCCGCTCCCGGGATAAGATCCACAGGGTAGCCTGGAAACCCGCAGGACCACGGTGATCGGTCCTTGGGTTCCTCCTTCCAAGCGTGCCTTCGGTCGCCCTCCGTCAGTTGAGGCTGAAGGTGGGCTGGCGCAGGACCATCCGCGCGATGACGGCGCTCTCATTGCGACGCATGCGGGACACCAGCGCCAGCACCTGTTCATCGAGCTCACGGTCGGTGAGCTTGGTGAGGTCCTTGTAGACCGGCAGGCTGCTGCGGCTCTTGAGGATCAACGCTATTTTGTAGGCGCGTGACATCGGTTCCATCCGGAAGACGCAGGCCTGGTCATGAGGGATGCCTCTCCGGAGCCGGAAAAATGGCCCTGTTCGACGAACGGTCGGACCACCCCAGGCAACGGTGGTCAGAAACCCCCTGAGAACGAGGCGATCGGCCGGGTGCGACCCTCTTGAGCGCAGGCCGCGCCAGGGACCGCTGGACCGAGCCTTCAGGTCCGGGGGTTCGTATCGGACCCGGGGATCCTCGCTCAAGCGCTGCATCGCCCGCCCGGGTATGCAAAAGCCCCGGCGAACATCTCGCCGGGGCTTGTACCTGTCGGGGTGAGTGGATTCGAACCACCGGCCTCTACGTCCCGAACGTAGCGCTCTAACCGGGCTGAGCTACACCCCGTAGCTCCATGGACCGGGAGGGCTCCCGGGCGATGAGGGCGGCAAATATAGGTGGCTTCGGCTCAGGCGTCGAACTTGTACCCGATCCCTTTGATGGTGCGGATCCGCGTCTCACCGATCTTCTCCCGCAGCTTCCGGATGTGAACGTCGATGGTGCGATCGCCGACGAACAACTCGTTGCCCCAGATGTGCGCGTAGATCTCCTCCCGCTTGAACACCTTGCCGGGCTTGCTCATCAGCAGGACCAGAAGCTCGAACTCCTTCTTGGGTAGCTGCAATTCCTCGGTGCCTTTGAAGACCAGCACTTTCTCCAGGTCGACGCGGATACCGCTGGCCTCCAGCATCTGCCCTTCATTCCGATCGCCAGGGCTGCGCTTCAGCAGCGCCTTCACCTTGCTGACGAACACCTTCGGGCGCACCGGTTTGGTGATATAGTCGTCCGCACCGGCCTCGAACCCCGCGATCTGACTGTAGTCCTCTCCACGGGCGGTGAGGAAGGTGATCAGCGCATGCTTCATATCGGGCATCTGCCGCAGCTGATTGCACACCTCCACCCCGTCCATTCCGGGCATCATGATGTCAAGAACGACAAGATCGGGCCGTTCCGCCTTGGCGATGCGCAGCGCATCCTTGCCGTTCTGGGCGGTGGCCACGCGATACCCCTCGCGTTCAAGGTTGTACCGGAGCAGCTCCAGGATGTCCGGCTCGTCGTCCACCAGAAGCACCTTGGGTGCAAGGGTTCCCGCCATGTTCACATTGGTCGGCTGCAAAGCAAGGTGGGCTATGAGGGTGTGACGTTAAGGACCTGTCAAAATTAGGTTAAGGTCCAGCGCCCTGGAGAAAGGCCTGAGCGCGTCCGTCGTTCTATCTTCGCCGCCCGTACTCCCCACCCTTGATGGTGGCCCGTACGCAGGCGGGAGTAGCTCAGTTGGTAGAGCATCAGCTTCCCAAGCTGAGGGTCGCGGGTTCGAGCCCCGTTTCCCGCTCGAAGAAAGGTCCGGCGTTGGCCGGACCTTTCCGTTGTGGACGATATTTGGCACCCATGAGCCGCGGCCGACCACGCACGACCTGCACCCTGCGTGTCGCCGAGCTCTTCGCAGGGGTGGGCGGTTTCCGCTTGGGGTTGGAACGCGCCGGAGGCTATCAGGTCGTGTACAGCAACCAGTGGGAGCCCGGTCGAAGGAAGCAACATGCTTCGGCCATCTACGTGGACCGCTTCGGTGCGCAGCACCATGACAATCGCGACATCGCCACTGTTCCGGTGGAGGAGGTTCCCGCGCATGATGTGCTGGTGGGGGGATTCCCTTGTCAGGACTATTCCGTGGCCAGTACATTGAGGAACGCCCGTGGCCTGGTGGGTCGCAAAGGAGTGCTTTGGTGGCAGATCCATCGGCTGTTGCGCGACCATCCGCATCCACCGGCCCATCTGGTGCTGGAGAACGTGGACCGGCTGCTGGGCTCACCGGCCGGTCAGCGGGGCCGCGATCTGGCGGTGATGCTGAGCTCGCTCTGGGGGCTGGGCTATGCGGTGGAATGGCGGGTGATCAATGCGGCCGACTATGGCATGCCACAGCGTCGCCGCAGGGTCTTCCTGGTGGGCCACCGGCTGGATCGGATGAGCCCGTTGAAGGCGGAACTGCTGCAGGCTGACGGGGTTCTGTCCAGGGCCTTCCCGTACGCGCTCAAGCACGAAAGGCCGTCCCTTCAGCTGGAACGCGATCTGCGCAAGCTGTCCGAACGGTTCAACCGGAACGGGGACCGGTCCCCGTTCGGCAACGCCGGGGTGATGCTCAACGGTGTGGTGCTCACCCGGGACGTGGTGGCCGTCCACCCCGGGCCGTTCACCGCGCTGGGGGACATCCTGCAGGCTGAGAAGGAGGTTCCGGATGATTTCCGGATCCCCCGCTCCGAACTGAAGCGGTGGCGCTATCTGAAAGGTGCCAAACGCGAAGAGCGCCAGGTGTCGCGGAACGGGTTCGCTTATAACTACAGCGAAGGCGCGATGGCCTTCCCCGATCCACTGGACAGGCCTGGCCGCACGCTGGTCACCGGCGAGGGCGGGAAAGCCCCCTCCCGGTTCAAGCATGTGGTGTGCGTGGACGGCCGGAGATACCGCAGACTGACCCCGGTCGAACTGGAGCGCCTGAACATGTTCCCCGACGACCATACGGCCGGCGCGCCCGACACGTGGCGGGCCTTCTTCATGGGCAATGCCCTGGTGGTCGGCGTCGTGGAGCGCATCGGCCGGGCCTTGACGGTTTTTCACGAACAACGCGAACGATGACCGATCCAAGGCCGTTGTTCCATGCGATGCGCGCCCCCTTCACCCTGTCCCTCGCTCTTGTCGGCATCTGCGCCTGCGAGGGTCGTGTGCGACCTGCAGCGAACACCACATCCATGACCGAGATGGCCACCGCACCGAACATGCCCACCACTACGGACACCGCTGTTCTCGGCGCCGGCTGTTTCTGGTGCGTGGAGGCCGTTTTCGCCGAATTGGCCGGCGTGCTCGAGGTCACCAGCGGCTATGCCGGTGGCCACGTGAAGAACCCGAGCTACAAAGAGGTCTGCGCCGGCACCACCGGCCATGCCGAGGTGGCCCGGATCGTGTACGACCCCTCCCGGATCACCTTTGATGAACTGTTGGAGGTGTTCTGGCAGACCCATGATCCGACGACCCTGAACCGCCAGGGTGCGGATGTCGGCACCCAATACCGGTCGGCGATCTTCGCGACATCACCGGAACAGCGCGAACTGGCCGCCTTGTATAAGGCGAAGCTGGATGCCAGTGGGGCCTTCCCCGCACCCATCGTCACCGAGATCACGGACCTCACCACCTTCTATCCGGCCGAGGACTATCATCAGAACTACTACGCGCAGAACGGCGAACAGGGGTATTGCCAGCTGGTCATCCGGCCCAAGCTGGAGAAGTTCAGGAAGGTCTTCGCCGGGAAGCTCAAGCGCTGAGGGAATACCTTGCGGCCATGCGCGCTCCGCTCCACCCGGTCCTGGCCTTGTCGTTCCTGGTCCCCATGACCACCGATGCCCAGAACCTGGTCCCGAACGGAGGTTTCGAGGTGGTGAAGGGCAAGGTATCCGCCTTGGACCAGATCGGTCGTGCGGAAGGGTGGAGCGCGGTGACCCTGGGGTACGCCGACCTGTTCACGCGCGAAGCGGGCACGCCGGACGCGTCGGTACCGGCGAACTTGTATGGAAGCCTGGAACCCGCGGATGGCGACCGGTACGCCGGCTTGTTCGCCTGGAAGGACGACGGTCGGTTCAACGCCTACGAAGAGGGGCGTCAGGATCCGTTCGCGACCGGGTGGAACGTCTACGCCGAATACATCCGGATCGAACTGACGCGTCCGCTGATCGAAGGAGAGGTCGTGCAAGTGCGCTTCAAGGCGGCGCTGGCCCCCATGAGCGATCGGGCGGTGAGCGGCCTGGGAGCCTACTGCTCACCGGTCGTGCTGCAGGGGAACCACCGGCGCTTCCTTCAAGAGAAGGCCCAGGTGGCCTCATCGGTGGTGCTTGACCGTCGGGGTGAATGGGTGGACGTGAGCGGGACCTTTGAAGCCGATGGTGGAGAGCGGCATCTGGTGATCGGCACGTTCCCCTATGTGGGCTTTGAAGCGACACGCCTTGTGGAAGGCCCGGACAACAAGTTCGCCTACTACTACATCGACGCGGTGAGCGTCGAGCCGGTCATCAACTGACCATTGTTGGTCCCCATTTGTGCCGTCCGGTTACATTTGCGGCGCTGGAACGCTCCACAAGGGGCATTGCCAAGCGCACCAATCCGAACACCATGAAGTTGCACTACTCCATGTTCCTGGCCCCGGCCCTGCTTTCGTTGCAGGCGGTGGCCCAGACCGGTCCGAACCTGGTGAAGAACCCGGGCTTCGAAGAAACGACCGGGACGGTGAAGACCTGGGACCAGCTCCATCTGGCCGCTGGGTGGACGAACGCCAACGCGGGATCCGCCGATCTCTTCAACAAGGACGCCTGCTATGTGGGGGTCCCGGACAACGACCTGGGCAGCACCGCCGCGTTCGAGGGCGAGCGCTACGCCGGGTTCGTGGCCTACAAGGATGATCAGCGGCGCAACTGGAAGCGCGTGATGGATCACAACGAAGGCCCGTTCCGCCCGGCCTACCAGAACTACAGCGAGTACCTCCAGCAGGAGCTCAGCAGCCCGCTGACCGCCGGCCAGGAGTACGATGTGGTGCTGCGCGTGAAACTGGCGGGCAACAGCGACCGTGCCGTGAGCCATATCGGAGCCTACTTCTCGCCCGTCCAACTCGCTTACAACCACCGTCACTTCATCACCGAGAAGGCCCAGGTGTCGAGTGCTGACATGGTGACGGACAAGCAGAACTGGACCGAGGTGAAGGGCAGCTTCGTGGCCGATGGCACCGAGAAGTTCATCGTCATCGGTGCGTTCCCCGCCGCCGGCATGGACAAGAGCAAGGCCGTGGAAGGGGGCGACAGCCAGCGCGCCTACTACTACATCGATGGCGTGAGCCTGACCGTGCATCCCGAGCCGGACACCGATGGTGATGGCGTGATCGACAAGGAGGACAAGTGCCCGCAGGAGCCGGGTCTGGCCACCTTGGGCGGATGCCCCGACCGCGACGGTGATGGCATCACCGATAAACTGGATGCCTGCCCGGATGCCGCAGGGCCCGCTGACAAGCAGGGCTGCCCGGACCGTGACGGGGACGGCTTTGCGGACAATGTGGACCGCTGCCCGGACGTGGCCGGTGTGGCCAGCATGAAGGGCTGCCCGGAGATCAAGGAGGAGACCAAGAAGCTCTTCGAGAAGGCGCTTACCGGCATCCAGTTCGAGACCGGCAAGAGCACGATCAAGAAGGTGAGCTTCCCGATCCTCGACCAGGTCGTGTCCGTGATGAAGGAGAATCCGAGTTACAACCTGGAGATCCATGGTCACACGGACAGCCAGGGTGACGATGCCGCCAACTTGAAGCTCTCCGAAGCCCGGGCGGCCGCCGTGGAGAAGTACCTCGAGGACAAAGGCGTCAACGCGGAAAGCGTGCGCTCCTTCGGCCATGGGGAGACCGAGCCCGTGGCGGACAACAAGACCTCCGCCGGCCGCTCCAAGAACCGCCGGGTGGAGTTCAAGGTGGTGTTCTGGGAGTGACCCCCGCGAACACACTTGCGAAGAAGGGAGAGGCATCGCCTCTCCCTTCTTCTTTCCCGGTGATCCGTGTCACCTTCAGCAAGCTTCCTTGTGCCGAACTTTGAGCCGGATGAAGAAAGGACAGAAGCTTTACAGCATCCTTCGGTTCAAGTGCCCGCATTGCCACGAAGGGGCTTTCTTCGAGAACGATAACCCGTTCGTGTTCAGTACGATGGGGGAGGTACGCAAAAGTTGCCCGGCCTGCGGCAGAGGCTATCACAGGGAGGTGGGCTTCTACTACGGCGCGATGTACGTGAGCTATGCGTTGGCCGTGACCACCTTCGTCACGGTGTACGTGGCGGTAAGCGTGCTCTTTCCTGCAGCGAGCGCAGGGTTGGTCGTGGCCGCCGTCCTGGGTTCCCTGTTGCTCCTGGGTCCCGTGCTCTACGCGTTGAGCAAGATCATCTGGGCCAACCTGTTCTACAGCTACCAGGGGCCGGCCGCTGCATCGCCGGAGGTCAAGGCGAAGTGACCGCCACTTACGGCGCGGGTTCCACCTCGTTCGGGTCGGCCACGAAATCCATGGCGATCACCACCCACTGGTACGGCAGCTTCTTACCGTAGGCGCCGATATCCGTGCATCCCACCAGTTCCATTTCGTCCATGACGGCCTGGTCCGAGATGCGGTCCTGGATCGGCGGTCCGACAGGGGTCTCCGCCGCCATGAAATCCACCAGGATCAGCGGGGCCGGGGTCTTCAAGGCCGACCGCACCTGTTTGAAGTACTCGATCCGATCGGGGATCGTCAGGTAGGACTTCGCGCAGAAGGCCATGTCCGCTTCGCCGGGCCGCAGCCCGGTCCCTTGCTCGACCAGGCGCACCTCCAGCACGTCCGGACCGAGGCCCAGGCCCTTGGCGTGCTGCTTGATCCGATCCACAAGGCCCGCATCCGTCTCGATCGCGATCACCCGGGCTCCGGCCTTCACCAGCTCGAAGGCGTAGTAGCCATCGCCGGCGAACAGGTTGGCCACCGTGGTACCCGCCACGTTCGGGATGAGGGTCCACAGGACCTCCGGTTGCCGCCATGCGGCCTCTTGCGCCCATTGTGCATTGTCGACGGTCGCTGTGGACGGCGCGTGGCTCCCTGGCGTGTTCGCGGCAGGAGGCGCGGCCGCCGGGTCGCAGGCGGCCAGGAGGAACAGGAGAACGGTCGTTGATGCGGCTTGACGGGGGCTCATGGGCATGGCAAAGAGGCGCAAAAGTAGGGGCCGGCGTCGCGCTCGGATCGGTCTCCATGGAATTCGGCCCCCTGGTTAATTTTACCGCATGCCAGCATTGGAGGATGAACTGAAGAGCCGGTTCGAGAGCGATCAGCAGAAGGCCCTGCTCAACATCATGTTCACCGCGAACTGGTTCAAGGGCGGCCATGCCCCGCTTCTGGCGGCACATGACCTGAGCCTGCAGCAGTACAACATCCTGCGGATCCTGCGCGGAGCGAAGAGCCGGATGAACATGCACCAGGTGAAGTGCAGGATGTTGGACCGTTCCCCGAACGCCACACGCCTTACGGACAAGCTCATCCACAAGGGGCTCGTGGAGCGGGTGCGCTGCGAGGAGGACCGCCGGGTGGTGTACGTGAGCATCACCGCCAAGGGCCTCGAACTGCTCCATGAGGTGGACCAGGCCCTGCGACCGGTGCTGGCCGAGAAACATGCCCGGCTGACCAAGGAGGACGCGCGCACGCTGAACCGGATCCTCGATCACCTGCGCGGATGAACCCTTTGCCGAGCGGAACGTTCCTTCGGTCCTGAGCATCGGTCGCATGGACCAATCCCGATCCAGCCTCGCTCTACTGCCCGCGATAAGCGGGCGATACAGCCCGCGGGCGTTCATCGACCGCGCGGTGACCGATGACGACCTGACCCTGGTGCTGGAAGCGGCCCGTTGGGCGCCCAGCAGCATGAACGAGCAACCCTGGCGGTTCCTGGTGACCCGCCGGGGAGGGGAGGGCCATGCGCTGCTGCTGGACTGCCTGAACCCGAGCAATCGGATCTGGGCGGACAAGGCGCCCGTGCTGATGCTGGCCATGGCACATCGCATCCTTCACCGCATCAACGCGGAGAACCATCACGCGCGGCACGACCTGGGTGTGGCCGTGGGACAGTTGGGCGTGCAGGCGACCTCCATGGGTCTGGGCCTGCACCAACTGGGCGGGTTCGATCCGGGCAAGACCCGTCAGGCCTTCGGCATCCCCGAGGAACTGGACGTGGTGACGGTGATCGCGCTGGGCTGGCCCGGCAAGGCTGAAGACCTGCCGGAGCAGCTGCAACAGCGTGAACGCACCCGGAGCCCAAGGCGGGCACTGAGCGAACTGGTGCACTACGGGCGGTTCACCCGCTAGGCTATCTGCGCGTTGGCGGTTGCGGGAACGCGCGGGTCCACTTCTCAGCACCCTGTACGTCGAAGGCCCGGATGGTGAGCACACGCTGTCCCTTGGGCCCCTCCACGGTGAGCGTACAGAACCCCCGCTCCTGCAACAAGGTACCTTCCACCTGCAGCGTATTGGGCGACTTGGGGCCGTAGGTGCCCGACGTGAGGGGAGAAGCGGTCAGGTCGAGGATCCACCGCCCATCCGGAAGGTCCAGGCGGCTCAGCTCCGTGAAATGCCGGTCGCCCGTGAGGAAGACCACACCGCTGATGCCCTCACGGTCGATGCGGTCCAGCAACTGGCTGCGTTCCGCATCGAAGGTGGCGTAGTTCTCGAAGTCGGCGGCCGTGCTCAGCACCTGTCCACCCACGGCCACGAACTTGAAGGTGGCATCGCTGTACTTCAAGGCCCGGATCAGCCAGTCGATCTGCCCTTTCCCAAGCATCGTGGGCTGGTCCGTGAGCACATCGGGCGGCACCCGGTAGGTGCGGTCATCGAGCAGGAACACGTCGGCGTCGGCGTGGCTGAAGGCGGTGGTGATGCCTTCGCGCGCACCGGGTACCCCGCTGCCGGGGTTGGGCCAGAACAGATCGAACGCCTCGCGGGCCATCCCGGTGTTCACGAAGCTTCCATCGGCATCGTTCGGACCGAAGTCATGGTCGTCCCACGTGGCATAGTGATGCGTGGCGCGCAACAGCCGCTGCAGGGCGGGCTCGCTCCGCGTGTGGGTGTACCGATGAAGGAAGCCGGTCCATGTGCCCCAGTCAGGCTCGCGCAAGTACACGTTGTCGCCCAGCCAGAGCATGAGGTCGGGATGCTTCACGGCGATGGCATCGAACACGGGATAACCATCACCGTACGGCTTTCCGGGCCTGTCGTAGGCCGGTTCATTGATGTAGGCACAGCTGCCCACGGCCATGGTGAAGGGGGGCGGATCGGTACGCCACTTCCACAGCGGCTGCGTGCGGAACCGGAGATCGTCACCCTCATCCACCACACGCCCGTCCAGGAGCACCTTGTACCCGTACGTGGTGCCCGGTATCACCTGGTCCATGCGGAACTCCAGGGCATGGGCCCGATCGGGGTCGCTCACGAGCTCACGGGTGAACAGCATACTGTCCGGGCGGTCGATGGGCCAGTAGGCCAGTCGCGCGCGACAGGCCTGCCGGCATTGCAGCCAGATGGTGGCCTCCAGGTGGTCGCTGTGACCGGGCATGGGCCCGTTGATCATGGACTGGGATACCGCCGTGGTGGCCAGCACCATGATGGCGCCAGGGAGAACGATGCGCATGAGGCAAAGATGGGGACGGACGTTGCGCAAGGCTGACCCCGGTGCGTCCCGATGGAGGGGCTCAGCGGTTAGCTTTGGCCGGAACCTGAACCGCAACGGATGGAATTCAACCTGATCGAGGCGTGGCTTGACCTGAAGCGCCAGCTCCCCGAACTGCCCATCGAGGGCGTGGGGGCGAAGTACATCTACCCCCTGTTCATACTGCTGATGATCGGCGAGTACGTGCAGGCCCGCCATCTCTTCGACCTCAAGGAAAGCTGGGCCGGGGTGGTGATGGGCCTGGTGGCGACGTTGATCAAGGTGATCGCCAACGTGTTCGAGATCAGCATCATGCTGTTCCTGTTCCACTGGGCCGAGCCCTTCCGCGAGCACTACCTCGGCTACGCCACGTTGGGCACCGCTTGGTACGTATGGATCATCTGCCTGCTGTTCGATGACCACAACTTCTACTGGCACCACCGCATCGCACACAACGTGCGTTTCCTCTGGGCGGCCCACCTGCCGCACCACTCGGGCAGGATGTTCAACCTGACGGTGAGCATCCGCAACGGCTGGTTCATCGAATTCTTCAAGCCGATCTACTGGATGTGGATGCCGTTGGTGGGCTTCGAACCGATCATGATCGCCACGTGTCTGATCATCAACTCCTTCTACCAGTTCTTCCTGCACACGCAGCTGGTGCCCTCCCTCGGCTGGTACGAGAAGATCTTCAACACCCCCTGGGTGCACGTGGTGCACCACAGCAGCAACACCGAGTACCTGGACCGCAACCATGGGGGCATCCTCGTGATCTGGGACAAACTCTACGGCACCTGGCAGGAACCCATCAAAGGCGTGGTGCCCAAGTACGGCATCAGCCACAACCCGGACTCCTACAGCCCGATCACCCACAACCTGTTCGAGTTCCAGGAGATCTGGAAGGACGTGAAGCGGGCGCCCACGCTGAAGGCGAAGCTCATGTACATCTTCGGGCCGCCGGGTTGGAGCCATGATGGCAGCAGCAAGACCAGTCGACAGCTGCAAGCCGAGCTGAAGGCTCAGCAAGGCGCAGGGCAGGCCGCGGCGTGACCTCGGCATGTCGAACGGAAAAGCCGGGCCTGGGCCCGGCTTTTCCGTGTGCATGCGGTCCGTTCAGCGCTTGAACCAGCGCAGGAGGCCGCCGCCTTCCTTCTTCTCCTCCTGTTTCGGCCGGTCGGCCTTTCCGCGGCGCTCCTCCTCGGCGAAGAGCTCGCGGGTGAGCTTGTCGTAGTCGGGCTTGGAGGACTGCTCGCGGCGCTCGCCGGGGCGCTGGTCGCGCTGGCGTTGCTGCTGCGGGCGATCGCTGCGCTGCCCCTGCTGCGTCGGCCTGGGACCACGCTGGCCGTGCTGCTGCGGGCGGCCCTCGTTGCGGCGCTGGCCCTCCTGACGTGGGCGGCCTTCACCACGCGGGTGGCGCTCACTGCGTACCTGCTGGGGCTTGCGATCGCCCTGCTGCGGACGGCCTTCCCGGCGCTGCTGGCCTTGCGGACGGTCGCTGCGCTGGCCGTCGCGCGGGGCCCGCTGACCACGACCCGGACCACGCGGCTGGCGGGGTTCGCGCACCTCGGGCTCGGCCTTCTTCGGGCCGCCCACCATCACGTACGGGTGTTCGGCGACGACAGGGATATCGCGCCTGATGAGGCGGGTGATGTCGCGCAGGAACGCCTTCTCCTCGTGATCGCAGAAGCTGAGCGCCTTGCCCGATGCGCCCGCACGACCCGTGCGACCGATGCGGTGCACGTAGGTCTCCGGAATGTTCGGGATGTCGAAGTTGATGACGTGTGTGAGGCCGTCGATGTCGATACCGCGTGCGGCGATATCGGTGGCGACCAGCGCGCGGATCTTGCCTTCCTTGAAGTTCTTCAGCGCGTTCTGGCGGGCGGTCTGGCTCTTGTTGCCATGGATCGCTTCGGCACCGATGCCGGCCTGGGTGAGCACCTTGGCCACCTTGTTGGCACCGTGCTTCGTGCGGGTGAAGATGAGGGCCTCACGGATGGCCGGTCCCTCCAGCAAGTGCAGGAGCAGCTTGTTCTTGTCCGTGCGGTCCACGAAGAACATGCTCTGGTCGATGGTATCCGCCGTGCTGCTCACCGGGGCCACTTCCACCTTCACCGGTTCGGTGAGGATGCTGTTGGCCAGCTTGGCGATCTCCGGCGGCATGGTGGCGCTGAAGAAGAGCGTCTGGCGCTTCTGCGGCAGCTTGGCGATCACTTTCTTCACGTCGTGGATGAAGCCCATGTCGAGCATGCGGTCGGCCTCGTCCAGCACGAAGATGTCGAGGTCGTTGAGGTGCACATAGCCCTGGCCCATGAGGTCGAGCAGGCGGCCCGGGGTGGCGATCACCGTGTCCACGCCGCGTTGCAGCGCGTCGGTCTGCGGCTTCTGGCCCACACCGCCGAAGATCACGGTGTGCCGTTGCTTCAGGTGGCGTCCGTAGGCGGCGAAGCTCTCGCCGATCTGGATGGCGAGTTCGCGGGTGGGGGTGAGGATGAGCACCTTGATGGGGCGCTTTCCGCCCTGCGCGCCGATGCCCCGCTCATGCAGCTCCTGCAGGATGGGGATGGCGAAGGCGGCGGTCTTTCCAGTGCCGGTCTGCGCGCAGCCCAGCAGGTCACGCCCTTTCACCAGGTGCGGGATGGCCTGCGCCTGGATGGGGGTGGGGTGGGTGTAGCCTTCTTCCTGAAGGGCTTTGAGGATGGGCTCGATGAGCCCGAGGTCGTTGAACGTGGTCCGTTCCATGATGCAATTCGCCGGGTCCCGGGCGAAGCGGGTGTGTGGGTGGCATGCTCAGGCCATTGTCCCCGGGCACACCGTGTGTAGGTGTTGTGATCGCCCCTTCGATCCGGTCCGGCGTCCAATGATCCGCTGGGAGATGGCGCCTGGACAATTCGGACGTCGACCTGGGCCGACACGGAGAGCTGGGCGCTCGGGGCATGTCCACCTTGCGGTGAACGCGGCCAAAGATACGCGAAATGGTCGGGAATGGTTCTGCGCGGCCTTCGATGAACGCGAACGCCCGACCATCCCATGGACGATCGGGCGCACACGAATGCAAGGGGATCAGCCCTTCAGCGCCTTGTTGGCATCGAGCATGTCCTTGATGCCGCCCACGCTGCTGAGCACGCCGGTGGCCTCGTAGGGCATGTAGATCACCTTGTTGTTCTGGCCGCTGGTCATCTCCTTGAGCGTCTCCAGGTACTTCATGGCGATGAGGTAGTTGGTGGGGTCGCCCTTGCCACCGGCCACGGCCTCGCTCACCAGGCGGATGGCCTCGGCCTCGCCCTGCGCGCGGCGGATGCGGGCCTGGGCATCGCCCTCGGCCTCCAGGATCTGGCTCTGCTTCTGGCCCTCGGCCTGGGTGATCTGCGCCTGCTGGACACCCTCGGCCTGCAGCACGGCGGCGCGCTTGCTGCCCTCGGCGTCGATGATCTGGGCGCGACGATCCCGCTCGGCGCGCATCTGCTTCTCCATGGCCTCGCGGATGTCGCGCGGCGGGTTGATGTCCTGCAGTTCCACCCGGTTCACCTTCACGCCCCACTTGTTGCTCGCCTCATCCAGGATGGTGCGCAGCTTCATGTTGATGGTGTCGCGGCTGGTGAGGGTCTCGTCCAGGTCCAGCTCGCCGATCACGTTCCGGAGCGTGGTCTGCGTGAGCTTCTCGATGGCCAGGGGCAGGTTCTCGATCTCGTACATGGCCTTCACCGGGTCCATGATCTGGAAGTAGAGCAGCGCGTTGATCTCGGTCATCACGTTGTCCTTCGTGATCACGTTCTGCCGCGGGAAATCGTACACCGTCTCCCGGAGGTCGATGCGTTCCTTCTTGACGAACTGGACGAACTTGTTGCCATCGGGCAGGTCGCGCGTGAAGCGGAAGACGATCTCGCGCGGCTTGTCCACGATGGGAATGATGACGTTGATGCCGGCGGTCAGGGTCTTGTGGTACTTGCCCAATCGCTCCACGACCATGGCTTCGCTCTGCTGCACGATGCGCAGGCCCTTGGCCACGATGAACACCACGAAAAGGGCGAGCAGGATGAGGATGATGGTTCCGGCTGACATGTTGGGGAGGTTGGGGGGTTGGGTGTCGGGGTTCGGATGCCGCTCAGGGTTCGACGGGTCTCACCACGAGCGTGTTGCTTTCCACGCGGACGATATCGACCAGATCGCCGACATGCAGGGCGCGTTCCGTGGTGCACTCCGCCCGCCAGTCGTCGCCATCGATGGCCACGCGGCCGAGCCGGAGCGCCGGCTCGAAGTCCTGGGTGACGCGCGCCCGCCTGCCGATCAACGCATCCACGTTGGTGCGCACGGTCTCCCCGGACCAGAGCTTCTTCATCAGCACGGGACGAATGGTGAAGAAGGCGATGAGGGCCACCGCGGAGAAGGCGATCAACTGCACGGGCGGACCGGCACCGAGTGCGGCGGCGATGCTGCCACCGGCGCAGCCGATGCCCAGGCAGAGAAGAAAGAACCCTGGCACGAAGATCTCCGCGATCAACAGGACGAGCCCGAGGCCCGCCCACCAGTGCCACTGAAAGAGGATGTCCATGGTCGTCGCGGTGTTGCGGCCCGAAGATAGACGGGGGCGAAAAGCACGGACGGCCCGTGTCGGATGAGCGGGGGGAGGGAGGGAGGAGCGGCCGGACCGCCGGTCGGTGGCGCCTATCTTGGCCGGCCATGCTCCACCGGCTGCTGGCCTCGCTGCGCACACGACAGGGGCGCGACCATGTGTTGACCTACCTGGGCGAGGGCCTGGTGCTGGCGGGCACATTGGTGGTGTACCGACTGGCGGCGGACGCGGGACGCGAGGAGCTCGACCTCTATGTGGTGGTGCGCCGTACGGTCTCCTTTGCCTTCCCCTTCGTGCTGCTGGGCTCGGCCGTGGGCATCACGCGCTTTGTGGCCATGCGTGGCGCAGAGGAGGAGCAGCGGCGTTACCTGGCGGCCTCCCTGGGCTGGGTCGTCCCCCTGGCCCTGCTGACCCTGCTGGCCGGTCTGGTCTGGCAGGCGCCCCTCTCGTGGATCGTCTTCGGATCGGGCGCACAGGCGCACCTGGTGCCCCCCCTCGCCCTGATGGTGGCGAGCGTGAGCCTGTACGGCCTTGGGTACTCGTACCTGCGGGGACGAGGTCGCCTTCTGGCCGCCAACATGGCGCAGGTGCTCGCGCTGGCGGGCTCTCCGTGGATCGCGTTCCTGCTGTTCGACGACCTCGAAGCGGTCTGCTGGGCCACGGGGGCGGGCTGGGCTTTGATCGCCATGGCCTGCATCGCTCCGCAGTTCAGGACCGGCCTTCCGCGGGGTGTGGGGCGCGAGCGTGGCGACCTGCTGCGCTATGGCATGCCCCGCGTGCCGGGCGACCTCGCTTTCGGCGCCCTGCTCACCGTGCCGGTATACGCCGTGGCACGCACCCATGGGCTGGCGGCCAGCGGCGAGGTGGGCTTCGGGGCCACCTTGCTCAACATCACCGCCGCGCTCTTCGCCCCGATGTCCCTGGTGCTGCTGCCCACCAGCGCCTCGCAACTGGCCGCGGGCGACCACGCGGGCCTCAGCGCACGGATCGCCCGCCTGTCGCGCCTTACGTTGCTGGCCTCGGTGGCCATGACGGTCGCCTTCGAGCTGGCCGCCGGTCCGATCCTCGATCTGTATCTGGGCCCCACGGCCCGGCATTACGTGGACATGAGCCGCATCGCCTTTCTGGGGGCCCTGCCGTTCGGGGTGTTCATCGGCTTGCGGAGCCTGCTCGACGCCTACTACCACACCCCGCGCAACGGCATCAACCTCACCACGGCCTTCCTGCTGCTGGTGCTCGGCAGTGTGTTCCACTTTCTGGTGCCCACGCCCGCGAGCCTGATGGCGTGGATGATGGTCGGGGCCCTGGGCTACCTCGGCTGGGCCACCTGGCGGGATGTGGCCCACGTCCGTGCCGAGCTGGACCGCCATGCGGCAGCGGTCGACGACACGCTGCGCGTACTGGTGGTGCGCAGCACGCCCCATGGTCCCCATGGTCTCGAAGGCGCCGGTGTCCACGTGCAGGAACACATCATCGGAACGCGATCGTGGTCCCTGCGCTCTCGCGACCGGTGGCGCTTGAAACGCACGCTGCGCGCCTTCCGTCCCGATGTCGTGCTGGTGCCCGACGCCGATGGCCCGGGCCTGTTCACCGTGGTCAGCAGCCCGGTGCCGGTGGTGATCACCTTCGGGGCAGCACCGGCGCGGGGGGGCGCGCGCTGGACGGGCCAGGCGGCGGCCTTCTTCGGAGCGGGCATCCTTTGCGTGGACGAGGCGGCTCGTGAGCGGCTGTGGTGGCGGCGTGAGGAAGCCCGGGTGCTGCCTGCCGGTGGCAAGGAGCGTGCCCGGGTCCTGATGACCGTTCTGCGCGGTGCGACCATCACCGGCCAGGCCGGCTGAACCGGTCCGTCGCACGCGATCCGCATCTTTGGGCCCGAACCGCGAACCGCATGCTCAAAGGCAAGACCGTCGCCGTCGTCGTTCCCTGCTACAACGAGGAGAGCCAGATCGGCTTCGTGATCGACACGATGCCCGACTTCGTGGACCGCATCGTGGTGGTGAACGATCACAGCCCCGACCGCACGGCCGAGGTGGTGAAGGAGCTGATCGCACGCGACCGCACCAAAGGGGAGGGGAGGCGCATCCCGCCGCACAAGGTGGAGCGCACCCGCTGGAACGAGGCCGAACTGGTGCTGCAGGAGGAGAGCGAGCGCGAGATGGCGCACTACGTGCCCAGCGAGGTGGTGAACGAGCACCCCGGGACCGACCGCATCATCCTCATCAACAACCTGCGGAACGGCGGGGTGGGGGCGGGCATCGCGCGCGGCTACAAGTGGTGCCAGGACCACGCGATCGACTGCACGGCGGTGATGGCGGGCGACGGGCAGATGGACCCCCATGAACTGGAGAGCATCTGCCTGCCGGTGATCGAGGAGGGCATCGACTACGTGAAGGGCAACCGCCTGATCCACCGCAGCGCCTGGCTGGTGATCCCGCGGGTGCGGTTCTTCGGCAACAGCATCCTCAGCATCCTCACCAAGCTGGCCAGCGGCTACTGGCGCGTGAGCGACACCCAGACCGGCTACACGGCCATCGGGCTGCGCGCGATGCAGGCCATCAAGCTGCACCGGATCTACCGCAGCTACGGCATGCCGAACGACATGCTCGTAAAGCTCAACATCGCCCAGTGCACCCTGCGCGAAGTGGAGATCAAGCCCGTGTACCGTGTGGGCGAACAGAGCAAGATGAAGGTCTTCAAGGTGATCCCGCGGGTGAGCCGCCTGCTGATCAAGAGCTTCTTCATCCGGCTGTGGCGCAAGTACCTGTTCAAGGACTTCCATCCGCTGTTCATCTTCTACAACTACGCCATCGTGGCCGGCCTCATCACCCTGCCCTATGCGTGGAAGATCGGGAAGGCCTTCCTCACCGGCGCGAACGTGGCCACCGAACCGCTGATCGCGTTCCTCTTCCTGGCCACCAGCAGCTTCCAGGCGCTCATCTTCGCCATGTGGATGGACATGCAGGACAACGAGCGCCTGTACCGGTAGGCCACAAGGCGGCGGGTATCTTTGCCGCCCATGTGCGGCATCTTCGGTCTCATCGCCCGGCCCGACGCGGGCCTTGACCGGACCTTCACCGAGCGGGTGATGCGCGACCTGTTCGTGCTGAGCGAATCGCGTGGGAAGGAGAGCAGCGGGATCGCCGTGCGCGATGCGGCAGGACGCACGATCCACGTGACGAAGGACGATGTGCCGGCCACCGACCTCATCCGCTCGGCCGCCTACGCCGCCTTTCTCGACCAGGCCCTGACACCGGCCTTCGGGCAGGGACAGCGTGAACTGGCGCTGATCGCGCACAGCCGGCTGGTGACCAACGGGAGCCAGGAGCACAACCACAACAACCAGCCCGTCATCAAGGACGGCATCGTCATGATCCACAATGGGATCGTGACCAACGTGGAGGCGCTCTGGGCGAAGTACGCCGGCCGCATCGAGCGTCGGTACGAGGTGGACACCGAGGTGCTCGCGGCGCTCTTCCGCATGTTCCTCCAGGAAGGGAAGGGGCCTGTGGAGGCCGTGCGCGCCGTGTTCGCCGAGATGGAGGGGGCGGCCAGCGTGGCCATCCTGTTCGAGGATGCGGCGCAGGTGCTGCTGGCGACCAACACCGGTTCGTTCTACACCCTCACCGACCCCAGGGGCAGCCTGGTCTTCGCTTCGGAGGCTTACATCCTGCGCACCTTTCGCGACGGCGAGGCCATGAAGGCCCGTTTCGGTGGCGCGGAACCCGAGTGGCTGGCGCCCTTCACCGGCAAGCTGATCGACCTGGGCTCCGGCTCGGTCACGGATCTCGGGCTGACGGCCCTGACGCCCGGCCCCGTGCTCGCGACCACGGAAGCGTTCCGCATCACCGACCACTCCAAGGGCGGCAAGCATGGCGCACCGGCGGTGGTCGTTGGGGATGAAGGCCGGCTGCGAAGGCTGATCGAGTTCCCCGAGGAGGTGATGCGCAGCATCCGCCGCTGCAGCCGGTGCCTGCTCCCCGAGACCTTCCCCTACATCAGCTATGATGGGAAAGGGGTGTGCAATTACTGCCACAGCTACAAGCCGAAGGGCCTGAAGGTGGACAAGCGGCCGCAGTTCGAGGAGGTGCTGCGGAAGTACCGCCGCAACGATGGCAAGCAGGACTGCATCGTGGCCTTCAGCGGCGGGCGCGACAGCAGCTACGGCCTGCACCTGCTGGTGAAGGAGTTCGGCATGACCCCGCTCACCTTCACCTACGACTGGGGCCTGGTGACCGACCTGGCGCGGCGCAACATCGCCCGCATGACCGGCAAGCTCGGGGTGGAGAACATCCTGATCAGTGCCGACATCAAGATGAAACGCCGCAACGTGCGGCTGAACATGGAGGCCTGGCTGAAGCAGCCGCGCCTGGGCATGATCCCGCTGTTCATGGCCGGCGACAAACACTTCTTCGTGCACGTGAACAACATCCGGCGGCAGACAGGCATCCACTGCGACATCTGGATGGAGAACAAGCTGGAGAACACCGACTTCAAGGCCGGCTTCGCCGGCATCCGGCCCAACTTCGACAAGGAGCGGATCGACAAGCAGACCACGCTGGCCAAGCTGCAGATGCCGCTGTACTACCTGCGCAACTTCGCGGCCAACCCCGGCTACCTCAACGCCAGCCTGCCGGATACCTACAGCGCGTTCAAGGCCTACTACACCGAGCCCCGCGAAGTGTACCTGCTGCTCTTCGACTACATCCCGTGGAACGAGGGGACGCTGGACCGCACGCTGAAGGACGAGTACAACTGGGAGATCTCGCCCGACACCACGAGCACCTGGCGGATCGGCGATGGCACAGCGGCCTTCTACAACTACGTGTACGGCCTTGTCGCGGGCTTCACCGAGTTCGACACCTTCCGCAGCAACCAGATCCGCGAGGGCATGATCACCCGGGAGGAAGGCCTGGCCCATGTGCTGCGCGAGAACCGCCCGCGCTTCGAGAGCATGCACTGGTACTTCGAGACCATCGGCGTGGACATGGAGCGGGCACTGAAGGCGATCAATGCCATGCCGCGGCTCTACCGCCGGCAGGGAACCTGATGGACGAGCGGCTGCACTTCCTGCTGGTCCTCACCATCACCAACATCGGGATGGGCGGTGTGATGGCCGCGCTGCTCCTCCGGTGGGATCACCGGCTCAGGCTTCCGCATGGAGCGGTCATCCTGCTGGGGCTGGCCCTGGGGCCCTTGGTGACCTCGCTGCTGCTCTATTACCAACTGCTGCTTCTGCCCGGACGAAGCGCTCCTGCGGTGCTGCTGACCACGCTGGTCATCGCCGCCGGGGCGGGCCTGCTGGCGGGCCGGGGATGGACCGCGCTCGGCGGACGTATCCGGGCGGTGCCCGCGCTCCTGCGCGACGACGTCTGGATGCGTTGGTTCGCCGCGGGCACCCTGCTGATGCTGGGCATCGCCGCGGTGGTGCTGGCCACCAAACCCTTGGTGGACCATGATGTGCTTGAATACGCGGTGCGGGGGCGCTGGTTCCTGGACATCCTGGAGGTGACCTACGAGCGCCATCCCTTCGATGCGCGCAACGGCTTCTATTACGTGGGGCTGCACGGTCACTCATTCCCGCTGCTGTTCACCTGGGACGGGCTCTGGCAGCGGATCACCGGCGCCACGGGCGACCTCTGGCCGCGCAGCATCACCCTGTGGTACGCCTGGCTGCTGATCGCCCTGATGTGGTCCGTGCTGCGGCAGTGGGACCGTGCGCTGGCCTTCGTGGGCGTGCTGAACATGGTGGTGCCCTTCGGGTTCGCCCTGCTGCTGGTGATCCACCACCTTGACAGCTACCGCATCACCCTGTTCACGGCGATGGTGCTGCTGGTGCTGGTGCTCCGCGAACGGCCGGAGCTTCCGCTGGTCCTGCTCTTCGGCGCAGTGCTGGGGGCCCAGGCCTTCATCCACAGCACCGGGGCCATCCTGGGCGGTGTGCTCTGGGTGCTCTGGCTGGTGATGCATCCGGGTACGCTGCGTGCGCGAATGCGCCACGCCGGCGCCTCCGCCGCACTTGCGCTGGCCTTCGGAGGTGTTCACTACGTGCTCGACACCTTGATCGGCACCCGTTGGATCTTCAAGGATATCATCTGGTTCTGACGATGGACGGACGCCAGTTCAGCCGGATGATGTGGGCGCTGCTCGTCGCCTTCGGCGTGGCGCTCCCGGTGGCCTACTACGGCCGGCTGATGCCGCTGGAGGTGGGGCACATGGACCCGCAGCTCTTCGAACGCGGCATCGGATCGCCGCTGCTGGCCTGGCTGAACGGGTACCTCGGCGTGCTCTTCAACTACCGGTACCTCGGCGCCACGAACTGGCTGGTGCTGGTCCCCATCGGCATGGTGCTGGCCACCTGGCGGCGCCGGGCGCCCTGGCAGCGCGGGTTGGTGGTGTTCTACACCGCGGCGCTCGCCCTCATCGGTGCGATGGGCGGCTTCAACTACCGCTATGCGCTCACCCTTCAACCCCTCACCATCGCCGCCACCTGCGTGTTCGTGTGGCTCACCTTCGAACGGAAAGGCAGGAGCGCGCGCGAGCGGGGCGCGTTCGTGACGGCCATGGCCGTGCTGGGCGTGCTGAACTCGGCCGCCTCCATCCACTATCACTTCCGGGTGGCCTCGGTGATGGCCGCCCCCCCTTCGGAGGCGCGCCCCGGCGCCTCGCTGGCCGAACGGCTCGATGCCGGGCCCGAGGACCTGGAGCGCTGGCTGAACGACCATGGCGTGCGACCCACCGACACGGTCCTCGTCAACAACCTTCCCGTTTGGTACTACCGCACCCGACGGCCCGGCATCTATTTCTGGTGCGGATCGGACCAGCTGTTCCTGCGCGATGGCACGCACCCCCTCCTCACTGGACGCACCATCCCCGAGGCGGCTTCCCTGCTGTGCGACAGCCTGCACTGCCGGTACATCTTCAGCACCGGTGAGCTCAGCGCGCTCTCGCCCCCCTTCACACGCTTCCTGGCCGAAGCATGCGAGCCCGTGGCCACCGATCCCAAGGGCCACACCCTCCATCGGGTGAAGGATACCTTGCGCCGTTGACGATGCGGCCGCTCCGGGGAAAGTTCTCCACCGACCTGATCTGGAACGCAGGGGCCTTCGGCCTCAGCGCCCTCATCGGGGTGCTGCTGAACGTGCTGATCCTGCGCACGCACGGCGCCCCGGCCTTGGGCGTCTTCAACCAGGCCTACGCCCTGTACATCCTGCTGAGCCAGCTGGCCGTGGGCGGCGTGCACCTCGCCGTGCAGGCCTTCGTGCCGCGTGAACTGCAGGCGGACAGACGACCGGACGTGCAGCTCACCGTCGCGCTCGTCCTGAGCACCGCGACGGCGCTGACGGTGATGACGCTCGCCTGGCTGCTGCGCGACCTGCCCGGCCGATGGTCCGGCAGTGCCGGCGTGGGGGAGGCCTTCCCGCTGGTGATCCCGGGCCTGCTCTTCTTCACGTGGAACAAGGTGCTGTTGAGCTACCACAACGGAGCCCGCCGCATGCGGTTGTTCGCCGTGTTCCAGCTCCTGCGCTTCGTGCTGATGCTGGTGGCCTTGGCCGCGTTGGTGTCCTTGAAGCGTCCCGCCGACGAACTTGCCGTGCTGCTCACCCTGGCAGAGGCCGCGTTGCTGCTCGTCCTGCTCCCGGCCACGCTGCCGCATTGGCGACCGGGGCGTTCACAGGGCGCCCGGCAGGTGGCGCGCGAACAGTTCCGCTTCGGCAACCGGGCGCTGGCCGGCAACTTCCTGCTGGACGTCAACACACGGGTGGACGTGTTCCTGCTGGGCTACTTCCTGGACGATCGGGCGGTGGGCCTGTACAGCATGGGCGCCACCGTGGCCGAGGGTGTCATGTACCTGCCGGTGCTCTTCCGCAACACGATCAACCCGGTGATCACACGCGCCTGGCACCAGGGCGGCCCGGAGCTGCTGCGGAAGGTGGTCCGCCGCAACCGTCGCAGCTTCTTTCGCCTGCTGGCCCCGCTCATCGCGCTCACCATCCCCCTGTTCCCGGTGGGCATGTGGATGTTGGGCATGCGCGAGGAACCGCTCACCGTGTGGGCCGTGTATGCCATTCTGGTGGCGGGCGTGGCCCTGACGGCAGGCCATCAGCCGTTCCTGATGCTCTTCAGCCAGGTGGGCCGACCCGGCACACAGACCCTGTTCATCGCGGGCGTCTTCGCGGCGAACGTGCTGCTGAACCTGGCCCTGATCCCCGCGCTGGGGCTGCTGGGTTCAGCCCTGGCCACCGCGCTCAGCAACGGGGCGCTCGTGCTCCTGATGGACCACCTGGCCCGCACCCGGCTTCGGCTCCGCCCATGAAGCTGCCGCCGCTGCCCCCGGTGCCGCGCGTCAGCGTGGTGATCCCCTGCCTCAACGAGGCGGGCCACATCGGCCGATGCCTGGCCTCGCTGGAAGCGGCGGACCGCACGGGCATGGAGCTGAGCGTGCTGGTGTGCGATGGAGGCAGCACGGATGGCACGCGGGACGAGATCGCCAGCCACAAGGAACGCTCGCCGGTGGTACACCTGGTGGAGAACCCCGACCGCACCACTCCGCACGCCATGAACCGCGGCCTGGCCGCCCGGCCCTTCGACGTGGCCATCCTGCTGGGCGCCCACGCCACGGTGGAGCCGGACTGGTTGGTGCGCAACCTGGCCGCCCTGCGCAGCGACGCCGGGGCAGGCTGCGCAGGCGGTGTCATCATCAACACCTACACGGACCGCACCTCCAGGGCCATCGGAGCTGCCATGGGCCACCCCTTCGGCGTCGGGAACGCGCACTTCCGCACAGGGACCAAGGCGGGACCGGTGGACACGGTGGCCTTCGGGGCCTATCGCCGCGAGGTCTTCGAGCAGGTCGGCACCTTCCATGAGGCGCTGGTGCGCAACCAGGATGACGAGTTCAACCACCGGGTCACCAGGGCCGGTTTCCGCATCCTGCTCGACCCGGCGATCCGCTCCTCCTACGCGGTCCGCGCCTCCTTCGCCAAGCTCTACCGCCAGTACCACCAGTACGGCTACTGGAAGGTCTTCGTGAACCGCCTGCACCGCACGGTGACCACCTGGAGGCAGGTGGTGCCCGCCGCGTGGGTGGCGGGACTGGTGCTGGGGCCTGCGCTGGGGCTGGTGTGGCCTTGGGCGGCCTGGGCCACCGGCGCCGGTGTGCTGGGCTACCTCGTCGCAGCGGGCTGGAGCGCCTGGCGTGCCGCGGAGCGGCCGGCGGACGTGCCGCGCGTCCTTTACGCGTTCCTGATCCTCCATCTCGCCTACGGTCTGGGCTACTGGAAAGGCATCATGCACTTCGTGCTGCTCGGACGACGGCCCGGGCAGCGGGCAGGGCGGCTCACCCGATAGGCGAACCACCTTTGCGCGATGCGGACCATCACCGGCCAAGGCGACCCTGCCGTACAGCATGCGTTCGCGCTGCTGCTGGTGCTGCTGCCCCTGGCCCCGGCGCTGGTGCCGCTGGCCGTGATCCTGCTCGCCGTGGCGGTGATCCGCCTGCGCTGGATAAGCGCCGACACCGCCTGGCGCTTGGTGCCTGGTGACGGTTCGCTGCTGCTGATGGTCGCCTACTACGCGTTGCACGTGGTCGGCATGGCGTGGACCGCCAACACGGCGTTCGGCGCCTTCGACCTGGAGGTGAAGGCCGCCTTTCTGCTCTTCCCTGTGCTGGCCGTGGTCCTGCCCATGCGTTCGGCGCTGGATCTCCGTCCATTGCTCACGGTCTTCGTGCTCGCGAACGCTGTCGCGGCCCTCCTGTGCCTGCTGCTCGCGGTGGGGGCCATCGTGGCCGAGCGCGTCCATCCGGATCCGGGCGGCGATGTGGTCGGCATCTCCCATCTCTTCGAGTCGCGCTTCTCGCGGTTCCTGCACCCGACCTACATGGCGATGTACGCCGTGTTCGCGCTGGCCATTCGACTGTTCGGGGGAGTGGGGCGGCGCGGTGGTCCGTGGAGCAGCGCGGTGGTGGTGCTGCTCCTCGTCGCGGCGGTGGTGCTCAGCAACTCGAAGATGGGCTGGATCACCCTGGTCGTGCTGCTGGTGCACGGTGCCTGGCACTTTCGGCGGGATCGAACGATGCGGCGTGCGCTGGTGGGCGGCCTGCTGGCGGGCGCGGTCGTGTTCGGCAGCCTGTTCGCCACCGTACGGCCGGTGCGGCTGAAGGTGTTGCAGGCCTTCGAGGCCACACAGGGCTTCGATCCGGGGTCGGACCGCAGTTCGGACCTGCGTCGCATGACCTGGTCGGTGGGCCTGGACCTGCTGCGGGCGCATCCCTGGACAGGGGTCGGCACGGGCGATATCAAGGACGAGCTCCACGCCGAGAGCGCCCGCAGGGGGTATGTGCATGTGGTGGACAAGCGGCTCAACGCCCATTCGCAGTTCGTGCAGAGCGGCATCGCCTTGGGCTGGCCGGGGCTGATCCTATGCGCGGCCCTGCTGCTGGTACCGCTGTTCGCGGCGATCCGCAGGCAACGGCCGGTGGCCGCGGCCTTCCTTTACCTTGTGCTGCTGAACGCGACCGTCGAAAGCCTGCTGGAAGTGCAGGCCGGCGTGGTGTTCCTGGCCGCCTTCGCCTTCATCTTCCACGTTCCGCATGCCCCCGATCCCGTTCAGTCCGCCACGCATCGATGACCGCACCGTGAAGGCCGTGGAGGAGGCCCTCCGCAGCGGATGGATCACGACCGGCCCCCGCACCAAGGAGTTCGAGCGAATGCTGGCGGCGTACTGCGGCGTGGAGCGGGTGATCGCGCTCAACAGCTGGACCAACGCCTGCGAGCTCGTCCTTCGGTGGTACGGCATCGGACCGGGTGACGAGGTGATCGTGCCCGCCTACACCTACTGCGCCACCGCGAACATCGTGATGCACGTGGGGGCCAAGCCGGTGCTGGTGGATGTGCTGGACGACTTCACGATCGATCCCGATGCGGTGCGGCGGGCCCTGACACCCCGCACCAAGTGCATCATCCCGGTGGACATCGGCGGGCTGCCCGCGCGGGTACCCGAGATCATGCGGCTGGCCGAGGAGTGCTCCCCGCTGTTCACCCCGGCGGTGAACCTGCGCGTGGCGGGCACCAACCCGCAAATGCGCCTTGGGCGCGCGCTGGTGCTCGCCGATGCCGCGCACTCCTTCGGGGCCCGCATCGATGGCCGACCGGTCGGGACCCAGGCCGACATCACCGGATTCAGCTTCCACGCCGTGAAGAACCTCACCACCGCCGAGGGCGGGGCGCTCGCCTTCAACCTGCCCGCGCCCTTCGACACCGACGAGCTGTACCGCCACTTCAACACCATGAGCCTGCACGGCCAGAGCAAGGATGCCCTGGCCAAGACGCAGCCCGGTGCCTGGCGCTACGATGTGGCCTTCCCCGGATGGAAGTGCAACATGACCGACCTGCAGGCCGCGATCGGGCTGGTGGAACTGGAGCGCTACGAGGATGACACCCTCGTCCGCAGAAGGGCCATCTGCGACCGCTACGACCGGGCCTTCTCTGGGGACCAACGCTTCATCGTCCCCACCTTCCGCGACGGGAAGCGCGCGAGCAGCCACCACCTGTACATGCTCCGTGTGCGGGGGGCCTCCGAGGAGCAGCGCGATGCCATCATCACGGCCATCGCCCGGCGCGACGTGAGCGTGAACGTCCATTTCATCCCGCTTCCGCTGCTGAGCTTCTACAAGGGCCTGGGCTACCGGATGAGCGACCACCCGCGCAGCTTCGAGCTGTACTGCAAGGAGATCAGCCTGCCCGTCTTCTACGACCTCACCGACGAACAGGTGGACACCGTGGTGGCCGCGGTGAAGGGGGCGGTCGCCGAGGTGCTCGGATGATCCATGGCACTCAAGCGCGCCTTCGATATCGTCTTCGCGAGCGTGGCGTTGGTGCTCCTGCTTCCGCTGCTGGTGCTCTTCGCTCTCGCAGTGGCCCTCACTTCGCCGGGCGGGGCGTTCTTCCGGCAGGCGCGTGTGGGGCGCCACGGAAGACCGTTCAACCTGTTGAAGTTCCGCAGCATGCGGCCGGGGAGCGAGGCGCTGGGTCAGCTCACGATCGGTGGCCGCGACCCACGGATCACCGGGGTGGGGCATTTCCTACGGCGGACCAAGCTGGATGAACTGCCCCAGCTCTGGAACGTGCTGATGGGCGACATGAGCGTGGTGGGGCCCCGTCCCGAGGTGCCGCGCTACGTGGCGCTGTACACCACCGACCAACGACAGGTGCTCAGCGTCCGCCCCGGCATCACCGGCATGGCCAGCCTGGACTATGTGGACGAGAACGAACTGCTGGCGCGGTCCGACGATCCGGAACGCACCTACGTGGAGGTGGTCATGCCGGACAAGCTCGCCCTGGACCTGCGCTACGTGCGCGAGCGCACCTTCGCCCTGGACCTGCGCATCATCGCAGCCACACTACGCCTGATCTTCAGGGCTCGAGCCGCTTAGGCTCATCGGGCATCGGTCCCAACAGCTGGCGCAACCGGTCCAGTTCTGCGGCACGCTCGCCATCGCCCTGCTTCACGTAGCTGTGGTGCAGGTTGTTCAGCTGGCGCCGAACGATGTCGCGGTTGGTGCAGGGCTGGTAGAAGCCCTCCTGCGGCGCGATCTGCAGCTTCTGCAGGAACTCGTCGATCTCGTTGCGGCCCAGGATGTCGCCCTGGCTGAAGGGGTTCACGTAGAACAGAATGTTCTGCTGAAGCCCGCCGCCCACGCTGCCCTCCTCGAGATAGGCCAGCACGAAGTGGTTCGGCAGGTTCACCCCGCGCAGGGGCAGGTCCAGGTCCTCGGCCACCACCTGATAGATGATCGACAGGGAAAGCGGGTTGCCCTTGCGGCTGTCGAGCACATCGTTGATGTAGCTGTTCTGCGGGGCGTGGTAGTTGCGTTTGTTGCCCTTGAAGCCGTGCACCTGGAAGAAGATGTGGTTGAACACCCGCACCTTCTCGAAGGCGGTGAGCTGGTCGTTCAGCTCCAGCCAGATGTCCTGCCGGATGGCGGCCAAGCGGGCCTTGATGCGTTGCTCGTCCAGGTCGGGATACCGATAGCGGCACACGATGAGGGCGCCTTCGAGCAGGTCCTCGCAGCCGCGGTCGCACCAGTCCTTCAACCGGGCCTCCACATGGTCCAGATGCAGGGTGTGCAGCAGGTCCTCCACGCGGGAACGGAAGAGGTCGCCCTGGTCGTCGATCTCCCATGCCCGCTCCAGCACGGGCCGCACGCGGTCGCCGAGCGATACGATGCGCGACCTGACCTGTGCGTAGATGTCCTCGTCGGGATCGTCGATCAGGGTGATCAACGCCTGGATCTCGTTCTCGCTCATGCCCCCCGATGGCCGTTGCCCGGCCTCGACGAAAGTACCCGGGGCCATCCGGGGGCGCGGTGCCCCGTCCGCGTACTTTCAACCACTAGGCTGTTGATCGCTCCAGCACTTCGCCCACCATGGTCCGCACGGCGGCATGATGGTCACGGCTGAACTCGCGGCGGAAGCGGTTGGCCACCACCGTGCACACCGTGCAGGTGCGGTGCCCGAGCAGCGTGCCCAGGCCATAGAGCGCACTGGTCTCCATCTCGTAGTTGGCGATGCGCAGGCCTTCGTGCCGGAAATCGGTGAAGCGCGCGTTCAGCCCCTCCACGGCCGTGCCGAGGCGCAGCTGCCGCCCTTGCGGGCCGTAGAACCCACCCGCCGTGGCGGTGATGCCCGCATGGTTGCCCTCGGCCATCATCCGCACGAGCCCGGCATCGCCGGTGGCGAGATAGGGCCGGGGCAGCGCATCGGGCCATGGCACATATGCCATGAAGGCGTTCAGCAGGTCCTGTTCATGCGCATCCTGCACGTGGGCGTAGTAGTGCAGCACGTTGTCGAGACCGAGACCGTGGGTGCTGACGATGCGCGCGTCCACCGGAATGTCGGGCTGCAGGGAACCGCAGGTGCCCAGCCGCACGATGCGCAGGCTGCGATGCGTGTCGAGCGGCGTGCGCCGCTCCAGATCGATGTTCACCAGCGCGTCCAGCTCGTTCAGGACGATGTCGATGTTGTCCGTGCCGATGCCGGTGGCCAGCGCGGTGATGCGGGTGCCGTGATACACCCCGGTGTGGGCCACGAACTCACGGTTCCGGGCCCGGTGCTCGATGCGTTCGAACATCGCGCTGATGGTGGCGATGCGGCCGGGGTCGCCGGCGACCAGGACCAGGTCGCCCACGTGCTCGGGGCGCAGGCCGAGGTGGTACACCGAACCATCGGGGCCCAACACGAGCTCGCTATCGGCCAGAGGACTGCCGGCAGGGATCAGGCGTGTGGGGCGCATGCGATGGATCAGTTGCCGAACACCCGCTTCAGCAGGTCTGTGGTGCGCGCCAGGGGGTTCTCGCGGATCTTGCGCTCCTCGTCCGCCAGCAGGGTGAACAGCCCGGTGATGGCCTTGTCGGTGACATAGGCATTGAGGTCGGGGTCCACCGCCTTTCCTCCGGTGAACATGGCCGCGCCATTGTACGCGTTGGCCAGCGGTGTCCAAGTGCTCGTGAGGGCGACCTGGGCGGTGGCCTTTTCCACGATGGGACGGAAACGACCGGTGAGGGCTTCCGTGGTGCGTTGCCGCAGGAGCGTGGTGGCCGCGTCGGGCCCGCCCTTGAGGATCGCGAAGCCGTCCTCCACGCTAAGGCCGGTGATGGCGTCCACGAAGACCGGCACGGCCTCCTTCACCGCGGTCTCAGCGGCTTTGTTCATGATGCGTTCGAAGTCCTCCACCGGCTTGGTCATGCCCAGGCCCAGCAGGGTGGTGCGCACCTTCTCGGCCTCGGCGGGGAAGGGGATGCGGATGCGTGGTTCGTTCCAGAAACCGCCCTCGGCGCCCGCCAGGTCCACGCTGCGCTGGCTGCCCACCTCCAGCGCCTGCTTCAGCCCGCGCACCACCTCCTCGTTGCTCAGGCCGGCACCGCTTCCCCCCCCACCAAGGATCTGGCCGGCGGTGCCCAGGATCCCCTGCAGGTCCTGTGCCCGTGGGGTGAGCGGCATGGCGAGGAGGGCGATGAGGCCCACGACGTGGATCGGTGTTCTCATGGTCGTGCGTCCTGGTCCAGGACGATGCGGATGCGTTCGGGGATGGGGATCGTGGCGTGGGTGAGGTAGTTGAAGCACACCATCATACTGCGGCCCTCGGCACACAAGGTCCGTGCCGCGCCGTCCAGCACATGCACCCCATAGGCCAGCTCGAAGCTCTTGCCACCCACACGGGTGCACCAGCAGTCCACCTCCACCCGGTCGTTCAGCCGCACCGGACGCCGATAGTCCACCTCGTTGCGACCGAGGATGAGCCCTTCGCTGGTCCAGTCATGCTCCGCTCCGAAGAGCGGGTTCAGGTAGCTCATCCGCGCCAGTTCGAAATACTGGAGGTACACCGCGTTATGCACATGGCGGGCCATGTCCACGTCGGCGAACCGCACCTGCACGGGGATGGTGGCCACGCGCACGGCCATGTTCAGGACATCGGGTTCAGGATCACCGAGAAGACCACGATGCTGTTCGGATCACGGTCGTAGTAGAGCTTGTCGAGCGCATCCAGCACGTTCTTGGCCCGGAAGTACGAGGTCTGGAGCAGATTCTCCCCGCGCATCGTCCACTGGATGGTGTAGGAGCTTTCGCGTTCCTTGTAGACACGCACGTAGTCCAGCATGGCCCGGAGGGCATCCAGCCGGTCGCTTCCGTCGGTGCTGTGGAACAGAAAGCTCTGGTTGTGGCGCGGATTGATGGTGATGAGGTAGAGCTTCGTGCGTCCTCCGGGCGCCGGCTCGAAGTTGAAGACCAGCCCGTCCGGCCCCACGCCGATGTGCTCGGCGATCTCCTTCTGCACCTTGGCGATGTCCAGGTTCTTGTCTCGGGTCATGGGCGGGTGGTGGATGAGGGCGGCAAAGGTACCCCGCCTAGTGCGGCCGGGCCTCATCGAGCGCCTCGAAGACGGAGTTCCGGCTGCGGTACTCGGGCACCAGGGCCTTCATGCGGGCCACGAGCACCTCGGGCGCTGCCACGTGCGCCATGGTGGCGATGGACCGGATCTCCTCCAGGGTTCCGGGCGGCGGAGCGCCCTGATCACGGCCGATGAGGATGCGCGGGTGGTGTGTGGGCTGAGTATCCTCCCTCGCCGCCAGCAGTTCCTCGTAGAGCTTTTCGCCCGGACGCAGACCGGTGTGCCGAATGGCGATGTCGCGCCCGGGTTCCTTGCCGCTGAGGCGGATCATGCGCTCGGCCAGGTCCTGGATGCGCACGGGCGCCCCCATGTCGAAGACGTACACCTCGCCGCCCTGGCCCATGGTCCCGGCCTCCAACACCAGCCGGCAGGCCTCGGGGATGGTCATGAAGTAGCGCGTCACCTCGGGATGGGTCACCGTCACGGGTCCACCGGTGGCGATCTGCCTGCGGAACAGGGGGATCACGGACCCGCTGGAACCGAGCACGTTGCCGAAGCGCGTGGTGATGAACCGCGTGGACGTGCCTTGGGCGTGCAGGGCGCGCAGGCAGAGCTCGGCCACACGTTTGGTGGCGCCCATCACGCTGGTGGGGTTCACGGCCTTGTCGGTGCTCACCAGCACCAGGTCGCGCACCCCGTGCCGAACACACGCTTCGGCCACGTTCAGCGTTCCGCCCACATTGGTGCGCACCGCCTCGGCGGGTTGCAGCTCCATGAGCGGAACGTGCTTGTAGGCCGCTGCATGGAAGACCACCGTCGGCCGGTGCAGCGCGATCAGCCGGTCCACGGCATCCGCCTCGCGCACATCACCCACCACGGTGGCGAGCTCGAGATCCGGCCCGGTGCGGTCCAATTCCACGGAAAGATCGTGCAGCGGGCTCTCCGCCTGGTCCAGCAGCACCAGTCGCGACACCCCGAGGGCCGCCAGCTGGCGGCACAGTTCACTGCCGATGCTGCCCGCAGCACCGGTCACCAGGACGCGCTCGCCCGCGAACCGCGAGCGCACCACCGAATCGTCCAGCCGGATGATGGGGCGGCCGAGCAGGTCCTCGATGTGCACCTCGCGGATCTGGCCGGCGCTGAGCTGCCCATTGATCCAGGCGTTCACCGGAGGGATGCTGCGCACCTGCACCCTGGCGGCCATGCAGGCGTCCACCACCTTCCGCCGGTGCTCCGGATCGGGGTTCATGATGGCGATGATCACCTGCTGCACCTCGCCACCGGCGAGCAGGCCGGGAAGCCGGTCGGTGTGCCACACCTCCACGCCTTCGAGCCTGCGTCCGGTCTTGCGCGGATCATCATCCACGAAGGCCGCCACGGCATAACGTGCCGAGCCTTCCCGCTCGAGTGTGCGCTTGGTGATCAACCCGGCCTCGCCCGCCCCATGGATCACCACGTTCACCCGTTCCTTTCCACTTCCACGGGCCTTCAGGTAGAGCAGCTTCACGGCGATGCGCGAGGCGATCATGGCGATGAGGGCGCCCATCGTCTCGATGATGAGCACCGAGAAGGGGAGAAGGTAGCGGCCGTCCACCACGGCTTCCCGGACCAGGTTGAGCAGGGCCAGCACCACCGATCCGGCCACCACGGTGAAGAAGATGCGGCGCGCGTCCTCCGTGCCCGTATGGCGCACCATGCCGCGCTGGATGCCGGCCAGCAGGAAGGAGCCCGACCGCACGGCCAGATAAATGGGGAGCACGGGGCCCAGCAGCCGCCACTCGAGCGGCGGCACCTGGAAGTTGAAGCGAAGCTGGTAGGCGGCCACCAGCGCCGTCAGGCAGAGGCCGAGGTCCAGCAACAGGACCGCCCAGCGGGGAAAGGCCTTCGCGCGTTCCATGCAGCGTGCCGGGCCAAGGTACGGGACGCCTGCGCGTCGCGGCCGTGGGTTTTCTTTGCGGTCCCCGATGCCCCGCATCCTGTTCATCGGCGCGCACCGACGCGACCGCTCCCCGAGCCAGCGCTACCGGTTCGACCAGTTCATCCCTTACTGGGAAGAGCATGGCTTCTCCGTCCATTACGCCTCGCTGATCGATGAGGCCGATGATGCGGTCTTCTACACCCCCGGCAACCTGGCGGCCAAGGCGCGGATCTTCCTCAAGAGCTACCGCTTGCGCCGGCAGCATGTGGCCATGGCCGCGCACTTCGACCTGGTCTTCATCCAGCGCGAGGCCTTCATGACCGGGAGCACGCGCTTCGAGCGGGCCCTGGCCGGCAGCGGCCCCCCGGTGATCTACGACTTCGACGATGCCATCTGGCACATGGACGTCAGTGACGGCAACCGTCGGCTGCGCTGGTTGAAGGACCCCGGAAAGACGGCCACCCTGATCCGGCTCGCCCACCATGTGATCGCAGGCAATGCCTACCTGGCGGATTACGCCCTGAAGCACAATCCGCAGGTGGAGGTGATCCCCACGGTGATCGACACGGAGCGCTACCGGCCACGGGTCCACGGGCCATCCGCCGGGCCTGTGGTGATCGGCTGGACCGGCAGCCAGACCAGCATGGCCCACCTGCGAAAGGTGACGCCCATGCTGCAGGAGCTTGGGCGGCGCTGGGGCGACCGCATCCGCCTGCGGGTGGTGAGCGACCGCCCCTTCACGCTGCCGGGGCTGCACGTGGAGAACGTGCCCTGGCGAAGCAGCACCGAGCCGGAGGACCTGGCCCCGATGGACATCGGCATCATGCCCCTGCGCGACGACCCGTGGAGCCGGGGCAAATGCGGGCTCAAGGGCCTGCAGTACATGGCCATGGGCGTGCCCCCCGTGATGTCGCCCGTGGGCGTCAATACCGGCATCGTGCGCGACGGGGAGAACGGCTTCCTGGCCGCGGACCAGGCGGAATGGCTGGAGAAGCTGGGCCTGCTGATCCAGGATGCCGACCTTCGTGGCCGGCTGGGCCGCGCTGCGCGCCGGACCGTGGAGGAGGGCTTTTCCACCGTGGCCTGGCGCGACCACTACATCGACCTGTTCAACCACCTCATCAGAACCCATGGAAACCCACACCGAACTGAAGACCACCGCGCTGCGGCACGTGCATGAAGCCCTCGGCGCCAAGATGGTGCCCTTCGCCGGCTTCCTGATGCCCGTGCAGTACAGCGGCGTCACCGACGAGCACCTCGCCGTGCGCAACGGGGTGGGCCTGTTCGACGTGAGCCACATGGGCGAGTTCCTCGTCCGCGGCCCCGGTGCGCTCGACCTCATCCAGCGCGTCACCAGCAACGATGCCTCCAAGCTCACCGTGGGCAAGGTGCAGTACAGCTGCCTGCCCAACGACACCGGCGGCATCGTGGATGACCTGCTCGTGTACCGGATGCAGCACCAGGACGACCACCACTACGTGCTGGTGGTGAACGCGGGCAACATCGCCAAGGACTGGAACTGGATCAACGCGCACAACACGTTCGACGCCGCACTGGAGGACATCAGCGACCACATGGGCCTGCTCGCCGTGCAGGGTCCCAAGGCCACGGCCACCCTGCAGGGTCTCTTCGAGGTGGACCTTTCAGCGATGGCCTACTACACGGCCCAGTATGCCGAGATGAAGGGCGTGGGCTTGGTGCTCATCAGCGCCACGGGCTACACCGGTGCGGGCGGCTTCGAGGTGTACGTGCCCAACCCCCTGGCCGAAAAGGCCTGGAACGCGATCATGGCGGCGGGCGCGGCCCACGGGATCAAGCCGTGCGGACTGGCCGCGCGCGACACCCTGCGGCTGGAGATGGGCTTCTGCCTGTATGGCAACGACATCGATGACAGCACGTCGCCCATCGAGGCCGGCCTGGGCTGGATCACCAAGTTCACCAAGGACTTCATACATTCTGCGGCCTTGAAAGCACAGAAGGACAGCGGTACGGCGCGGCGGCTGGTGGGCTTCGAGCTCGTGGACCGCGGCATCCCTCGCCACGGACACAGCGTGGTGGACGCCACCGGGGCCGTGATCGGCACGGTGACCAGCGGCACCCACAGCCCGTCCCTGCAGAAGGCCATCGGACTGGCGTACGTGCCCACGGCCTTGGCCGCACCGGGGTCGGAGCTGTTCATCGATGTGCGCGGCAAGGCCCTGCGCGCGCAGGTGGTGGCGCTGCCCTTTTACAAGGCACCGGCATGAGCGCGCGCGAGATCAACCCCGACTACCGCTACCGGGTGGAGGTCTGCTTCCTGCCCGACCAGTACCCGCTGTACGCGCAGGACATGGACATCGTGGTGGTGATCGATGTGCTGCGCGCCACCAGTGCCATGGTCACGGCGTTCGCCCACGGGGTTGAGCGGATCATCCCGGTGAGCACCGTGGAGGAGGCCCGGCAGTATCTGGGGCGCGAGGGCCACATCGTGGCCGCCGAGCGCAACGGCGAGGTGGTGGAGGGCTTCAGCTACGGCAACTCACCGCTGGCCTTCCGGGGCCCGGAGGTGGCCGGCAAGACGCTGGTGATGACCACCACCAACGGCACCCGCACGATCGCGCTGGCCCAGGGGGCGAAGCGGATGGTGATCGGCGCCTTTCTCAACCTCACCGCCCTCAGCGACTGGCTGGTGCGTCAGGACGGCAACGTGCTGCTGCTCTGCGCCGGCTGGAAGGGCAAGTTCAACCTGGAGGACAGCACATTCGCCGGCGCCGTGATGGACCGCCTGCTGGAGAGCGGCCGGTTCGGCCTGGAGGAGGACAGCAGCATCGCGGCACAATACCTCTACCACGCGGCCCGCGACAACTTCATGAGCATCCTGAAGGCCGCGCCGCGCCGCCGCAGGATCGAGCAGCTGCAGATGCTGCCCGATGTGAAGTTCTGCCTCACCGCCGACACCAGCACGGTGATCCCCATGCTGCAGGACGGTGCATTGGTGCCCATGAAGCCCGAACGCGTGGCCTGATCATGCCCGGCAGCCGTACCATCCTCCCCTTGGTGCTGGTGGCCACGCTGCTGGCCTGGCCCGTGCTGCTCGCCGAGGAGGCCGGCTCCTGGGGCTTCTACGGCCACAAGCGCATCAACCGGATGGCCTGCTTCACCCTGCCGCCGGCCATGTTCCCCTTCTTCAAACGCCACATCGACTTCATCAGCGACCATGCGGTGGACCCCGACCGTCGCCGCTACGCCGACCCCGAGGAGGCGCCCCGCCACTACATCGACATCGACCACTACGCCCACGGCGGGCAGGATCCCTTCGCCGTGATGCCCGAGCGCTGGAACGACGCCGTGGCCAAGTTCACCGAGGACACCCTGAAGGCGTACGGCATCGTGCCCTGGCATGTGAACGTGATGTACGGACGGCTGGTGAACGCCTTCCAGCGGGGGGATGTGGACCGCATCCTGCGCTACGCGGCGGACCTCGGCCACTACGTGGGCGATGCGCATGTGCCGCTGCACACCACCGAGAACTACAACGGCCAGCTCACCGGCCAGCACGGCATCCACGCCTTCTGGGAAAGCCGCATCCCCGAGCTCAGCGCCGAAGGCTACGACCACCTCGTGGGTCGCGCGCGCTACCTGGACGCACCCTTGCGCACCGCATGGGAGGCCGTGCGCGACAGCCACGCCGCGGTGGACAGCGTGCTGGCCATCGAGCGCAGCGTGGATGAGGCGTGGTCGGACGACCGGCAGTACATGATGGAGGAGCGGGGCCGCACCGGCATGCGCACCTACAGCCGCGAATACACGGCCGCCTACGAAGCCGCCATGGACGGCATGGTGGAGCGGCGGATGAACGCCAGCATCATCGTCCTCGGAAGCTTCTGGTACTCCGCGTGGGTGGACGCCGGCCAGCCCGACCTCGATCGCCTGGAGCAGAAGGACGTCAGCGACAGCCTCAAGCGCGTGATCGCCGCCGAAGAGGAGCAGTTCCGCATCGCCCGGCAGGCCTTCGGCCGGGACCATCCGGAGTAGGCCTCCTAGTAACGCGGTGCCTGGAAGAGGGCCGACACGCGATCGTCGCTCAGCGACACCAGGGTGAACACACCCAGCATCAGGCCCAGCGGCACGTTCAAGAGGTCAAAGGCCGCCACCACCATGCACGCGGTGCGGTTGGTGCGCTTGGCCAGCCAGCTCCCGCACAGCAGGTTCAGGATGCCCACGATCTCCACCAGCGCGAAGAGCACCCAGCCCAACGCACTGAGGATGGTGCCTACCCAGGCGGGTACGTCGCTGTTCGCCTGCCCGGCCAACCAGTCGCTGCCCATGAAACTGCCGATGAACACGAGGGCCAGGAGCGCCAGACCGGAGAAACACACGAAGGCGCCATAGGCGTAGTGCAGGGCGGAAAGGGTGCGGAGCCGGGCATTGGGGTCCATGGACGTGGAGGTTGTGGACGTGAAGGTGATCCCACGGTGCGGACCGGATCGCGCACTTCGGATGAACGGGACACGATCCGCATGAGCGGAGGTCGTGCAGGACGGATCAGCGGGTGACAACGAAGCGTTCGGTGGCCACCACGCGCCCATCGATGACCAGGGAAGCCGTGTGCACCCCCGCCGCGCCGGTATGATGGTAGCGCACATCGGTACGCCCTGGCGCGAGCCGCAGGGGCATGCGGCCCAGGGAGCGCCCGTCCGCGGCGCGGAACAGCAGGTAGGCCTCCGCGCGCGGTGCAAGTCCGGGTGGGGCGTTCACGGTGAAGAGGGCCTCCTCCGTGAAGGGGTCCGGTGTGGGCGGGCTCAACCAGGTCCACGACGCGGCCGCATCGGCCTCCGGCACCCCGATGCCCCAGCAGGAAAGGCCGTAGGGCAGGTCGTCCACAGGCTGCGGCGGCGTGTCCGCATCGTTGCCCTTCACCTGTTCGCGGGAGAAGGGGCTCATCACCCCGCTGCTGTCCACCACCGCCGCACTGATGGCGTACCCAAGCCCCGCCGTCAGCCCCGGCACCAGGAAGCTGGTGTCGGCCGTGCGGTACACCGCGTCGAAGTCGGGACCACTGTTGGTGCGTCGCACACCCACCCGGTAGGCCATGTGACCGGGGGCCGGGGTGAAGCTCACCCGAAGGCCGGCGGGCTCGTCGTGCACCACGAACTCGGGCTCGGCAGGACCGAGCGCCATCAGGGCGGCCGCCATGCCATTGATCAGCGTGTTGCGCTGCAGGTAGTTGAAGTCCACGAAGAAGCTGTCCACCGCCAGGTCGCCGTCGGTGTCCTGACCCAGCACGTCATCGCTGGTGTGCTGATGGTCGGTGTACCACGCACTGTCCACCTCGGCGCTTCCGTGCTCGTTGGCGCTGGTGAAGCGCACGTTGCGGTAGCCCTGGGCCCGGAACGGGATGTGGTCGCCGCCGCGTCCGTCGCGGTCCTCGCGGTCCATCACCTCCACGGCCATGGGCACGGCCATCTGGTCCTGCAGCTTCTCCTGGTACATCAGCCGCACGGTGCGGGCGAAGGTGCGGTGCGGGGCGGCCACGGTGCCGGCCGCGAAGAGCCGCACCCGCAGGCTGTCCACCGATCCAGGGGGCGCGCAGGACGGAGCGCTGGAGGTCTGCCCGCAAAGCACACCGCCCACGATGTCGTTGTTCTGCACCGCCTTGATGGCGATACCTTCCTGGGCACACCACTGGGCCATGGCCTCGGCACCCACAAGGCCCTGCTCCTCGCCGGTGGTGAGCATGAACACGAGGGTGTGCCGGAAGGTGTAGCGGCTCATCACGCGGGCCAGTTCAAGCACCAGGGCCGAGCCGCTGCCGTTGTCCTCCATCCCGGGGGCCGGGCAGTCCACGTCACAGTCGCCCGCGCACCGGCTGTCCAGGTGGGCTTCGATCAGCACCAGCTGGTGGTCGCTCGTGTCGCTGCCGGGAAGCACGGCCAGCACGTTGCGCCAGCCTAACGCATCGCCGCACGAGCCGTTGGGCCAGTCGAACTGGAGGTAGGCGGTCAGCAGTCGCCCCTCGTTCGCCTGGGCGGAGCGGGCGAAGTGCGACAGGGCCCAGCGCCGTGCGGCACCGATGCCGTGCACATCGCTGATCGTATCGCTGTAGGAGTGCCGCGTGTGGAAGCGCTCCAGCACCTCCAGGGAGGCGCGCAAGGAGTCGGCCTCCAGCGCATGCCGCATCTCGCAGAGCATGGTGCCATGGTCCGTGATGGGTGAGGACGAGGCATACAGGGCCGGATCGTACTGGCCGCGGAGCACCTGCTCCACGAGGGCATCGGTCACCTGGATGTTGGTCACCGGCTGGGCCGCAGCGGGCAGTGCGGCGAGGAGGAGAGGGGCGAGTGCGGAACGCATGGGCGGGATGTGCCGAAAAGGTACACCCCGCCCGTCAATGCGTGTTCCTCAGCGCCCGCGTGAACGGCTGCCGCCGCCACCGGAGGGCGCCCGGCCGCCACCTCCTCCGCCGGACCGCGAGGGGCTCGGAGCGGAAGGCCGGGCCGATCCACCGGGGCGCGCCGGACTGTAGTTCCGTTGCGGCACGCTGGGCCGGGTCGTGGGGGCGCTGCGCTGCGGAGGCGCCACATCACGCCGCGGGATCGAGGGCTGCGTGCGGTATTGCTGATAGGTGCGATCCCGCTCCACCGCACGCTGTCGGTCCTGCTGGATCCGGTACGGGTCCTGCGCATCGGGCCGCGCCTGGGGCCTCGCCTCGGGTGCGGGTCGTGTGCCCGGGGCCGGCTGCGGGGCGGGCCGGGTCTCCGGCTGGGTCGCAGGTCGTGCGCGATCGGCAGCGCCGGATGGAGATGGAGGCGGAGCGGGCACCTTCTCCCACGTGTTGCCGGTGTAGCGCTCGGCCGTGCCGTTGCTGCGGCGGTACACGTTGCCGGCCGCATCGGTGAAGTGGTCCGGCGCAGGTTGCTTGTTCACGTTCGGCGTCGGTGTCGCGCGGGTCACCTGGCTGGCCGTCACACCCGGTCGCTGCCGCGAGGCGTACAGGCTGTTCGCGGGCGCCGCCGTGCCGGTCGTGCTGCGGGAGGCGCTCAGCGTGCCGCGATGGCCGTAGTAGCTGTTCACCGTGCCGTGGCAGCAGGGCGGCACGTACTGGCAGGGACCCCACCAGCCCCAGCCACCGGTGCCCCAACCACCCCAGCCCCAGCCGCCCCAGCCCCAGTTCCAGCCGCCCCAGCCCCAGCCCCAACCGGGGCCGTACCAGTTGTAGCCCCAGCCACCGCCGAAGCCCCAGCCGCCCCACGGGTCGTAGAACATGCCGAAGCCCCAGGTGAAGGGGCGCGGCCGCCAGAACCGCGGCCACGGGTCGTAATAGAACCCGGTGCCGTACACCACCACACCGCCTTGCACGTACGCGCCCATGTAGCCCGGGGTGTAGCCCATGTACACCCAGTCCGGTGTGTGGTCGTAGATGTACACGTAGCGCAGGTTGTACGCCTCGCTGCTGGGCGGGATGTCGTTCACCGCATCAGGCACCGCGGTGCTCACCATCCACGGTCCGTCCGGCGTTGCGCTCTCGAACCAGATGCCGTTGTCGCAGGCGTGATAGCGTCCGTTGATGCGCAGCACGCTGGTGCTGGCGTTGCGCGCGAGCTCGACCGATGTGCCTGGTACAAGCTCGAACTCCGGCGCACCGGCGTAGGTCACCGTGAGGCTCGCGCTGCGCCGGTCCACCTTGGCGGTCTGGGGGATGCGGGTATCGCGCACCGCCTCACGGGCCGCGGGTGTGCCCGCCACATGCGCCAGCACCGCGTCCTTCTTGCTGCCTTCGGGGATCGCTTGGAAATCGCGGGGAAGGTCCGCGGAGGGAACGAAGGTCCAAGCCCCGCTGCGCAGGTCGCTCGTGCGGTACCAGCGGCCGCTCAACAGGGCGTAGTGCTGTTGCGTGGCGATCTCCAGGAACAGGTTGCGATCGGTGTTCATCACGGCCAGCAGGCCCGTGTTCTCCACGGGCTCGTACTGGGGCGGTCCGTCCAGGTCCAGCAGTTCGGCCGGCGTGGTGCGCATCACGATCACCGGCACCTGGCCCTCCGGACCAGCGGAGGAGGTGAGGGCCGCACTGTCACCGGCCTTCGCCGCCAGTTCGCGCAGGACCTGGGGCACATCGCGCTGCACGCTCCAAGGGCCTTCCAGCGCCGCGCTCCGGTACCACAGGCCCGAACCGTACAGGTAGTGCTGGCCGTTGTGCCGCAGCACCAGGAAGGGTGTGTTGGACACGCGCTCCACCCGGGCGCTTTTGGCCGACCGGTATACGGGGTCGTCGGTGTCGGGCACATCGTCCAGTGTTTCGTAGCGCGGCGCCCCGTCGATGAAGAGCAGGGCGCTCGGCGACTCGGTGTAGATGATCTCGGGCGCATCGTTGTTCAGCCCGTCCTCGCGGGAGCGCTCATCCTCCAGGGCGGCCACCAGCAGGTCCATGCTCAGCTGGGGCGTGCGCTTGGGGATCTCGGTGCTCAGGGTGGTGCGCAGGCGCAGCAGCTCCCCCTCGTCGGTGATGCCGGGGAAGCGGGCGTCGGTGACGCTGAAGGCCATCAGACGGCCCATGCGGTTGCCGCGGTCCATCTCCAGCATGCCATCGCCCCACACCGCACCGAACACCGCCGCCTTGTCGGCGGGGCGCTTCACGGCCACGGCCATGCGCGCGGCGAAGTGGTTGCCCGAAAGGCGCTCGGGCTGCGGGGCGAACACCTGATATTCGGTGCCTTCCGCCGTGAAGCGGAGCGGCCATTCCTCCTGCGCGATCAGCGGGGTGGCGGCCATCAGGCCGGCGATCCCCAGGGTGCGGAACGTGCTCATTGTGGTTGACCCTTGGATGGGTTGCGACAAGGAATGTCAAATACCCTGCCGGAACCATGCGCCAGGTCATGGAACGATGAACCCCGCGCCTCCTGGAGGCGCGGGGTCCGTTCATCGCTTGGTGGCGCTCAGTCGTTCTTGTCGTCGTCGCCGAAGTTCAGGCCCACGGTCAACCCGTAGGTGAGGTAGCGCGAGCCGATGTCCTTCACGCGGATGTTGTCGCTGAACACCCGGCTCAGGCCGAAGCTCACGCTGGGTTCCAGGGTGAAGAGCCCCATGTCGAAGCCCAGGCCCGCATCCACGTTGAAGGAACCGTTGTTGAAGTCGCCCTTGTTCCATCCGATGTCGTCATCGCGGTCGTCCACGCTCAGGAGCACGTCGTAGGTGGGGCCGGCGAAGAAGCGCAGGTCGAACTGGTAACTGTCCACGATGCGGTAGCCGCCGAGCAGCTTGAAGCGCAGATTGGTACGGATGATGTCGCCCTCGGCCACCACCGAGTCGTTGAGGCTGGTCTTGACGGCGGTGACGTTGCGGCCGAAGAACACCCCGGGCTGCACATAGGCGCGGTTGCCGATGCGGAAGTCGGTGCCGACCTGCCAGCCGACCGTGCCGCGGAACTCCACGTTCGGGTCGTCGTCGGTGAGGTGCTGATAGGTGAGGCCCAGCTGCGGGTTCACTTGGAACTGGGCGGAGGCCGCGCCGGCCAGGGGCACGAGGGCAGCGATGAGCAGGAGCTTTTTCATGGCGTTGGCTGTTGCCGACGCTCCTTTATTAAGCCGCGTGCCAAAGGCCGGTCATCCCTGGCCGTCAGCGCGTTCCACGGCGATGCTCACCTCGTTGCGGCGCCCCAGCAGCTGCCACGGCGGGTCGTAGCCCATCACCACCGGACGCCCCACCGGCCGCCAGGGCGAACCCGCCAACGCGCGATCCAGCCGCTCCACCTCCGCTGCGATCCGCGCATCCGTGGCGCGTCCGCCGAAGCGCACGCAGGCCATCCGCACCGAAGGGCGCTGCACCACCAGCACCGTGGGATCGTCGGGAACGGGGAGGTCATGGTCCGTGCGACCGCCCGGCATGCCGAAGAACACCGTGTAGCCGCCATCGCCCTGCTCCAGGGTCACCGGCGCGGTCATCGCGATGCGCTCCTCCAGGTCGTTGCCGCCGAAGATGTAGCGCGCCAGGCGTCGGAAGCCCAGCGTGCCGGCCTCGGTGTACCGCGTGTTCCGCGTGCTATGCCCCGCGGCCCAATGCGCCGGATAGGAACGCACCTCCGCATCGCGCAGGCGCTCCACGACCCGGTAAGGCACCTGCTCCACCCGGCGCACGGCCCACAGGCTCACGAGCTGCGCCACCAGGAAGAGCACGACCGTCGCGGCCGTGATGAACAGCGTCCACTTCATGGCAGGGGAACACCACAACGATACGCAACGTTCGCCCGGCCGAACTTCGCGGCATGGCAAGGGCGGAGGAACGGACCGTGGTGGTGATCGGCGGCGGCGCGGCCGGCCACATGGCCGCCATCGCCGCGTCCACCCAGGGGGCCCGCGTGCTGTTGCTCGAGGGCAGCGACAAGCTGCTCGCCAAGGTGCGCATCAGCGGAGGCGGTCGCTGCAACGTGACGCACGCCTGCGCGGAGCCGGCGCGGTTGGCGCGCCATTACCCGCGCGGAGGACCGTTCGTGCGCAAGGTGTTCGAGGCCTTCGGCCAGCCGGACACGGTGGCCTGGTTCGCCGCCCATGGCGTGCGGCTGCACACCGAGGCCGACGGACGCATGTTCCCCAGCACCAACGATTCGCGCACCGTGATCGACGCCCTCACCGAGGCTGCCCGACGTGCCGGTGTGGTCACCCGCCTGCAGCATCCGGTGCGCGTCCTTGAACCTGCGGGCGACGGATGGCGGGTCACCGGTCCCTTCGGCAGCGTGGACGCTTCGGCCGTGGTGGTGGCCACCGGAGGAAGCCCCAAAGCCGAGGGCCTGGCCTGGCTTCAGCACCTGGGGCACTGCATCGTGCCGCCCGTGCCATCGCTCTTCACCTTCAACATCCCCGACCCGGCGCTGCGCACCTTGATGGGCGTGTCCGCCGACCCCGTGCGGGTGCGCCTCGCGGGCCTGGGCCTGGAGGCCACCGGGCCGGTGCTCATCACCCATTGGGGCCTCAGCGGTCCGGCGGTGTTGCGCCTCAGCGCGTTCGGTGCGCGGGTGTTGCACGAACGGGGCTACCGCTACACGGTGCTGGTGGACTGGACGGGAGGCGTGGGGGAGGCCGCCGTGGTGAAGACCCTCGAGCACGCCATCGCCGACCATCCGCGCAAGCGCGTGGCCAACACGCCGTTGTTCGGGCTGGCCACCCGCCTGTGGACGTCGCTGTGCCTGGCCGCGGAATTGCCGGAGACCAAGCCCTGGGACGAGCTGGGGCGCCGCGGCCGCGACAAGCTCATGGCCGTGCTCACCAACCAGACCTTTCCGGCCCAAGGCAAGACCACCTTCAAGGAGGAGTTCGTCACCGCCGGCGGCATCGACCTGGCCCAGGTGGACCCGCGCACCCTGGAAAGCCGCGTGGTGCCGGGGCTCTTCTTCGCCGGCGAAGTGCTCGACATCGACGGCATCACCGGCGGCTTTAACTTTCAGTCGGCGTGGAGCACGGGGCACGTCGCCGGGGTGCATGCCGCACGCCGGGCCACCTGAACCGATCCAGCACGCCACACGTTCACTCCATGATGAGGACGCATCACACGGCAGCCATCGTGACCAGCATCGCCCTGGCCTTCACGGCTGTGGTGAACGCGCAGAGCACCTACCGCATGGACGCCGCGCAGCTGCTGCAGCAGGGCGACATCGAACTCCGCCTGGGCAACAGCGAGCGCGCGTTGCAGCACTACACCAACGCCATCCAGACCGACCCGGGCTACGGCGATGCGTACATGAAGCGGGCGAGCCTCTACCAGCGGCTGGGCATGTACACCGGGGCCCTGCAGGACATGGACAGGGCGCTGGAGCTGAACCCGTACTCGGAGCACATCCTGGACCGGCGGGCGCGGTTGAAGGTGCTGATGACGGACTACAAGGGAGCGGAGGAGGACCGCGACCGGGCGGTGTCTTTGGCGCCGTACGACTCCCTGATGATGGAGCACCGGGCCGATGAACAGCTGCTGATGCAGGAACCGCTGAAGGCCATCCGCAGCCTGTCCGTGATGCTGGGGCGCACCCCGAACGACCCGTGGCTGCACTTGAAGAAGGCGCTGGCGCACCTCCAGGCCGAACAACCGGTGCAGGCGCTGGATGAAGCGGCCGTGGCCCTCACGCTGGACAGCACGCTGGCCATCGCGCACGACCTGCGGGGGCTGGCCTATGAACGGCTTGGTCGTCCAGAGGAAGCGTTCATCGCCTTCGATCGCGCCGTGGGCCTGGACCCGGGCTTCGCCATGGCCTGGTTCAACCGAGGCCGCGCCCATCGCGCCGCCGGCCGCGCCGCAGCCGCTGCAGCCGACCTGGACACGGCGCTGGCGCTGGTCACCGACCTGCCCCAGCTCTGGTTCGAGCGGGCCCTCGCCCGCAAGGAACTGGGCGACATGGAAGGCGCCTTGCAGGACCAGAGCCGCGTGATCGGCCTGTCACCCGGCACCATGGAGGCCCTGTTCAACCGCAGCTTCGCCCGCAAGCAGCTCGGCGACCACGTCGGCGCCCTGTACGATGCCGAGCAGGCCATCGCCCTGCGGCCCGACGACCCCGACGCGTGGGACCTCAAGGGCAGCATCCACCTGCTGCTGGGCGAGCACAGCGAGGCCGTGGCCCACTACGACCGCGCCATCCAGCTGGATCCCGATGCCGCGCAGCCGCATTACAACAAGGGCATCGCCCTGGTGATGGCCTACCAGATCTACGAGGGCTGTCGGGAGCTGCAGCGCAGCCAGGAGCTCGGCGCGGCCAAGGCGGCCGAGGCCATCCGCTATTTCTGCAACTACTGAGCGGTCCGTCTATCTTGAGCGGCCAAACCCCGCTCATGCGCCGTACCGTACTCCTGCTCTCCGTCATCCTGCCGGCCGCGCTGGCCGCCCAGAACGAATGTGGCACCGGCCGCTACAGCGACCCGACCCTGTTCGACAGCCTCACGGTCACGCTCGGCGTGCCCTTCGGCGCCAACACCGGCGTGGGGGGCACGCTGCAAACGCTCTACATGGACGTCTACGAGCCCGCCGGCGACACCCTTTCCGAGCGGCCGGTGGTGCTGGTGGCCTTCGGCGGCAGCTTCGTGGCCGGGTCGCGGGCCGATGTGGCGGAGCTCTGCGAGGCCTTCGCGCACCGCGGCTATGTGGCCGTGGCCCCGGACTACCGGGTGGGCTTCTTCTTCCCCAATGCCACCACCACCCAGCAGGCCGTGATGCGCGGCGCACACGACATGCGCGCCTGCGTGCGCCACCTGCGCAAGACCGTCGCCGAGGACGGCAACCCCTACGGCATCGATGTGGACCGCATCATCGTGGGCGGCGTCTCCGCCGGGGCCATCGCCGCCATCCACGCCACCTACCTGGACCAGCCGGCCGAACTGCCCGCGGTGCTGGTGCCCGACTCGGCCGCGCTCGGCGGCATCGAGGGCAACTCGGGCACGCCCAACTACTCCAGCGAGGTGCTGGCCTGCTACAGCTACAGCGGCGCCATCGGCGACACCAGCTGGATCGTGCCCGGCGACCAGCCCTTGGTCAGCGTGCATGAAACGGGCGACGCCATCGTGCCGTGCTACACGCAGGAGGTGAGCGTCTTCGGCATCCCCACGGGCCTCATCGCCAGCGGCAGCGCGCACATCCATCAGCATGCCGAGGCCATCGGCCTGGAGCATTGCTTCCTGCTGTACCCGGGCACCGGCCACGTGGGCTACTTCAACTCCGACCCCCAGGGATCCGAGGCCATCGTGGTCGACTTCCTCGCCAACGTGGTGTGCGGCCTTCCGGCGGCGTGCGGCCTGCAGGCGGCCTCGGTGCCCGAAACAACGACCGCCGCACCGCTGGTCGTCTTCCCCAACCCGAGCACCGGCCGCATCACGGTCTCCCTCGCTCGGCCCACCACCCTGGACCTGTTCGACGCCACCGGCCGCCTGGTGCTCAGCACCACCGAGCCCGCTGGCGACCGCACGCTCGATCTCGACGTGAGGCCGGGCACCTACCTGCTGCGCGATCGCGAGCTGCCGGGCCGCTTCACCCGCATCCTGGTCCACGAACGCTGAGGGTGGCCGCAACGCCGAAAGCCTCCCGCTTGCGGCAGGAAGCTTGAGGCTTGAAGCTCGAGGCTGGAGGCTTGAGGCTTGCAGCCTTACCGCGTCGCCGCGCGCGCCCCGTCCACCATCGCGGCCCGGCTGGCCCACCCGTGGGCTTCCAGCATGGCTTCCGGTTCGGTGATGCCATAGCAGCGCTCGGCCAGGGCCCGGCCCACTGCATCGTAGCGCAGCCATACGCCGTGCTTTCGACCGTCCACGTAGGTGCCCGTGCTCTCCAAGCGGCCGTTGGGATGGTGGTACGCGAAGGCGCCGTGGGCTACACGAAGATCCGCGTCCCGGTAAGTGCCCGTCATGCGCAGGCTGCCCGTGGGGCCGGTGATGCGCACGCTGTATTCGCCATCGGCCGGGCTCACCACCCGCAGGAACTCGCCGGTCGGGGAGGGGTGGAACGAGGCGTCCACGCGCTCATAGCGCACCTGCGCATCCACCTGGCTCGTGCGGCCACTGGCGCGCAGCAGGGCCATGTGCTCCACGTCGGCGGGCACGGTGCTCAGCTGGGCGTGGGCGAAGGAGGACAGCAGGAAGGCGAGGGGGAGGAGGCTGCGGGTCATGGGGGTCGGTGTTGGTGAGGCAAAACTGCCCCCTCACCACCCCCTGGCGGTTGTCGCCCTGAGCACCTGGAGGCCGCGATCGAGCAGGTGGCGGAACTGCGGGCTGTTCCTCACGGATGTTCCCGCTCGGCTCAGCCTGCGGGAAGACCGTGCGTGCCGAGTGAGGGTATCCGTAGGGCCTCCGGCCCGCCGGGTCAAAGCCCTGGTATGTTGCCCGGATAGCCGACGGGCGAGGACGCCCTATCCCTTGCGCCACGCACGACACCGAAACCCACCGCACTGGCCAACACAAGCGGCAACACCCGCATGGTCGGGCGGTGCACTAGCGTCGACGAGGAAACGGAGCCCAGCGAGCACCAACGGGGAGGGCAGTTAAGTCTGCCCACGTGTCAGTCATCGTGCCTCGCAGCGGGTATACTGGCAGCAAAGGACAACAGGCGTGATTGTTGCTAACTGGTCCGCTGAACATTCAAGCACAAGAACATGACCGAAAGAGAACGCCTGCATAAGCTGAAGGAAGAGGCTGACCGCTTCGCCGCCCAGGAGAAAGCCGACAATAGCATCGCCGATGCCGCCCAAAGAGAGGAGATGAAGGCGTGTGAAGAACTATACCAAAAGGTCCATCGACTGTTGGAGAGGGCAAAGAGCGACTTGGAGAATGCCGGGTTCAAAGACGTTGAGATTACCATGCGCGCCCCCGTCACCACGGGAGAAATTGGCTCGATCACAGCAACCTTTCCGCCCAGCGCAAAGACCACCACGGTCGTGGTTAGCATTGTGCAAGAGAGCAAGTTCGAGCCGTCCTATCGTAGCCTCCGCATTCACAGGAAGAATGATAAGCCCATGGGTGAATATGGCGCCGATGCGCCGTCCTCGGCAGTCACGAAGTTCTTTCCCTAGCCTCCGAGCACCCGAACTTCTTAGAAACTACCAGAGGCCGGAACGATGCCTGCAACCGTTTCGGCCATCCCGTAGGTTTTTGCTCGGCTCAGCCCGTAGGAAGGCAGTGCGTGTCGAGTGAGGGCATGACTGGGCAACCTGTCGGGCTCTCCGCTGTGGCCGTCTGGCTGCGGGCTGCGATGCATCGCCCTGCGGGGCTCCCGTTGCTCGCCTCTACGTGTCGTGCACCGCACGCTCTGGGCTGCGCTGGGCCACCGCTGCGATCCCGGGCGGGGCATCCGTCCCGGCGCCACCCCCGTCCCGGCTTCGACAGGCCCTGAGTGCAGCAGGGTGTGAAATTGTGCGATTTAGAGGTTGCGCCCTACCTTGCATCGTGAAGCTCCAAGCGGCATTTTGATGGCAACTAAATACAGACAAGTACAATGAGTGAAATGATAGATATTAAGGCTATTTACGAAAACTTAATTGAGTATTTTTGGACTATTGGAAAGGCGTTATTTTGGTTTTCGTTGTGTGCATTAGCTGCAAGAAATGAAAATTGGGTCGCACGGAAAGATGAATACCCCAATTACAGAAAAGCAGTATATATGGTTCTAACATTGTCTCTCTTTGTCGCCATAGTAACGTACACGTCTATGGGTTCTTCGTCAGAAGTTTACGATGGATGGGAGCCTAGCGATAAAGAACGATTGAGTTTAACTATTGAGAGATTTGTTTCAATGATAATTCTGGGCCTTCTTGGTGTATATTATGGCATTAAAGAACCTAGACCAAAACCTCCAAATTACCATAAACACTTCAATGATAAATACGGCATTTAGTCGCGCACCTCTTCCCGCGCCTGGGTTCGCGCGGGGCGACTTGTGCGGCGGATGCCTGTCGCGAAGCCACCAGGCTGGCTCGCGAAGTCTGTGACTTCGCCGCTCGTCATGACCGGTGGTTCGTTCAACGTCATCGAACGGTGTGTAGCGATGGAAAGATAGTCGGTCGCGTGTGCTTGGTTGTGCAGACCACCCATCCATGGGCCGCCCGAGGGTCGTCGCCGACCGCGGCCGCAGCCCCTACCTTGTCCCCATGCTCGACCAACTCCTTTCCACCCTGCAGGGCCAGGTGGGCCCGCAGCTGGTGAACCAGCTCGGCCTCAACGAGGGCCAGGCGCAGGGCTCCATCGCCGCGGCCGGCGACAGCGTGAAACAGGTGCTCGGCGGCGCGGACGGCTTCGGAATGGACGACGTGCTGAACCTCTTCAGCAGCGCCCAGAACAGCGCCGGCGCCAACGGCCTCCTGGACCAGATCGGCAGCGTGTTCAACCAGAAGCTCACCGGCCAGGTGGGGCTGAACGGCCAGCAGGCCGGCGGCGTGATGGCCCTGGTGCTGCCGCTGCTCACCCAACTGCTCAGCGACAAGATCGGCGGCAACGCCGGCAACCTGCAGGGGTTGCTGGGCGAACTGGGCAAGGGCGGCGACCTGGCCGGCATGGCCAAGGGCCTGCTGGGCGGCCTGTTCAAATAAGGGGCGCGGCGCGCCTGTACTTTCGTCGCCATGCGAACGACCGAGGAGTTCACCCAGGCGATGCAGGCGGGCTACGCGGTGCAGGGCGGTTCCATCGTGCTGGGCGCCCCGCTGTACCAAGGCACCAGCGTGGCGGCCGCGCCGGTGCGCATCCCCCTGCGCACCCTCAACCGGCACGGCCTCATCGCCGGGGCCACGGGCACCGGCAAGACGAAAAGCCTGCAGACGCTGGCCGAGCAGCTGAGCCTGCACGGCGTCCCCAGTTTGCTGATGGACATCAAGGGCGACCTGAGCGGCATCGCCGCGCCGGGCACGCCGAACCCGAAGATCGACGAGCGCCACGCCCGCCTCGGGCTGCCCTACGAGCCCGCCGCCCTGCCGGTGGAGCTGCTGAGCCTGAGCGACGAGAAGGGCGCGCGCCTCCGCGCCACGGTGAGCGAGTTCGGCCCCGTGCTGCTGGGCCGCATCCTGGAGCTCAACGACACCCAGCAGAGCGTGCTGGCCCTGGTGTTCAAGTACTGCGACGACAACGGCCTGCCGCTGCTGGACCTGAAGGACCTGCGGCGCGTGCTGCAGTTCACCACCCAGGAGGGCAAGGCCGAGGTGCAGAAGCAGTACGGCGCCGTGAGCCCCGCCACGGTGAACACCATCCTGCGCAAGCTGATCGAGATCGAGCAGCAGGGCGCCGAACGCTTCTTCGGGGAGCGCAGCTTCGACGTCAACGACCTGCTGGCGCAGCGCGATGGCAAGGGCGTGGTGCACATCGTGCGCCTCACCGACATCCAGGACAAGCCGCGGCTCTTCAGCACCTTCATGCTGTGCCTGCTGGCGGAGGTGTACGCCACCTTCCCCGAGGTGGGCGACCCGGAGAAGCCGAAGCTCTGCCTCTTCATCGACGAGGCCCACCTGATCTTCGACACGGCCACCCGGCCGCTGCTGGAACAGATCGGCACCATCATCAAGCTGATCCGCTCCAAGGGGGTGGGGGTCTTCTTCTGCACGCAAACGCCCACCGATGTGCCGGACGAGGTGCTGGGCCAGCTGGGGTTGAAGGTGCAGCACGCGCTGCGCGCCTTCACCGCCAAGGACCGCACGGCGATCAAGCGCACGGCCGAGAACTACCCGCTCACCGACTTCTACGACACGGAGACGCTGCTGACCTCGCTCGGCATCGGCGAGGCGCTGGTGACGGCCCTGAGCGAGAAGGGCACGCCGACCCCGCTGGCGCACACGCTGATGCGCGCGCCGGCCACCCGCATGGACGTGCTGTCGCCGGTGGAAGTGGACGGGTTGGTGGCGCGCAGCGCGCTGGCGGCCAGGTACAACGAGGTGATCGACCGCGACAGCGCTTTCGAGCTGCTGGAGAAGCGGCTGAAGGCGGAGGACGATGGCGGGGGAGAGGCGCGCAAAAAGGCCGACCCCGCGCCGAAGCCCGCCAAGCCGGAGCGGTCCATCGTGGAGGACCTGAGCCGCAACACCATGGTGCGGCAGGTGGGCAACACGTTGGTGCGCGAGCTCACCCGCGGGCTGCTGGGGGTGCTGGGCGTGCGCCCGCGTCGCCGCTGAGCCGGAAAACGAAAGGCCACCGCCGAAGCAGTGGCCCTTCCCGCACGGGTGAGGGGGATCAGTTCCGGCGGTTCATGAAGATGGACACGTAGTAGAGCAGCGTGGCCAGCGAGCCGACGGCGGCCACCACGTAGGTGCGGGCGGCCCACTTGAGGGCGTCGGCGCTCATGGCGTACTCGCCGGCGGTGACGATGCCGTTGCGCTTGATCCAGGCCAGGGCCCGGTTGCTGGCGTCGTACTCCACCGGCAGGGTGATGAAGGCGAACAAGGTGGTCATCGCGAACAGGATGATGCCGATGAGCAGCAGCTGCGGGAAGCTGTTGATCAGCAGGATGCCGCCCAGGATCACCCACTGCATGAAGCTGCTGGCCACCTGCACCACGGGCACCAGCTTGCTGCGCATGGTGAGCCACTGGTAGGCGGTGGCGTGCTGCACGGCGTGCCCGCACTCGTGGGCGGCCACCGCCGCAGCGGCGGCGTTGCGGGCATGGTACACGGCCTCGCTGAGGTTCACCGTGCGGTTGGCCGGGTTGTAGTGGTCGGTGAGCTGGCCGGGCACGCTCACCACCTTCACGTTGGTGATGCCGTGGTCGTGCAGCATTTGCTGGGCGATCTCCGCCCCGCTCATGCCGTTGGCCAGCGGAGTGGCGCTGTACTTCTGGAATCGGCTCTTCAGCTGGTGGCTCACCAGCATGCTCACGAGCATCACCACGATGCCGATGAGGTAGGCTCCCATCATGGGTCGTTCAGGTTTTGCTGCGGACCCTGCAATTCCGGTTCCGTTCAGGGAACAGCGCGGGGTACGGGTCGGTTCGGCAGGTCGGTCGGCAAAGATGGCAGGTCACTCGCCCTCGGCTTCGGCCGCCTTGATCTGCTGGTCGAGGATCTCGTCCATCACCTTCAGCTCCTGCTCGCTCACCTTGGCGTTGGTGCGGGCCTGCTTCTTCATGAAGCGCCACATGGCCGCCTTGCGGATCTCGTAGGCCACATACACCGTGTAGGCCTGGGTCTCGGGGTTGTGGTAGGTCTCCTCACCGATCTTGCGCAGGTCGGCCAGTTCGGTGTTCATCACCTCGCGCACCAGGGTCTGGAACTTGTCGGCCACATCAGCGGCGCCGGCGTTCTCGGTCTGGCCCAGATACTGGTCGGTCACCGCCCGCATGTTGGTGCCCACCTGGGCCGCCAGCTGGTTCTTGGCGTCGAGGTCGGCTTTGCTGCGGGCGATGTTCTGCTTGGCGCTCACGCCCTGGCCCGTGCCGCGGAAGAAGCGGTTGTTGCTCTCGTAGGCGCTGCCGCTGAAGGGCTGCTTCACCTTGTTGCCCGCAGGCGAGGTGTTCTTGCTGCAGGCGGAGAGCAGGGCGACGGCGGCCAGGAGGAGGAAGGGGAGGCGGAACGTGTGGCGCATGGGATGGGGGTGTGGCCCGGCCAAGAAAAGAGCGTGCCAACCATCCGACCCACGGCCGATGCCATTCCGGGGCAAGGCGCATCTTTGACCTCCCAAACCCAACGTGGCCATGAGAGCCCTCAAGACCATCCTCATCATTCTGCTGGCCCTGGCGGGCCTGTTCGTGATCCTGGGCCTCATGGGCCCGAAGACCTTCCGCGTGGAACGCAGCGCGGTGATCGCCGCCCCGGCCGAGGTGGTCTTCAACCGGGTGGGCAAGCTGGGCGAGATGAAGAACTGGGGGCCCTGGCAGGAGATGGACAAGGACCAGGTGCAGAGCATCGAAGGCACCGATGGCACGGTGGGCGCCGTGTGGAAGTGGGAAGGCGACACCGTGGGCAAGGGCATGCAGGAGATCGTGACCATCGAGGCCAACAAGAGCGTGCGCACCAAGCTCACCTTCCTGGAGCCGATGGAGGCCGTGAACGAGGGCACCTACGACCTGGAGGCGATGGGCGACAGCACCCGCATCACCTGGGGCCTGCAGGGCGAGAACGGCTTCGTGGGCCGAGTGATGGGCGTGTTCATGGACATGGACAAGATGCTGGGGCCCGACTTCGAGAAAGGCCTGACCAACCTCAAGGGCCTGGCCGAGGCCGACGCCAAGGCCATCGCCGAGCAGAAGGCCAGGATGGTCGACGGCTTCGAGGTGAATGTCGTGGACCGTCCGGCGATGTGGTACCTCGGCGAGCGCAAGCGCGTGAAATGGAGCAACATGGAGGCCTTCTTCGGCAGCACCTTCGGCAAGGCCATGGGCATCATGCAGGCGGCGGGCGTGGAACCGGCCGGCGCGCCAAGCGGGTTGTTCTACGAGTGGAACGAGGCCAAGCAGGAGGCGGACATGCTGGCAGGCATCCCCGTTTCGGCCAGCACCAAGGACAAGCTGAAGGGCATGACCCTCGTGGAGGTCCCGGCCGGCAAGGCCTACACCATCGACCACTACGGGCCCTACGCCAACACGGAGAAGGCCCACATGGCCATCGACAGGAAGATCAAGGCCGACGGCGCCACGATGAGCGATGTGGTGCTCGAGGAGTACATCACCGACCCCGGCACGGAACCCGACACGGCCAAGTGGCTCACCCGGGTGGTGTACCCCATCAAGTAGGACCGCTTGAGCGGTTCACCGCAAGCCCCGGGGTCCGGCTCCGGGGCTTGTTCGTTCCCGGCTGTTCGGAACTCGGGGGCCGCAGGACGCTGACCGGCGGGTGCCTCGAACGACCTTGGTGCCGTGAAGCTGGACATCCGGCCGTATCGCCTGCGGTTCAAGCGCCCCTTCGGCACGGCGCATGGACTGCGGGACGGCACCGACAGCGTGCTGATCCGCCTGAGCGACGGTGGCCCTTGCGGGTACGGCGAGGCCACCACGCCACCCTACGTCAGCGAGGACCAAGCCAGCATCATCGAACTCTATAGGAGCATTGATATTCAGGCCATTGACGCATCCGATCTGAAGTCGCTTTCAAGCTCCATTGACCGGGTACTGGACGGCCGAACGCATCCAGCCGCGCGCGCTGGCCTTCACATGGCCTTCATGGACCTGATCCTAAGGAGAAAAGACATCCATGGTTCAACTCGTGGTCCGATCGGCATCCATACACCGGGCAAGGCGATCTACACCTTGGGAACCAGTGCCTTGTACGAACTGAATGAGAAACTGAACGAAGCGAACGACGCACCTGTGCTGAAGGTCAAGCTGAACGGAACGCCGGACGACCCCAAGGTGCTGCGCTGGCTCGCCCAACGGTCCAAGCGGCCGTTGTTGTTGGACGCGAACCAGGGATTGACCAAGGTTGAACAGGCCTTGGGTCTTGTGGAGGCGGCAGGCGGGCCGGACCGGGTGGTGGGCCTCGAACAACCGTTCCACAGGGATGACCTGGACCGGCATGCCGACCTGTGCCAAGAGACCGCGGTACCGGTCATCGCAGACGAGTCCGTACAAGGGCCCGAGGACCTGGAGGCGCGTGGCTGGGCCTTCACCGGGGTGAATGTGAAGCTGATGAAGTGCGGTGGGCTCGACCATGCGGAGCGGATGATCGCCTGGGCGCGTGTGCGGAGCATGCTGGTGATGCTGGGGAGCATGAGCGAAAGCAGCCTGGGCTGTGCGGCGATGGCGTCGCTCGGTGGGCTGGCCGACCTGTGCGACCTGGACGGTCCTTGGTTGATCGCCAACGATCCGTTCCGGGGCTTCGCCTTGGTGGACGGTGCCTACAGAAGCCAGGGGCCGACCGGCTTGGGCGTGGAACCGATCGAGGGCCTGTTCGATATCCCGATTGGCACATAATTTATATTATGTTAAGTTGTAGATTTCTGATGCTCAGGCCTATAGCCCGCTGATCCCGATCCCCGCCCACCCGACCGGCTGGACTACCTTCGCCGGCCATGTGGCGCGCTCCGCTCCGCTCCATCACCCGCCAGCTCACCCGGCTTCCCGTCCGGGGCCGTCATCGCCTGGCCGACCTGGTCGGCGAATGGACGAACAGCGGTGAGCCGGTCGAACTGGTCCTGAACGGCGTCCGGCTTTCGCTGGACCTCGGCATCCGGCAGCACCGCATGATGTACTTCGGTCTCTACGAGGTCAACATCATGAACTACCTCTCCCGCACCCTGCGTCCGGGCATGATCGTGTTCGACCCGGGTGCCAACATGGGCTATTTCGCGGCGCATTGCCTGGGCCTGGTGGGCGCTGCGGGCCATGTGCACTCCTTCGAGCCCTCGCGCACGGCCAATGCCCAGATCCGTCGCATGAACGACCTCGGCGCCTTCCGCACGTGGTCGCTGTGGGACCTGGCGCTCACCGACCACACCGGCACGCACACCTTTTACGACACCCCCCGGGTGATGGTGCGGGGCTTTGCCTGCCTGGAGGGCACCTTCGACCCCACGGACAAGATCCCATACCCCGTGCAAGTGACCACGGTGGACGCGTTCTGCGCCGAACAGGGGATCGACCGCATCGACTTCCTGAAGCTGGACATCGAGGGATCGGAGCTTCCGGCCCTTCGGGGCGCCAAGCGGATGCTGGCCGAGGGGCGCATCGCCCGCGTCATGGTGGAGACCACCCTGCTGGACCGGTCGCGGGCCGAGGTGCAGGCGATCGACGACCTGCTGCGCGCGGCGGGCTTCCGCTCCTTTCGGGCGCGGATGGACGGGCGCACCGAAGCGGTGGACGTGATGGCCCACCGGGACCTGCGCGAGGACATCCTGTGGCTGCGCGAACGCTGACCGCTGGAAACGCAGAGAGCCCCGGCCATGACCGGAGCTCTCACCCTTAACGCGCCAACGGCCTTATTGTCCGAGCTTCGCCTTCATGGCGGCATACTTGGCCTGGTCGTCGGTCTTGGCATACAGCTTCATCAGCTGTTGGATCGTCTGCACGTCGTCCGGACGGAGCTCGTGCGCCTTTTCGAAGTACGGTACGGCCTTCACGAAGACCCCATCGCAGGCGGTCTTGGCCTTTTCATAGGCGGCGTTGTCCTTGATGCCGTTGGCCTTGCTGTAGCAGGTGGCCGCGCGGTTGTTGTACAGCACGCCGATGTTGAAGTAGGCGTCGAAGAACTTGGGGTCGCGCTCCAGGCTCTTTTTGTAGTTCTCCTCGGCCAGGTCGGTCCACTTGGCCACATCGGCCTCGGCGGGCGCGGGGCCTTCCTTGGGATTGGCCTTGGCGTCGTACAGGCTGCCCAGAATGCTGTAGAGCACGGCGTTCTCCGGGTCGGCGGCGATGGCCTCGTTCACGCTCTTCTCGGCCTCCTCGGTGCGGCCGGCCTCAAGCTGGTAGCTCATCTCGTCCAGGATCAGGTCCTTGTTGCCCACATGCTTGGTACGGCCCTGGCGTACCGTGGCGATCGCACCGTCCACATCACCGGACTTCTTCTGCAGGTTGGCCTTGTAGCGGTAGATCTCCGGCTTGTCGTAGCCCAGGCTGAGGCACTCCCCGTAGCGCTGGATGGCCATGGCGGCGTCCCCCTTGGTCTCGTAGGCCAGGGCGCTGTTGAAGATGGCATTCGTGTCCACCGCGCCGAAGGCCTTGGCGATGCGCTCGCTGTTGCCGTAGAGGGCGATGGCCTTGTCATACTCCTTGGCGCTGAAGGCATCGTTGCCTTTGTTGAGCGACGCGGCCTGCAGGGCGAGCAGGTTCTGCTGGATCTCGTTCTTGTAGCTCCCCTTGGTGTCCAGCTCCTGCGCCTTGATGTAGCTGTCGATGGCGCGCTGCATGGCCTCGGGGAACTGGGCCTTGAGGGTCTCGTCCTGCCCCAGGGCGATCAGGCGGTAGATGTCGCCCCGGTAGCGCCAGGTCTTGTCCTTGCCCATGGTGGCCTCGTTGGTGACGGCGGGCTCGATGAACTCGGCCGCCTTGGCCAGATCGCCGTCCTGGAGGTAGTTGTAGGCGTTCACCACGTTGCTGTTCTGGGCGTGGAGGCCCAGGGTGCCGGCGGCGAACAGGAGGATGAGGGTACGCTTCATGAGGGGGTCGGTCGTGTCTTCGGTTCAGGCTTCGGGGGCCGGGGTATCAACTTCGGTGCCATTCGCAGCGCCGTCCGCTCCCTCGCCGTTCAGGTCCTCGTCCTCGTGCAGGTCGCTGTCCACCTTGGCCACGGCGGCGATGCGGTCGTTGGCGCGCAGTTCGATCAGGCGCACGCCCTGGGTGGCCCGGCCCAGCTGGCGCAGCTCGTTCACCCGGGTACGGATGGTGATGCCGCTGCGGTTGATGATCATCAGGTGATCCTCTTCGGTGACGTCCTTGATGGCCACCACTTTTCCGGTCTTCTCGGTCACCTGCAGGGTCTTCACCCCTTTGCCGCCGCGGTTGGTGATGCGGTACTCGTACTCCCCTTCCTTGTCCATCAGGGGGGTGCGCTTGCCGTAGCCGTTCTCGCTCACCACCAGCACCTGGCGGGTGCCGGTCTCGGCCTTGTCGATGGTGATCATGCCCACCACCTCGTCGCCGTCCTCCAGCAGCATGCCCCGCACCCCGCTGGCCCCGCGGCCCATGGGGCGCACCCGGCTCTCCTCGAAGTGGTTGGCCTTGCCCTCACGGCTGGCCATGATGATGTGGCAGTTGCCGTTGGTGAGGCGGGCCTCCAGCAGCTCGTCGCCCTCGCGGATGCCCACGGCGATGATGCCGTTGGCCCGGGGACGGCTGTAGGCCTCCAGCGTCGTCTTCTTGATGACCCCGTTCTTGGTGCACAGCACCACGAAGTGGTTGTTCAGGTAGTCCTCGCTCTTGAGGTCCTTCACATTGATGTAGGCCAGCACCTTGTCATCGGCCTCGATCTGGATGAGGTTCTGGATGGCGCGGCCCTTGCTCTGGCGCGTGCCTTCGGGGATGTCGAACACCCGCATCCAGTAGCAGCGGCCCTTCTGGGTGAAGATGAGCAGGTAGTTGTGGTTGGTGGCCACGAACAGGTGCTCCAGGAAGTCCTCGTCGCGTGTGGTGCTGCCACGGCTGCCCACCCCACCCCGGCTCTGGGTGCGGAACTCGGCCAGCGGCGTGCGCTTGATGTAGCCCATGTGGCTGATGGTGACCACCACCGCATCGTCCGCGATGAGGTCCTCCATGTTGAGGTCGGCCCCGCTGGCCACGATCTCCGTGCGGCGCTTGTCGCCGTACTTCTCCTTCACCTCGCGCAGCTCGTCCTTGATGATGCCCATCCGCAGCCCCTCGTCGGCCAGCACGGCCTTCAGATGGGCGATGAGGGTCATGAGCTCGGCGTGTTCCTCGCGGATCTTGTCGCGCTCCAGTCCGGTGAGGCGCTGCAGGCGCATGTCGAGGATGGCGCGGGCCTGGATCTCGGTGAGGCCGAACTCCTTCATCAGGCCATCGCGGGCCTCGTCGGGTGTCTGGCTGGCGCGGATCAGGGCGATCACGGCATCCAGGTGGTCGAGGGCGATCAGCAGGCCCTCCAGGATATGGGCGCGCTCCTCGGCCTTGCGCAGGTCGTACTTCGTGCGACGCACCACCACGTCGTGGCGATGGTCCACGAACCGGGCGATCATGTCCTTGAGGTTCAGGAGCATGGGCCGCCCGCCCACCAGCGCGATGTTGTTCACGCTGAAGCTGCTCTGCAGCGCGCTGTACTTGTACAGCTGGTTGAGCACCACGGTGCCCATGGCCTCGCGCTTCACCTCGTAGGCCAGGCGGATGCCGGTGCGGTCGCTGTAGTCGTTGACGTCGCTGAGGCCCTCGATCTTCTTGTCGTTCACCAGGTCGGCCACGCCCTTGTACAGCTGCACGGCCTTGTTGGTCTGGTAGGGGATCTCCGTGCAGATGATGGTCTCGCGGCCGGTGCGCTGGTCCTCCTCGATGTGGCACTTGCCGCGGAGCACGATGCGGCCGCGACCGGTGTGATAGGCCTCGCGGATGCCGTCGGTGCCGTAGATCACCCCGCCGGTGGGGAAGTCCGGGCCCTTGATGTGCTGCATCAGCCCATCGATGTCGATGTCGCGGTCGTCGATGTACGCGATGGTGGCCTCGCAGACCTCGGTGAGGTTGTGCGGCGGCATGTTGGTGGCCATGCCCACGGCGATGCCGGCCGCCCCGTTCACGAGCAGCTGGGGGATGCGGGTGGGCATCACGCTGGGCTCCTCCAACGTATCGTCGAAGTTGGGCCGCATGTCCACCGTCTCCTTGTCCAGGTCGGCCAGCACCTCCTCGGCGATCTTCTTCAGGCGGGCCTCGGTGTAGCGCATGGCCGCCGGGCTGTCGCCATCGATGCTGCCGAAGTTGCCCTGACCATCGACCAAGGGGTAGCGCAGGCTCCAATCCTGGGCCATGCGCACCATGGCATCGTACACGCTGCCGTCGCCATGCGGGTGGTACTTCCCGAGCACCTCCCCGACGATACGGGCGCTTTTCTTGTAGGGACGGTTGCTGAGCACGCCCAGTTCCTGCATGCCGAAGAGCACCCGGCGGTGCACGGGCTTGAGGCCGTCGCGCACATCAGGCAGGGCGCGGCTCACGATCACCGACATCGAGTAATCGATGTAGGCGGTCTTCATCTCGTTCTCGATGTTGATCGGGACGATCTTCTCTCCGTCGGTCATGGGCTGTCAATTCGTCATTGGCACGGTCCGTGATACCAGGGGTGCCGAAAAGGGAGCCCGAAAGTACTTCGTTGAGGGGTTCGAGGCCCCCGTATTTTTCCACAGACCGCACAGTTCCTTGTGGATAAAAGCACGATGGTCGCACCGGGGGGCACGAAGCCCGATTGGATAGCTTGCCCCCGGTGCTCGTCACCGTACCTTCATCCCACGGACGCACCACCGCCGAACCACCGCATGGACGCCAAATTCTCCCCCCGGGTCCGGGACGTCATCACCTTCAGCCGCGAGGAGGCCCTCCGGCTCGGGCACAACTACATCGGCATCGAGCACATCCTGCTCGGCCTCATCCGCGAGGGCGAGGGCAACGCCGTGAAGATCCTCCACCACCTGGACGTGGACCTGGAGGAGCTCCGCCGTTCGGTCGAGGGCAGCATGGAGCCTGCGAGCGCGATGCGCCCGCCGGACAAGGACAAGATCACCCTGATCAAGCAGGCCGAGAAGATGCTGAAGATCACCTTCCTGGAGGCCAAGCTGTTCAAGAGCCCGCACATCGACACCGAGCACCTGCTGCTCAGCATCCTGAAGGACGAGGACAACCTGGCCACCCGCACCCTGCACAAGTTCAATGTGGATTACGAGAGCGTCAAGAACGAGGTGGACGCCATCCTTGCCGGTGGCGGCCCCTCCCCTGCCTCCGGCCCCTCGAAAGGCCCCAAGGCCCAGGGCCCGCAGAGCGCCGACGACGACGATGAGGAGAGCGGTGGCAGCTTTTCCGGTGGCCAGCGCAAGCAGGCCGACAGCAAGAGCAAGACGCCGGTGCTGGACAACTTCGGTCGTGACCTCACCAAGCTGGCCGAGGACGGCAAGCTGGATCCCATCGTGGGCCGCGAGAAGGAGATCGAGCGTGTGAGCCAGGTGCTGAGCCGGCGCAAAAAGAACAACCCCGTGCTGATCGGCGAGCCGGGCGTGGGCAAGAGCGCCATCGCCGAAGGCCTCGCCCTGCGCATCATCCAGCGCAAGGTGAGCCGCGTGCTCTTCGGCAAGCGCATCGTGGCGCTCGACATCGCCAGCCTGGTGGCCGGCACCAAGTACCGCGGCCAGTTCGAGGAGCGCATGAAGGCGGTGATGAACGAGCTGGAGAACAGCCCGGACGTCATCCTCTTCATCGACGAGATCCACACCATCGTAGGCGCGGGCGGCGCCAGCGGCAGCCTGGACGCCAGCAACATGTTCAAGCCCGCCCTGGCGCGCGGCGAGATCCAGTGCATCGGCGCCACCACCCTGGACGAGTACCGCCAGTACATCGAGAAGGACGGAGCCCTGGAACGCCGCTTCCAGAAGGTGCTGGTGGAGCCCACGAGCGTGGACGAGACCATCCAGATCCTCAACAACATCAAGGAGAAGTACGAGGATCACCACAACGTGAACTACACGCCGGAGGCCATCGAGGCCTGCGTGAAGCTCACCAACCGGTACATCACCGACCGGCACCTGCCGGACAAGGCCATCGACGCGCTGGACGAGGCAGGCAGCCGCGTGCACATCAGCAACATCGTGGTGCCCAAGAACATCCTGGAGGTGGAGGGCAAGATCGAGGAGGTGAAGGAGGAGAAGAACAAGGTGGTGCGCAGCCAGCGCTACGAGGAGGCCGCCAAGCTGCGGGACCGCGAGCGGCAGTTGCAGGAGGAGCTGGAGCGCGCCAAGAAGCAGTGGGAGGAGGAGAGCCGCACCCACCGCACCACCGTGAACGAGGAGAACGTGGCCGAGGTGGTGGCCATGATGAGCGGCATCCCCGTGACGCGGATCGCCGAGAAGGAGAGCGGCAAGCTGCGCCGCATGAAGGAGGAGATGATGGGCAAGGTGATCGGCCAGGACGAAGCGGTGGGCAAGGTGGTGAAGGCCATCCAGCGCAACCGCGCCGGCCTGAAGGACCCCAACCGGCCCATCGGCTCGTTCATCTTCCTGGGCCCCACGGGCGTGGGCAAGACGCAGCTGGCCAAGGAGCTCGCCCGCTACCTCTTCGACACCGAGGAGGCGCTGGTGCGCATCGACATGAGCGAGTACATGGAGAAGTTCTCCGTGAGCCGCCTGATCGGCGCGCCGCCGGGCTATGTGGGCTACGAGGAGGGCGGCCAGCTCACCGAGAAGGTGCGCCGCCGGCCCTACGCCATCATCCTGCTCGACGAGATCGAGAAGGCGCACCCCGACGTGTTCAACCTGCTGCTGCAGGCGCTCGATGACGGCAAGATGACCGACAGCCTGGGCCGCCACATCGACTTCAAGAACACGATCATCATCATGACGTCGAACATCGGGGCGCGCGACCTGGCCGACTACGGCAAGGGCGTGGGCTTCGGCACCACGGCGCGCAGCGAAGCGCAGGAGGAGACCAACCGCGGCATCATCGAGAAGGCGCTCAAGAAGGCCTTCGCCCCGGAGTTCCTCAACCGCATCGACGACATCATCATGTTCAACTCGCTGAAGCGGGAGGACATCCACAAGATCATCGACATCGAGCTGGGGCACCTGTACAAGCGCATCGGCGAGCTGGGCTACGAGCTGAAGCTCACCGACGAGGCCAAGGACTTCCTGGTGGAGAAGGGCTACGACGAGAAGTTCGGGGCCCGTCCGCTGAAGCGGGCCATCCAGAAGTTCATCGAGGACCCCATGGCCGAGGAGATCATCAACCAGGCCATCGAGGAGGGCGACAAGATCGTCGTGGGCCTCAACAAGGAGAAGACCGACGTGGCCATCAAGGTCACCAAAGGCAAGAAGAAGATCGGCAAGGCCGAAGGCGGCGAGCCCAAGGAGCTGCCCCCGGCGCCGGGCGAATAAGGGTTCTCATCCTCCATGCAGAACGGCCCGCGATGAGCGGGCCGTTCTACGTTGGCCGCTACCACTCCCCCCGATCCGCGCTCTTCCTGAACCGCGTGCTGAAGCCCAGGCCCACCGTGAGGAACCCGAAGGGCGGCCCTTCGGTCTGCACGGTGCGGCCGGGGAAGGTCTCCAGAGCGAACTTGTCCGGGCTCATGGTCTGGGCATCCTGCTCATAGCCCACCTGTACGCCGAAGGCCAGGTTGTCCGTGGCGTGCAGGTAAAAGGTGAACTGGCCGCCCCAGTGCAGGCCGGAGGCCTTTACGGTGCGCCGCTCCCCCACCCCGCTGCTGGTGTAGTGGTAATCGGAGACCCCGGCCTTGCCCGCCAGTTCGATGAAGGTGCGCCCACCGGTGTACTTCTCCCATTGCAGCTTGCCGAACCAGGTGGCCCGCACGATCTCGCCGCTGATGTTCTGCGGGGCGAAGGAACGCTCCTCCAGGCCGAACCAGGTGGCCCGGCCGCCCACGCCCACGCCCAGCCCCTTCCAGAACGGGTATTGGGCGCAGAGGTCGAAGCCGCCCACGCTCTCGGTGAGGTCGTTGAAGAGCGGGATCCCCACGGGCACGGGCAGCACGAGGGTGCCTTTCAGCGTGAAGGACGGCTCGGGCAGGGGCTGGCGCTTCTGCGCGTCGACGCGGAGGGCCAGCAGGGCGGCCGCGGCCAGGGGCAGGAGGCGAAGCGTGCGGATCATGCCTGGGCGAGCCGGAACCGGCGGATGGTGCGTTGGCCGTCCGAGGCCATCTGCAGGTGGTAGATGCCGTCGGCGCGGGCATCGAGCGCCAGTTCCACCGCCTGCTCACCGGCGTGGAGGGGCTGGTCCGGCCAGCGATGCAGTTCACGGTGGGCCTCGTCGAGCAGGGTCCACGACAGCGAGCGGGCCTGGGGCATGCGCACCCGCACCAGCAGCCGCGCGGGATGGTAGGCCACCTGCAGGCCGAGGAGCTCGGCATGCCCGGCCACGGGCAGCTCGTGCCGCACCACCCGGTCGCGGAAACGCCGGAACAGCACCAGCACCAGCAGGATGCTGAGCGTGATGGTGAGGGCGATCCGCAGGTTCTCCATGGTCAGGGATCACAGCACGATGAGGCCCTCGATGGCGGACGCGCGGTCGTACCGGTCCACCACATCCTCGGCGCTCATCATCACCTCGGTGACGGTGAGGCTGAGGTAGCGGCCACCGGTGGAGTACTTGCGGAGCATCTCGGCCTCGGGCGGGAAGAGCGCGGTGACGGCGGCCAGCCGCTGGTCGTCGGGCTCGAAGATGAACTTGTACATGTACACCGAGGGCCACTCGTGCACCTGGTCCAGCCGTTGCCGGAGCCGCTCTTTCACCTCTTCGCTCAGCATGCGCGTACCTTGCAAAGGTAGCCCCGGCCCGGCGATCGAACCGATCGGCACGTGGCGTGTACAGGGCTTCGGAACCCATGCGTGCCCTTCTCCTTCTCGCGCTGCTGGCCGTGTGCGGTCGGTCCTTCGGCCAGGCCGCGCCCAGCCTGCCCGCCCCGGCCAACAACCTGCAGGGGCCCTGGAACGAGCGCGACCTGCTGCGCAACAGCAACGCGTGGAACTCTGCGGTGAACGCCCATCCGGACGATGCCGCGGCCCGCTACCAGTGGTACAGCAACGAACGCCAGGCCGCGCTGGCCCGTGGCAACGGCCGCATCGCCGCCGCCGACGCCGCGCGCCTGGAGGAGGCGGCGCACGACCTGGAGCGCATCGCGCCGGGCAGCGTGAACGCCCACCTCGCCACCTACTACCAGCACTTCCCGGAAGCCACGGCCTTCTCCTCGCTGGACGCCGCGCTGGCACTGGACCGCAGTGCGGCGGACCTGGTGGTACCGCGGATGACGCGGGCCCTCCGTCAGGGTGATCAGGCAGGCTTGAAGCTGGCCGCCGTGGAACTGCGCGACCGCGAGCTGGTGGCCAGGGGCCTTCAACTGATGGCGGAGGACCTGCTGGCCTCGGTGGACCGGGGAGGCGTGCTGCTGCTGGGCGGTGAATTGGACACCTACCCCGCCATCGCCGCCCAGCAGCGCGATGGCCGGCGGACCGATGTGCTGGTGGTGGACGCACGCCTGCTGGCGGACGCCGCGTACCGCGAGCGCGTCTGGCGCGAGGCGGGCGCGACGGGTACACCACCGGGTACCGCACAGGGCGTGGTGAACGCCCTGCCACAGGCCACCGCAAGGCCGGTCCATCTGGGGCTGAGCCTGCCGGGCGAATTGCTGGCCCCGTGGCACGACCGGTCGGCGCTCACCGGCCTGACCCTCCGGGCCGGGGGCAACGGCGAACCCATCGCCGAACTGGCCACCCGCTGGCAGCGCATGCACCGCACCGCCGAGGCGGGCCCGCTCTCCTGGAACTACCTGGTGGCCGGCAGCGTGCTGCTGCGCCACTACCGCGCCGTGAACGACGAAGCGGGCATGGCCCGCACCGAGCAGGAACTGCGCCGGCTGGCCGACCGCATCGGCGCCACCAACGAACTGTACCGCCTCGGCGTGCTGCCGCATTGACCATGGGATCCCTGTTCGGCACCGACCGGCGGAACGCCAGCGACGAGCGCCTCATGGAGCTCGTGGTGCGCGGGGACGAACGCGCGTTCGCCGAGCTGTACGACCGCTACCACGGGCGCGTGCTGAACTACTTCCACCGCATGCTATGGAGCGATCGGGAACGGGCGCAGGACATGCTGCAGGACCTGTTCGCCAAGCTGGCACAGCGGCCGGACCAGTACGATCCGTCGAGGCCCTTCCGCACCTGGCTCTTCAGCGTGGCCAACAACATGTGCAAGAACGAGTACCGCCGTGAGGAGGTGCGGCGCGCCGCCGTGCCCGAGCTTCGGCACAACGGCCGCGCGGTGCAGGAACCACAGGCCGGCGAGGCGGTGGACCGGGCGAGCTTCCGCCGGCGGCTGGACCAGGAGCTCGACAAACTGGACCCCGACCAGAAGGCCACCTTCGTGATGCGGTACGAGGAGGACCTGGCCATCAAGGAGATCGCGCTGGCCTTCGGCATTTCGGAAGGCACCGTGAAAAGCCGCCTGTTCTATACCCTGAAGAAACTGGCCGAGCGCCTCAAGGAGTTCGGCCCGATGCCCCTACCCCACCATGGACGCGCGTGAGCGATACGACCCCGAGGACCTGGAGGCGCTGTTGAGCGAACGCGCCTTCGATGAGCTGCTGGCCGAGGAGCGGGCCTTCGTGCTGCGGCATGTGGCCGACCGGGCCGAGTACGAAACGCTGCGGGCCACCCTGGCGCAGGTGCGGGCGCACGGCCGCCCCGGCCCCATGGTGACGGCCGATCCGGAGGTGCGCGACCGGGTGCTGGCCGCCTTCCGCGAAGCCCGTCGCCCCGCGTGGCGCATCTGGCTCAACACCGTGGGCACCTGGTTGGCCCCGCCCAGCCCGGCGCAATACTGGCGGCCGGCGCTGGCCTTCGGCACCCTGGCCCTGCTGATCGCCGTGGGCGTGGCCGTGTGGATGCCCGGACCCGGGCTGGAGCAGGAAGGCCTCGCCGAGCTGAAGCCGGTGGTCCTGCAGGACAAGACCACCGCTGCAGCGAAAGAGGAAAGCGCGACCGAAGCCCCACGGCCGACCGTTGGTGATCAGGCGGAGGCGGACCGGGAGACCGCCGCGAACATCGAGGTCACCGAACCTGCGCCCGCCGCGCGCCCCGCGGCCGGCCTCAGCAGTGCGGCCCTGGCCGAAGTGCCGGCCTCGGCGGATGATGCCGTCGCCCTGGAAGCGGAGATGAAAGACGCAGAACCACGGGAGGACCTGGCCTCCACCCGGGAAGCTGCTGCGGCACCCGCATCCACAACCCTCACCCAGCACTACGAGACCCTGAGTGACGAACAACGGGAGGTGAGCATGGCCGAGGTGGCGGCTACAAGCCGGTCGCGGCGGAAAGCATCCGCTTCGGATGGGGAGGCGTCAGCCTCGCTGGGAGGCAGCAACGCCGACCTGCGCAGCTTGATGCGGGCCGCCTGGTGAGCGGGCCTACTCGATGGTGAAGTGCTGCGTGAGGTCCAGGTCGCGCGCCTTGACGGTGAGCACCATGTCCCCTTTCGGGAACAGCCCTTTGTCGAGGACGCGCACGAGTTCCTCGCGCAGGGCACGGCCCTCCTCCCGATAGAGCAGGCGTCCGTTGGCGTCGGCGATCTGGAGCACCACGCGGCCGATGCGCCGCTCGGCGTCGAGATGGAGCCGGATGAGGCCGGAGGCCCGGCTGCATTCCACGCGGGCCGAACCCGTGTGCTCACCACCGCCCGCGCGGACGCTGAAGCCTGAACCCACCAACAGCAACGCCAGAAGAAGGGTGCGCATGCGGCAAAGGTAGGCGCCGCGCCAGCGGGATCCAAATCCCCGAGCTCAGGGCTCCCAGCGCCGCACGTGGCCCGATTCGAGCAGGCGATGGCCGGACGCGTCGCTCACCGCGTAGGTGAAGCCGTTGTAGATGCTGAAGGCCCCGAACGCGCCGTCGGCCCGCAGGGCGAGGAAGCCGACCTGGTGGCCGTCGATGTTGCCGGAGCGGCGCACAATGCGGTCCACGGCCTGGCGGCAGGCCTCGGTGGGGTCCACCCCCTGGCGCATGAGCTCCACCACGGTATGGCTGCCGGCGACGCGGATGACCAGCTCGCCGGTGCCGGTGGCGCAGGCCGCACCCACCTCGCCGTCCACGAAGAGGCCCGCGCCGATGATGGGGCTGTCGCCCACCCGGCCGTGCACCTTGTAGGCCATGCCGCTGGTGGTGCAGCTGCCGGCCAGGCGCCCCTGCGTGTCCACGGCCAGCTGACCGATGGTGTCGTGGTTCTCGATGTTTGCCACAGGCTTGTAGTCGCTCTTCACGGCCCACTCCTTCCACTCGGCCTGCACGCCGGGCAGGGTGATCCGGCGTTCGGCGAAGCCGTTCTCCCTTGCCCATTGTTCGGCGCCCTCGCCCACGAGCATCACGTGCGGCGTGCGTTCCATGACGGCCCGGGCGATGCGCACCGGATTGGGGAAGTGCTCCACGAAGGCGACGCTCCCCGCGCGGCCGTCGTGGTCCTGCACGCAGGCATCGAGCGTTACGTGACCGTCGCGGTCGGGACGTCCGCCCTGCCCCACGCTGCGGTTGGTGAGGTCGTTCTCCACCACGGCCACCCCTTCCACGACCGCATCCAGCACGGAGCCGCCCTCACCGAGCACCTGCCACGCCTTGGTGTTGGCATCGAGGCCGTGGTCCCACGTGCTGATCAGCACCGGTGAAGGGGGTGGCAGCAACAGGTCGGCCGCGCGTGCCCATGGCACCGCGGACGCCAGGGCACCGGTGGAGCTGAGGCGCAGGAAGCGGCGGCGGTCCAAGGGCATCGGGGACAAGGTTAAAGACAAAGAGGATGTTCCAAGAACGGGATCGCGGGCCAAGCGTGTACGTTCAACTGCCGCGTTACGGAGCTGTACGGATCGGTACGTCCGCCCCGGCTGAATTCACCGACCCCTTGTTCATCAATGCTGATCCCTTGGGGGAGGTGGATCGGGAAAGACCGTTAAGTTTGAAGCGCTTAAACCACACGAACATGAAGCACCTGTACACCATCATCAACAACCTCCCGAAGCTGGCCATTGCGGCCCTGCTGGCTGCTCCGACAATGAGCAACGCCCAGTGCCTCACCTGGGTGAACCCGACCGATTCCAGCGGATGGAGCGATTTCGTGACCACCTTCAACGGGGCGCCCTGCGCGACCAGCGGCGTTTGCCCCGTGAACGAGATCACCGCGTTCGAGGTATGGGCGGACGAGGCCTATGCCATGACGAACGTGCAAGCCGGTGGCACCTACACGTTCAGCGCGTGCAATGGTGTCGGCGGTAGCGCATGGCCCCTTTCGTTCACGATCATCAATCCTTCGGGCACGCCCGATGCGTTCGGCCTCGACGCGGGTTCGAACTGCGCGCTTACCTGGACCGCGACCGAGTCCGGGACCTACCTGATCGTGGTCTCTGAGCAAGGCGCATGCGGCACGTCCTCGAACCAGGCCGTCGACAATGGCTTTCCGTCCATCACCTGCACCGCCAGTGCAGCCACCGACTGTGCCACGATCGGCATCGAGGAGGTCGCCGCCCAAGGTCCCGTCCTGATCAGCCCGAACCCGACCACGGGTCTCTTCACCGTCACGGTGAGCGCTGAAGCTCGCCGCATCGAGGTGCTCGACCTGAACGGCCGCCTGCTCCAAGGCGTGACCACCACCCGCACCCTGGGCGGCACCTACCACATGGACCTCTCCGGCCTGGCCGCAGGGACCTACATGGTGCGTACGGACCTGGGTAACACCGTGAACACCCAGCGCATCACGCTGGTCGACTGATCGCAGACACTTCGCGAAGGCCCGCTGTGCGCTGCGCAGCGGGCCTTCTGCATTCAGGGTCCTACCTTTCCCGCCACCCTTCGCCCATGCGCGCTCCGATCCGCCCCATGGTGGTGCTCACCACCCTGTTCTTCATGTGGGGCTTCATGACGGTGATGAACGACGTGCTGGTTCCGCACCTGAAGGCGGTGTTCACGCTCACCTACGCGCAGAGCCTGCTGGTGCAGTTCAGTTTCTTCGGCGCCTACTTCCTGGGTTCGCTGGCGTACTACGCCGTTTCGCGCAGCAGCGGCGACCCCATCGCCCGGCTGGGCTACAAGCGCGCGGTGGTGGCCGGCCTGGTGGTGAGCGCGGCGGGCAGCCTGCTGTTCGTGCCGGCCACCTACCTGCACACCTACGGCATGTACCTGCTGGCCTTGTTCGTGCTGGGCCTGGGCTTCACCCTGCTGCAGATCGCCGCCAACCCCTTCGTGGCCATCATCGGCGCGCCCGAAGGGGCCAGCAGCCGGTTGAACCTGGCGCAGGCCTTCAACTCGCTCGGCACCACCCTGGCCCCGCTGATCGGTGGAGCGCTCATCTTCGACCTCTTCCGGGGCGATGCAGCGGTGCGGTGGCCCTACGCCGCCTTCGGTGCGCTGTTGCTGATCCAGGCGCTGTGGGTGCGGTTGACGCCGCTGCCCGAGCCTGTGGCGGAGCCCGGCTCCCGCGGTGATGCGCTGCAGCACCGGCCGTTGCGCTGGGGCATGCTGGCCATCTTCTGCTACGTGGGCGCCGAGGTGGCCGTGGGCAGCCTCATCATCAATCTGCTGAAGCTGGACAGCGTGCTCGGGCTGCCGGAGACCGACAGCAAGAACTTCCTGGGCCTCTATTGGGGCGGCGCCATGGTGGGCCGCTTCCTGGGCGCGGTGGCGCTGTCCGGCCGCATGAGCGTACGGCGCCGCCAGCTCCTGCTCCCGGCCCTGGCGCTGGTAATGTTCGCGTTGCTGTGGGGCATCAACCGGCTCTCCGGCGCCCTTGCCGTGGAGCACCTGTGGCCCATGCTGGTGCTGATCCTGGCCAACATGGTCGTGTTCATGGTCGCCGGCCGGCGGCCCGGACAGGTGCTGGGTTTCTTCGCCGCCACCGCCCTGGCGTTGTGTCTGGCGGTGATGGCCACGGGCGGAGCATGGACCTTGTGGGCCGTGGTGGCCATCGGCCTGTTCAACTCCATCCAATGGAGCAACATCTTCACCCTGGCCATCGACGGACTGGGGCCGGCCACCGGGCAGGGCAGCAGCCTGCTGGTGATGATGATCGTGGGCGGGGCGTTGGTGCCCCCGCTCCAGGGCCTGTTCATCGACCTGTTCCAGGGCGGGGATGATGCGGACGTCGGCTTCCACCTGAGCTTCCTGCTGCCGGCGCTGTGCTACGGGTTCCTCACCTGGTACGGCTTCCGGGGATCGCAGCGGTCATGATCGCGGGCATCGACATCGGCGGAACGAGCAGCAAGCTGGGCCTGGTGGAGGGCGACCGCATCATGGCCCGCACGCGCATCCCCACGGGGGGCCATGCCGACGCGAACGCCTTCGCCGATGCACTGTCCGATGCGGTGCGCACCTTGGCCGGAGAGGTGGTGCTCGCCGGCGTGGGCATCGGCGCCCCCAACGGCAACCAGCACAGCGGCACCATCGTGCAGGCCCCCAACCTGCCCTGGCGCGAGGATGTCCCCTTGGCGGCGATGCTGCACGAACGACTGGGCGTGCCCTGCACCCTGGGCAACGACGCCAACGCGGCGGCACTGGGCGAATGGCGCTACGGCGCCGGCCGGGGCATCGACGACCTGCTGGTGGTGACCCTCGGCACCGGCCTGGGCAGCGGGCTGATCGTGGACGGGCGCCTGCTGCTGGGACCGCACGGCAACGCCGGCGAGCTCGGCCACACCATCGTGGTGATCGACGGTCGCGCCTGCACCTGCGGGCGCAGCGGTTGCCTGGAGGCGTACGTGAGCATCCGCGGGATGCGCGAGACCTTCCGCGAGCTCGGCGGCGATGCGGCCGTGCTGCGGAACGAGGGCGTGCTGCCCATCGCCGAGGCGGCGCGGGCCGGGGTGGACGAGGCGGTGCAGACCTTCCGCAGCACGGCCCGCTGGTTGTCCGTGGGCCTCAGCAATGCCGTGGCGCTGACCACGCCCCGACGCATCGTGCTCTTCGGCGGCATCGCCCGCAACGGCGACCTGCTCCTGGGCCCGCTGCGCGAACGGTTCGCGCACGATCTGCTCTCCATCTACCACGGCCAGGTGAACCTGGTGCTCAGCGCGCTGCCCGAGGATGATGCGGGGATCCTGGGGGCGGCGGCGTTGGTTTCCCATTGACCATGACCATGATCGGTACCCTTCATCGCATCCAAGATGGTCGACCCGGTGGGTCGACGCTACAGGGCCTTTGTCTGGTGCTCGCCGCCACTGTTGGAATGACGGCCTACGCCCAGAACCCCGCGCGCGACCTCGTGAACCCCTTCGTCGGCACCGGGGGCCATGGGCACACCTTCCCCGGCGCCTGCGTGCCGCACGGACTGGTGCAGCTGAGCCCGGACACCCGGCCCGATGGGATCAACGACTGGGACGGTTGTGGGGGCTACCACCACAGCGACAGCGTGATCTACGGCTTCAGCCACACGCACTTGAGCGGCACCGGTGTGGCGGACCTCTGCGATGTGCTGGTGATGCCGATGAGCGGACGATGGTCCCTGGACCCCAAGGAATACCGGTCGACCTTCAGCCATGCGAACGAGGCGGCCCATGCGGGCTATTACCGCGTGCACCTGGAGGATGAGGGCGTCGACGCCGAGCTGACGGCCACGGCCCGCGTGGGGGTCCATCGGTACACCATCCCGCAGGATCGGGAGCAATACCTGGTGATCGACCTGAGCCACCGCGACAAGCTGCTCGCCGGTCACATCCGGCAAGAGGGTCTGGACGTGGTGGGTGAACGCAGGAGCTCGTCCTGGGCCGTCGATCAGCGAATGTTCTTCTGCATGCGCATCGGGCGCAGCAGCGGACCCGTTGGGATCACCCTCACCTACAACGCCGACAGCACCAAGGCCGCCATCGCCGTGAAGCGCGAGGCTCCCGGCCCCCTCATCGTCAAGGTCGGCATCAGTGCGGTGAGCATCGAGGGCGCGCGGAGGAACCTGGAGGCCGAGGTGCCGCACTGGGACTTCGACCGGGTGCGGGCGGAGGCCGAGGCCGCCTGGAACGCCGAGCTGAACAAGGTGCAGGTGAAAGGCGGCACGCCCGAGCAGCAGCGCATCTTCGCCACCGCGCTCTACCACAGCCTCATCGCGCCCTGCGTGTTCAACGACGTGGACGGGCAGTACCGCGGCATGGATGGCGCGGTGCACCGGGCGGACCACAACGTCTACACCATCTTCAGCCTGTGGGACACCTTTCGCGCCACGCACCCGCTGTTCACGTTGCTGGAGCCCGACCGGGTGAACGACTACATCCGCACCTTTCTGCTGCACTATCAGCAGGGCGGCCGGCTGCCGGTGTGGGAGCTCTGGGGCAACGAAACGGACTGCATGATCGGCTACCACAGCGCCAGCGTGATCGCCGATGCGCACAGCAAGGGCATCCGGGGCTACGACGCCCGGCTGGCGTTGGAGGCGCTGGTGGCCGGGGCCATGCGTGACGAGCCGGGGCTCAACGCCTACCGCACCCGGGGCTACATCAGCAGCGAGGACCAGGCGGAGAGCGTGAGCCGCACGCTGGAGTATGCCTACGACGACTGGTGCATCGCGCAGCTGGCAGAGGCCCTGGGGGAGGACAGCCTCGCGGCCGCGTTCACGCAACGCGCCTACTCGTGGCAGAACCTGCTGGACCCAGGCACGCGCTTCTTCCGCGCCCGGCGCAACGGTGGCATGATCGAGCCCTTCGACCCCTACGAGGTGAACTACCACTTCACCGAGGCCAATGCCTGGCAGTACGGGCTCTTCGTGCCGCACCATCTGGACGACCTGTTGCGCGATGCGGGCGGCAGCAGTGCGTTGCGCGCCCGGCTGGATGAGCTCTTCGACGCCGACGTGCGCACGACAGGACGCGAGCAGGCGGACATCACGGGCTTGATCGGGCAGTACGCCCACGGCAACGAGCCCAGCCACCACATGGCCTACCTCTACGCCCGCACGGACGCTCCGGCCTGGATGGACGGTCTGGTGGGTCGCATCCGCGATGAGTTCTACCGCGATGCGCCGGACGGCCTGATCGGCAATGAGGACTGCGGCCAGATGAGCAGCTGGTACGTGCTGAGCGCCCTGGGGATCTACCCCATCTGCCCCGGCTCGCCACAGTACACGCTGGGGGTGCCGCTCTTCGACGAGGCCACCGTGCAGCTGGCCCATGGACGCGACCTGCGCATCACGGCCGAGCGCACGCATGCCGACGCGCGCTACGTGGAGGAGGTCACCTGGAACGGGCGCGAACCGGAGGTCTTCCGGCAGCTGAGCCACGACCGGCTGATGGACGGCGGCACCCTTGCCTTTCGCCTCGGCCCCCGTCCGGGCGGCGCCCCCTCCTACCCTGACCTGGGAGAGCCGGAACTGTCGCTCGAACGGCCGCTGCCCGCGCCCTGGGTGAACGCCCCCTCACGGACATTCACGGACACCCTGGCCGTGCACTTCGTGCGCCCCATCCCCTACGGCCAGGTGGAGTACCGGATGAAGGAGGGCGGCGTGAAGCAATGGCGCGCAGCGCCGGAGCTGCTGACGCTGCGGCAGACGGGCACGGTGCAGGCGCGTCTCGCCCTGGACGGGCGTACGGGTCCGGTGGTGGAGGCGCGGTTCGAGCGGCTGGACGTGCGGCACACGGTGAGCCTCCAGAGCACCTACGCCAACCAATATGCGGCCGGTGGCGATCAGGCCTTGGTGGACGGGCTGCGCGGCAGCACCGAGTTCCGGTCGGGCGAATGGCAGGGCTTCCAGGGACAGGATGTGCTGGCCACGATCGACCTGGGCGGCGAACGCCGGCTGGATGCCGTGAGCGTCGGCATGCTGCAGGACCAGCGCTCGTGGATCTGGTACCCGGAATACGTGGACGTGGCGTGGAGCATCAACGGACGGCAGTGGAGCAGCACGGTGCTGACGCACACCGTGGCCCGCGATGCGGACGGCACCCAGCGGATGGAACTGCGCACCGGCCCCATCGGCAAGCGGGCCCGCTATGTGAAGGTGATGGCGAAGAACGCGGGGCCCTGCCCGGACTGGCATCCGAGCAAAGGCGGAGCGAGCTGGATCTTCCTGGACGAGATCGGCATCGAGGCCGGACCGGCCCGCTGAGCACCCATTGGAAACGCGGAAGCCCGGCTCACGGCCGGGCTTCCTGGAGGACATCGTCGGTCAGCGCGCCACCTGCACGGCCTTCGTGCGCACGAACTCGTCCGCGTGCACCTGCAGCAGGTAGTTGCCGTTCTGCAGGCCGGACAGGTCGACCAGCACGGAACGGTCGTTCACCGTGCGCACCGGCAGATCGAGCACCTGACGGCCTGTGAGGTCGAACACCCGCACCACCGCGTTGGTCAGCTGGTCGAGGCCGAGCTGGATCGTCACCGCACCCGTGGTGGGGTTCGGGTAGAGCACGAAGCCCGTCGCGTCCGCCTCGTCAATGCCCACCAGGCCACAGCCCACGTCCCACACCAACGGGATGGTCGCCTGCCCATCGTCGCAGGAGCCCGTGGTGTTCGACTGCACGCGAAGGGTCAGCAGGTTGTCCGGGTTCTGGGAACTGATGGAGAGTCCGGAGAGGTTTCCGCCCAGGTTGCCGTTGAAGAGCACACCGGAGAGGTCATAGGCGCCATTGTAGATCACCACCTTGTCGTCCACCAGCAATTCGCCTTGCAGGAAGGTCATCGTGATGGGCAGGTTGGGGTCGCTGGACTGGTAGACGAACCAGGCGTCGTCCGTGTTCTCATAGCAGTAGGACGTGTTCACGTTGAGGCAGGCCGGGATGACGCAGCTGTCCTCGTAGGCCACCACCGGGCCGCTGAAGATCCGGCACAAGCTGTTGTCGCCGTTGAAGACGGCCATGTTGACGACCGTGTCCATGCCGATGGGTCCGAAGTTCTGGATGCCGGTGCCGATGCCGAAGAGGGTATCCCCGGGGATCACCAGGTCCACCGTGGCCGCGTCACCCGTGGAGGTCACGTTCACCTCGATGCTGTACTCGCGGTGGATGCAATCGGGCACCACGGTGAAGGTAGCGGCGGGCACATCGCAGTCCAGGCAGCCCACGGTCCAGTTCCACTCCCAGCTGGGGTTGGTGGAGCACTGCACCGAGCCATCGGAGGTGAGCGCCATGAACAGGTTGGGACCGGTGGACACGATCGGGGGCAAGGTGCTCAGGTCCAGGGTGGGGCCGTTGTGCTGCCAGAGGATGGGGCTTCCGTTGTTCGGACCGTCGTAGATGGTGAGCACATCCCACGTGGACGATTCGATCGTACCCGTGGAGAAGAGCAGCGCCAAGGGGTCGTTGGTGGAGCTCTGGTACCACCAGGTCTTGGTGTCGTTCGGCTGATAACAGTACGTGTCATTGAACTCCACCCCGCCACAGGTCAGGATGATGGGGCAGTTCCCGGTGCTCTGTACGTTGAAGAAGCTCACGCTGCAGGCCGCCTCGAACTCGTGGCCCACTACGATGTCCACTAGCGCACCGACGGTGAACGGCCCGAGGGTGATGACCCCGACGCCCTGCCCGGGGATCTGCGCCTGCGGTGTGCCGTTGACGCTGTGGTCGATGTTCACGAAGGAACCGTCCCCGGTGCTGGCCACGTTCACGTCGATGGTGAAGCTGTTGGTGTTGCAATCATCCAGCACGCTGTAACTGGCCACCACGGGGGTGCAGTTCAGGAAGAGCTGGACCGTGGTCTCCACACAGTTGGACTGCTGATTGCAGAGGTCGTCCACGTTCCAATGGGGGTACAGGTCACCACCCGTCACCGCCGTGACGGTGACGGGGCTGTAGCCCTGGCCGATCACGGTGCCCCCGGGGAAGTCCTCCCGGACCGTGATATACCCGCCCGAGCTCAGGGTGAACTGGTAGGTGGCTCCAGCGATGATGCCGGTGACGACGGAGTACTCGGACTCAAAGCTGCATGTGCTGATGATGGTCACCGCACCGAAAGGATCGGGCGTGGCCTGTCCGAACTGGCTGGGATTCTGGCAGTTCCCTTGGGCAAGACCGGCAGCGGTCGGCGCGAGGGCCGAAACGAGAACGAGTGCCTGGGTGATGTGTCGAAATGCGCTCATGCGTGGGGTCGTGTTGACCGGTTGGATGGTTGCCGAAGGTAGGTGTTGTCCAGCGGAACGGCCAAGCCGGATGCAGGACGTTCGCACAGGGTCTGTTGAAAACCCGCCTCTTCGGCTAGGGCGGCCAAACCTCCCACGTGGGAGGTTCCCCGCCCGCCACCTCCACCCAACGGTCCATGCCTGGCAGCAGAAAGAAGTCGTTGTCGCTGAGGCCGGCATCGCCCGCTCGCAGGTGCACCACGGGCACGGGTTTGTCCGTGGTCAGCCGGTAGCGTCCGGCCCGGGCCGGGTCGGCCATCAGTTCGACCCGGGGTCGTCGTTGCCACTCCATCCGGCCCCAGGGGGCCATGGAGAGCAGGCGATCGGCCAGCAGCCCGCCCTGGTGGTCCAGGACACGCACATGCACCAGCGTCCGCTCCGGTGGCGATCCGGCCAGCACTCGGGGCACCGACAGCCGCATCAGCTCACTCATGCCAACAGTGGGCTGGATCCATAGACTGTCGTAACGGATCGACTTCCCTTCCGTGTCGAGCACCTGGGTCACGGCCAGAAGCATCCGTCGATCGGCGTCCTCATTCCAGATGCGCGCCACCACATCACCTTCCTCCTGCCGCAGGTCGAGGACCACGGACCGGTAGCTCCGCGCCACCTCGTACATCGCCGCCTTCCAGGTGCCGGTGTGGTCCACGGTGCTCCAGCTGGGGCCGGCCCACACGTCGTTGAGCTGCCAGAACAGGGTGCCCATGCAGTGCGGCTGCGCGGTGATGTGGGCCCAGATGGCCTGCCGGTAGGCCTCGGCCTGCGCCAGCTGGCTGAATCGGATGAGCTCACCGAGCGTTCGCGGCCGAACGCCGAACTCCCGTTCAATGGCCTCCAGGATGGGCCGGTCGGTCTTGTAGCTGCGCTGCCGCGCGGCGAGGATCGGGTCCCCGAGGTGCAGGTGCTCGGGATCGATCTGGGTGGCGAGCGTAACACTGTCCGGATAGCTCTGGAAACCGTATTCGCTCACGAAGCGGCCCACGTTGCGGCCGAACGAGGCGAAGGTGCTGTCGCCGTGCCACACCCCCCAATAGTGCAGATCGCCGTTCCGCAGGCCAGTGGCGTTGCCCCAATTGCTCAGGGGCGAGGTGGGCGTGTAGCGCTGGTGGTCCGGAAGGGCCTCCACAAGGACCTGGTTGAAGAACCGGTGCATGGCATCGCGAACGCGCACGGAATCCGGTCCATGGATGCGATAGCGGTCCTGCCAGCCCCAGTTGTGCCAGGCCACCTCCAATTCGTTGTTGCCGCACCACAGCGCCAGCCCCGACCAGCGGCCCAAGCGCCCGGCCTGGTCGGCGACCTCGGCGCGTACGTTGTCCAGGAAGGCGCCTTCGGCGGGTGGAATGTTCGCGAACATGAGGTCCTGCCACACCAGGATGCCGGACGTGTCGCAGGCGGCATGGAACGCGTCAGGCGGATACACACCGCCTGCCCATACGCGCACCATGTTCATGCCCGCCCGCTGCATGTCGCGCACCCGCGCCACCCACAGGCTGTCCGCGCCCGGGAACATGGACGGCGGCACCAGGTTGCAGCCTTTGATGAAGAGCGGGCGGCCGTTGCGCAGGAAGCGGAACGCGCGGCCGACGCTGTCCGGCCGCTGATCCAAGGACACCGACGGCTGCGCGGGTGGCACCGGCGCCGCCGGCAGTTCCAACGCCACCTCCTTCCAGATGCCCATGGTGACCAGTCGTGGGGCGAAGTCCCATCCGAACTGGTAGGCGGCCTTGCGCACGTACGGGCTCGTGCCGCCCGGATCGCTGTCGTGCGGAAGCTGCACCCCGTATTCGACGCGGAGCTGGGCCCCTTCGCGGACAGGGCTTCGGAGCACCACCCGCAGGTCGTTGGTCCCTTCACGCAGCACGCCATGCACGGGCCAGCTCCAGGTGCGGAACATGTTGTCCGCACCGCCGAGCCGCACGCCGTTGAGCCGGACGTCGGCGAACGTGTCGATGCCTTTGAACACCAGGTGAGCGTCCGGGTGCTCGGCCCAGGCGGCATCGGCCTCGAAGCGCACCGTGTACTCCCAATCCCGGAGCTCGACCCAGCGCACACTGTCGCTGTTCGCGTTGCGGAGCGGGTCGGGGATGCGGCCGTTGCGCAGGAGGTCCTGCTGGACGGTCCCCGGCACGTGGGCGGACCACCCTTGCTCAGTGCCGAGTTCGCGGAACCGCCATCCTTCGCGGATGGCCTGTCGAAGCGGCTGGGCGACGGTCGACAAGGCACAGAGGCCCGCCATGGGCAGCATGGCGAGCCTCATCGCAAGTGGGCTTTCGCCAGCGCGTTGAGCACCCCATCGATCTTGGCCTCATCGGGCACGCTCTCGAAGCTCAACCCGCGATGGGCGGAGCTCATGCTCACCTCATGGGGTTCGGGCGGCAACTTGCGTTGCGCGGCGAAGTGCACCTCCGTCACGCCCGTGCGCTCCACCAGTTCCACCACGTTCTGCGGCGTGATGCCTCCGGCGGCGGCCACGCGCAAGCGGCCTTGTGCACCCTCCACCATGGCCTTGATGGTGAGGGCGCCGTCGATCGCCAGGGTGCGGCCACCGCTGGTGAGCACGCGCTGGACCCCTTCGGCGAGGCAGGTGGCGAAGGCCAACCCGGGGTCGGGACTGCGGTCGATGGCCCGATGGAAGGTGACCTCCGCCTCCGGAGCGGCCATGCGCACGGCGCGGATGAAGGGGATATCGGGAGCGCCCGCCTCATCCAGCGCTCCGATCACCAGGCCCGGGGTGCTCATGCCGATGAGCAGGGCGTCACGAAGCATGGCCTGTCGTTCGCTCATGCTGTACGTGAAGCCGCCCGGGGTGGCCCGGATGAGCACGCGCAGTGGGATCCCGAGCTCCTCCTTCACCGCGTTCACCAACCCGTAGCTCGGGGTCACCCCGCCGCAGTCCGGCCAGGTGCACAGTTCTACGCTGTCCGCTCCGGCCCGCGCCGCCGCATGCGCCTCGGCGATACCGGTCACACAGACCTCGACCCGCACCTTCATGGGCCAAACGTAGCACGGGCGTGGTGCAACCGCCCCACCGGCGGCGGCGTACAAGGGCCGATGCGTACCGCGCTGTTCGTCCTCCTGCTCCTCTCCGGGCCATGGTCCCCGGTGTCCGCTTCGCGCCTTGAGCATGGTCGCGCCGAACGCGCCACCGGGATGTCCGGCGCGCGCGACCGCGCCCGTGTGCTGTTGGAGCTGGCGAGGACGCTGGATCCCGAACGGCCCGTGGAAGCCCTGGCGCAACGCCGCACCGCCCTTCATTTCGCCGAGCAATCGAAGGACCTCGAACTGGTGCACCGGGTGCTCGTGGAGCTGCGGCAGAACGAGTTGAACGCCGGTGGCCTGGACGGCCTCCTCAAGGCCTCATTGCGCGCGCTGGAAGTGTCGCAGGTGCTGCAACGCCCGGCCGTGGTGGCGAACGACCTGGCCTGGTTGAGCCGGACGTACGCCGAGATGGGGCAGCCCATCCGGGCGATGGAGGAGAGCCAACGGGCCCTGCTGGCGGTGCGCGACCTGGGTGACAGCCTGCGGCTGGCCCACGCGCACCTGGACGTCATGGAGCGCATGATCGCCGTCGGTCGCTACCGCGAAGCGCAGGAGCAGGGCCACCTGGCCGATGCCGTCCTCGCGCGCCGTGCGGATGTGCAGGAACAAGCCCGTCGGTGGGTGCTGAGCGCCACCGCGCTCCTTGATCAGCGGAAGCCGGCGGATGCCCTGCCCTGCATGGGCAAGGCCGCCTCCCTCCTGGGGCGTTCCGGTTCACCGGTGCTGTGGACCGCCCTGTGGAAGGAACAGGCCCGTGCCGCGCTCGCTCTGGGTGACATGCGTGGCGCCGACCGGCACCTGGACTCGTTGGAGGTGCTGCTCACCCGCACCGGCGACCGGACCGAACGCCTTCACTATCTGGACCTTCGCCAGCAACAGGCACGCGCGCTTGGCGCGGAACGCGAGGCCCTCGTCTTCCTCGACCAGCAGATGAAGCTGAAGGACTCCCTGCTGAACGCGCAAATGGCCCGACAGTTGGCAGGACTGCAGGCGCTCTATCAGGTGTCCAACAAGGACCGTGACAACGCCATGCTCCGCGAACGGAGCGCCATGAACGAAGCGATCGCCGGATCGGCGCAACGGCGCAGCCGGCTGCTGCTGATCCTGCTGGGCCTGGTGTCCGCCGTGGTGGTCCTGTTCGGCACCACCCTGTTCCACGTCCGTCGCGTGATCGGCCGGGTGCGGCACAAGAACCGGTTGATCCGCGAGCAGGGCGACCAACTTCAGGCACAGAACCTGGAACTGCAGCGACAGAACGCACGGCTGGCCCGTTCATTGATGGCCGAGAGCGAGAAGGACCTGATGCTGCGCGAGATCCACCATCGGGTGAAGAACGACCTGCAGGTGGTGAGCACCCTGGTGCGCCTGCGTGCCCTGCATGAGACCTCCGATGGGTCGCGGGAGGCCCTGGAGGACCTGGAGCGCCGCGTGCAGGCCATGGCCCTGGTGCACGATCGCCTGTACCGCTCGAGCGACCTTCGCCACATCGGCCTGGGCGAGCACCTGCAGGAACTGGTCACCGGTGTGGTGCGCAGTTTCGCTGCGGAGCAGCGGGTGGCCGTCACGGTGCTCTGCACGGTGGAAGCGGTTCCCACGACGATGCTGATCCCCTTGGGGCTGCTGGTGAACGAGCTCGTGATGAACTCGCTGAAACACGGATTCCCGGAAGGGCGCACCGGATCGATCGGCCTGGAGCTGGAGGCTTGGAACGGCCACGGTCTGCGCCTCTCCTACCAGGATGACGGGGTGGGCCTGGCCTCGGCGAGCGGGCTTTGCGCCGGCAGCTTCGGCCATGATCTGGTCCACGCGCTGAGCGAGCAACTGGAAGGTGAGCTGCGCGTGTGTGCCGGTGACGGTCACCGGGTGGAACTGCTGGCCTCCTGGGGCGAGGCTCCCCTGCGCGCCGTTGGATGAAGGGCTCCCCCCCGCGGACCTATCTTCGCGCCGCTTCGCGCACCGACCGACCGGTGCACGGGCACCGCACCTGAACATGGGGTTCAATGAACTGGGGCTCAGCCCCGACCTGCTCGAGGGCATTTCCGCCATGGGCATCCGCACACCCACGCCCATCCAGCAGCAGGCCATCCCGGCGGCGCTTGATGGCCGTGACCTGATCGCCTGCGCACAGACCGGCACGGGCAAGACCGCGGCCTTCCTGCTGCCCATCATGGACGTGGTGCACAGCTACCGGCCCAAGGTGGAGGGGAGCATCCGTGCCCTGGTGGTGGTGCCCACACGCGAGCTCGCCCTCCAGATCGACCAGCAATTGCAGGCCATCGCCTACTTCACCCCCATCACCTCGATCCCCGTTTACGGCGGCAGCGATGCCGCGTCGTTCGACCAGCAGAAATCGGCCCTGACCGGTGGCACCGAAGTGATCATCGCGACCCCGGGCAAACTGTTGAGCCACCTCAACCTGGGCTATGTGCCGGTGAAGGGCCTGGAGTTCCTGGTGCTCGACGAAGCCGACCGGATGATGGACATGGGCTTCATCGACGACATCATGCGCATCATCAGCTTCCTGCCCGAGGACCGGCAGACCTTGCTGTTCAGCGCGACGATGCCCCCGGCTATCCGTGAGCTCACCAAACGCATCCTGAAGGACCCGGTGGAGATCACCATCGCGTTGAGCAAACCGGCCGAGGGGGTGGACCAGCAGGCCTTCGTGGTGCATGAGATGCAGAAGGCGCCCGTGCTGGAGCACCTGCTGCGCACCACCGAGGCCAGCTGCATCGTGCTGTTCGCCGGCCGGAAGAGCGAGGTGCGCAACCTGGCCCGCCACCTCAAGCGCAAGGGCTTCGATGCCGAAGCGATGCACAGCGACCTGGAGCAGAGCGAGCGCGAAGAGGTGCTGCTGCGGTTCCGGAACCGCCGCTTGCGGATCCTCGTGGCCACCAACGTGGTGAGCCGCGGCATCGACATCGACGACATCGACATGGTGATCAACTACGACGTGCCGCAGGATCCCGAGGACTACGTGCACCGCGTGGGGCGCACGGCGCGTGCCGCCCGCAAGGGGCAGGCCGTCACCTTCATCAACGACAAGGAGATGCGCGAGTTCGGGCGCATCGAGAAGCTCATCGGCTACGCCGTGCGCAAGGTGCCCCTGCCCGCGGAGTTCGGTCCCGGACCGGAATACCGGCCCGATGCACCGAAGCGCAGGGACGGAGCCGGCGGTGCACGGAGCGGCTCACGCAGCGGCGCCGCCGGACGCAGCGGCGGAGGCCGAAGCGGTGGCGGTCGCGGCCGGCGCTAGTTCAGCGCGCCTTGAACATGCCGGCATTGGCGGCCAGCACCTGGGTGGCGTCGAAGGCCTTGGCCTTCTCCCCCACCCGCTCGATGCGCACGCTCTCGATGCGGTCGCCCTGGGCGATGGCGTTCACCACGTCCTGACCGGAGGTCACATGGCCGAACACCGCGTGGCGGCCGTCCAGCCACGGCGTCTCCTTGTGCGTGATGAAGAACTGGCTGCCGTTGGTGGCCGGACCGGCATTGGCCATGCTCAGCGTGCCCGCGCGGTCGTGCTTCAGGTCGGGATGGATCTCGTCCTGGAAGGCATAGCCCGGACCTCCGGACCCGGTCCCGGTGGGGTCGCCCCCCTGGATCATGAAGTCCGCGATCACACGGTGGAACGTGAGCCCATCGTAGTACGGTTGCCCCTGGGCACGGGCGGTGTTCTTCACGGAGCCTTCGGCCAGTCCGACGAAATTGGCCACGGTCACCGGGGCCTTCTCATGTTCCAGGCGGATGGTGATGACGCCCTTGTTGGTGGTGATCTTGGCGAAGACGCCTTCCGACGGATCGGTGCTCATGGGTGCTTGTTCAGTGGTGGTGAGGGGATCGACGGCCGGTGCTGTGGCTTGCCCACCACCGTCACCGGATGGGGCACAGGAGGCCAGCAGCAGGGTCCAGAACGCTGAGAGGGAGAGTGAGGTGCGCATGGTCGGCGTGAAGTGGGCGCGAAAATACGCGGTGGCTCACTCCATGAGCCGTTCCTCGATGGCATCCAGCTTCTCGAGGGAGAAGGTGCCCTCGGTGCGGTGGACCACCCGGCCCTCGCGGTCGAGCACGAAGAAGTACGGGATGTCCTTGTCATGCAGCCCGAGCGCCTGTTCGAAGACCTCGATCCCGCCCTGATAAAAGAGGACGTGCTCGGCCACCTCTGGATCGGCGCTCTTGCGGAAGCGTTTCATGCTCGGCTCGTAGGCCGCCTTGTTGCCCCCGATGAACATGGGGATGAACCAGACGTCGGCCTCGTAGGTGCCGGCGAAGAGGCCGTGCTTGGCCACCAGCCGGAGGAAAGCCGGTTCGGCCCACTCCTCCAGCATCGGTGAAGCCTTCTGGCTGTAGGCCAGCCCGACCACGGTGAAGCCCTTGGCCGCCGGGTCGGGCAACCGCACACGGCTTCCGTCGGCCTTCTCTCCTTCCAGTGGTGGAAAGGTGGCCGTCTGGGCGATGGCAGGCGCAGCGAGATGGGCGGCCAGCAGCACGACAACGAAGTGGAGAGTGCGCATGGTGGTGCTGTGTTGCAGGAATGATGCCATCAGTGCACGCCCTGTTCCGGGTTGCGTCCGCGCACGGGGCGGAAATGGGCCTTCATGGCCTCCACATCGGCGTCCACATCGCCTGTGGGCCAGAAGGGCGTGGAGAAGGAGACGCACTTGCGGCCGTAGTCCATCGCCGCCAGGATGATGGGCACCTTCGCCTTCACGGCGATGTGGTAGAAGCCGGTCTTCCAGGTGTCCACGCGCCTGCGTGTGCCCTCCGGTGTGATGGCGATCTTGAAGCCCGGTTCGGTGCGGAACAGGTCGGCCACCTGGTCCACGAGCTGGCTCTTTTGGCCGCGGTCCACCGGATAGCCGCCCAACCAGCGGAACACCGCGCCGAAGGGCGGGCGGAACAGTTCGCGCTTGGCGAGGTACCGCACATCGCCCATGCGGGCGATGCTGCGGGTGAACAGCCCGATGAGGAAGTCCCAATTGCTGGTGTGCGGCGCCACCACCACGATGTAGCGGTCAAGGTCGCGGGGGCGATGGTCCTCGATCCGCCAGCCCAACAGGCGGAACATCAGGAGGGAGAACAGCCTGAACATGCGGTCATGTCTGTTGCAGCAACCACTCCACCGCGCTGTCCTCCGAGACGTGCACACTGGTGGGGTACGGATGGTGGATGTAGCGGTAGTACATGGAGGCGACCTTGTTGTTGAGGGTGGTGGTGGCCACGGTGGCCTCGGCCACGGTGCGGTCGGCCACCTGCGGTGCATTGTCCGTGGTGGTCACCTCCAGTTCGAAGTCCACATCCTCGGCCAGCACGACCATCACCCGGCGGGGTGCGCCCTCGCAGAGCCGACGCCGCCCCTCCACCACCTCCTGCACACCCGCGGCATCGGTGAGCAGACCGGGCTTGAAGCGGATCTCCAGGATGCCGTCCGCACGCACGCACAGCACGGCCAGTCGCAGGTCGATCGCCTCCATGGGCGGGCAAGGTATCAAAGGCAATGCTCGCAGGAACCCGGGCGCCCCGCCCGCCGTATGAGCGCCCCATGGAGCAGATGGGCTACGCCGTGGTGGATGTGGAGACGACCTTGGGCGACCCGCTGCGGGGCCGGATCATGGAGCTGGCCTTGGTGCTGCCGGATGCGGACGGACACATCGCCTGGAGCGCCTTGGTGGACCCTGGCGTGCCCGTGCCGGCCTTCGCACGGATGCTCACGGGCATCGCACCGGACGAGCTACGCCACGCGCCGCGGTTCCATCGGATCGTTCCCCGCCTGCTGCTGCTCACCGACACCCGGGTGATCGTGGCGCACAATGCGCGCTACGATATGGCGGCCCTGACGGCGGAATGCGGTCGGGCGGGCGCGGCGTTCGACCGGTCGACCTTGTGCACGGAGCGGCTCAGCCGCCAGCTGGTGCCGCAGCTCAGCCATCACAACCTGGGCAGCCTGTGCCGCCACTTCGGCATCCCCTTCACCGGTCGCCACCGCGCCTTGAACGATGCACGCGCCACCGCCGCGTTGCTGGGGCGCTTCATCGATGGGTTCGGCGCGGAGCGGGTGGCACGGGCCATCCACCATCCGGCCCGGGAGGCCAGGGCCTGATCCGGGGCTTCAAGGAAGCACCGCCGCGGCGTACAACGCCCACAGCACCAGCGACAGCGCCGCACCCAGGACCGCCAGGCGGATGGAGATCCGCGCGTGGCGCTCGCCGGCCGGACCGAACCGGTGCGGAAGGCTCGCGGCCCGCGCACGCCCGCGAAGGGCGAGCACCAGCGCGCACACGGCCATCAACAGGGCGGGCACCACCAATTGCGCCAGCAGGGCCGCCGGCAGACTGAGCACCGCCAGCGACCGCGCCGTCCGTGACCAGGGCACCCGTTCCAGGTCGTTCATGCGGGATCCTGTTGCACCAGGCCGCGATGCACGTCGAGCACCTGCGGGATCACCAGATGGAGATCATCATTGAGGATCACAAACCCTGCGGCCGCCCGCATGTCCTCCTCGGTGTCCTGGGCGGCCATGCGATCGCGCACGGCCTGTTCATCAGCACCGTCACGCAGCATGGTGCGGCGCAACCGAAGGTCCGCGGGTGCGGTCACCAGCACCAGGCCGTCCAGCGCACGGGCACCACCGCTGCCCACCAGGATCGCGGACTCCATCAACACGTAAGGGGCATCCTGCACGCCCGCCCACTGTGCGAAGGTGGCACGGACCGCAGGGTGGACGATGCCGTTCAATCGCGTTCGCGCGTGGGCGTCGGAAAAGATCGCCCTTGCCAGGAACCCGCGATCCAAGGCTCCGGCCGGGTAGGCGTCCGCACCGAACGCTTCGATCACCGCCTTCCTCACCGCGGGATCCTCCACGAGCAGGCGTCTGCCTGCGGCGTCCGCATCGAACACGGGAACCCCCAGCACCGCGAACACGCGGCAGACGGTGGATTTCCCACTGCCGATGCCGCCGGTGATGCCGATCCTCCGCATGGGCTCAACGCTCGTTGGGCGACCCCCAGATCGTCATGGGTGCACCTCCGCCCATGTGGTCATGCGCTCCTGCGCACCTGTGCGCGGATGCCCGAGCCTGGTTCCGTTCGGGTGGCAGGTTCGCATCCGGCGGGTGCTCACCGATGGATCAGCTGGCCTTCACGGCCTCTTCGTTCAGCTGCTGGGAGCTGTCCATGGCGAGGGCGCTCTTCTCGAAGCGGATCTTCACGTTGGTGTCCACCTCCAGCAGCACGGTCTTGTCGTTCACTTCGGCCACCTTGCCATGCACACCGCCGATGGTGACCACCTTCATGCCCTTCTGGATGGACTCGCGGAACTTGCGGGCATCCTTGGCCTTCTTCTGCTGCGGGCGGATCATGAAGAAGTAGAAGACGACCATCAGCAGGCCCATCATGATCCAGAAACTGTACGGGCTTTGCTGGCCGGCGGCCTGCAGGGGGAAGGAGAGCGGGAACATCATGCGGTTGGTCGGGTTCAGGGGTTGGAGAGCGGAGTGAGCACTTCGCCCTTGATGGTGAGGATGGTGGTGGGCGGACGCGTATTGGCGACCACCGAAACGGTCTTCTCCTGGATGCCTTCCCGCCCTTCACTGTCGAAGGAAACGGTGATGGCGCCGGTGTCGCCGGGTGCGATCGGCCGCCGGGGCCAGTCCTTGCCCACGGTGCACCCGCAGCTGCCGCGAACATCGGCGATCACCAGATCGCCCACACCGGTGTTTCGGAACCGGAAGCGGCGTTCCACCACGGTGCCCTGGGAAATGCGGCCCATGTGGATCAGGGTGCTGTCGAAGGTCATCACCGGCAGCTCACCGGAGGCGTCGGTGTAACCGGAGGCCCGGCCGTCGAGGGCCGTGGGGTCCACCTCGTCCGAAGCGTGCTCGCTATGGTCGGTGATGCGGCAGCCGCCGAGGAGAAGAACGACAAGGACGAAGGCGGCGGACAGCACCCGCCGCAAGGGGTTCTGGCAGGGAAGGAAGGTGGCGTTCGGATGCACCATCTTGGTCACGTTCAGCCCTCCAGCAACCCGCGGCCCACCTTGCGGATCGCGCCCTGCTCCTTGAGCTCCTGGAACAGCTTGTCGAGGATGCCGTTGATGAAGTTCTTGCTCTTGGGGGTGCTGTAGGCCTTGGCCACCTCGATGTACTCATTGAGGGTCACCTTCACCGGGATGTCCTCGAAGGTGCGCGCCTCGGTGAGGGCCATGCGCATGAGGATCATGTCACTGAGGGCGATCCGGTCAGCCTCCCAGTTGGCGGCCTTCTCGGCGATGAGTCGACCGTGCTCATCGCCCTGCTCGATGCTTGTCCGGAAGAGGGTGCTGACGAAATGCTGTTCAGCGGACGGGGCGGCCAGCACGTCGACCACGGCCGGGTCGAACGCGGCCGGAGCGCGAAGGCCTTCGAGCACGCGCTTCACCAGTGCGCAGGCCAGGTCGAGGTCCTCCAGCCAGTAGATGCTGCGCGCCTCGAAATGATCGTGCAGTTCCTCCGCGTTGGCGACAAGCTCGACGAACAGGTGGAGCAGGAACTGCTGCTCGCTGCGCAGATCGTCGGCCGGGGTGGCGACGAAGGCCTTGTAGCGTTCATCCTGGTCCATCTGTTTGAGGATCCGCTGGAACAGGTCGCCCTGCCCCATCCACCCCACCTTTCGTTTGCCGGCTTCGGCCTCCAGCACGGACGAGCCCGCGATCGCGTTCAGCAGGGTACCGTCCACGAAGCGCCGGTTGGGGTTGAGGTCCTCGGCGGTGGGCAGGCGCTTCAGCCGTCGTTCCTCGATGCGGAGCTCACTGGCGCGGCGCAGCTCGCCGAAGGTGAGCAACAGCGAAACGAACAGGTCGAAGGTGCGTTCGATGCTCAGGAACAGCTCCTTCTCGATGCGCGCGGCGCTGGAGGAATCGCTTTGCCAATAGGCATAGAGCGACTGGTAGACCTTGATGCGCAGGTAGCGCCGGTTGAGCATGCGGGCGGGTGGGCTGTTGCGGGCGACGGACGTTCAGGATCGCAGTCCGGCCTGACGGATGCTGCGGACGCGCTGTTCGGCGGCCTGGTTGGCGGCCAGATAGGTGGGGATGCCTTCGTCGGCACTGCGCTTGAAGATGGCCAGGGCGGTGCTGTAGATGGCTTCGGTCTGCATCATGGCCGCCTTGCGATCATAGCCCTTCCGCTCCCAGGCGCAGTTGATGATGCCTCCCGCGTTGATCAGGAAATCAGGCGCGTACAGGATGCCGCGCTTCATCACCTCCGGGCCGTGCACGCTCTCGTTCGCGAGCTGGTTGTTGGCGGCCCCGGCGATGACGCTGCACTTGAGCCTGGGCAGCGTGTCATCGTTCACCGTGGCGCCCAGCGCACAGGGCGAATAGATGTCCATGTCCAGGTCGTAGATCTCCGTGGGCTTCACCAGGGTGATGGCGGGCAGTTCGGCCTTGATGGCCGCCAGCTTCTCCTCATGGATGTCCGTGAGGAACACCTGCGCCCCGGCCTTCACCAGGTGGGTGGCCAGGTGGCGGCCCACGTTGCCCGCGCCCTGGATGGCCACCTTGCGACCGCTGAGGTTCTCGCTGCCGTAGGCGGTCTTTGCCGCGGCCTTCATGCCGCAGAACACGCCGTAGGCGGTGACCGGGCTGGGGTCTCCGCTGCCGCCGATCTCTTCGGGCAGGCCGGCCACATGCGGGGTCTCCTTGCGGATGTTCACCATCTCGGCGGTGCTCATGCCCACATCCTCGGCGGTGATGTAGCGGCCGTTGAGGCTGTGTACGAAGCGGCCGAAGCGGCGGAACATGGCCTCGGTCTTGTCCACGCGGGCGTCGCCGATGATGACGGCCTTGCCCCCGCCCAGGTCGAGCCCGGCGAGGGCGCTCTTGTACGTCATGCCGCGGCTGAGACGAAGCACATCACTGATGGCCTCGGCCTCGCTGGTGTAAGGCCACATGCGGGTGCCGCCCAGGGCGGGCCCCAGGGTGGTGTCGTGGATGGCGATGATGGCCCGCAGACCGGTGGGGCGATCGAAGCAGAACAACACTTCCTCGTGATCGTGCTGCTCCATGCGGCCGATGATGGCGGCGGCCTCGGTGGCCTTGGCGGTGGTGGTGGCCATGGATGTGCGTGCTTGCGGGTGAGGGAACACCGGAGGCATGCGGGGCGGCTACCTTTGACGGGCCGGTCCTCCGGGGCGGCGCAAAACTAGCACGTTCGCCGGTCACCCATGCGCCCGCTCCTCGCGCTGAACCCCTACTTCCGACGCTATCGGGGCCGGTTGCTGCTCGGCTTCCTGTTCATCGTGCTCAGCAACCTGTTCGCGGTGTACAGCCCGCAGGTGGTGCGCGAGGCGGTGGACCTCATCGCTGCCGGGATCGCCCAGGCCGACCGGCCTGCCGCGGAACGGGCCCTCAGCGTGCCGGCCACCCTGCAGCTCTGGGTGGGCTGGACCGGCCTCGACCTGCCCGGCATGCTGGACGACCTCGCCGACCGCGACGAGATCGCCGCCACCGTGACCCGGTGCGCCCTCCTGCTCGCCGCGCTCTACCTGGTGTTCGCCCTGCTGAAAGGCTTGTTCATGTTCTTCATGCGGCAGACCATCATCGTGATGAGCCGCTTGATCGAGTACGACCTGAAGAACGTGATCTTCGACCACTACCAGTCGCTTGACCGCGCGTTCTACAAACGCCACAGCACCGGCGACCTCATGAACCGCATCAGCGAGGACGTGGGCAAGGTGCGGATGTACCTCGGCCCGGCGGTGATGTACACGGTGAACCTGGTGGTGCTCTTCATCATGTGCATCGGCTTCATGCTGTCGGTGAACCCCACCTTGACCTTATGGACCCTGCTGCCCCTGCCGCTGATGAGCCTGGTGATCTACCGCGTCAGCGACCTCATCAACCGCCGCAGCCTCGATGTGCAACGCCAGCAGAGCGTGCTGAGCACCCTGGCCCAGGAGTCCTTCAGCGGCATCCGCGTGCTGAAGGCCTATTCGCGCGAGGATCACGCGGCGGACCGGTTCCTGGCGAGCAGTGCGCGCTACCGCACCCTCAGCCTGGCCCAGGCGCGTGTGGACGCCCTGTTCATGCCGGCCATCGGGCTGCTCATCGGCATCAGCTCCATCCTCACGGTCTACATCGGCGGCCGCATGCTCATCGCCGGCGATCCCACGGTGACCGTGGGGAACATCGCGGAGTTCATCATCTACGTGAACATGCTCACCTGGCCTTTCGCCTCGGTGGGCTGGGTGGTGTCGTTGGTGCAGCAGGCGTCGGCCAGCATGGAGCGCATCAACGAGTTCCTGGACGCGCGCCCCAACGTGCGGCCCGGCCATCGGGTGCCGGCCGACCTGAAGGGCGACCTGCGGTTCGAGCGCGTGAGCTTCACCTACCCCGATACGGGCATCGAGGCGCTGCGCGAGGTGAGCTTCCATGTGCCCCCCGGTGGAACCCTGGCCATCGTGGGCCACACGGGATCGGGCAAGAGCACCGTGGCCGATCTGCTCGTCCGGCACTACGACCCCACGGCGGGCGCCGTGCTGATCGACGGTGTACCGCTGCCGGAGTACGACCTGGCCGGGCTGCGCCGCCACATCGGGCATGTGCCGCAGGACGTGTTCCTGTTCAGCGAGCGCATCGCGGACAACATCGCCTTCGGCGCCGATGGCGCGGACGAGGCGCTTATCACCACGGCCTCCCGGCAGGCCCAGGTGCACGAGAACATCACGGGCTTCCCGAAGGGGTACGATACGTTGCTGGGCGAGCGCGGCGTGACGCTCAGCGGCGGCCAGAAGCAGCGGGTGAGCATCGCCAGGGCCCTGGCCACGAGGCCCCGCATCCTCATCCTGGACGACCCGTTGAGCGCCGTGGACACCGCCACGGAGGCGGCCTTCCTGCGCGACCTCCGCGCGCAACGCGACACCGGTCGCACCACGGTCCTGATCAGCCACCGCATCAGCGCCGTGCAGGATGCGGACCACATCCTGGTGCTCGACCACGGTCGGGTGACCGAGGAGGGCGACCACGCGACCCTACTGGCGAAGGGCGGCATCTATGCCCGCCTGCATCAGGAGCAGCTGCTGGAGGAGGCGCGTGAGGCGTGAGGCGCCCCCTTGCCCGGTCCGGATGTCCTTCTATCTTTGGTTGACCGAAACCGGACCCAGCGATGGCGGACGACCGTGAGGATGTGTACTCCAAGGCCGTGAGGGCCGGCAAGCGCACGTATTTCTTCGATGTGAAGAGCACCCGCGGCCGCGACCTCTTCCTCACCATCACCGAGAGCAAGAAACACAGCAACCCGGACGGCACGGCGACCTACGAGAAGCACAAGATCTTCCTGTACAAGGAGGACTTCGACAAGTTCCTCGATGGCCTGCACGACGCCTTCGACGAGATCGACCGGTTGCGGGCCACGGGCCAGTACCAGGCCGACCAACCGCCGCGTGACCCCGAGGCCACACCGCCGGCCGAAGGCGGCGACCGGTTCACGGACGTGGACTTCGACGACCTGGAGCGGAAGGACGGCTGAACGGCACGCCCCGCCACGCCGACAGCAGGTTGTTCAAAAATCGCCTTGTTATCAACATCGACGGGGAGCCTCCCCTGCCCTTCTTTGCGCCGGCCATAACCGTTGACCCAACGTTTTCTTGAAGGGCACTGAACCAGGCCGACCGACAGCCATGTCCAAGATCATCGCCATTGTGAACCAGAAAGGCGGCGTGGGCAAGACCACCACCGCCATCAACCTGGCCGCCTGCTTCGGCGTGCTGGAGCGCCGCACCCTGTTGGTGGACGCCGACCCGCAGGCCAACGCCACCAGCGGCGTGGGCTTCGACCCGCGCAACGTGAAGGCCAGCATCTATGAGTGCATCATCAACGGCACCCCGGCCAGCGAGGTGGTGTTGGGCACCGACAACCCGAACCTCGACCTGCTGCCGGGCCACATCGACCTGGTGGGCGCCGAGATCGAGATGATCGACATGAGCGAGCGGGAGCGCCAGATGAAGAAGGTGCTCGACCCGCTGCGCGACCAGTACGACCTGATCATCATCGACTGCAGCCCCAGCCTGGGCCTGGTGACCGTGAACGCGCTGACCGCGGCGGACAGCGTGATCGTGCCGGTGCAGTGCGAATACTTCGCACTGGAAGGCCTCGGCAAGCTGCTGAACACCATCAAGATCGTGCAGCAGCGCCTGAACCCGGAGCTCGTGATCGAAGGCATGCTGCTGACGATGTACGACAGCCGCCTGCGCCTGGCCAACCAGGTGGTGGAGGAAGTGAAGACCCACTTCCAGCAGCTGGTGTTCGACACGGTGGTGCACCGCAACGTGGCCCTGGGTGAAGCGCCCAGCCATGGACAGACCATCATCATGCACGACGCGAGCAGCAAGGGCGCGGTGAACTACCTGAACCTGGCGCGCGAGATCCTGCAGAAGAACGACATGACACGCATCCCCGGTTCGGAGCGCGTGATCGCCATCCCCGAGGAGCAATGACCAAGAAACGCGGCCTGGGGCGTGGCCTGAGCGCCCTCCTGGAGGACAGCGGCGCGGACCTCACCGAACGGCCTTCGAGCAGCGATATCGGTGTGGCTGCGGGTGCACCGGTGCGCAGCACGGGCCACGTGGCCACCATCCCCGTGGCGCACATCGAGCCCAACCCCTTCCAGCCCCGCACCCACTTCAGCCCCGAGGCGCTCACCGAGCTGAGCCTCAGCATCCGCCAGCTGGGCGTGATCCAGCCGGTGACCGTGCGCAAGGTGGGTTATGACAAGTACCAGCTGATCAGCGGCGAGCGCCGCTTCCGCGCCAGCCAGGCCGCCGGCCTCACCGAGATCCCCGCCTACATCCGCATCGCCAACGACGAGGCCATGCTGGAGATGGCGCTGGTGGAGAACATCCAGCGCGAGGACCTGGACGCCATCGAGGTGGCCATCAGCTTCGAGCGCCTCATCGACGAGGTGAAGCTCACCCAGGAGCAGCTCAGCGAAAAGGTGGGCAAGGACCGCACGACGGTGACCAACTACCTGCGGCTGCTGAAGCTGCCGCCCGAGGTGCAGCTGGGCATCCGCCAGCGGCAGATCGGCATGGGCCACGCCCGCGCCCTGCTGGCCCTCAGCGACCCGGACCAGCAGGTGGACCTGTACCGCCGCATCGTGGAGAGCCAGCTGAGCGTGCGCGAGGTGGAGGACCTGGCCCGCACCGCCAAACGGGGGCCCGTGCCCAGCGGCGCCTCCAAGCTGAGCGGTGCCCTGCACAAGCAGACCGCCAGGCAGCTGAGCCAGCGCTTCGGCACCAAGGTTGCCGTGAAGCAGAACGCCCAGGGCAAGGGCCGCATTGAGATCGTCTTCCGCAACGGCGACGAACTGGCGTCCCTGCTGGCCAAGCTGGGCAGTTGAGCCCCGCCATGCGCCGCTGCCTGCTGCTGCTGCTCCTTCTTCCCCTGGCCGCCGGGCTGCACGCCCAGCGCAACACCGCCCCGTCGGACAGCGTGCCCTCCTGGCGCCTGCGCCACAAGCCCGGCAGGGCGGCCCTCTACAGCGCGCTGCTGCCGGGGGCCGGCCAGGTGTACAACCGCAAGTACTGGAAGGTGCCCATCGTGGCCGCGGGGCTCGGCGTGTCGGCCTACTTCATCGTCAACAACACCCGCGAGTACAACCGCTACCGCGACGCCTACATCGCGCTGGTGGACGGGGACCCGGGCACGGTGGACGAGTTCAACGGGGAGTTCTCCGCCGGGGCCGTGCGCGACGTGGCCGACACCTACCGGCGCTGGATGGACCTGAGCTACGTGGGCCTCACCCTGGTGTACGTGCTCACCATCGTGGACGCCACGGTGGACGCGCACTTCGTGCGGTTCGACGTGGGCGACGACCTGAGCCTGCAGCTGCGGCCGGGCCTGGACCTGGCAGCCCAACGGGCCGTGGGACTGACGCTGTGCGTGGGGTGGTGAGCGTGAAGCGCCCGACCTTCACCGCATGAAGATCGCACTTTACGGCACCGGCCGCATGGGCCGCGCCATCGAAGAGGCCGCCCTGCGCCGCGGCCATGCCATCGCCCTGAAGGTGGGCTCGGCCAACGCGGGCACACCGCCCACCGGCTGCGATGTCGCCATCGAGTTCAGCCGGCCTGCGCACGCCGTGGACAACATCCGCCTGTGCGTGGAGGCCGGCGTGCCGGCGGTGGTGGGCACCACGGGGTGGAACGACCGCCTGCCGGAGGTGCGGGAGCTGGTGAACGCCCAGGGCGGCGCGGTGCTGTGGGCCAGCAACTTCAGCATCGGCGTCAACCTCTTCTTCCGCATCAACCGCCTGCTGGCCGGGCTGATGGACGGCCGCGACGACTACCGGGTGCGGCTGGACGAGGTGCACCACGTGCATAAGCTGGACGCGCCCAGCGGCACGGCCATCACCCTGGCCCGCGACATCGACCTGCAGCACGCCGGCTATACGGGATGGTCCCTCGCCCCTGCCCCTGCGCCTTCTGCTGCCCCTGCCACAGCTCCTGCCCCTGCTTCGCCTGCCGTAGCCATCGGCGAAGGCATGGCTCCTGCCACCGTCCCCATACACAGCGAGCGCACCGGCGAGGTGCCCGGCAAGCACAGCGTGCAGTGGACCAGCGCGGACGACCGCATCATCATCACGCATGAGGCCTTTGGTCGGGGCGGCTTCGCCACGGGCGCAGTGCTTGCGGCGGAATGGCTGGCGGACCCGGTCCACGCGCGGCGCGGCCTGTTCACCATGGATGACGTGCTGGGCCGGCCGTGACCGATCCGTTCAGCCCCTCCCCTCACCCGCTCATCCACCGGTGCATGGCCGCTGGCCGTTCGTTGCGCACCTTCGCAGCCTGATGATCCCCTACCTCGTCCTCTTCGCCTACTTCGCCGTTCTGTTCGGCTGCCTGTGGAAGTACTTCCAGAAAGCGGGCCGCAAGGCCTGGGAAGGCCTGGTGCCCGGCTACAACATCCTCATCTGGCTGAAGCTGAGCGGCAAGCCCTGGTGGTGGATCTTCCTCTTCCTGGTGCCGGGTGTGAACCTGCTGATGTTCATGATCCTGAACGTGAACCTGAGCATCACGCTGGGCGAGCGCGGCTTCAAGGACCATGTGGTGATGACCCTGCTGCCGTGGGTGAAGATCCCGCAACTGGCCTTCTCGCCGAAGCACGCGTACGTGGGCCCGGTCCCGGTGGCGCAGCGCAAGCGCGGGCTGCTGGGCCAGTGGGGCGATGCCATCCTGTTCGCCGTCATCGTGGCCACGGTCTTCCGCACCTTCACCTTCGAGGCCTTCACCATTCCCACGCCCAGCATGGAGAAGAGCCTGCTGGTGGGCGACTACCTGTTCGTGAGCAAGCTGAGCTACGGGCCGCGCATGCCGATGACCCCGCTCACCTTCCCCTTCACGCACCACACCATGCCGCTCACGGCCAGCACCCCCAGCTTCGTCACCTGGTTCAGCCAGCCCTACCGGCGGCTGCCCGGCTTCGGCAGGCCCGAACGGGGTGATGCGGTGGTGTTCAACTTCCCGGAGGGCGACACGGTGGTGGCGAACTTCCAGAACCAGAGCTACTACCAGCTGGTGCGCGACCACGGCCGCGAGAAGATCCACGACCCCAACTACCGCATGCTGAACATGGTGGACGGCCAGGTGCGGCAGATGCCCACGGGCGGCATTCTGGTGCGGCCGCTGGACAAGAAGGAGAACTACATCAAGCGCTGCGTGGCCGTGGCGGGCGACACCGTGGAGGTGCGCGGCGGCCTGGTCCACATCAACGGCGTGAAGCAGCATGTGCCGGAGATGGCGCAGTACGCCTACGAGTTCGTGCTGAAGGACCGCTTCAACGAGCGGATGCTGAAGGAGCAGTACGACATCAGCCCGGACGACCTGTCGCCCGGCGAGAACGGCGGGGTGAGCATCCCGCTCACCGAGGCCAACGCCGCCAAGCTGGGCGGCTTCAGCAACGTGGCCAGCATGACCCGGCAGGACCATCCGAAGGGCTACAGCTCACCCTATCACAAGCTGCCCTACTTCCCCAACCACCCGGCGTACGATTGGACGGAGGACAACTTCGGCCCGCTGTGGATCCCGAAGGCCGGGGCCACCATCGCGCTCACCCCGGCGAACCTGCCGCTGTACGAACGGGCCATCCGCGTGTACGAGCACAACGACCTGCGCGTGGAGGGCGACCGGATCCTGATCAACGGCGCTCCGGCCACCAGCTACACCTTCAACCAGGACTACTACTGGCTGATGGGCGACAACCGCCACCGCTCGCAGGACGCACGGTTCTGGGGTTTCGTGCCGCACGACCACGTGGTGGGCAAGGCGGTGCTGGTGTGGTTCACCAAGGACCCGTACACCGGCATCCGGTGGAAGCGCCTCTTCACGGTGGTGCGCAACGGGTTGGAGTGAGCCGAGACCGATCGCCGAGCTTTGGGCGATGCGCGCGCTGTGGAACCGCTGGACGGGCCTGAGCCCCTGGACGCGGGCCTTCGTGCAGGCCCTGCTGCTGCTGGCCGTGGTGCATGTGTTCGTGCTGCGCTGGGTGATCGTGCAGAGCACGAGCATGTTCGCCACGCTGCTTCCCGGCGATGTGCTCGTGGTACAACGCTGGCCGGTGTGGACCGGCGTGGAACGCGGGGACGTGCTGGTGTTCCGCGACCCCACGCAGGACGACCGACCGGTGCGCCGGCGCCAACTGCTGGTGAAACGCGTGGTGGGCCTACCCGGTGATAGCGTGGAGATCCGCGCCGGGCTGGTGCTGGTGAACGGCCGGCCGCTGCCGCCCTGGCCCGGTGAGACCCATCGCTATCTCGTGCGCATCGCACCGGAGACCTCGCTGGACAGCATCGCGACGGCCATCGGCCTGCCCCGCACCTTCATCGCCGCCGGCGAGCGGCACCTCGAGCTTCCGCTGAATCCGGCCCTGGCAGCGCGGCTGGAGCGCGTGCGCGGCGTCCGCGACGTCGGGCCGATGGGCCTCAGCCAGCGCCCCGCCCGCCACCTCTTCCCCTTCAGCCCCTTCCAGCCGTGGAGCAGCGACGCCTACGGCCCCTTGCGTGTGCCGGCGGCCGGTGACAGCGTGTCCCTCGAACCCGCACAGCTGCCGCTCTACGACCGCATCCTCACCAGGCATGAAGGGCACGTGCTGGAGGTGGGCCGGGATGGACTCCTGCTCGATGGCACCCCGGCGGCGAAAGCGGTGATCGCCCGCGACCACTACTTCGTGCTGGGCGACAGCCGGCACAACAGCGCCGATTCGCGGCATTGGGGCTTCGTGCCTGCGGACCACCTGGTGGGCCGGGCCAGGCGCGTGCTGCTGTCGTGGGACGCGGAGCGCAGTGAGCTGCGCGGGGACCGGTGGTGGTGGCCCCTTGGCCGGTAGGGCCTCGCGTGCCGCTCGAGGTACCTTCGCGCCATGCGTTCCCTGGCCTTTCTGCTGTTGGTGATGGTGGGCTGCACCGGCCCCGACGACCTGTGCACACGCCACTACGAGCCCTTCCCCGACCTGATCGGCGGCCGGGCACGCACCGACGCCAACGCCGCGCTGCTCGACGCCATGGCGCGCTACAACGCCGGCGACCACGGATCCGCCATCCCCGTGCTGGAGGCCGAACTGCGGGACACCCCCAACGAGGAGCAGATCCGGATGCTGCTGGCCAGCGCGCTGCTGGGCGCGGGAAAGCCCTATGACGCGGAGCTTCAGCTGGACTTCATCGAAACTTCGGCGCGCAACGACTACGACGAGGCGGCGGCGTGGTACACGGTGCTGTGCTGGCTGTGCAGCGGTCAGCATGACCGTGCGTTGGAAGGAGCCCGCGCCATCTCCGCCCGACCGCGCCACACCTACAAGCGGCAGGCGGACGCGCTGGTGAAGGACCTGATGCGATGACGCTGGAGGTGGTGTACGAGCGCCTGGCCGCGGCCCTTCGGGGACCGCTTCCGGGGCATGCGACCTTCCTTTCGCGCAGCGGATACTCCCGCGCGGACCTGGACCACGCGCAACGCGCGGACGCCGCCCCGCGGGAAAGCGCCGTGCTGGCCCTGCTCTATTCCGCCTTGGGTGCGCCGCATCTGCTGCTGATGCGCAGGCCCGAGTATGCCGGGGTCCACAGCGGGCAGGTGAGCTTCCCGGGCGGGCGCCGCGAAGCGGAGGATGCCGACCTGCTGGCCACGGCGCTGCGCGAGTTCCAAGAGGAGACCGGGGCCACGCCACGGGAACTGCGGGTGCTGGGTCCGCTGTCACAGGTGTACATCCCGCCGAGCCGGTCGCTGGTGACCCCCTTCGTCGGACTGGCCGAAGAACTGGGGCCCACCCGCCCCGATCCGCGCGAAGTGCAGGCGCTGCTGGAGGTGCCGCTGGCCGATCTGCTGCGGCCTGACGTGATCCGGGAACGGCGCCAGCACATCCAGGTGCTCGGCCGCGAGGCGATCGTGCCCTACTTCGACCTGGGCGGCCAGGTGGTGTGGGGCGCCACAGCGATGATGCTGGCCGAGCTACGCGAGCTGCTCCACGGCTGAGGCCACGCCGAGCTCCTTCAGGAAACGCTCGTTGGGGCGGGTGCCGTCCTTGTCCGCGCTGTGCTCGGCCTTGATGCGGCGTACGAAGTACATGTCGATGGCCCCTTTGTTCTTGGCCTCGACCTGCCCGCGGTGCACGCACTCGAAACGGTCCTTGATCAGCGCGTACGTGGAGCCGCTGACGTTCACCTCGCCCGGTTCACCGCTGCTCTCCATGCGGCTGGCGGTGTTCACCGTGTCGCCCCAGATGTCGTAGGCGAACTTGCGCTTGCCCACCACGCCGGCCACCACGGGCCCCGTGTGCACGCCGATGCGGAGGATCCAGGGCACCTTGCCCCTGGCCTCGCGCTGGCGGCGCCACTCGTCCATCAGGTCGCGCACCTCCAGGGCGGCCAGCACGCACTTCACCGCATGGTGCGGGTCGGCCACGGGCACACCGGAGGCGCACATGTAGCTGTCGCCGATGGTCTTGATCTTCTCGATGCCGTAGCGGCCCACGATCTCGTCGAAGTGGATGAAGCACTCATCCAGCTCGGTGACGAGCTCCTCGGGGCTCATCTTCTCGGCCGCTTTGGTGAAGCCCTTCATGTCGGTGAAGAGCACGGTGACGGCGTCGTGTCGGCGGGCGGTGGCCTTGCCCTTGTCCTTGAGCTCCTCGCTGATCTCCTTGGGCAGGATGTTGAGCAGCAGGTCCTCGATGCGGCCCTTCTGGTGTTCGATCTCGCGGCTTTGGGCGCGCACCTCCTCGGTGCGTTCCTCCACGCGGCGCTCCAGGATCTGGTTGCGCATGCGGAGCTGCCGTTCGCGCACCTTCACCCAGCTGAAGAGCACCAGGGCGATGAAGGCGGTGAGCGCGGTGTAGAACCACCAGGAGCGGTACCACGGCGGCAGCACGGTGAAGGTGAGGCTGGCGGGCTCGCTCCACAGGCCTGCGCGGTTGATGCTCTTCACCCGGAAGGTGTAGCTGCCCGGAGGCAGGGCCGGGAAGAAGGCCTCGGTGGCCACCGTCAGGGGCTGCCAATCCGGGTCGAGGCCTTCCAGGAGGGTGCTGTAGCGCACGGCACCGGGGTCGCTGAGGCTCACTGTTCCATAGTGGATGCGGATGGAGCGCTCGCTGTGGCCCAGGCTGAGGTCCTGCTCCAAGGGGCGGTCCTCCAGGTTGACGCTGAGGCCGCGCAGGGCCACGATGGGCGGCGTCGGTGCTCCATCGCCCTGATCGGGCACCACACGGGTGGCCCCGCGTGCCGTACCGAACCACAGGTCGCCGTCGCGCGTGAGGCAGACCGCGCCGGGTTTGGCCTCCACGCCGATGAAGCCGGAGCGTTCGGTATAGGACAGGAAGCCTTCCTGGTCCGGGCGCCAGCTGTTGAGCCCGCCCACCGTGCCGATCCACAGGTGGCCCTTGGCATCGCGCAGCAGGGAGCGCACCGTGTTGTCCAGCAGGCCGTCCACCTGGGTGTAGGCCCGCTCCTCCTTACCGTTGGACAACAGCATGAGGCCCTGGCTTCTCGTACCGACCCAAAGGCGGCCGGTGGCGTCCTGTACGAACGCGGTGGGCGAGAACGCCCTCCCCAGGTCGACGCGTTGCGCGCGACCGTTGTCGATGCGGGTGATCCCCTTGTCCTTGCTGCCCACCCAGATGCTGCCCTTGTCATCGCGGTACAATGCGGTGACGGGGGTGGTGGGCACGCCATCCTCCTCGGTGTACACCATCGGCGGCGCCCCGGTGGCGTAGCGGCGCAGGCCGGTGATGGTGCCGATGTAGAGCTCTCCCGGCTGGCCCACGACCAGGGCCGTCACTTTGCCCCGTGGGATCAGCACGTCCAGGTCGGGGTGCGGCACAGGGTGGAAGGCCACGGGGTCCAGTTCCACCAGCCCATTGGTCTCGGTTCCGACCCACACGTTCCCGCTGGCATCCTCGGCCAGCACCCGCACACGCGAGGTGCGCACCGTCTGGAGGTTCTTGATCATGCCCGTGCCCTGCACGCGCGGGTCCAGGATGCTCACCCCGCCGTCCGTGCCGAACCAGATGCGGCCGCTGCGGTCCTCCAACACGGCCCACACCTGCTGGTCCAGCAGCCCGTCCTGCTCCAGCAGGTTGAGGAAGCGCTCGCCCTTGAAGATGTTGAGGCCGTAGTCGCTGGTGGCGAGGAGCATGTTGCCCTCGCGGTCGCGGGCGATGCGACGGATCAAGAGGCTCTCCAGGCCGTTGCCGGGATGGTAGTGGCGTCGCACGCCGTTGAGGCCGATCACGGCGGCACCACCGCCCCAGGTGCCCACCCACACCTGTCCGGTGGCATCCTCCCCGAAGCACATCACGAAGTCGCTGGGCAGGCCATTGGCCGTGCTGTAGTTCACCACCTGGCCGGTACGGGGATCGAGCACGAAGGCGCCGCTGCTCTGTGTGCCCAGCCAGCGCCGGCCGTCCGAGTCCTCGTACAGGGCGCTGATGCCGAGCACGTCCTCCAGGCCGTTCCACTCCAGCGAAGCGAACCGCTTGGTGGCGGGGTCCCAGCGCTTCAACGTTCCGCCGTCCTCCAGGAAGGCCAGGGTGCCATCGCGGAAGTGCACCGCATCCACGACATGTTCCAGCAGGCCTTGATCGCTGCCGAAGCGGTCCACCGTGGGCACACCCTCCGCGCTGATGGCGCTGATGCGCACGGTCCCCTGCCCCATCGTGGTGACCCACACGGCACCATCGCCGTCCTGCACCAGGGCGGTGACATCGGAGGTGAGGGCCTCGCCGGGCAACGTCAACGTGGAGAACGCACGACCGGTACGAACGGTAATGCCCCCTCCGGTGTGGCCGGCCCAAAAGCGACCGTTGCGGTCGATCAACTGGCAGCGCGCACCCTTAGGCGCGGTGCCCTCCTCGGTGCCGTGTGCATGGATGCCCACGCGGTCACGGCCATCGAAGCTCACCAGACCGTCCTCGGTGCCGAGCCACACCAGACCCGAACTGTCCTGCATCACGCAGTAGACGTTGCTGGAGGGCAGGCCGTTCTGCACGTCGAGGCGCTCGAAGTAGAAGCGCTGCGCCACCAGGGGCGCGGTGAACAGGAGCAGCAGGGCGATCAGGAACCGGCGCATCGGCTATCGGGTGAGGTCGTAGAAGCTGGCCTCCGAACCGGCGGCATCGCTCACCACCAGGGTGTTGGTCACCGACTCGCTGTAGTTCTGGATCAGGTTCTTCAGCGGGCCGTAGTTGTAGAAGGTGTAGATGTCATCCTTCTTGGCGTCCACCGGGATCCAGTAGCTCTTGCCGCCCACGGTGCGGCCGTGCCCGGCGTACCACACCAGCACGGTGTTCACCTTGTTGCTGCGCACCAGGTCGCGCAGTTCGGTGCTGAAGAAGCGTTCGAGCTGCTGCTTGGAGAGGTTCTTCTTGGTGATGGTCCTCTGCACGTTGTACTTGGCGAAGGCCTTCTGCATCTTGGCCGCATCACCGCCCTGGCCTTGGAGCGCGGGGAAGCTGCGGTATTCGCTGTTCTCGATGTACACCACCCAGGTGGTGCCGGAGGACACGGCGGTGCCGCCGGCAGGCTTGTCGGCCGGGCGTTCTGCAGGCTTGTCGGCGGGCCGGTCGGCCACCACCGCGGGCTCCACGGGGCGCGGTGCAGGAGCGGCCTTGCGCTGCAGCTGCACCAGCACCTCGCTGGCGTTGCCGAAGCGGTCCTCGGCCCGCACGGTGAACCGGTCCTTGCCGGCGATCACCAGCTTGATGCTGAACTCCGTGCGGTTGGTGTCCGGCACATAGCTGGCCACGATGCCGTCCACCGTCACGCTGCGGATGATGCTCGCATCGCTGGCCACGCCCTCGATGAAGAGGTCCTCGCGGTCGGCGGGCACGGTGATGATGCGGTCCGGACCCGGGTCCGGTGAGGTCACCACCAATTCGGGGGCCACGCCTTCGGTGCGCTCCACCTTCAAGGTGACCGTGGCCAGGTTGCCGTACACGTCCTCGGCCTCCACGGTGAGGCGCTCGTCGGTGGCGGCCAACGGGATGCTGGTGAAGAACTCCGGATCCTTCTCGTCCCTTGCGAAGTCGGCCTCCGTGCCGTTCACGCGGATGGCCTTCAACAGGTTGCGGTCGCGCACGTGTCCGGTCACCTTCACCTGCCGCAGGGCGTTGCTCACCTGCACCACCTCGCCGGTCCGGCTGGGCTCCACCAGGGTGATCACCGGCGGATCCTCCTCGCGGTTGAGCTCGAAGAGCGCATCGGCCACGCGCTTGCGCCGCTCCTGGATGTCCTGCGCCGTGACACCTTCGGCGTTGATGCCTTCGGGAAGGGCCTTGGCGGCCAGGTCCAGGTCGCGTTGCGCACCCTCCAGGTCCACGTTGGCCTCCTTGCACTCGGCGCGCAGCAGCAGGGCCTGCACGTCCCTGGGCTGTTCCTGCAGCACCCGGTTGAGATCGTTGACGGCGTTCTGCTGCTGGCCGTAGCCCTTGTAGTAGCGGGCGCGTTGGCGGTACACCTCGGCATCGGTGCGGCCGTTGGCGATCACCTTGCTGATGTCGTCGATGGCCTTGGCGTACTCCTTCTGCAGGGCGTAGGCCTTGCTGCGGGTGAAGAGGGCCGCGGTGCTGCGCGGGTTCAGCTCCAGGGCGGTGGTGGTGCGCTCCACGGCCTTATCCAGGGTGCGCAGCTGCATGGTGGGGCCGGTGTACTGCTCGTACAGCTTCAGCTGCACCTCGGCCAGGGCCACGTAGGCGTCCTCGTACAGGTAGTTCCACTCGATCACGCGCTCCAGATCGGTCTCGGCGGTGCGGTAGTCGCGCTGGGCCATGCGCACCAGGCCGTGCAGGTAGTAGGTGTCCGTGGTGCCCTTCTGCGCCAGGGCGGCGTCGCTGGCGGCGGCGGCGCCGTCCAGGTCGTTCAGCGCCAGGCACACGCGCACCTTGGCCTGCAGCGCCTCCATGCTCTTGGGGTCGATGGCCAGGGCCTTGTTGCACAGCTCCAGGGCCTCCTGCGCGCGGCCCAGGTCCAGGTAGGCCTTGGCGGCGCGGGCGGCATGGCCGGCATCACCGGGTTGCAGCTCGTGCACCTTCCGCAGGTCGGCCGCGGCCTCCTCGGGCTTGTCCAGCAGGACGTACACCTCGGCCCGGGCCTGGTAGGCCTTGATCATGCCCGGATCCACCTGGATGGCCAGCCCGTATTTCTCCACGGCCTCGCTGAGCTGCTGGGACTCGCGCAAGGCCTCGGCCTCCTTGAAGAAGGCCTTGCCGCTCTGGGCGGACGCGATGACGGAGAGGGCCAGGAAGGCGCCCGGGAGCAGGAACGACAGGATGCGGCGGAGCATGGCGCACGAAAATAGGCGGTGGCGCCCCGCCGTCGATCCCCGTGGGGTTCTTTATGGCGCCCCTCAGATGCGGAACCGCAGGATGCCCATCGCCAGGGAGACCGTGGGCGTGTCCTGGCTGAAGAAGGACAGCATGTCGCGGCTGGCGAAACCGCCCTCCCACTGGCCCGAGGGCAGGCGGAAGAGCAGGCCCATGGGCAGGCGGGTGTCGTAGTTGCCACCCGTGACCACGCCGGCCTGCAGGGTGAGGAACTTCACCGGGCTGTACTCACCGCCCACGCTGAATTGCGGCCTGGCGATGGTACCGGGCACATCGTTCAGCGGCAGCACCATGTCGATGCCCACCTCGGCCTTGTCGGGCACCACGTAGCTGGCTCCCACACGCAGCAGGCCCGGGGTGGCCACGCGCTTCTCGGCCAGGCCCTCCCAGTTGAGGATGCCCAGTTCGGAGGTGATCACCTCGGCCTGGTCGAAGAAGTTGTAGCTGGTGAAGCCGGGGCTGTCGAGCGTGTACAGCGTGTCGTCCTTGGCGCTGTACGCGTTGCCATCCCACGTCATGGAGCCCAGGCCCGTGGCGGCGACGCCCACCTTCAGGCGGTCCTTGTACACCGCACTGATGCCCACGTCGCCACTGAAGCCGCGCCCCACGCTGCGCAGCCCGCTGCCGCCCACGGTGCTCGGATTGCTGGCGGCGGCCGTGCCGTAGTCCACGTCGAACACCGGGCTCAAGGCACTGAAGGCCTGCCAGCGGCCGTCCTTCTCGCCGATGTCGATGTGCGCGAAGCCCTGCAGGTAGCGGAAGCCGATGCCACCGTGCCACTCCACCGTGCCTGTGGTGAACAGGCGGCGGCCCCACGAGAAGGCGTACTCCCGCGTCCAGCTCAGTGTCATGCGGGTATCGCCCATCAGCTGGCTGATGCGCAGGCCCTCGCCGGGCTCCACGAAGCCGCGGCGCACCAGCGCCAGCGTGTCCGCCCCCAGGTCGGGGCGGTTGGCGATCACCGTGCCGTCGGCCAGCTCCAGGTGGGTGAAGTAGGGTGCGCGGCGGCCCAGGAAGAGCAGGTCGCTGGTGGTGCCGTTGTAGTAGCTGTCCCACTGGAACCGGTCGCCGATGCTGATGGCGAAGCCGCCCGCGTCGTCGTTCAGGAAGCTGAAGCCCAGCAGGCGCATGTCGGCGTTCAGGGCCAGGTCGGCCTGGCCGAAGTTGTCCGCGGCGGCGGCCTGCTCGTTGCCGGTGAAGGTGCGGTCGAAGTCGCGCAGCATGTCCTTCCGCAGCACCTTGCGCGAAACGCCCGTGGTGTGGATGGAATAGGCACCCTCCAGCAGGCCGAAGACGAAGCGCGGGTCCTCGTACTTCAGGTCCCAGCCCAGGTTGGCCGGGTTGATGCCGATGCTCTGGTAGTCCGAGGCCAGCGTGGTGGCGATGCCGGCGCCGGTGACGGTGAAGGAGGGCCCTTCGGTCTGGGCGGTTGTGGCCAAGGCCAGCGAAAGGCCGGCCAGCGCGGAAAGGAGGCGGACGGGAAGGCGCATGGGGTGTTGGTTGGGTGACCCCGCGAGGCGCACGAGCGCTACTCGCCGGTGAACTTGGCCATCACCTCGGGGGTGACGCCGGTGGTGCTGAACCCGCCGTCGTGGTAGAGGTTCTGCATGGTGACGTAGCGGGTGAGGTCGCTGAAGAGGGTGAGGCAGAAGCGGGCGCAGTCCTCGGCCGGGGCGTTGCCCAGCGGGCTCATGGCCTGGGCGAAGCCGAAGAAGCCGTCGAAGCCCTTGATGCCGCTGCCGGCCGTGGTCATGGTGGGGCTCTGGCTCACGGTGTTCACGCGGATGCGTTTCTCGCGGCCCAGGCGGTAGCCCCAGCTGCGGGTGATGCTCTCCAGCAGGGCCTTGGCATCGGCCATGTCACCGTAGTCGGGGAACACGCGCTGAGCGGCGATGTAGGTGAGGGCCACCACGCTGCCGCCATCGGCCAGGGCGCCGGCCTTTTCGGCGGCCTGCAACATGCGGTGCAGGCTCATGGCGCTCACGTCCAGGGTCTGCTTGTACCAGTCGTAGTTGAGGTCGTTGTAGGGCCGGCCCTTGCGCACGTTGGGGCTCATGCCGATGCTGTGAAGCACGAAGTCGGCCGGGCCGCCGAGCTGCTGGGCGCTCTCGGTGAAGAGCTTCTCCAGGTCGGCATCGTTGGTGGCATCGGCGGGGATCACCGGGGCGCCGGTGGTGTCGGCCAGCTTCTTGATCTCGCCCATGCGCATGGCCACGGGCGCGTTGGTGAGCACGAAGCGCGCGCCTTCGGCGTGGGCCAGCTCGGCCACCTTCCACGCGATGCTCTGGTCGTTGAGGGCGCCGGTGATGATGCCGCGCTTGCCGCTGAGGAGTCCGTAGGCCATGCGTACAGGTTGAGGGGTCGAAAATAGCCGTTCGGGCGGGAGTGGGTGGATGGAGGGCCGGGATGGAGCGTGTGCGGTCATGTGTGCACGGCCCGCAGACAGGTCTGTGCAGCAGATCGGGGCGCGCAGCGACCGGACCGGTATATCCGAGCAGGAAAATGGGAAGGATGATCGATCAGCGCATGGGCTGGTCACGCTATCGTTGTACCTTCCACCGTCCTCCGCAGTTCATTCAAACCCAACAACCGAACGATCATGGACCGGACACTACCGCTGAAAGCCGCGCTGGTGGCGGCTTTGCTTACCCCCCCCCCTTGTCAATGACCCGCTCGCAGTAAGCGGGCTGCATGCACAGGACCTCGACCCCTTGTGGATGATGGGCGGACAGGTGGTCGATTTCCGAACGGTTGCACAGAGCGGCCCGGTGCTACGGAACCTCCCGCAGTGCGATGATCCGCTCATCGACAACGCCTACGAATTCCAAGGCCAGGTGGCCCAGTTCTCGCAGAACGTGCAAGTGGATGAAGCGGGTGAGGTGCTCTTCTTTGCCGTGGATGGTCGCATCTACGACCGCAAAGGTCGACTCCTCGCCGACGAGGCCGATGCGGATTGCCAGGTCTGTCTGGAAAAGGGATCCAGCGAGATCCTGTTCTTCCCCGTGCCCGGAAGCTGCCTCCGGTTCTACGTGGTCACCACACGCCAGTTCAACCAGAACCAGGAAATGTCCATCGACTTCGGCGTGTTGGACCTGACGCTACCGTCGGACCTGGTCGAATACACCACGAACAACATCACCATAATGGGCCGGTTCATAGGCCCCAGCGACGATGCCTACCTGGATGACTTTGCGTTCACAAGCACGGACGTAGGAACGCCGGTGGAGGAGGTGCTCAATACAATGGGAACGCCGGAGAGCTTCTACCTGCATCGCATTGAGCTACCGCTGGACGATGAGGGCTACTCCGACGCGATCCACATGGATGTGGTGCGCTTGCAGAACAGCGATCTCCATGTGATGGTCATCAATTCGGAGGACCACCTGACCAAACTCCTGTGGACCCCGACCGGTCCTCGATACCTGGGCACCGAGGATGTGATCGCGGCCGGCCTGCTCGACAGGACCCGATCGGCCAAGGGCGAGCTGGAGGTGCAGCAGGACGGCAGCGAACTGGTCGTGGCGTACAGCCACGCACTTCGGTTCGTTGACCCGGTACCGGACATCAATATCGTCGCGGTCGGCGTGTGGCGCTTCGACCTGAGCGGAATACAGAACACCGTCCCGACCATGCCCCGGATCGCCGATCCGAGCTGGCCCCGGCTGTACCAGATCGACAACTACGCGGTGACCTACACGCCTGCTCCGACGGACCCCTACGGCACGCTCGTCGACATCCCCCGTTGCGGCGGCTTGGAGTTCTCGCCCAATGGGAGGTACATCTACTTCCAGAAATCGTCCACGAGCAATACCTCCCCCTCGCATCTCGGATACATCGACCTGGACCTGGGCATTGGGTCGGGCGTGCAATGGCTGATCCTCAACGGACAGCCCGGCAGCCTGCCTACGGTCGATGGGGAACTCGAGCTCAACATCGCCCCGGACGGCAACGGGTGGGCGGTATACGCTGTGCTGGCCGATGGCCTTGGCGGACACCGCCTGGCCTGCCTCAGGGATCCCGATCAACCCAACGCGGCCAACTGGGTCGACCCGGTGATCGGCGTCGCACAGCCCGCCACGCGCCCCTTTCTCGACGGCGTGGAATACCGCCTGCTGAACAGCAGGGTGCGCGGAGATACCCATCTCGATGAACTGCGAAGCCCTGGATGCTGCGGGCCCTTGCTCATCGCCAAGGATGACTCCCGGACGATCGATGCGGGCACGGCGACCTGGTCACCGGGTGATAATCCCTTCTGCGATACCTACGCCCCCATCCTCTTCAACAAGGAACTTCGGCTGGCGGCCGGCGCTCACATCACCGCCCAGGACCTCACCTTCGCCTTCAGCGCCGACGGCGCCCTCATCATCGACCCCGGCGCCAGCCTCACCTGCACCAACTGCACCTTCACCAGCGCGTGCCCCGGGGAGCAGTGGAAGGGCATCGAGGTCACCGGCACCATCACGCAGCATCAGTACGGTGGCTCCCATCCCACCTACCAGGGCGAACTGGTGCTGCTCAACTCCCAGGTGTGGAAGGCCGAGGTGGGCATCCTCACGGCCGAGCGGCTGGGCGGATCCATCAACGGCTTCACCAGCGGTGGCGTGGTGCGCTGCACCAACACCACCTTCCGCAACTGCCGCACCGCCGTGCAGTTCATGCCCTACCAAGGAAGCCAGCCCGGCACGGGCGTGCCGGTGCGCAACCGCAGCAGCTTCAGGGAGTGCACCTTCTCCATCGACAATAGCTACCCCGTGGCGCTCGACTTCAAGCACCACGCCTACCTGTGGCATGTGGACGGCATTCCCTTCACGGGTTGCACCTTCGAGAACCTGCGGGGCGAGACCAACAGCCACGAACGGGGCTATGGCATCTACAGCCTCGATGCCCACTACGAGGTGCGCGAGAAGTGCAACACGATCGTGCCGCTGGGCCAGGAATGCCCGGCCGGCAGCTACGACCCCAGCACCTTCACCGGCCTCGACCACGGCATCCACGCGCTCACCAGCATCACCAGCCGCGCCTTCGTGGTGGACCGCGCCGCCTTCGATGCGAACGTGTGCGGGGTCTATGCCAGCGGTGTGGTGGGCTACCGCGTCACGCGGAGCGCGTTCACCTTGGGGAACAGCGTGGTGACGGCCTTGACGAATTTGCCCCTAGAATTCGGCTGGGATGACCGGCACCGCGGCCTCTACTCCTTCCGAAGCCACGGCTTCATCGTGGAGGACAACACCTTGGCCCAAACCGGCAACCATACGGAGACCGAAGGCATCGTGATCGGCTACAGTGGAGCGCACAACGATGTGGTGCGGCGGAACACGGCCACCGGCCTTGAGCGGGCCTTCATCGGCGAGGGCATCTGCGCCGAGACCAGCGGTGGGCAAAGCGACTTCATGGGTCTACAGCTGCTCTGCAACACCAACGTCGGGAACCAAGTAAACCTCTGGGATAGGAAGGTGACCTCCGATCCCGGTCCACAAGGGCTCCATTCCATCCGCACCTTCCAAGGCCACCCGCCCCTGCTGAACGGTGTGCCCACCCGGCCCGGTGCCAACGTGTTCGACCAAAGCTGCGGGGTGGACGAATGGGATTACGAGCGCACCAGCACCTACGCCCTGCTCAACTACTTCTACGGGCAAACCGCAGCTGACGAACCCCTATGCTATACCATCGGGTATGTGGCGAAACAAGCCCTGCCGCCGGCCCCTGGCGATCCCTGTCCTGTGCGCAGCTACCGGCCGCGCGGAGTGCGGTCGATCATGGAAGCCGAGGAGGTAAAGAGCGAGCTGCAGGCGGAGAAACTGACCTATGGCAACACCCGTTATCTCTACGACCAGTTGCTGGACGGTGGCAGCACCGATGAGGTGGTGCTGGAGATCATGAGCAGCTGGCCGCAGGACGCCTGGCAACTGCGCGACCACCTCATGGCGCTGAGCCCCTTTGTGAGCACCACGGCCCTGAAGGAGATGGTGATGCGCAATGTGATGCCCGCGGCCATGGTGACGGAGGTACTGGTAGCGAACCCGGATGCCACCAAGCAGGAAGGCTTCGTGCCTTGGATGCAGGAAGAGAGCGGCCACCCGCTGCCCGCCTACCTGCTGAACATGGTGTACGCCAGTTGGGAGGAGCTGAACTACCGCAGCACCCTGCTCGGCACCATGGCCCATGCACACGCCGGCATGACCCAGCATGCCCACGACCTGCTGGAGCACTACCGTGCGGACACCCTTCACGACGATACCGACAGCCTGCGCTGGGCGTGGCAGCAGGTGCGCACACCCGCCGCACGCTACAGTGAGGCCCTCACCTACCTGCAGCAGGGCCAGTACACCGCGGCCAACGCAGTGGTGGAGAACATTCCCGTGGAACACGAACTGCGCGGACCGGATGTGATGGAGCGCCAGCGGATGCTGGATATGATCGCGTTCTGCCAGCAGATCGTGGGCAGCGGCCGCACCATGGCCGGGCTTACACCGGCCGAACAGGACGCGCTGGAAGCGCTCGTGGACGGAGCGCATGACCGGCCCGCCGTTTGGGCCCGGAACCTGTTGTGCTTCGTGTACGACCGGTGCGCGGCACCGCTCACCGGCGGGGAGTTGGGCCCACGAATGCTGCAAGTCGCATACGATCCAGCGGAGGAAGCACCGGTGAATACGCTGAGCGTGTACCCAAATCCGAGCAACGCCTGGGTCGCAATGGACTATGCCATCGGCAGTGCAGAGAACGCATGGATCATGGTCACGGACGTGACAGGTAGACAGGTCTTTCGTGTTCGACTCGCCCAGCTTCAAGGTCAGCACCTGATCGATGCACGCCACCTCCAGGCGGGCGCCTATGGCGTTGAGCTCATCGTGAACGGAGAACAGGTGGACACACAAAAGCTCATCATTCAATGATTCGCCCCTGGATCCTTCGGGCAGTGCTGTTCAGCGTGGCCGCTTCTGCGGCCACGCTGGGCAGCGCCCAGCTGCCCTTCGAGCTGGATACTTCGTTCCGCACATTGATCACCCAGAGCAATGTGAACTCCATTGCCATTCTTCCGGATGGTGACCTCCTCCTCTCGGGTCTGATCAGGTTCAGCGGCGATATCGGTGATCGAGGCACAGTGAAACTATCCAGCTCCGGGGCGCGCAGAACCTGGTACCCATATACCTATGGCGGAGGCAAGCTGACCGAGTGGAACGGCAAGTATTATGTGACGGGTGGCCAGACGGTGCAACGGCTGGATACCAGTGGTGCATTGGATCCGGGATTCATCAATCTCAATCTGGGGCCGTACTTCTCCAGTGGCCAAGGCGGAGACTACCACATCTATCCGGATGGCAGCGTACTGTTCACGGGCTCCCACATCCTCACCGATTCCATCCGCGGGTTCATGGGCTCGCACGAACTGGTCTGGTTCACCAACACGGGCCACCTGGACACCACAGCGCAACACCGCAATGCCAATGGGCCCATCTACGAGATCGAGCAGCAGCCCGATGGCAAGTTCCTGTGCAGCGGATGGATCACGCAGTACGATGGACAACCCTGCCCCCACATCTTCCGCGTACACCCGGATGGCGCACTGGACACCACCTTCCAAACCGACTTCACCTGGGGCGAGGCCAATGCCTTCACCACCCTCCCCGACGGAAGGATACTGGTGTCCGGCTCCTTGAAACGCACCGGGCTGCCCGACACACTGCGCATGGTGCGCCTGATGTTCAATGGGGATCTCGATCCGACGTTCAACAATGACCTTGACGCCCCCGACGTGAACTATGGCAACTTACTATACCTGCGGCACACGCTATTACCTGATGGACGTATCGTCCTACACGGAACCTTTTTCCAGGTGGATGGCGAACCTAGACGCGGCATTGCCATGCTGGATGCCAATGGGCAACTGCTTAGTTCACCATTCTCAGGCAGTGGTTGTGGGAATTACTATGACGATTTCCTCGAGGTGAACTGGCATGCCACATTCGGCATGGTACCGGATGCCCAAGGCAACTGGTATATCCATGGGCAGTACATCGGCTACGACGACGGCACCACCAACGATCCCCAACAGCGCTTCGTGAGCCGGTTGTACGGCTTGGATGTGGGGGTGCGGGAGGTGGAGGAACCATTGCAGCTGGTGTTGTTCCCCAACCCGACGAACACGCACGCGACAGTGCGGTGGGCAAAGCCGGGAAGCTACCAGTTACGCCTGATCGACATCACAGGTCGCGAGGTACACCGCTCCGCCCAAAACGGTACCGAGGCCGTCCTGGACCTCGCCGGCCTGCCCGCCGGGCCCTATGTGATCCAGATCACCGACGAAACCCACCGCAAATGGAGCCGAACGCTGATCGTGGAGCCGTAAGCGGCCAACGCACCATGGCCGGGCTTACACCGGCCGAACAGGACGCGCTGGAGGCGCTCGTGGACGGAGCGCAGGACCGGCCTGCCGTTTGGGCGCAGAACCTGTTGTGCTTCGGCTACGACCGGTGCGCGGCACCGCTCACCGGCGGGGAGTTGGGCCCACGAATGCTGCAAGTCGCATACGATCCAGCGGAGGAAGCACCGGTGAATACGCTGAGCGTGTACCCAAATCCGAGCAACGCCTGGGTCGCAATGGACTATGCCATCGGCAGTGCAGAGAACGCATGGATCATGGTCACGGACGTGACAGGTAGACAGGTCTTTCGTGTTCGACTCGCCCAGCTTCAAGGTCAGCACCTGATCGATGCACGCCACCTCCAGGCGGGCGCCTATGGCGTTGAGCTCATCGTGAACGGAGAACAGGTGGACACACAAAAGCTCATCATTCAATGATTCGCCCCTGGATCCTTCGGGCAGTGCTGTTCAGCGTGGCCGCTTCTGCGGCCACGCTGGGCAGCGCCCAGCTGCCCTTCGATCTGGACACCTCGTTCCGCACCTCGTTGGAATCGCGGAATGTGAATTCCATGGCCATCATGCCAGATGGAAGACTATTGATATCTGGTCGCCTGAAGTTCAATGGGGTGGTCGATGAATGGCCCTTAGCCCGATTGTTGTCGAATGGATCCCTTGATCCTAGTTGGAACTTTGGTGCACCAGGCGGCACCAAGATAACACCCTGGTCGTCGGGCTATTATGTTGGTACGACCTCGCTCGTTCGCAGAATGGATGGGGCTGGTGAGCTCGACCCCAGCTTCATTCTCATGACGAACGGCCCGTATTTCAGTCCTGGCCAAGGCGGCGACTACCACGTGTACCCCGATGGCCGGGTGCTGATGACCGGGGTGCATGTGCTCAGCGACAGCATCCGAGGCTTCGAGGGCTTCTACAGCCTGGTGTGGTTCTCCAACACCGGATACCTGGACACCACGGCCACGCACCGCAAATGCGATGGCAGCATCGACTTCATCCATCCCCTGCCCGATGGCAAGTTCCTGCTCAGCGGCATCTTCACCACTTACGAAGGCCAGCCTGCTGGTCGCATTTTTCGCGTCCATCCCGATGGGGCCTTGGATACGAGTTTCAGCACCAACATTTATTGGGGTCAAGCGTATGGATGTCACCTTCTGGATGATGGCCGGATCTTGGCTGCAGGTCGGTTTCAGATGACCGGTGATCCTGACACACTGCATTTGATCCGGTTGATGCCCAACGGCACCCTCGATCCTACCTTCAACAATCACCTCTCCTTCGAGATCGATACCCTCGACGGAGTGAGCGCCACGGTAACGGCGGTGCACCCCTTGGGCGATGGGCGAATAGCGCTGCTCGGCGGTTTCGATCGCGTGGGTGGCTTGGTCCGGCGGGGCTTCGTGCTCACCGATACTACGGGGCAGCTCCTGTCCACTGCGCTCGGAGGCAACGGTGGTGGCCCCTACACGTACATGAACTTCACCTACGGGAGCATACGCGACATGGTACCTGCACCGGATGGGGGCTACTACATCCACGGCTCGTTCGTAGGCTACGACGACGGCACGGTCAACGACAGCACGCAGCGCTTCGTGAGCCGGCTGTACGGCTTGAACGTGGGGGTGCGGGAGGTGCCGGTCAAGGAGCCTGGTGCTTCGCTGCTGATCCATCCCAATCCGGCCAGTACATGGGTAGTGGTCCGCTACGATCTGGGGCCGCAACCTGCGAACGCGTCCATCTCGATCCGTGATCTGATGGGCCGGGAAGTGCATCGAGCCGCGATCAGCGCAGCGACCGGCCAACTCCTTTGGGATACCCGACAGGTCCCGGCCGGTAGCTACGCCGTGGTGCTGCTGGGCGCAGCCAGCGGACCTGTTACGCAACAGCTCATTGTGCAACCATGAGGAACATGGTGTTGCTGTTGTGCTGGGGTGCAGTGTTCCATGCCACTGGCCAACAGCCGTTCGACATGGACACCTCGTTCCGCACCCCGATCATTCAACGCAATGTCAACTCCATCCTGCCCCAACAGGACGGTAAGCTGATCCTTTCAGGCCGTATGCTCTTCCCGGGCGCATTGAACGAGCACCTCCTTGTGCGAATCGATCAAGATGGTATTCTGGACCCCACATTTTACGCCAGCAGTTTGGGAGGTGGCAAACTGACCTCGTGGGGCGGACAGTTCTATGTGGCGGCCAACAGTACGGTCCGCCGGATCCTACCTGATGGTCATCAGGACCCCTCCTTCATCGGAATGAACACGGGACCTTATTTCACTTCGGGCCAAGGCGGCGACTACCACGTGTACCCCGATGGCCGGGTGCTGATGACCGGGGTGCATGTGCTCAGCGACAGCATCCGAGGCTTCGAGGGCTTCTACAGCCTGGTGTGGTTCAGCAACACCGGATACCTGGACACCACGGCCATCCACCGCAAGTGCGACAACACGATCGACCTGATCCATCCGTTGCCCGACGGTAAATTCCTGCTGAGCGGCTGGCTCAACACCTACGAGGGCCAGCCCGTAGGGCGCATCTTTCGCGTCCATCCCGATGGAGCCTTGGACAGTTCTTTCCACACGAGCATCTACTGGGGCATGGCCTCCGATCTGCTTGTGCAACCGGATAACAAGATCGTCGCGACAGGCCGATTTCTCATGAACGGCGACCCGGATACGCTGCACTTGATCCGGTTGTTCCCCGATGGCGCCTTGGACCCCACCTTCAACAACCACCTTCGTTCAAGCTATCATCAATACGGAGGCTTCTTCTCTTGGAGCGGGATCACATCCGTATCGCCCCTTGGTCACATCGTGTACGGCGCATTCACCAGCATTGACGATCAACCGCGTGGGGGCATCGCCTTGGTGGATACCTCTGGGGTTCTGTTGAATACATACTTCTCAGGGACAGGTTGCGGCGTGTACGAGTACATGGGCTTCCCGTACAGCTCGGTGGAGTGCCTGATACCGGATCCGGTCGGCGGTGGTTATTACATCTGCGGAGCTTATGCAGGCTACGACGATGGGACGGTGAACGACACCACGCAGCGCTTCGTGAGCCGGCTGTACGGCTTGAACGTGGGGGTGCGGGAGGTAGAGCAGCCGCTGGCCGTCCAGGTGGTGCCCAATCCCAGCACCGGTCCGGTGCAGGTGGAGCTGCCGGAGGCGATCGGTCCGGCCTCCTTGCAGGTGGTGGATGCGCAGGGCCGGGTGGTGCGGGTGCAGCGTGTTGCCGGTGGACCCGCCGTGCTGGACCTCACCGGCCAGGCCGCCGGTGTCTATGCTGTACGGGTGCGCACCGAGGCCGGCCGCAGCGGGCATGCGCGGATCGTGCTGCGACCAGGAGGACGATGAGGAACCGGGTTCACGACCGTGTTCACCCTAGTGTACAAGGAGAACGCGCTGGTGAGTGATGCGTAGCTCGGCCGCCGCCGACCCATCACTGAGCCCCCTCACCTCCCCTTCAGCAGTTCGCGCGCGTTCTCCAGGGCGGCCTTGGTGGTCTTGCGTCCGCTGAGCATGCGGGCGAGCACCTCCACGCGTTCGTCGGCGGGCACGGGGCGGATGTGGGTGGTGACGGCCTCGGCCTCGTGGTCCTTGTGCACCAGCAGATGCACATCGGCCTTGCTGGCGATCTGGGGCAGGTGGGTGATGGCGATCACCTGGCGGCGGCGGGCCATGGCGGCCATCAGCTCGCCCACGCGGTCGGCCACCTCGCCGCTCACGCCCGTGTCGATCTCGTCGAAGACCAGGCAGTCCAGGCCGAGCCCTTCGGCGCTGCGCTCCAGCAGGGCCAGCATCACGCGGCCCAGTTCGCCTCCGCTGGCCACCTTCTCCAGCGGCTCGGGCGCGCGGTCCTTGTTGGCGCTGAAGCGGGCGTGCACGGCGTCCATGCCGTCGGGGCCGGGATCCGTGAGGTGGTGCTCGAAGGCGAAGCGGGCGTGGGGCATGCCGAGCTTCTTCAGGGCGGCCACCACCTCCACGGCGAGCTGCGGCATGGCCTTGCGGCGGGCGGCGCTGAGGCGTTCGGCGGTCTCCCGCACGTGCTGCCGCATGGCGGCCGCCTGGCGTTCCAGCGCGGCGATGCGCTCCCCCAGGGTGCCGATGCGGCCGTGGCGGTCGCGCAGGTCCTCGCGCACGGCGATCAGCTCTTCGGTGCCTTTCACACGGTGCTTCACCTGCAGGCGCAGCAGCAGGTCCAGCCGTTCGCGCAGGCGCGTGGCGTGGGCGGGGTCCAGCACCACGGCGGTGGTCATGCGCTCGGCCTCGCCGGCGATGTCATCCAGTTCGATGCCCACGCTGTGCAGCCGATCCACCAGGGTGGCCAGCCCCGCATCGTGGCGGGCGGCCTTGGCCAGGTGCTGGCGCAGCGCGGCCAGGGCGGGCACCACGCCGCCTTCGCCGGAGAGCGCGCGTTCGGCGTGCTGCAGCGCACCGAGGAGCTCGCCCGCATGCTCGGCGCGGTCCAGTTCGGCCTCCAGGGCCTCCTGCTCGTCCGCCTTCAGCTGCGCCTGGTCCAGTTCGTCCAGTTGGAAGGCCAGGTAGTCCAGCTCGGCGCGCGAGCGCTCCTCCTCGGCGCGGGCGCGGGCCAGCTCCTCCTCCACCGCCCGCCAGGCCCGGTGGTCGGCGCGGTAGGCGGTGACGGCCTTGGCGTGGCCGGCCACCTGGTCCACCAGGCCGAGCTGGAAGCGCGGGTCGTTGAGCAGCAGCGTGTGGTGCTGGCTGTGCACGTGGATGAGGCGTTCGCCCAGCTCGCGCAGCTGTTCCAGCCGCACGGGCGTGTCGTTCACGAAGGCGCGGCTGCGGCCGCCCGGCTCCAGCTGGCGGCGGATGATCAGCGGCGTCTCCACGGGCACGCCGGCCTGCTGGCACCAGGCGGAGAGCCAGGCTGCGGCGCTGTCCACCTCCAGTTCGATCACGCAGCGCTGCCGGGGGTCGCGCGCCAGGCCGGCATCCGCGCGTTCGCCCATGGCCAGGCCCAGCGCACCGATCAGGATGCTCTTGCCGCTGCCCGTCTCACCCGTGATGATGGTGAGCCCGGGCGAGAGCTCCAGCTCCAACCGGTCGATCAGCAGGTAGTTGGTGATGCGCAGGCGGTGCAGCATGACGAGGAGTACGTCGATCCGAGGCCGGCCAAGATAGCCGCGGCCACCAACCGGTCCATCAGCACATGGGCACATGCTCACATCAGCACATGGTCACATGAGCACATGTTCACACGGGCACATGCTCAAATGAACACATGAGCACATGTGCATATGGCCACATGGAACGCCCGCGCTAACTCCCCTTCATCATGTTCTGGTACCGGCTGATGTTGCCGGGGTCCACGATCTGCAGGGTGGTGAAGAGCTTGGTCTTCTCCTGGGCGGGCACGGGTTTGAACAGATCCACGAGCTCGTTGCCCTTGGCGTTGAAGAACACCTGCAGGTTGTAGCTGGCGGGCTTGGCCTGGTGCACGGTGCGCAGGCTCTCGATGGACGAGGCGATGGTCTTGCGCGCAGCGTCCATCTCGGTGCTCATGCGATCGAAGCCTTCGCGGTGGTAGTCGTAGAGGCACTGGCGGAAGGGCCGGAACACGGCCTGTTGCTGGTTATCCAGCAGCCAGTAGCGGTTCTTGGTGCCCTCGAAGGCCTTCCAGCCGGGTTCGGACACGTTCTGCGCGTTGTTCACGATCACCTGCGCCACGTTGTAGTACTCGCTGCCGCCCATGGGGCTGAAGGTGTCGGCGTCCACCCCAAGGATGAAGTAGGCATAGAAGCCCAGGATGCTGGCCAGGTTGTTCGTGAACCGATCGGGGCTGAAGTCGATCTGCGTGTTCTCCAGGAAGTTGAAGTTCACGTCGTTGTCCAGCAGGTCGATCACCGGGCTGTTGTAGTCGGTGCCGTAGACCGGCCGGGCGTAGATCACCTGCAGGGTGCCTTGGAACCGGTCCAGGCCCTCCTGCTGGTTGATGGTGAGCAGCATGTTGACCTCGATGCGCTCCTGCTGGGTGAAGTTGCGGTTGGTCCAGCGCCGCGTGTTCATCAGTTCGCGGATGGCGGTCTCCATGCTCTGCCAGATGCGCTTGGGCGTGCTCTGGATCTGCGGGGCGATGACGCTCACCGAGCAGTTGAACTCCTGCGCGGCGGAGGTCCGGGGCAGGAGCAGGAACAAGGGCAGGAGCAGGAGGCAGGCGGTCCTTCGCATGATCAGAGGAGGGCTTCGAGGCGGTCGAACAAGGCGCGGGCCACGTCGGACTTGCTCATCAACGGCAGGGCTTCCGGATCGGTATCCGGGGCGATGAAGGTAACGCGGTTGGTGGGGTGGCCGAAGCCGGCGCCGGGATCCTCCAGGGTGTTCATCACCACCAGGTCGAGCCCTTTGCGCTGGAGCTTGCCGCGGGCGTGGGCCACCCCGTCGTTGGTCTCCAGGGCGAAGCCGACGATGAGCTGCCCGGGACGGCGGTGGGCCCCGATCCAGGCCAGGATGTCCTCGGTGGGTTCCAGCGCCAGCGTGTCCAGCGGATCGCTCTTCTTCACCTTGCGTGCGGCGGGGGCGGCCGGGCGGAAGTCGGCCACGGCGGCGCTCATCACCACCACATCGGCCTGCGGGGCGATGGCCTTGCAGGCCTCGGCCATCTCGGCGGCGGTGCCCACATCGGTGCGGGCGATGCCGGCCACGGCCGTGGTGAGCTGCACGGGTCCGGTCACCAGGCGCACCCGGGCCCCACGGCGTGCGGCCTCCTCGGCGATGGCGAAGCCCATGCGGCCGCTGCTGCGGTTGCCGATGTAGCGCACCGGGTCGATGGGCTCCTGGGTGGGCCCGGCGGTGACCAGCACGGTGCGACCGGCCCAGGGCGACGCGCCGATCAGGGCCTCCTGCAGGGCCTGCACCAGGGCATCCGGCTCGGTCATGCGCCCCTCGCCCACCAGCCCGCTGGCCAGTTCACCGTGCTCCGGACCGATGGTGCGCACGCCGCGTTCCTTCAGCAGGGCCAGGTTGTGGGCGGTGGCCGGGTCGCGCCACATCTCCAGGTCCATGGCCGGGGCCACGAACACCGGGCCGGTGGCGCTGAGGAAGCAGGCCAGCAGCAGGTTGTCACACTGCCCGTGGGCCATTTTGGCCAGGGTGTTGGCGCTGGCGGGGGCCACCAGCAGGGCGTCGGCCCAGCGGGCCAGGTGCACATGGTCGTTCCAGCGGCCGCTGCCATCGCGCACGAACAGGTCGGTGAGCACCGGCCGGCCGCTGAGGGTGCTGAGCGTGAGCGGGGTCACGAAGTCGTGCGCCGCAGGCGTCATCACCACCTGCACCTCGGCGCCGGCCTTCACCAGGGCGCGGACGAGCAGGGCGGATTTGTAGGCGGCGATGCCACCGGTGACGCCCAGCAGAATGCGGCGAGGCAGCGCGGCGGACATGGGGTGCCGGCGGGGCCGGGCGGCTTAGGCGTTGGCGGGTGCCGGCGCCTCATCGCCATCCTCGGGGCGGCGGATGTGAAGGCGGCCTTCGACCAGTTCCTGCACGGCGATGGCCGAAGGCTTCGGCATCTTCTCGTAGTGCTTGCTCACCTCGATCTGCTCGCGGTTCTCGTACACCTCCTCGAGGTTCTCGCCATTGCTGGCGAACTCCTCCAGCTTGGCGCCGAGCTCCTCCTTGATGCCCACGGCCACCTGGTTCGCCCGCTTGCCGAGGATCACCACCGTCTGGTAGACGTTGCCGATCTCCTTGTCGAGCTGGTCCATGTCTCGGGTCACGGTGGTCTTGGCGGCGTTCTGGTGCTTGGGGGTCATGGGGTCGGTGCGGATTGCGGAGGAACGTTCAGCTTCGATCGGCAGGTATCGGCCATCCGTTTCACCGCAGCGGTGCGGCTGGCCTCGGGAAAAGCGTCCGCGAAGGTATCACAAGTCTTGATCGCCACGCGCAACCGCTCCTCCCGCTTGCTCTCGATGCTGTTCTCGGCCAGGAGCACGGCGCTCTCGGCGGCCAGGTACAGGGCGTCCTCGCGGAAGCGGCTGTTGGGCCAGGTGCGCAGGAATTGCTCGGCGGCCACCCCGGCGGCCTGGTAGTTGCGCAGCTTGTGGTACTGCTTCAGGCCCTCGAAGTCCTTCACCTCCAGCTTGTTCCTCAACACATCGATCAGCGTGTTGCAACTGTCCTTCAAGCCCGATGCGGGGTAGCGGATCAGGAACAGCTGCAGCGCATCGATCGCCGAACGGGTATCGGTCTGATCCAGCTCGTAGCTGGGCGAGTTCTTGTAGTAGCAGTAGGCCGTCAGGAAGGCGCACTCCTCCGCGTACTGGCTGGTGGGGAACGTGCGGGTGAAGTTGTTCAGGTAATAACCGGACATGGTGTAGTCCTTCAGCCCGAAATAGCTCTTGGCGTGCAGGTAGTTCACCCGCTCGCTCATGGACGATCCGCGCGTGAGCGACACCAGTTCCTCCAGCAGCGGGAGCGCCTTCTCGAACTGTCCCTTGTCGTGGAACTCCTGCGCGGTGCGCAGCTTCAGGTCAAGGTCGGTGCTCTTGAGGGCCTTGTTGAACTTGCCACAGCCCGCCAGCACGGCCACCACCATCACGGCGGCGCACAGGGGGGTGAGAAAGGACCGTGAGCTGGACAATTCGTGCGGAAAAGGCGGCAAAGATAGTCGGCCGCGCACCGGCCTGGCCGGAACACGTTCCGCCCGCGCCCGGCGGGGCATCCCCAGGCATGCAGGGGGCATTGATACTTTTGGCCCGGCGAACATCCGCCCACCCATGAACGACATCTTCGACAAGATCCGCAAGGACCTCGGCCCCATCGGCCGCCACGCCAAGGACAGCCACGGCTACTTCAGTTTCCCCAAGCTCGAGGGCGAGCTGGGTGCGCACATGACCTTCCGGGGCAAGCCGGTGCTCGTGTGGAGCCTGAACAACTACCTGGGCCTGGCCAACCACCCGGAAGTGCGCAAGGTGGACGCGGAGGCGGCCGCGCAATGGGGCATGGCCTACCCGATGGGCGCCCGCATGATGAGCGGGCAGACCAGGTACCATGAACAACTGGAGGATGAGCTGAGCGCCTTCATGGACAAGGAGGACACCTTCCTGCTCAACTACGGCTACCAGGGTTGCATGAGCGCCATCGAGGCCCTCCTCTCCCGCCATGATGTGCTGGTGTACGACAGCGAGTGCCACGCCTGCATGATCGATGGCGCCCGCCTGCACATGGGCAAGCGCTTCGTGTTCCAGCACAACGACATGGCCAGCCTGGACAACATGCTGGAGAAGGCCGCCAAGGTGACCAAGGAGACCGGCGGCGGGATCATGGTGATGACCGAGGGCGTGTTCGGCATGGCGGGCGACCAGGGCAAGCTGAAGGAGATCGTGGCGCGCAAGGCGAAGTACAACTTCCGCCTCTTCGTGGACGACGCGCACGGCTTCGGCATGATGGGCCGCGACGGGCGCGGCACGGCCGATGCCCAGGGGGTGCAGGACGGCGTGGACGTGTACTTCGGCACCTTCGCCAAGGCCATGGCCACCATCGGCGCCTTCGTGAGCGGGCCCGAGGACGTGATCATGTACCTGCGCTACAACATGCGCAGCCAGACCTTCGCCAAGAGCCTGCCCATGCCCATCGTCATCGGGGCGCTGAAGCGGCTGGAGATGATCCGCACGCGGCCCGAGCTCGCCGAGAAGCTCTGGACCATCACCCGTGCCCTGCAGAGCGGCCTGAAGGAGGCCGGCCTGGACATCGGCGTCACCAACAGCTGCGTGACCCCCGTGATGATGAAGGGCAGCATCCCCGAGGCCACCAACGTGGTGCTCGACCTGCGCGAGAACCACGGCATCTTCTGCAGCATCGTGGTGTACCCCGTGGTGCCGAAGGACGTGATCCTCCTGCGCCTGATCCCCACCGCCGTGCACAGCATGGAGGATGTGGAGCGCACCATCACCAGCTTCCGCGAGGTGAAGAAGAAGCTGGAAGTGGGCGCGTACCGCGGCGAGAAGGTGGCCGACATGAAGGCCTGAGCACATGGCCGCGCGCTCCACGGCACGGCGCGGCACCTGCGCCAACTGCGGCCACCCCGTCGCGCAGGCGTTCTGCCCTTCCTGCGGCCAGCGCACCGACACGCAGCGGATCGATGGGCACTACCTGTGGCATGAACTGCAACATGGCCTGTTCCATGTGGACCGGGGCATCCTGTTCACGCTGCGGGAGCTGTTCACCCGGCCGGGGCACAGCATCCGTGAGTTCCTGGATGGGAAACGGGTGCGCCACTTCAAGCCGCTGGCCTTCGTGGTGATCACCGCCGGCGTGTACAGTTTCCTCTCCACCTGGTTCACCCCCAGCATGCTGGCCGGTCTGCCGGGGGGCGGTCGCATACCGCCCCAGGCCCTGGCGATGCTCGACTTCTTCAACAAGCACTACGCCCTGCTGGAACTCGCCAGCCTGCCGCTGATCTCGGGCGCCTCCTGGGTCTATTTCCGCAAGGCGGGGCGCACGTATGCCGAGCACCTGGTGGCCAACAGTTTCCTGGCCGGGCAGCGGTACGTGGTGAGCGTGCTGCAGTTCCCGTTGCTCGCCCTCTTCGGGATCAAGGGCGCCCTGCTGGCCGCCCCGTTCCTGATGCTGAGCTATGCCGGGCTCTACACGTGGGGCTTCATGCAGCTGTTCCAGGGAAAGGCGGGCCGGTTCATCTTCCTGCGGGCGGTGATGGCGGCCGGCACCGGGTACATGCTGGTGGTGATCGTCGGCATGGCCATCGCCATCCTGTGGGTGACCCGCGCCAGTGGCGGCATGCCTTGAGCGGGTTACCTTGGACACATGGAACGGACCGGCGGTGGCTTGAGGACCTGGCCCGTTCAGGCCGTGGCGCTGTTGCTCCTGCTGGTGTGGGGCGCACCGGTGCTCATCCCCCTCCTCTACGCCCTGCTGCTGGCCCTGGTACTGCACCCCATGGTGGCCGGGCTGGAACGCCGCGGGTGGCCCCGGAGCCTCGCCATCGGCACGGCGCTGCTGCTCATCCTGATCCTTGTGGGCGCCTTGCTCGGTCTGCTCGCCTGGCAGGTGAGCCTGTTCATGGACCGGCTTCCGGCGGCGGATGGCTCTGTGTGGGAGCGGCTCGACCGATGGGTGCATGCGCTGATGGAGCGCCACCACGAAGCCTGGTGGTATTCGTTCACCACCGCCCTGCCGGGCCGCATCCCGGCCGTCCTCGGAAGCCTCCTCAACGGCCTGTTCGGCATGGCCTTCAACGCGTTCATCATCCCGGTGTACACCGCCCTGCTGCTCTACAACCGACGTCATTTCGTCGCGGCACTGGCCGCCTCCGTACCTGCTGACCTGGCGCCCCGCGTGCCGGACATCCTGGCCAAGGCGGTCACCACCTATGCCCGTTTCATCAGCGGCATGGTGCGGGTCTACCTCATCGTGGGGGTGCTCAACAGCGTCGGCTTCCTGGCGCTCGGCGTGCCTTACGCCGTTCTCTTCGGGCTGCTCACCGCCATCATGACCATGATCCCCTACGTGGGCATCCTGTTCAGTTCGTTGCTGCCCATCGCGCTGGCGTACACCACCACTGGATCGCTGTGGATGCCCATCGGGGTGATCACCGTGCTGGGTGTGGTGCAATACCTGGAGGCCAACCTCATCTTCCCCAAGGTCGTGGGCGAACGTCTTGGCCTCAGCACACTGGCGAGCCTGGTGGTGATCTTCGCCGGTGGGGCGCTCTGGGGCGTGGCCGGCATGATCCTGCTGCTGCCCCTGGTGTCGCTGGGTGTCCTCGTGGCCGAGGATGTGCCCGCCCTGCTCCCCGTGCGCCGGTGGTTCGGGGGCGTGCCGAACGGACGTGCCCCGGCCGGCGACCGCGCTACTGGAACTTGATGCGGTCGATGCTGAACCGCCCGCTGCCGGTGAACAGAAGGGTGGCGAAGGACAACAGGTAGAAGAGCGCCAGTTCGCGCTCCTTCAGTGGCTCGCCCGCATCGATCATGAACACCACCACCCCCATGGCGATCAGCAGGGGGATCAGCGCGGCTCGGGTCCAAAGGCCCACCACCACAAGGGCCGAGCACAGCACCTCGGCGAACACGATGAGCACCAGGGAAGCGGCCGACCCGATCCCGAAGGGGTCGGCGAAGCTGTCCATGCGCTCGCTGAAGTGCATCAGCTTCGGCCAGCCGTGCAACCAGAACATGCCGCCGCCAGCGGTGACGCGCAACAGAAGCACGCCGAAGTCCTCTCCCAGGGGTTCACTGTTGAGCAGCATGGAGGTGAATGTGGGGGCGAACTTACCGGCGCCATCAGCGGCGCGGGCCGGCCCTGGAGCCGATCTATCCACGGCCCGGCGTGAACGGCCTGAACCCCGGCCCTGCGGATCCCGTTCAAGGGGGCCATGCGCACCACCCTGTTCGCCATCGCCGTCGCGGTCTCCACGACCATCACCGGCCAGGACGCCGCGGACCCGTTCATGGACGGGCTCGCCGCGGTGCGGCACCAGGAGCACCGGGCCGCCGTGGACATCTTCACCGGGGTGATCGCCCAGCGTCCGGAGCATGCCCGCGCGTGGTACTACCGCGGACTGAGCCGCGAGGCCCTGGGCGACCGGACGGGCGCCCTGCACGACCTGGACCGGGCGCTGCTGTTGGAACCGAACGACCTGAACATCCGCTTGCGACGCGCCGAGGCCTATGTGCAGGCCGAACGCTTCGAGCAGGCCGAAGCCGACCTGCGCGCCATTCTCGAGGCCGCTCCGGACCATGCCATCGGCCTGCACGCGCGCTACACGTGGGGGCAGGTGCTGGTGGCCCAGGGCGAGCGCGAGGCGGCCCTGATCCACTATGACGAACTGGTCCGCCTGGCCCCGACCGACGCCAAGGCCTGGTGCAATCGCGGGCTGGTGCGCAGCAGCTTGGGCGAGCACGAGGCGGCCGTGGCCGATCTGGCCCACGCCCTGTCGCTCGACCCCACGCTCGTGAAGGCTTATGGTGGCAGGGCCCATGCGCTGATCGCCTTGGGGCGCGCCGAGGAGGCCTGCGTGGACATCGTCAAGGCCCGCGAACTGGGCGACGCCTCGCTGGACGAGCTGCTGATCATCCATTGCCTTTGAGCGCGTCGGCGGCGCGTGCGTGTCCGTTATCTTCGCGGCCCTTTCGCGACCACCGCTCGTAGGGTGGCCGGAACGACGCCATGAGCATCAACGTCACCCTTCCGGACGGCTCGGTCCGGAGCTATGACCACGGCGTCAGCGCCATGGACGTGGCCAAGAGCATCAGTGAAGGCCTCGCGCGCAATGTGCTGGCCGCGAAAGTGAACGGCGAGGTGCGCGACGCGAACCGGCCGCTGCCGGGAGACTGCACCCTGCAGCTGCTCACCTGGAACGACCCCGAGGGCAAGGCCACGATGTGGCACAGCAGCGCCCACCTGATGGCCGAAGCCATCGAGGCGTTGTACCCCGGCACCAAGTTCGGCATCGGCCCGCCCATCGAGCAGGGCTTCTACTACGACATCGACCTGGGCGAGCGCGTCATCGGCGAGGGCGACTTCGCGGCCATCGAGGCCAGAATGAAGGAGCTCGCCGCGAAGAAGAGCGTGTACCAACGCAAGGAAGTGGGCAAGGCCGACGCCATCGCCTACTTCAAGGAGAAGGACGACGAATACAAGCTGGAGCTGCTCGAGGGCCTCAATGATGGCGAGATCACCTTCTACACACAGGGCGGCTTCACCGACCTGTGCCGCGGGCCGCACATCCCGGACACCTCGTTCATCAAGGCGGCCAAGGTGATGAGCGTGGCGGGCGCCTACTGGCGCGGCGACGAGAAGCGCAAGCAGCTCACCCGCGTATACGCCATCACCTTCCCCAAGCAGAAGGAGCTCGACGAGCACCTGGCGCTGCTGGAGGAGGCGAAGAAGCGCGACCACCGCAAGCTGGGCAAGGAGCTGGACCTCTTCACCTTCAGCGAGAAGGTGGGGCCCGGCCTGCCCCTGTGGCTGCCCAAGGGCGCCGCCCTGCGCGAGCGGCTGGTCAACTTCATGAAGGCGGCCCAGGAGAAGAGCGGTTACGAGCAGGTGGCCACCCCGCACATCGCGCACAAGGACCTCTACGTCACCAGCGGCCACTACGAGAAGTACGGCAAGGACAGCTTCAAGCCGATCCAGACCCCGCACGAGGGCGAGGAGTTCTTCCTGAAGCCGATGAACTGCCCGCACCACTGCGAGATCTACAAGAGCCGCCCACGCAGCTACAAGGACCTGCCGATCCGCTACGCCGAGTTCGGCACGGTGTACCGCTACGAGCAGAGCGGCGAACTGCACGGCCTCACGCGCGTGCGCGGCTTCACACAGGACGACGCCCACCTCTTCTGTCGGCCGGACCAGGTGAAGGAGGAGTTCATGAAGGTGATCGACCTGGTGCTGAAGGTGTTCAAGGCCTTGGATCTGACGGACTACGAGGCACAGGTCAGTCTGCGCGACAAGGAGGACCGCAGCAAGTACATCGGTTCGGACGAGAACTGGACCAAGGCCGAGCAGGCCATCATCGATGCGGCCGCCGAGCGGGGGCTGAGGACGGTGGTGGAGTACGGCGAGGCGGCCTTCTACGGCCCCAAGCTGGACTTCATGGTGAAGGACGCCCTGGGCCGCAAATGGCAGCTGGGCACCATCCAGGTGGACTACAACCTGCCGGAGCGCTTCGAGCTGGAATACGTGGGGGCCGACAACCAGCGCCACCGGCCGGTGATGATCCACCGGGCGCCCTTCGGCAGCCTGGAGCGCTTTGTGGCCGTGGTGATCGAGCACACCGCCGGCCGCTTCCCGCTCTGGCTCACCCCCGAACAGGCCATCGTGCTGCCCATCAGCGACAAGTACCTCGACCTGGCGCGGCAAGTCGCTGGGGATCTGAAAGATTCCGATATTCGCGCCGCCGTTGACGAGCGCAGCGAGAAGATCGGTCGCAAGATCCGCGATGCGGAGCTGGCCAAATTCCCGTTCATGCTCATCCTCGGTGAAAAGGAAGCCGCCGAAGGCACCGTGTCCGTAAGGGAACAAGGCCGGGGCGACCTGGGCGCCATGAGCGCCGGGTCCTTCGCCGACCTGGTGAACGAACGGGTGCGGGAGCAGCTTGGCGGCTTGTGAACGCAACAGGAACCAACATCCCCTTCGTGGCAGGACCACCCTTCAATCGTCCCAGCGGACCGCGCCCCGGAGGCGGGTCGCGTCGTCCCTTCCGTGGCCGTGTGGTCAAGGAGGATCCCCATCGCATCAACTCGCGCATCTACGGGGTGAGCGAAGTGCGTGTGGTGGGCGAGAACATCGAGCAGGGGGTGTATCCGTTCAACGTGGCGCTGCGCATGGCCGAGGACCTGGGCCTGGACCTGGTGGAGATCAGCCCCACGGCCGTGCCTCCGGTGTGCCGCATCACGGACTACAAGAAGTTCCTGTACGACCTCAAGAAGAAGCAGAAGGAGATCAAGGCCAAGCAGGCCACCGTCGAGATGAAGGAGATCCGGTTCGGACCCAACACCGACGACCATGACCTGAACTTCAAGACCAACCACGCCCGGAAGTTCCTGCAGGAAGGCCACAAGGTGAAGGCCTTCGTGTTCTTCCGCGGCCGCACCATCGTGTTCAAGGAGCGCGGCGAGATCCTGCTGCTCAAGTTCGCTCAGGAACTGGAGGACGTGGGCCTGGTGGAGAGCATGCCCAAGCTGGAGGGCAAGCGCATGATCATGTTCCTCATTCCCAAGAAGAAGAAATAAGGCGAGGTCGACATCGCCATGCTTTTCCACTCATCAACCCCGATCACCCGACCGTCGATCATCAACGCAGAGAGGCCATGCCCAAGATGAAGACCAAGTCCGGCGCCAAGAAGCGGTTCAAGCTCACCGGCACCGGCAAGGTGAAACGCAAGCACGCGTTCCACAACCACATCCTTACCAAGAAGCACAAGAAGCGCAAGCGCAACCTCGCCAAGATGGCCGTGGTGCACAAGCGTGACGAGAAGAACATCCTCGAACTGCTCAAGTAAGGGACCCTCCCGCACCGGGTCGAACAGGTAGCGTTAACCAGGACGTGGAGCCCGCAAGCGAGCGCCGACAGCGCGTTCCGCCCACGCCCGAAAACCCAAGGCAACATGCCCCGCAGTAAGAACAAGGTCGCCAGCCGCACCAAGCGCAAGAAGGTCCTCAAGCTGGCCAAAGGCAGCTTCGGCCGCCGCAAGAACGTCTACACCGTCGCCAAGAACAGCGTGGAGAAGGGCCTCACCCACGCCTACTCCGGTCGACGCATCAAGAAGCGTGATTTCCGTGCCCTCTGGATCCAGCGCATCAATGCCGCGTGCCGCCTCCATGGCACCAGCTACAGCGTCTTCATGGCGGGCCTGAAGAAGGCCAGCATCGACCTGGACCGCAAGGCCCTGGCCGAGATCGCGTTCAGCGATGCTGACGCCTTCAAGGCCATCGTGCAGAAGGTGAAGTGAACCGACGGCCCGCCCGTTCCGGGCGCCGTTCGCAAGGGGGACCGTGTGTCCCCCTTGTCGTTGTTGGATAGCCCGGTGGTATGAAAAAGCCGTGTAGCTTTTCGCCAGCAAGACCCCACCATGCGCATCCCATCCCCCCTTCCGATCCTCGCCGGCGCGCTGCTGCTGGCCGCCTGCCAACGCGAACCCGCCGCCGGCCCCCAGGACCTGCAACAGGGCCCCGTGCTCGTTGAACGCGCGCAACCGCACACCCCACCGCAAGGCCCCCCGCTCGACCAGGAGGCCCTGGACCGCACCATCATCGGCATCCTGGAGTCCCGCAACGACTTCCGCTGGGACATGGTGGACCTGCGCACCTTGTGGAGCGCCACCCAGTACAACGACCATAGCGTGAGCATCGGGTACCAGCCCGCCAACGCCACGGGCGTGGAGGAGCAGCTCCATCGCATCGACATCCGCTCGGCCGAATGGCGCGCGGTGCATGACGCCCTGCTGGAGCGCGTCCTGGGCATGCTCAACGAAGGCCGCCGCGATCCGCTCGACCTGCGCGACATCCTGGTGGAGGACGACCCGGTGCTGCCCATCCTCACCCTGCGCATCACCGATGCCCGGGTGCTGACCATGCTGGCCAACCTGCGCAACGTGCGCTATGTGGAGCCGTTGGACTACTGGCCGGCGGTGGCCGACCGCAGCACCAGCGGATGCAGCCCCAGCACCACCGCGCTCAACGCCGCCGACGTCACCACCATCACGCCCAACGCGCGGTTGCCCTGGAACTTCAACAACCACACCATCCCCGCGGCCTGGAACACGGCGCAGGGCCTGGGCATCACCGTGGGCGTGATCGATGCGGGCCTCAGTTCGGCGCAGAGCTACGTGGGCGGCGCGTTCAACGACGGTGAGAGCAACGTGGGCCGCACCTTCACCGCTTCCGCCACGCTGGGCAGCTCGGCCTATACGAGCTGCTCGCACGGCACCAGCATGGCCGGGCAGGCCGTGGGGCCGCGCAACGCCGGTGGCGCCACCACGGGCGTGGCCTACAAGAGCAACCTGCGCTTCGTGCGCGCGAGCGAGGACGTCGTGCTGGACAAGAGCAGCGAACGCACCGCCGTGAAGAACGCGCTGGTGGCCCTGGGCGGCGATGCGGCCGTGCGGGTGATCAGCATGAGCATCGGCACACCGTTCAGCTACAGCGTCCTTCGGGATGGCGTCAACTACGCCCACGGCCAGGGCAAGCTGGTCTTCGCCGCAGGCGGCACCAGCTTCAGCTGGACCAGCTGGTGGGGCGTGATCTACCCGGCGGCCTACAGCAATTGCGTGGCGGTGACCGGGGTGAAGGAGAACGGCAGCAAGTGCGCCAGCTGCCACGACGGCTCGCAGATCGACCTCACCATTTGCATGGAGCGGAACAGCAGCAGCAGCCGCAACTCGCTCTCCCTGCCGCCCACGGGCGGCACGCCCACCTACATCGGTGGCAGCAGCAGTGCCACGGCCACGGCCGCGGGCATCGCCGCCCTGGTGTGGAGCGCCCGGCCCACCGCCTCGCGCGACCAGGTGCTCGCCTGCCTGAAGGCCACGGCCCAGTTCGCCAACAGCCCCAGCGGCAGCAAGGGCTACGGCAACATCAACGCGGCCGCCGCGGTGAACTGCGCACTGGCGCTCTGATCCCTGCCCCCCTCCCGCGGCCCCGCTTCCCGTCCGGGAGGCGGGGCCGTTGCGTATCCTTGCCGGCCCACGCTCCATGCGCAACGCCCTCATCCGGCTCCACATCCACGCCAAGGGCCTCCTGCTGCTCCTGCGGCCGCATGCCTGGCTGGGCTGGTCGGTGCATCCCTTCCGCTTCGCGGCCAACACCCTGGCGCTCTCCGCATGGATCGCGCGCCAGCGCAAGGGCCCGGAGGTGATGAACGACTTCCACACCTTCAGCCGCGTGCATGCCAAACGCGAGCAGCTTCATGCCCATGTCATCCGGCGGTCGGGCCTGCATGAAGCTCCCATCGACTATCTGGAGTTCGGGGTCTTCGACGGGCGCTCGTTCCGCTGGTGGCTCGCTCACGCAACGCATGCCGACAGCCGCTTCCACGGTTTCGACACCTTCGAGGGCCTGCCCGAGCAGTGGGGCGCGTTCGCCAAGGGCGACATGGCCGCCACCGTGCCCGTGCTGGAGGACCCGCGCGGGAGGTTCCACAAGGGCCTCTTTCAGGACACGCTGCTCCCCTTCCTGCGCTCGGCCCCCTTCGCGGACGGCCGCCGCAAGGTGATCCATCTGGACGCCGACCTCTACTCCTCCACCCTCTTCGTACTTACCGCCCTGGGGCCGCATCTGCGCGCGGGCGATGTCCTGCTCTTCGACGAGTTCAATGTGCCGAACCACGAGTTCGCGGCCCTTCAGGCCTTTCAGGCCTCGTGGTACGTGCGCACCGAACTGCTCGGAGCCGTGAACAACTACTACCAGGTGGCCCTGCTCGTGGTGTGAGCGCGCACCGTTACCTTCGACCGACCAGCGACCACCATGGAATTCATCGACATGGAGCGCCTGCGGGCCCGCACCGACGAGATCCGCACCGCGTTCCGCTCCCAACGCCCCTTCCACTGGACCATGTTCGAGGGCTTCTTCAAGCCCGACAAGGCCGAGGAGGTGTACAACAGCTACCCCGCGATCGGCGAGGGCACCTGGGATGGCACCACTTACATCGACCAGAAGAACAAGTTCAGCAAGACCGTCTTCGAACCGGGCAGCGTGATGGACCGGGCCTTTCAGGAGCTCAACAGCCCGGAGCTGCTGGGCTGGCTGGAGGAGATCAGCGGCATCGAGGGGCTGGAGGGCGACCCCAAGCTCTTCGGGGGCGGCCTGCACCAGAGCATCACCGGGGCCTTCCTCAACGTGCACGTGGACTACAACTTCCACCCCGACACCAAGCACCACCGCCGGCTGAACGTGCTGGTGTACATGAACAAGGACTGGAAGGACGAGTACGAAGGCCACCTCGAGCTCTGGGACCTCACCGGCAGTGAGAAGCGGTTGCTCGGCAAGGTGGCGCCGCTGTTCAACCGCTGCGCCATGTTCGAGACCAACGAGATCAGCTTCCACGGCCATCCCAAGCCGCTGCGGACGCCGCCCGGCGTGAACCGCAAGAGCCTCGCCACCTACTACTACACGGCCACACGGCCCGAGGGGGAGGTCGCCGCCGAGCACAACACGGTGTACGTGAACACCGAAGGCGTGGGCGGGCAGGTGAAGCGCTTCAGCAGCGGGGTCAAGGCCTTCCTGGAACGCATCAACAAGCAGTGAGGGCGTTCGGACCTCCTCCGGCACCATCGCCTTCGCACCCATGAGCCTGAAGCTGAAGGCCGCCTACTGGCTCCGATCGGCGCTGAACGTGGGCCAGCCGCGGCGCTGCCCCTGTTGCGGCGGTACGGACCTGCAGGTGGTGGACCACAAGTACATCGTCACCTGGCTGCTGGAATGCCGGCAGTGCCACCTGCGACACCGTCATCCCAAGGATGATCCGGCCTGGTTGGAGCGCTTCTACCAGAAGGAGTACACGGTGGACACCCACATGATCACCAAGCTGCCCGATGCGGCGGCCATGGAGAGGCTCAAGGCCGAAGGCTTCCCCGACCTGCGCGACATCTCCCCCTACATCAAGGCGCTCCGGCCGGCCGGTGGGCGCGTGCTGGATTACGGCTGCAGCTGGGGCTATCACGTGTTCAAGATGCGCCGTGCCGGGCTCGATGCCGAGGGCTTTGAACTGAGCCGCCCCCGCGCCGCCTTCGGCCAGCGCACCCTCGGCGTCACCATCCACAGCGACCCTGCCGCTGTGAACGGTCGCTACGACGTCATCAGCAGTTCGCACGTCATCGAACACCTGGCCTCCATCCCCGATCTGGTCGCGTTCAGCAGGGACCACCTGGTGCCCGGGGGGCTGTTCATGGCGTTCTGCCCCAACGGAAGCGACGCCTACCGGCGGCGGGAACCGGGCCTCTTCCACGTGAACTGGGGCTCGTTGCACCCCAACTACCTGGACATCCCGTTCGCGCGCCACCTCTTCCGCGACGTGCCCCACCTGATCCTCACCGGCGACTGGACCTACAGCACCGAGGAGCTGGCCGCCTGGGACCAGCGCTCGCAGCGGGTGGGCGCACGGGAGGACGGCAAGGAACTGCTGATCATCGCGGCGCTGTAGCGCGGAACGGGTCAGACCCGACCGATGGAACGCCGTCCTGGATGCTGACGGGTGTCCCAGAACCCCACGACCTGCAGTTCCGACCCCTTCACACGGAAGCATAGGATATTGTGCCTGGTGATCAAGATCTCCCGGGTGCCTTTGCGGCCCTAGCGCGACAAGCCGGGGAATCGCATCAGCATACGCACCGTGGCATCGGCCCTCTGAATGAACCGCTCAGCCTCCCGATCGGACCATTCCGATCGGAGATAGGCGATCACTTGGAGGGAACGCGCCTCGGCTTCCGGCGACCACCGGACGCTTGTGACCATGACCTTGCGTTTGCCATGACGTCCTCGTGCGACCGGCCCTCTCCTCGATCCAGTTGCTCAAGGCTCCGCTCCAACGAAGCACGAACCTCCTTCGGAAGATCGCCCCAAGGGGCCGCTGGCTCTGCAGCCAGGTAATCGTGCAGGTTCACCAAAGCCGTCTCGTCCTTCAAAGCGAGCACTCGCTTCACGATATCCAGCTTGATCTTTTCTGTCGCCATGAGTGAAAGTTAGGGCTCACTGGTCACCGCACCTCCGCCCCCGCCCCCATCACCTCCTTCGGCTGCACGAACACCAGCTTGCCGTCGGCATCCTCGGCCATCAGCACCATGCCCTGGCTTTCCACGCCGCGCATCTTTCGCGGCTCCAGATTGGCCACCAGCACCACCTGCTGGCCCGGTAGCTGCTCCGGTGCGTAGTGCATGGCGATGCCGCTGACCACGGTGCGCGGTTGCGCCTCACCGATGTCGATGGCCAGCTTCAACAGCTTGTCGGCTTTGGGCACGCGCTCGGCCGCCACGATGGTGCCCACCCGCAGGTCGAGCTTGGCGAAGTCGTCGAAGTTGATGTTCGGCTTTGAAGGTGCACCAGGCGTCCCGCCTGTTGACGGTGCTGGCACAACAGGCGGGACGCCTGTTGCACCCTCGGTCGCATGCAGGCGCTCGATCTCCGGCTGGATCTCCGCATCGGTGATGGGCTTGAAGAGGTGCTCCGGCTTGCCCAGCTCCTGCCCCGCGCCGATGAGGTCGCTGCGGAAGGCCTCGCTCCACGGCAGCGCACCGATGCCCAGCATGCGGCGCAGCCTGGCGGTGGTGTGCGGCAGGAAAGGCTCCAGCACGATGCTGAGCACCGCTGCCACGTTGAGGCTGTTCGACAGGATGCTGCGCGTGCGCTCCGGATCGGTCTTCTCCAGCTTCCAGGGCTCGCTGTCGCTGAGGTACTTGTTGCCGGCGCGGGCCACGTTCATGGCACTGCTCAGCGCATCGCGCAACCGGAAACCGTCGATGTGGCGGGCGACCTCTTCCACGCTGCCGTGCACCGCGCTCCACAAGGCCACATCCTGGTCGAGCTTCTCCCCGGCCGCGGGCGCCTTGCCGTCGTAGTACTTGTGGCAGAGCACGAACACGCGCTGTACGAAGTTGCCGATGATGGCCACGAGCTCGTTGTTGTTCTTGTCCTGGAAGTCCTTCCAGGTGAACTCGCTGTCCTTCTGCTCGGGGATGATGGTGGCCAGGCAGTAGCGCAGCTCGTCCTGTCGCCCCGGCCAGCGCTCCAGGTATTCGTGCAGCCACACGGCCCAGTTGCGGCTGGTGCTGATCTTCCTTCCTTCGAGGTTGAGGAACTCGTTGGCCGGCACGTTCTGCGGCAGCACGTAGCCCCCGTGCAGCTTCAGCAGGATGGGGAAGATGATGGCGTGGAAGACGATGTTGTCCTTGCCGATGAAGTGGATCAGACGCGTGTCATCCGCCTTCCACCATTGCTCCCAGTCCTGGCCGTGTTCCAAGGCCCAGCGCTTGGTGGCGCTGATGTAGCCGATGGGCGCATCGAGCCACACGTAGAGCACCTTGCCTTCTGCGTCGGGCAGCGGCACCGGGACACCCCAGTCGAGGTCGCGCGTCATGGCGCGGGGGCGCAGGCCGTCCTTCAGCCAGCTGTTGCACTGGCCCAGCACGCTCGCCTTCCACTCCCTGGGGTCGTGGTGGGGCGCGCCGTCGAGCACGCCCGTGTTGATCCAGGTGTCCACCCACTGCTGGGCCTCGTCCATCTTCAGGTACCAGTGCTGCGTGGGCTTCAGCACGGGCTTGGCGCCGCTGAGGGTGCTGCGCGGGTCGATCAGGTCCTTGGGGCTGAGGGCGCTGCCGCACTTCTCGCACTGGTCGCCGTAGGCATCAGGGTTGCCGCAGCTGGGGCAGGTGCCCATGATGTACCGGTCGGCCAGGAACTGCTTCGCCTCCTCGTCGTAGTACTGCTGCTCCTCCTGCACCGTGAAGGCGCCGTTCTCCAGCAGCTTCAGGAAGAAGCCCTGGGATGTCTCGCGGTGCAGGTCGCTGCTGGTGCGGTCGTAGATGTCGAAGTGGATGCCGAAGTCCTGGAAGGCCCGGCCCATCAGCGCGTGGTAGGTATCCACGATGGCGCGGGGCGTGGTGCCCTCCTTCATGGCGCGGATGGTGATGGCGGCGCCGTGCTCGTCGCTGCCGCAGATGAAGAGCACCTCCTTGCCGCGCTGCCGCAGGTTGCGCACGTGGATGTCGGCGGGGAGGTAGGCCCCGGCGATGTGGCCGATGTGGAGCGGCCCGTTGGCGTAGGGCAGGGCGGCGGTGATGGTGTGGCGGGCGGGTTCCTTCACGGGGTCTTGCGCTTCGGACCGCGAAAGTACCGAAGCGCCCCGGGTGGCATAGGCGGCGGGCTTGGCGGAGGCCGAACAGCACCCTTACCTTGGCAGGGATGACCGCATCGGGGACGAACGGACCAAGCCAGCGGAGCAGTTGCGTATATCCACCCATTTGGGGGGTGATATGCGAAACAGGTTCGCATTTCCACAGTTGGCAAACATGGAACCGTAATCAATTAACCACACAATAAACCTGAAACGATGAAACAATTACTAATCAGTTTGGCCCTATTCGTGTCCGTAACAGCTTTTGGACAAACCATACCCAAAGACGAGGAAACTGGAAAATTTAAATACGAGAAGGTTATACAGGCCGAAGGGCTGTCACAGGCTGACATATATGACAGAGCCAAATCTTGGGTAGTTCGTACCCTCAAGTCTGGCGACAATGCCGTTAATCTGGATGATGAGAACAAAGAAGCTTTGAATGCTACGGGAAACATAGTTTTGAATGACCAAGTGGGTTGGTTGGGCTACACTAACGTATTCCTGAACTTCAAATTCAATGTGTTTGTCAAAGAAGGCCGCTTTAAAGTTGTAATTGACAATTTCATGTTGAGCTACAATGTGGTTAACACTCAAGGACAGTTCCCAAGAACTTCCACATTAGAAGAAGGGTTTAAAAAAGAAGGACTGGCCAAAGCTGACAAGCAAACTCAAGCCATGTATGAAGACGCAAATGAGAAACTGACCCAAATGCTTGTCGACATTGAAGCTGCTGTAGCCAATGGTGGACTTGAAAAAGACAACAGCGACTGGTAAAAAGAAAGAAACCACGTTTGCCAACACTGCCTAAAACTATTGCGTGGGACGGTACGTCAGTCAGTCTAAGTTTCGTTCTGCTGTGTTACCGTATCTCGAAAACTCAGTAGTTTCAAAACGCAATACTTTTAGGCGCACCGTTAGAGGCGAATAATGAATTATCATGACTGACAAAGAATCGGCACGCAAGTTTCTAGCAGTCGAGATGAATCGTTTCGATCTATCCGGCAGAACGATTCCCTTGTATACCTCATGGGTAATGAAACTCATGGACTACTATCCTGGTAAGGATATTAAAAAACTGACATTCGACGAGATTCATGAATTCGTAACCCATCACATTAGGGCGAACAAGTTCTCTCCATCTTCAATCAACATAGCATTAAACTCTCTTGTTCTTCTATACAATCGTATTTGGAAAAGAAACTATCCATTTGACACTGTTGTCAGGCCCAAAGTACAAAACGTTGAGCGAGATTTCTTAAAGGAGGAAGAAGTTTTAGCCCTTCTGGATGCAACTAAGAATATCAAGCACAGGGCCATGTTGACTGTGGCCTACTCGGCAGGATTAGAGGTCAGCCAGTTGAAGAACTTGAAAATATCTGACCTGGACTTTGAAAGGTCCCAAATCAAAGTTCGAGACGCAAAAGGGAAACTAAAACGAAATGCACCTCTTGCGAAGGGCGCAAAGCCACTTCTCAAGGAATACCTAAAGAAGTATAAACCAATTAAGTTTGTTTTCGAGGGATCCCAGCCCAATAAGCCTTATAGAGAGACTACGTTAAACAAGATTCTTGTGGACAAACTATCCAAAGCCGGCATTCATAGAAAGTTAACATTCAGGTCATTGAAATACTCATATGCGATGCACTTGCATGCACAAGGTGTGCCGCTCATACGCATCCTTGAACATTTAGGCATTGACCACGGTACAACGTTGGTCATCTATTCAAAGCTTGATGCCATTGGAAAGAAATCAGTCGAGCACAGCCCCCTGGACCAACTTTCAGCCTTTGAAAATTCACACCAGACCACAGACGCAAAACATTTAATTAAAGCTATTGAAAAGATTAAGAACAAAGATGAGAGAGATTACCTCATTGAAGCGTTACGATGCATTGAGAATAGAGCTGTTCGAGCAGGTATAATATTTGCGTGGACAGCAGCCATACTAAATATTCGGCGGAAATGTCTAGCACGAGGAAAATCTGCAACAAATAATGCAAGGATTAAGCATGAACCCAATTCAAGACAAATAAACAGTGAAGAAGACTTCAGTTATATAAAGGACAGAACCACTCTCTTAATAGCCAAAGATCTTGATATATATGACAAATCAGAGAAGGACATACTAACCAATCATCTTGACCTCAGGAATTCATGTGGACACCCAAGTAAATATCGTCCGGATGGTTTGAAGGCAGCTTCATTCCTTTCCGACTTGCTTTCATTAGTATTTGCCCGATAAGATGCCTGTTGCGCCTCTAACATGCTCTTGCCGCAAACTGCCCTCGTCCCGTTGCCAACTCCCGTTGAAGGGTTGAATACTTCGTCCAGGAACAAGATCACGGCAGGCGGCCTGCGGCAAACGCAGGCCCGTTATTGGCGGTCTTGACTGATATGCAGGCCCTTAACACCGGGTGTGCCCGCTACTGCTGACCTTCGCCCCATGTCCTTTCTCGTTCCCGCTCCGCTGAAGTCCGGCGACACCATCGCCATCATCCCCACCGCGCGCGCCATCACCGTGGAGGAACTGCGGTCCGCTGTCCGGGGCTGGATCACCAGCGTGGGCCAGGGGTTATCTTTGTGGGGATGCCGGTCATCTCCATGTTCTATGGCCTCATCGTGGCCATGTATTACCTGGATACGAAGCAGCACCACTTCCCACACATCTATGTGAGGTATGGGGAAGCTGAGGCCGTTTTCCGTCTGCCGGACGGGCTGTTGATCGGTGGAGAGCTGCCGAAAGGCAAGATCAAGCTCGTCGAGGCCTGGGTCGAACTGCATCAGGACGAGTTGATGGCCAACTGGCAGCTTGCCGTGACCGGCCAGCGCGTATTCCCGATCGAACCCTTGAAGTGAACTCCATGAACCCGCGTGTGGACAAGGTGAAACCCCTCGCCAAGCATCGGCTGGAACTGCATTTCACCGACGGGCAGGTGCGGTTGTTCGACATGACGCCCTACCTCGGCACCGGTATCTTCGCTGAGCTGCAGGATCCCGCCATTTTCAACACGGCCGTCGCTTCCTTGGGCACCGTCACCTGGGCCAACGGCGCAGACCTGTGCCCCGATACGCTCTATCTGGGGTCGATCGAGCAGCAGCTCAAGGCTGGATGATCGTTCCGCCCGCCCTCCGCCCCGGCGACACCATCGCCATCATCCCCACGGCCCGTGCCATCACCGTGGAGGAGTTGCGCGACGGCATCGCGCTGGCCGAGAGTTGGGGCCTGAGGGTGAAGCTGGGCGCGGGCATCGGCCGGAAGCACTTCCAGCAGGCCGGCACCGCCGAGGAACGCGCCGCCGACCTGCAGGCCGCGCTCGATGACCACGCCGTCCGCGCCATCTGGTGCGCCCGCGGCGGCTACGGAACCGTGCACCTGCTCGACCACCTCGACCTGAGCGCCATGCGCCGTGATCCCAAGTGGATCGTGGGCTTCAGCGACATCACGGTGCTGCACAACGCGCTGCACAACATCGGCATCGCCAGCCTGCACGCGCAGATGCCGTTCCACATCGGGGGGAAGACGGAGGAATGCAGAGAGACGCTACGGGCCGCGCTCTTCGGGGAGATGTACGGAGTGGCGAGTGGCGAGTGGCGAGTGACGGGTCCTGACGGACCCCCACTCGCCACTCGACACTCGATACTCGCCACTCCGCGCGTCGGCCAGTGCGAAGGCGTGTTGGTCGGCGGCAACCTCTCCCTGCTCTACGCCCTGCGCGGCACGCCGTACGACATCGACCCGCGCGGCAAGATCCTGTTCATCGAGGACCTCGACGAGCTGCTGTACCACATGGACCGCATGGTGCAGAACCTGCGGCTGGCGGGCTGGTTCAAGGACCTGATCGGGCTGATCGTGGGGGGCATGAGCGACATGCATGACAAGAACCCGGACGACCCCTTCGGCAAGGCCGCGGAACGGATCATCGTCGATGCCTTGGGCCACACCCGCTACCCCGTGTGCTTCGGCTTCCCCGCCGGCCACATCGACGACAACCGGGCCTTGATCTTCGGCCTGCCCGCACGGCTCACTGTGACCGAAGATGCGGCAACGCTTACCTACGACGTTCCGACCAGGGTCTGATCGCTTCGTCGCCGCCGGACCCTGGTCGATTCTCCCAGGGCACAAAAACGAGTAGGTCGACCGGGTGGGTCGACGCTACCTGTGCGGGTCCACGATGTTGGCGCGTTGCCGACTAATTCCGCTCGAACTTGTTGAACCCGGGCGGGATCTCGAACAGGCCGGGCTTCTGCGCGCCCTTGGTCACCTTGGTCACCTCCAGGCGGCTCACCTCGGCACCATCCATCTTGTTCTCCACGGCCAGCATGGGGAAGAGGCCTTTGTTGCCCGGAACGTCCAGGAAGAAGAGGGCGGATTCCTCCTTGCGGTTGAGGGTCTCCAGCATCGGCACGAAGAAGTTGAACTCGTCGGCGGCCACCCAGTAGGTGATGACGCGGTCCTCCTTGGGGCCCTTCACCACCCACTTCTCACACTTGTAGCCGGCCAGGTCCTTCATTTCGCCGGACTTCTCCACGCTGGTCTCCACATCCTTGGGCAGCCGCATGTTGGGCACGTCCATGTACAGCTTGCGGTCCAGGCTGAGGGCCACCACGGTCTTGTCGCGGTTGTCCACCAGCATGATGCCCTGCACCTCGCCGCGGGCGTTGATCTCCTCGATGCGGACATGATCGCCCTTGACGAAATACTTGTAGGAGGTGACCACGGGTCCGGTGGTCTTGGTGAACTCCACCACCCCTTCAAAGGCTTGGGCCGCAGCGAAGAGCGGAGCGGCGGCCAGGGCCAGCAGGGCAAGGGGACGTACGTAGGTTTTCATGGCGATCGGTTGTCCAAGTGAGGCTCCCGGAGGAGCGAAGATCTCCGAATTTCAACCCCTTCAACGAGGGCCCCCGGGGTAGGTTACGCACAACGAGCGGTTACTGATGGCGACACACCTGCGCACAGGGGCCGAGGGCGAGCAAGCCGCGTGCCAGTGGCTGCAGGAGCGCGGCTACCGCATCGAGGCCCGCAACTGGCGGCATGGCCGGCTGGAGGTCGATATCGTGGCCCGCACCGGTGCCACGCTGGTGATCGTGGAGGTGAAGACCCGCCGCAGCGACCGGTACGATGGACCGGCGGATGCGGTGGGACCGGCGAAGCAGCGCAGGCTGTACCGCGCGGCGGAAGCCTATCTTGACGCCCTCGGCGAGGACATCGCGGTGCGCTTCGACATCATCACGGTGTGGATGGACGGCGCCGCCCCCCGCATCGAACACCTGGAGGACGCCTTCTACCCCACCCCCGATGAAGAGACCGACGAAGGGCCCGCGCCGTGGCCGGCCCGATGACGCGCGCCCTGGGCGCCGCGACGACCGCAGCGACAAGGATCCGGGACCACGCCGGAGCACGCGCTCCGACGACCGCCCCCCGCGCGGTACTGGACGCGGCAGCTCCACGGAGCGCCGCGGAGGTGGTGACCGACCCCGGGGTGACCGGGAGGAGCGGGGCCAGCGCCCGTGGCGTGGGGACGAACGCTCCGCCGGCACCCGGCGGGGCCCAGCATCCGACCGGGGGGGCCGCGACCAACGGAGCGATGGTCCCTCGCGGGGCGCATCCCGACCGCGGCCCGCAGCAGGGCGACCGGCCTGGCGTGACGACGAGCGCGGACCACGGCGCGGTGGCAGCGGCGAACGCCCGCAGAACGACCGGCCCGATCGCCGATCCACGCGGTCCAGCGGGCCACGGACGGAAGGCCCCACGGGCGAAGGCCGCAGCCACCGGGGTGGCGCAGGCCGCGGCGAACGCTCATCCCGCTTCGACCGGGAGGATCGCCCATCACGCCCCTCGCGCGGTGCAGCGCCGCGCCCTGAGCGCGATCGCGACGACCGCCGGTCAGCGCCCCGCAGCGGAAGACCATCCCGGGACGGCGGTCGCGGCCGGGGATGGAACGAGCGGGACGGTGACGACCGCCGCCCGCCGGTGAGCCGCGTGTCGGCCAAGGATCCGGAGGCCCGCAAGCCGTTCCGCAAGGGCGAGCGCAGCAACCGCTTCGCCCTGCCCAACCCCGCCAATGAGGGCCTGGTCCGGTTGAACCGCTATCTGGCCCAGGCCGGAGTGGGCAGCCGCCGGGAGGCCGATGAGCTCATCACCTCCGGCGCCGTGACGGTGAACGGGAAGGTGGTGACCGAACTGGGCACCAAGGTGAGGCCGGAGGACAAGGTGCACTTCGGTGGGCAGCGGCTCAGCATGGAGCAGAAGCGGTATGTGCTGCTGAACAAGCCGAAGGACTTCATCACCACCACGGACGACCCGCAGGAGCGGCGCACCGTGATGAACCTGGTGGCGGCGGCATGCCCCGAGCGCCTGTACCCCGTGGGGCGGCTGGACCGCAACACCACCGGGGTGCTTTTGCTCACGAACGACGGCGACCTGGCCAAGCGGCTGACGCATCCGAGCCACGGCGCGGAGAAGATCTACCACGCCACCTTGGACAAGGCGATGACGAAGGCCGATCTGGAACAGCTGGTGTCCGGGGTGCACCTGGACGATGGACCGGCCCATGCCGTGGAGGCCAGCTTCGTGGAGGACAGCGGCAAACGGGAAGTGGGCCTCAAGCTGCACATGGGCCGCAATCGCGTGGTCCGCCGCATGTTCGAGGCGCTCGGCTATGAGGTGGTGAAGCTGGACCGCGTGATGTTCGCCGGCCTCACCAAGAAGGAGCTGCCCCGTGGGCATTGGCGCCACCTCTCCGAGAAGGAGGTCACGCTCCTGGCCCGGCAGCACGCTACGGTGAAGCCGCGGCCCGGCGGACCGGCACCGCGCAAGGCCCGGCCATCCGACGCACCGCGCCCTCGTCGTACACGGAAGGCCTGATCGCGGCCTAGGGCATCAGGCGCCGCACCTGGCGGCCACGCGGCGAACGCACCTCCAGGATCAGCGGACCGGTCGGCGGCAGCGCCAGATCCAGTTCGGTGGTGGACCACGACCGTTCGACCAGGGTGCGACCCGCCGGATCCAACAACCGGACCTGCCAAACCTCCATGGATCTTCGCTTCAACTGAAGCCACCCGATCGACTGAACCACAGAGAGATCAAGCTCAGGGTCGGATGCTGTGAGCGAGGCCATAGGCCCCCACAGGCTCGATACCCAGACCGGGTTGTCGATGAAGGGGTTGCGGTTCCCCTGCAGGGCGTAGATCGCGTTGTTCCGGTCCACCTCCTTCGCGCTCACCGGGTCGGCGGCGTGCCAGGCCAGCAGGAGGCTCTCGGCCCAGGGGCTGAGGTCGCCGCCCTGGAGCATGGGGGAGCTCCATCCGCCCACCTGGGACGCATACCGGGTCATCATGTAGAAGTACATGCGGGCCACATCCCCCTTGTAGGCGTCGATGGGTTCGCAGACCGTTCCGGTGTAGCCCGGCCAGCTGCTCTCCCCGACCCGGGTACCGTTCTGACCGGTCCAGTCGGTGGCGCCCACCTCCCCGTACGGCAGATTGCCGCGCTGCTGGTTCACCCAGCCGTCCGTGGGCATGATGTGGTGCAGATCGGTGTCCATGGGCGCTCCGCTCCCGAACCAGCTCTGCGGCATGGTGTGCTCCCGGTTGTAGCAATCGCCCTCGCTGTTGTAGGTGCCGCACTGGTCGCTGCCGAAGGTGTACAGGTAGGGTGGGGTGCCGCCCGGCACGTCGCTGTAGATGTCCCACACGAACCCGTCAGGCCGGTCGTCCGTGGTCTCAAAGGCGTTCCACAGGTCGGCGTTGGAGAGCACCGTATGTCCGTCGATGATGCCGGCCAGGGCCGTGCGGAGCGCGGGCCCGGAAAGGCCTTGAGCCGGGTCGTAATAGCCCGGAGGCGGTTGGGCGATGGCGACGGCCCACGGGCCGATGAGGGCGAGGAGGGCGGCGGCACGACGCATGGCGCAAAGGTACCGGTGCGGGGAACGAAAGATCTGCGAAATTCGCAGCCCCCCGGGGCTGTAGCTCAGCTGGCCAGAGCGCGTCGTTCGCAATGACGAGGTCGAGGGTTCGACTCCCTTCAGCTCCACCGGTGAACAGGTCCGCCTCCGCGCGGGCCTGTTCCATTTGCGCTCACAGCGCCAGCAGGAAGGCCATGGTGTCCACGCCATCGGCATGGTCCGCCGGGCCGGGCCGCTGTGCCTGGCCGAAGGGCACCGCGCCATGGCCCACGACGCACTGCACCTGATCGGCCAGGTCGCGCAGCCGTCCATCCAGCGCGCTGCGGTCCACGTACCGCTCCAGGTGCAGCACCGCCACCGGGCTGGCCAGCGCAGCGGTCTCGCGCAGCAACAGGAAGCCGTTCTCCAGGAAGGGCTCCCGGTCCAGCAACCACAGGGCCCGGTGGTAGTCGAGGTTGTTGGCGTACTTGGCGTGGTGGGCGATGTCGCGCCAGCGGTAGAAGGCCTTGAACAGGCGGTCCGTGTCAAAGTCCGCCGGCGCGAAGACCTTGCTGACGTTGCGGCAGCCCAGGCCGAAGTAGCGGAAGACATCCTCGCCCAGCGCGTCGAGCTCCGCCTCGGTTTCGCTGCCGTCGAGCACCGCGACGCTTACGCGGCCCTTGCGCACGATGCGCGGCAGATGGCCGAAGTAATGGTCGAAGTAGCGCGCCGTGTTGGTGCTCCCCGTGGCGATCACCGCATCCACGGGTCCCAGGCGTTCCTCGGAGAAGGCCACGGCCGCGGCGAGCTCGGGGCACAGGGTGATCAGCGCGTCGCTGGTGGCCCGCGTGAGGCCCGCGTCCTGGCCGCTCACCTTCACCCGGGCCCGGTGCCCGGCGAGCGTGACGCAGAGCAGGTCGTGCAGGCCGACGAAGGGCACATTGCCGGCCAGGATCAGCCCCACGGTGCGTGGGGAGCGAGGTTGCAGCAGCGCTGGATAGCCGGCCAGCCAGCGGTCCAGCGCGGTCCGTTCGAGCAGATGGGCGATGCCGCCGGCCGCATGGCGCACTTCCTCCGGGGTGAACCAGCCGTTCTGCTGATGGGCCCGTGCGAACGCGGACCGCAGCGCATCGTACTCGGCGGTGTTGAGACCGCACGCGTGTCCGGGCCAGGGGGCATCCTCCGCCAGAAGGGCGAACACCCGGCCCAACTGGGCCCACGCGGCCACCACCCGGTCCAGGGCCTCCCTGCCGCCCCGCTGTTCATCCCCTGCTGCCTTGTGCACCGGCTATATTTGCGCGCCCAAAAGTAGCCCACCGCCATGGCCATCATGATCACCGACGAATGCATCAACTGCGGTGCATGCGAACCGGAGTGCCCCAACAACGCCATCTACGAAGGCGGGGCGGAGTGGCGGCTCAGCGACGGCACCAGCCTGCATGGTGCGCAGACCACCCCCATGGGCAACAGCTACGATGCGGATGCGGCCAACACGCCCAAGGCCATGGACGTGTACTACATCGTCACGGACAAGTGCACGGAGTGCCAGGGCTTCCACGATGAGCCGCAATGCGCCGCCGTGTGCCCGGTGGACTGCTGCGTGGACGACCCCGACCACCGGGAGAGCGCCGAGCAGCTGCTGGCCAAGAAGGCCTTCCTGCACCTTTGAGCCGCGTACTTTGCTGCGCATGACGGCCGTTCTGCGCACGATGTCCCGTTCCCTCCGCGCCCTGCTGCCCGTGATCCTGGGCCTGTGGTCCCTTGTCGGACAGGGGCAGGACGGCTTGGGCCATGACGGCTGGCCCGGAGCGCTCACCGCCGAGATCAAGGCGCTGGGTGATGCCCGCACGGAGGCCGCACAGGACAGCATCAGCGCCCGGGTGAAGGCGGTGCTGCGGCCGGTGCTGGAGGCCCCGGACGCCTTCGACCGCACCTTCGCCGGCATCCCCATCACCGCGGTGGACGCGGCGGATGGGCGGTTCAGGCTCTTCACCTGGAACCTGGCCCGTCCGGACGGCACCCATCGGTACGAGGGGCTCCTGCTGGTGAGCGACGGCCGTCGCCGGGCCGTGTACGAACTGCGCGACATGACCGAGCGGATCGCCGCCCCGGAGTCCACCGAGCTGGGGCCGGAGAACTGGTACGGGGCGCTGTACTACGAGGTGGTGCCGGTGAAGCAGGGCGGCCGCACCTGGTACACCCTGTTGGGATGGAAAGGCCACAGCCGGGTGGAGACCCGCAAGGTGATCGAGGTGCTCACCTTCCGCGGAGGCAAGCCCCGCTTCGGGGCCCCGCTGTTCACCGCTGAGGAACCTGCGGCGGGCGGTGGTCGGCGGATCAAGCCGCAGCGGCGCGTGTTCGCCTATGCGGCCCAGGCCACCATGAGCCTGAAGCGCGATCCACGCGCCGAGCGCATCGTGTTCGACCACCTGAGCCCCACGCGGCCCGACCTGGGGAATGACGCCGCCTTCCGCGGTCCGGACCTGAGCTACGACGCCTACCTGTGGGAGAAGGGGCTCTGGCGGTTCCAGCGCGACGTGGACGCGCGCGACCTGGACATGGCGCGGCCTTGGAACGCCCCGCCGAAGGAAGGGCGCTCGAAGTTCTGACGCGCGCCGTTACCTTCGGGTGCATGCAGTGGCGCACTGGAGCCCTCCCCCCCCTGCTCTTCGCCGGCGTGATCGGCAATGCGCAGGACCCCGTGTGGAGCCCGGATGTCGCGAATATCATCTACACCCGCTGCACCTCCTGCCATCACGACGGCGGGATCGGGCCGTTCCCGCTCATGAGCTACAGCGACGTGGTCGACAACGGGAACGTGGTCGCCCAGGCGGTCACCTCGCGGCACATGCCGCCCTGGCCGGCCGATCCGGCGTATCGGCACTTCGCCGGCGAGAACGTGCTGACGCAGGCGGAGATCGATGCCGTCGTGGACTGGGTCGCGTTCGGGGCCCCCTTCGGTGACCCCCTGCTTGAACCCGACCCTCCTGTCTTCGCCCCCGGTGGTTCCCTCCTTGACACCATCCACCACGTGGTCGCGATCGAGCCCTATACGCTGCAGTACAGCAGCGACGAATACCGCTGGTTCGCCATACCGACCAACTTTCCCGACACGGTGTACGTGAACGGGATCGAAGTGATGCCCGGGCTCGATGCCATCGTCCATCATGCGGACATCTCCTACGACGCGACCGGTGCCAGTGCGGCCCTGGACGCCCAGGATCCCCTGCCGGGGTTCAACTCCAGCACCGGATCGCCCACGTACAGCTACTACATGAACGCGTGGCAGCCGGGCGGGAATCCCTTACGGTACCCGCCCGATTGGGGCATCCCGATCCCGCCAGGAGCGGACCTGGTGATCGAGATCCATTACGGACCTGGCGGCGCCGGGCTCACCGACAGCACGGTGATGAACCTGCGCTTCGCGACAGGTTCCGGACCGGTGCGGCCAGTGCATGTGGGCTGGACCCTGAACGATTCCCCACCAGTGCTGATCGATGGGCCGCTGGAGATCCCGGCGAACACCGTCCGCACCTTTCACCAGGTCAGGACCCTGCCGAACGACCGGTCGTACCTCTCGATCTGCCCCCACATGCACCGCTTGGGGAAATCCTACAAGGTGTGGGCGGTGATCCCTGGTGGCGATACGATCCCCCTGGTCGACATCCCCCAATGGAACTTCCACTGGCAGATGTACTACACCTTCCAGCACGTGCAGGTGCTCCCAGCGGGCACCGTGCTGATGAGCGAGGGTGTGTACGACAACACGATCTTCAATCCGGATAATCCGAACAACCCGCCGCAGAACGTGTATCGGGGGCCCACCACGGAGGATGAGATGTTCCTCTGCTACTTCATCTGGGCGGACCATCGGCCCGGGGATGAGCACATCCTGATGGACAGCACGCTGTTGGTGGGCACCGGGGATCGGATGGCCGCACCATCAGGTCCGACGGTCTTCCCCAACCCCACCTCGGGGATGGTGCACATCACCTTCCCGACGGGAAGCCCTGCCCCGACCGGGCTCCGGGTGATGGACGCTTGCGGACGCCTTGTGCGCTCGACCACGCTGAGGACGGGCTCTGGCGAGCTGGTGCTGCGCGTGGATCTGGGCGATCTGCCTCCGGGGCTCTACGTGCTGGAGCTGAGCAGGGAACGGCAGCGCTGGCTGGAGCGCGTGGTCCGGTGGTGAGGATCGTGCGCGACCGTCGCGTTTCCTCCGCGCGGCCCTAGCTTCGCGGCGCCGACCCCGAACCGCATGAAGACCACTGTGACACCCAAGGTCCACAACTACAGCGCAGGCCCCTGCATCCTACCGCAGGAGGTCTTCGAACAGGCCGCCCAGGCCGTGCTCGACTTCGAGGGCAGCGGGCTCAGCATCCTGGAGATCAGCCACCGCAGCAAGCCCTTCGAGGCCGTGATGGCCAAGGCACAGGCGCTGGTGAAGGAGTTGCTCGGCGCGCCCGACCACTATCAGGTCGTGTTCCTGGGCGGGGGTGCCAGCCTTGGCTTCCACATGGTGCCGCTCAACTACATGAAGGTGGGCGGCAAGGCGGCCTACATCAACACCGGCGAGTGGGCTTCGCGCGCCATCAAGGAGAGCAAGCTGGTGGGCGACACGGTGGTGGTGGCCAGCAGCGAGGACAAGAACTTCAGCTACATCCCCAAGGGCTTCGAGGTTCCGGCTGACGTGGACCACCTCCACTTCACCAGCAACAACACCATCTTCGGCACGCAGTTCAAGCAGTTCCCGAAGAGCCCCGTGCCGTTGATCTGCGACATGAGCAGCGACATCTTCAGCCGGCCGGTGAACGTGGCCGACTTCGCCCTCATCTATGGCGGTGCGCAGAAGAACATGGGCCCGGCGGGTGCCACGGTGTACCTCTTCGACCCCGGACAGCTCGGCCACACGGGCCGCAAGCTGAGCCCCATGCTCGACCTGAAGAACCACGGGGCGAAGGAGAGCATGTACAACACCCCGCCGGTGTACGCCGTGTACGTGAGCATGCTCACCCTGGAGTGGATGAAGAAGATGGGCGGTGTGGCCGGGATCGAGCGCCGCAACGCCGCCAAGGCCGGCCTGCTGTACGGCGCCATCGACCGTCTGGCCCCGGTGTTCAAGGGCACCACGGCCGTGGAGGACCGCAGCATGATGAACGCCACGTTCGTGCTGGGCGACCCGTCGCAAGAGGCCGCGTTCGACGCGCTGTGGAAGGAGGCGGGCATCAGCGGCCTGCGCGGGCATCGCAGCGTGGGCGGCTACCGCGCCAGCATGTACAACGCGCTCCCGATCGAGAGCGTGCAGGTGCTGGTGGACGTGATGGACCATTTCGCGAAGAAGAACGGATAACGAACATGCGCATCCACGCCAACGACGGCATCGACACCGCCGCCAAGAGCCGCCTTCAGGAGGAAGGCTTCACCGTCACCACCGACCACGTTCCCCAGGACCGGTTGCGCACCTACCTCAATGAGGAGAAGGTGGACGTGCTGCTCGTCCGCAGCGCCACCAAGGTGCGGCAGGACCTCATCGACGCCTGTCCGGGGCTGAAGCTCATCGGACGCGGCGGAGTGGGACTGGACAACATCGACGTGGCGCACGCGAAGGCCAAGGGCATCCCGGTGATCAACACGCCGGCATCCTCGTCCATCTCTGTGGCCGAGCTGGTGATGGCGCACCTCTTCGGATTGATGCGCAACCTGCACGAGGGCAACCGGCGCATGCCGACCGAGGGCCGCGAGCGGTTCAAGGAGCTGAAGAAGGCCTGTGAGAAGGGCGGTGAAGTGCGGGGCCGCACGCTGGGCATCGTCGGGTTCGGCCGCATCGGTCAGTGGACGGCCCGCTACGCCCTGGGCTGCGGCATGCGGGTGATCTACGTGGACAATCGGTCCACGGTGGAGGCCATCGAGATGGAGATCGGTGGGCAGACCCTGCGGGTGCCGGTGAAGATGGTGACGATGGACGAGCTGCTGGCCCAGTCCGATGCGATCAGCCTCCATGTGCCGGCCCAGAAGGACGGACAGCCGGTGTTGGGCGCCACGGAACTGGCGCGGGTGAAGCCCGGCGTGGTGATCGTGAACACCGCCCGGGGCGGAAGCGTGGACGAGGATGCCCTGCTGGCGGCGGTGAGGGAGGGCCGTGTGCGGGGCGCCGCGCTGGACGTGTTCACCAACGAGCCCGAGCCGCGGGAGGACCTGCTGCACGAACCCCGGTTCAGCTTGAGCCCGCACATCGGCGCCGCCACCGCCGAGGCCCAGGGACGCGTGGGCGCCGAGCTGGCCGAGCTGATCCTGCATTGGCGGGACAGTGTGCAGGTCGCCTGAGGCCATGCTGCATCTGCGTCCGTTCCGGGCCTGGCGGCCCATCCCCGAGAAGGCGCACCGCGTGGGCAGCCGGAGCTATGTGGCCTACTCGCCCGACCAGCTGGCGGCCAAGCTGGACGGGAACCCCTACACCTTCCTGCACGTCATCCACCCCGATCAGGGCCGCGACGCGCACCTGCCCCGGGCCGAGCGCCACCGCCGGGTGCAGCTCAAGTTCAAGGCCTTCTGCGACCTGGGCTACCTGCGCCGCGATGCCGAGCCCTGCCTCTACGTGTACGAGCAGACCAACCGGGGCGTGGCCTCCCTGGGACTCATCGCCGGTGTGAGCGTGGCCGACTACCGGCAGGGCCTCATCAAGGTGCACGAGCAGACCCTCACCGCCCGCGAGGCCTTGTTCACCGACTACCTCGACGCCACCGGCATCAATGCCGAACCCGTGCTGCTGGCCGCTCCCGACGATGGCGGGCTGGAGTACCTGCTGTCGCCCATCACGCGCACAACACCGGACAGCGACTTTGTGACGGGCGACGGCGTACGTCACCGCATGTGGGCCGTGGCCGACCCCACCTGGCGACACGCCGTGCAGGAGCTCTTCGCCACGCTGCCGGCCCTGTACATCGCCGATGGCCACCATCGCCTGGCCAGCAGCGCGCGGCTGGCCGAGCAGAGCGGCGCCACCGACGTGGACCCCAAGGCCTGGTGCCTGGCCTATGTGCTGCCGCACACCCACCTGCACCTCTTCAACTTCGACCGGGCGGTGACCACCTTGAACGGCCTGAGCCCCGAAGCCTTCCTGCAGGCCCTGAAGCAGGTGGGTCGGGTGGAACGCGTGGACGGCCCCGGCACCGCTCACGGGATCGTCTGCGTGCGGACCAAGCTCGGCTGGCATGCGCTGCACCTGCCGCCCGCGCCCCCCGGGGCCGCACCGGCCGACCACCTGGACCCCGCGCGGCTGAGCGAGCTGGTCCTCGGCCCCATCCTGGGCATCCACGACCTCCGTACCGACCAGCACATCCACTTTGTGCCGGGCACGCACGGCACCGCCGAGCTCGAACAGCTGGTGGACGGCGGTACCATGGAGGCCGCGTTCCATCTGCAGCCGGTGAGCTTCGAGGAACTGAAGGCCGTGGCCGACAGCGGCGGCACCATGCCGCCCAAGAGCACCTACATCGAGCCGAAGCTCCGCAGCGGCCTCACCGTGTACTCCCTGGAGGACGTCTGATCCCGGTCCATGGCCCCCACCCTTGCCGAACGCTTCCACGCCGTGAAGGCCGGCCTGCGGCCCGGAGTGACGCTGGTGGCCGTGAGCAAGACGCGCACGGTGGACGAGATCCGGGCCCTCTATGAGCTGGGGCAGCGCGACTTCGGTGAGAACTACCCCCAGGAACTGCGCGAGAAGGCCCCGCAGCTGCCGGGCGACATCCGATGGCACTTCATCGGCCACCTGCAGCGGAGCAACGTGAAGCACGTGGTGCCCGTGGTGCACCTGATCCACGGGGTGGACAGTGCGCGGCTGGCGGAGGAGATCGACAAGCGCGCGGCCGCCGTGGGCCGCACCATCGACATCCTGCTGCAGGTGCACGTCGCACAGGAAGAGACCAAGCACGGGCTGTCACCGGACGAACTGCACGAAGCGGTACGGAGCTGGCCGTGGTCCGCATGGCCGCACCTGCGGGTGCGCGGGCTGATGGGCATGGCCAGCAACACGGACGACCGCGACCAGGTGCGCGGTGAGTTCGAGGGCCTCAAACGGCTGTTCGACGCGGTGGCCGGTGGCGACGCCCGGTCGCCAGGCCTTTTCGACACGTTGAGCATGGGCATGAGCGGCGATGCCGAGCTGGCCCAGGCAGCGGGCAGCACCCTGGTGCGCATCGGCACGGCCCTCTTCGGCCCGCGATAGGTTCTTCACAGGCAGGCAACCCCGGCCGGGGATCCCGTCTAATCCATGTAACTTGGTGCACCCTATCCGTCCGGCATGACACGGAACCCTACCCTGCTCGGTCTTCTCCTTGCCGTGTCCGTCCCCATCAGCGCACAGCGCAGCGTGGAGGTGGGCGTGTCCCAAGGCATCACCAACTACTACGGCGACCTGGGCAACGAGGAGGGCGCGGTGCAATGGGGCAGCACGCGTCCGGGCATGGCCATCACCGTGCGCGATTTCCTCAACAACAAGAAGCGGTACGTCACCCGGGCCATCACCACGGAAGCGCGGTTCAGCTGGAACCGCGTGGGCTACAACGAGGCCGATCCGGTGGGCGGCATGAGCGGGATCGACCTGCGCAACTACCGCCGCGGGCTCAACTTCCGCACGGACCTGTACGGATTGAGCACCCACCTGGTGCTGAACGCCTACCGCGAGCCGTACAAGCCCCTGTTCAAGCAGCGCTTCTTCGCCTTCTTCTACATCGGCGTGGGCGTGTATTACGGGCGTCCGAAGGCCGACCTGTTCAACGGGGCGCAGGACATCGCCAACCGCTACCACTATTGGGAGGACGGCACCATCCGCAACGCGCCGCGCGACACCCCGGAGGACCAGGCGCAGATCATCCAGCAGGACGGTACTTACGAGACCGACCTGTACAGCTGGGTGACCGAGGGCAACAGCGCGGCCGGCGAAGGCACCACGTTGGAGCGCACGAGCCCCTGGCACATCGGCGTGCCCATGGGCATGGGCATGCGCTACATGATCACCCGCAAGATCTCCCTGGGCCTGGAGTTCTCGTACATCAGCTTCTTCACCGACAAACTGGACGACGTGAGCGACCGGTATGCGACGTGGAACGAGATCGACCAGACCTATCCCGGCGACCCGTCCAGGCAGGAGCTCGCGCGCTACATCAGCGACCCCACGGGCTGGGGCACGATCGGCACCATCGACCCGAAGACCAGCCCGCGTGGCAATCCGCAGCTGCCCGACGGCATCAGCTACTTCAGCGTGGAAGTGAGCTACAAGTTCAAGCGCAAGCCGGGCCGCCGCAGCTTCGTCAGCCTGTGACCGCGCCCTCGACCGTGTGAAGAAAGGCCCCAGACGATGGGGGCTTTTCCATTCCAAGGCCCGCCTGCGCGTTGTCATTTGGGCGCACGCCCTTCGATGCCGACCTTCGCGACGCTCCGGCGCACCGCACCAGCGGCCTGCCGGGTCCGATGGTCAAGCTTGGACCGATCACCGACCCCACGTACACCGCACCGGCGTCCTGGAACGCCCTGGACCGCTTCTTCCTGCGCTACATCCGCGATGAGCGGGACCTCCCCTTCATCCACCTCTCGCTGAAGATCACCTTCTCGCTGATCCCCCTGGGCGTGCTGCTGTACCTGCCCTTCGTCACGGGTTGGTGGTGGGTGCTGGTGGCGGTGGCCTACCAGTACGTCAACAACGTCACGTTCAAGGGCCCCTTCGGCCTGATGCTGCACTGCACCAGCCACCGGCCGCTCTTCAAGAAGGAATACGAGTTCCTCAACCACTACATCCCCTGGGTGCTGGCGCCCTTCTTCGGTCACTCGCCGGAGACCTACTTCGCGCACCACGTGGGCATGCACCATGCGGAGAACAACCTCGAGGACGACGACAGCACCACCATGCCGTACCGCCGCGACTCCGTCCGCGGGTTCTCCCACTACTTCGGCCGCTTCCTCTTCGCAGGCATCTACCACCTGGCGGCCTACTTCTTCATGAAGAAGCGCAAGCGACTGCTGTACCGTGCGGTGCGGGGCGAGCTGCTCTTCATCGCCTTCTGCACGGCCCTCTGCTTCGTGAACTGGCCCGCCACGGTGGTGGTCTTCATCATCCCCTTCGTGCTGTTCCGCATGGTGGCCATGATGGGCAACTGGGCGCAGCACGCCTTCCTGCGCGCCGAGGACCCCGCCAACAGCTACTGGAACAGCATCACCTGCATCAACACGAAGTACAACCACAAGTGCTGGAACGATGGATACCACATCAGCCACCACATCAAGCCCAGCATGCACTGGACGGAGCATCCCACGTACTTCCAGAAAACGCTGGCGCAGTATGCGGAGCGGGATGCGATCGTGTTCGACGGCATCCACTTCCTGCACGTCTTCTTCTGGCTGATGGCCAAGCGCTACGACCTGCTGGCGAAGCATTATGTGGACCTGCACGGGCGCTACCGCACGGATGCCGAGGTGGCCGAGATGCTGCGGGGCCGCACACGCCCCATCCCCTTCGCGAGCCAGCTGGTGGCCGCCTAGCACCATGTCGAAGCCTGCGATGGAAGCGGTGTTCGCCGCGCTGCTGAGCGCCGACGATGCGAAGGTGCTCGGGGCCCTCGCGGCCGTGGAGTCCCGCGGCGATGTGCGCGCCATCCGCCCTCTGCTGCATGCCCTTGCCGGCGCGCGGGACCAGGGCGTGCGCCAGCGCATCACCAGCCTGTTGAACCAGGTGAAGGTTCCCGGTGCGGCTGCGGAGCTCATTGCGGCGCTGGACGAGCCCACGCTGGCGGGCGTGCGCCCGGCGGTGCTGTCGGCCCTGTGGAACGCCGGGCTCGACGTGCGCGACCACCTGGAGGTGCTCGTGGGCGTGGCCATCAGCGGCACGTCGGAAGAGTGCTTCGAGTGCCTCACCGTGGTGGAGAACCAGGAGCTGTGGCCCGAGCGGGCGGCCCGCACCTCGGTGACGCGCCTGCGCAACGCCTCCGCTACCGAGGCCGACCCCTACAAGGCCGCCCTGCTGAACGACCTGCGCGCCGTGCTGGACGACCGTCTCGGCCGCGCCGCCGAGGACTGAGCAGGAGCTTTCCACACAGGCCTCCAGCCACCAGCCGCAGGCCTCCGGCCGCATCGCCCCTGCATGCTCCTGCTCCTGCCCTTGCCCCTGCCCCTGCTCCTGCCCTTGCTCCTGCCCCGGCTCCTGCCCCTGCCCCCGCCCCTGCCCCTGCTCCTGCCCCTGCCCCTGCT
>CALMPI010000049.1 GCA_937872175.1 uncultured Flavobacteriales bacterium | reverse complement strand
CGGATGAGAAGCGCTGGCTGGCGGGGGGAAGGGTGGTGGTGTCCGCGCCGTAGCCGATGGTGGAGGCGGGGTGTCTCCGCCGTAGCCTGTGGCGAAGGTGGAGTGAGGCTGTGCGAACCGTTCGACGAACTGGGTTGCCCGGCCGATCGGCTGGTTCAACGCACCGAACCCCTACCGATCGCCTTCTCCCTGGGCTACCACTTCGGGCTGTGAGGCGGGCAGGGACAGGCGGCGGGCGGTGAGCCCGAGTGGCGTGGCCGTCATCAGCAGGGCCCGCGAAGCGCCCAGGTCGCGGAGCACCTGCAGGGCGTCGGCCTCATCGGAGACGGGCCGGGTGTTGCGCCGGGCGTACCACTGCAGCTGGGGCTCGGAAGGGATCCCCTGCACCAGCACCACCTCGTCCGGCCGCGCGAGGTGGGCGATCACCCGGCCCTGCTCCATCGCCATCGCGTAAGGGGCGCCGGTGGCCCGGCCATCGCCGGGGCGGTTGAGCCGGGTGTAGGTGAGAATGCCCAACAGCGCCATGGCGGCCATGGGCCAGATGGCCCGCATCCGGTACCGCTCGGCGAGGCCCAGCAACCCCCAGGCCGCGGCCGTGCACAGCACGAAGCCAAGCTTCAGCAGCGCGAATTCGTGGATGGCGTAGCGCGTGAACACGAGCAGGTAGAGCAGGCCCGGAAGCCCGGTGAGCAGCAGCACAGTGCGCAGGGGCCGCCACTGCGGACGGGTCAGGAAGACCGCACCACCGAGGAGCAGCAGCAACGGCCCCCAAGCGGTGATCGCGTTGCGGCCCATGTGCTCCAGCCCCTGCCCCACCGTGGCCGAGGCCTCCCCGGGCATCACTCCGCGCTCCGCGTAGCGGTGGAGGTAGTAGGCCCACAGGTCCTCCGCCCCCACCACGGAGGCGTACAGCCCCAGACAGAGCCCGGTGACCAGGGCCGCGACGAGCACCAGGGCCAGCGCGGCGCGCCCCCACGCGGCCTCGCCCTCCTTCCTCCAGCGCACGAGCAGCAGGCCGGCCATCACGGGCACCACGAAGGCCGCCACCCATTCGCTGGCCGCCAGGGTGGCGCCAGCGGCCAGCAGCGGCAGGGTCCACCGCCTGGAAGGTCGGTCGGCGCGCCACAGCCCGGAGAAGGCATAAAGGCACCAGGTCCAGGGCAACTGCGCGGCCATGTCGCTCATGTACACGTTGCCGTGGTACCACAGGGGCGCCGGCATCAGCAGGTAGAGGGTGGCGGCCACCACGCCGAGCGCCCAGCGCCGCGGGTCGGGGGCCCGCATGCGCGCCAGGAAGGCCGCGAGCAGCCAGGCGGTGAGGGCGTGCAGCGCGAGGTTGAAGGCCTGCAGGGCCAGGGGGGTCGGCGCGGTGCCGGTGAGCGCGAACACCGCCGCCGGAGCCCAGTAGGCCAGGGGCAGGTGCGACAGGTAGTAGTAGATGCCGTCGGCCTCGGTGAGGGTATAGTGCAGGCCGGTGACGCCTCGATCGCCCGTGTTCGGCCAGGTGACGGCGGGGCAGCCGTGGTGCTTCAGGAACCCGTCCTGCCGCCACACCTCCTGGACGATGAGCACGAGCGCGGTGCAGAACTCGTGGTTCTTGCTCAGCGGGCGGTCCAGCTGCGGCAGGCGCACCAGCGCGCTGAGGAGGACGGCGGCCAGGAAGGTGAACGCGGCGGTGCGAGGCACCTGCCGAAGCTAGCTGTTGGCCGGGTCCGGCTCCGCATCACCATCACCAAAGCAAGGGCAACCCGGCCGTATCCAGTGGCCTCGACGGCGTTCACCTCAGCCTTGATCCGCCTGCGAGCGCTTCCGGATGATGAAGTTCCCCTTGGCCTCTCCACGCTCGTGCTCAGCGGGCGGGTTCCGCTCGATGTCGCGCAGGAAGAGCACCAAGCGCTCCCACGGCGTCAGGGCCATGAATTCCCGTTCGCGCCGGGCGTTGCTTTCCTCCTTGGTCTCGAAGCGGATCTCGGGTCTGCCGGGGACGGCCATGGACCCGAAGTTACGCGCTCACCCGCACCCCCTTCCGCACGCCCTTCTCCCCCACCATCTCCTTCACCGCCGCGATGCGGGCATTGTCGTCGAAGCCGCAGCCGGCATGGAGCTCGGGCGGAGGTGTGGCCTGGTTCGGCCGGCGGGGCCAGGCTCAGGTGGGGATCAGCACCCGCTGCTGCTCCACCAAGGCCCTGAAGCCCGGGTTGGTGGTCTTCAGGTCGATGACGTCCACCGTCATCGGCAGATCGCTTTCCACCAGGTCGTCGCGCAACAAGGCGAGGGTCCGCGGATCGATGGGGGAATCCCCTTCCAAGGCCAGGTCGAGGTCGCTGAACGGCCGCGAGGTGCCCTTGACCCGCGAACCGAAAGCCCAGGCCTTTGCGTATGGCACGTGCGCGCTCAGGATGATGCGCAGCGATCGCAGATGTTCCGGTGCAAGATCAAGCATGTCGCTGCTTCAATTCGGCCAGCAGGTGCCGGGCATCCTCGTGGAACCCGGCAATGCGAACGAAGACCGCTTGGGCGTTGGCCTCGTTGTAGTTGTGGCTGGTCGCGTTCCGGGCATCGTGGTGCTCGATCCACCGGAGGGGATCGGTGATCAGACCGTGCCGTGCGGCCTCCCTGAACAACTCACGACGCCCCATCAGTTCGGTGTCCACCACCCCGGCCCAGCGCAGGTGGCGTCGCATCATCCGCCAACAGACCTCGTAGGTGAACTCGAAGCGCTGAATGGCCGCATCGCGGTGAACATCGTCGACCTCTCCGACCAAAGGAAGCCTGCCCAAGGCCGCCACGGAAGCCTCCAACGCGCTCAGGTCCAGCCGGTCGTCCTCCATGGAGCCAAAGTACGACGGTCGGGCGCGTCACCCAACCGCCCCTCGGATCGCGCGAACCCCGCTCAGGCGCTGGCTTTCCGATCTTTCAGAACCTTCTGCTCCCCCAGCATCTCCTTCACCGCCGCGAAGAGGGCCTTGTCGTCGAAGCCGCACTCGGCGTAAAGCTCGGGCTGCGTGCCGTGCTCGATCCAGCGGTCGGGGATGCCGAGGCGCTTCACCTGGGCGTGGTAGCCGTGGTCGGCCATGAACTCCAGCACGGCACTGCCCATGCCGCCCTGGATGGCGTGGTCCTCGATGGTGACCACCTGCTTGAACTTGGCGAAGACCTCGTGCAGCAACAGCTCGTCCAGCGGCTTCACGAAGCGCATGTCGTAGTGGGCCACGCTGTAGCCTTCGGCTTCAAGCGCATCGATGCCCTTGGCGGCGATGTTGCCGATGTGGCCGATGGAGAGCACGGCGATGTCGGTCCCGGAACGCAGCTTCCGCCCGGTGCCCACCTTGATGGCCTTGAAGGGCGTCTTCCACTCGGTCATCACCCCCTCGCCGCGCGGGTAGCGGATGCTGAAGGGGCCCTGGTCCGGCAGCTGGGCCGTGTACATCAGGTCGCGCAGCTCCTCCTCGTTCATCGGGGCGCTCACCACCATGTTGGGGATGCACCGGAAGTAGGCCAGGTCGAAGTTGCCGTGGTGCGTGGGGCCGTCGGCACCCGCCAGACCGCCGCGGTCCAGGCAGAACACCACGTTGAGCTTCTGCAGCGCCACATCGTGCACCACCTGGTCGTAGGCGCGCTGCATGAAGGAGCTGTAGATGTTGCAGAAGGGCACCATCCCCTGCGTGGCCATGCCGGCGCTGAAGGTGACCGCATGCTGCTCGGCGATGCCCACGTCGAAGGCGCGATCGGGCATGGCCTTCATCATGATGTTGAGCGAGCAGCCCGTGGGCATGGCGGGCGTCACACCCACGATCCTCGGGTTCTTTTCGGCCAGTTCCACGATGGTGTGGCCGAAGACATCCTGGTACTTGGGCGGCTGGGGGCTCTTGGGCACCACCTTGATGATCTCGCCGGTCTCCTTGTTGAAAAGCCCGGGCGCGTGCCACACGGTGGCGTTGCCGGCCTCGGCGGGCGCGTAGCCCTTGCCCTTCACGGTGATGGTGTGCAGGATCTTGGGGCCGGGGATGTCCTTGAGGTCCCGCATCACCTTCACCAGCCGCTCCACATCGTGGCCGTCCACCGGGCCGAAGTAGCGGAAGTTGAGGCTCTCGAACAGGTTGCTCTGCTTGAGCAGGGCGCTCTTCACGGCGTTCTCCACCTTCTGCACGATGGCTTGGGCGTTGGGCCCGAACTTGCTGATGCGGCCCAGCAGGTTCCACACCTCATCCTTCACCTTGTTGTAGGTGTGGCTGGTGGCGATGTCGGTGAGGTACTCCTTGAGGGCACCGACGTTGGGGTCGATGCTCATGCAGTTGTCGTTGAGCACCACGAGCATGTCGGTGCCCGCGCCGCCCGCATGGTTCAGCGCCTCGAAGGCCTGGCCGGCGGTCATGGCGCCGTCGCCGATCACGGCCACCACCTGGCGGTCCTGCTCGCCCTTGAGCCTGCTGGCCACGGCCATGCCCAGCGCGCCGCCGATGCTGGTGGAGCTGTGGCCCACGCCGAAGGTGTCGTACGGGCTCTCGCTCCGCTTGGGGAAGCCGCTGAGGCCCTTGTGGATGCGGTTGGTGTGGAACACCTTGCGCCTGCCGGTGAGGATCTTGTGCCCGTAGGCCTGGTGCCCCACATCCCATACCAGCTGGTCGTAGGGCGTGTTGAACACGTAGTGCAGGGCCACGGTGAGCTCCACCACGCCCAGGCTGGCACCGAAGTGGCCGCCCTTGACGCTCACCACGTCGATGATGAAGCGGCGCAGCTCATCGCACACCTGCTCCAGCTGCGGCTCGGGGAGCGTGCGGAGGTCGGCGGGCAGGGCGATGCGCTCGAGCAGGGGATAGGTGCCGGGGGGCTGTTCCACGCGGAGGGGGCGATGGGGAAACAACAAAGGTAGCGGAAGGGCTGTTCGCGGGCCGGATCATGAACGGCACGGTGTGGGCGATCGGTATGCGCGGGGATGTGGGTGCGTGCACCGCTCCATACATTAGCGCCCGCTCGACGGAACCCTCCGGCGCCCCACGGATGTCGAACCCCCAGGATTACCTGCCCATCGCGCTGCAGACCCTCATCGCGGTCGGCTTCGTGGTCACCACCCTGCTGCTCACCGGCAAGATCGGCCCCAAGCGGGCCGGCAAGCACAAGGAGGAGAACTTCGAGTGCGGCATCGAGCAGTACGGCAACGCGCGCAGCCCCTTCTCGGTGAAGTACTTCCTGATCGCCATCCTCTTCGTGCTTTTCGATGTGGAGATCATCTTCCTCTATCCTTGGGCGGTGAACTTCAAGGACCTGGGGATCGTTGGCTTCGTGGAGATGGTCCTCTTCATCTTCTTTGTGGTCGCCGGCCTGTTCTACGTGATCCGCAAAGGAGCCCTGGAGTGGGACCGATGAACCTGGAACCATGAAGCAGGACGCCCTCACCCCCCGCCCCGCCCTCGGCAAGCCCACCATCGTGCCCTCCCCCGAAGGCCATTCGGGTCCGGGGTTCATGACGGTCTCCCTGGAGAAGGCCGTGGGCCTGGCGCGCAAGAACAGCATCTGGCCGCTGCCCTTCGCCACCAGCTGCTGCGGCATCGAGTTCATGGCCACCATGGGCGCCAACTACGACCTGGCACGGTTCGGCATGGAGCGGCTCAGCTTCAGCCCGCGGCAGAGCGACCTGCTGATGGTGATGGGCACCATCGCCAAGAAGATGGCCCCGATCCTGCGCGACGTGTACACGCAGATGGCCGAGCCCAAGTGGGTGCTGAGCGTGGGCGCCTGCGCCAGCAGCGGCGGCATCTTCGACACCTACAGCGTGCTGCAGGGCATCGACCGGGTGATCCCGGTGGACGTGTACGTGCCCGGCTGCCCCCCGCGCCCCGAACAGATCATCGACGGCATCCTGAAGATCCAGGAGCTGGTGGGCCAGGAAGGCATGCGCCGCCGCTACAGCAAGGAGTACGAGGAGCTGTTGAAGAAGTACAAGATCGATTGAACGTGCCCGCCTTCACGATACAGGCCGAACGGGATCAGCTGGTGGTGGACCGGCTCAGGGCCGCCTTCCCCGACGGGGTGCTGGCTGATGAGCAGTTCCACGACATGCGCTGCATCACCGTGCACAAGGACGTGCTGCATCCGGCCCTGCGGCTGCTGCGCGACGAGCTGGACTTCAACTTCCTCACCACCCTGTGCGGCATGCACCACCCGGGGGGCGATGGCACCGAGGAGCGCCTGGGCCTGGTGGTGCACCTCAACAGCTTCCGCACCCGGCACCGCATCCGCCTGAAGGCCTACACGGCGATGAAGGACCCCGTGTTCCCCACCTTCACCGACCTGTGGCCCACCACCAACTGGATGGAGCGCGAGACCTGGGACTTCTTCGGCATCCACTTCACCGGCCACCCCAACCTGAAGCGGATCCTCAACATGGAGGACTTCCCGGCCTTCCCGCTGCGCAAGGACTACCCGCTGGAGGACCCCACGCGCGAGGACAAGGACAACACCATGTTCGGCCGATGAGCACCCCGATGCGTCCCGACCACTGGCAGCACGACCTGGTGAAGGGCGGCGAGCACAAGGAGCTCAACGTGCTGAACCTGGGCCCCACCCACCCCGCCACGCACGGCATCTTCCAGAACGTGCTGACGATGGACGGGGAGTACATCCAGAGCGCCGAACAGACCATCGGCTACATCCACCGCGCCTTCGAGAAGCTGGCCGAGCGCCGGCCCTTCTACCAGATCCCCACCATCACCGACCGGCTCAACTACTGCAGCTCGCCCATCAACAACATGGGCTGGCACATGACGGTGGAGAAGCTGCTGGGGATCCAGACGCCCGAACGGGTGGACTACCTGCGCATCATCGCCATGGAGCTGGCGCGGATCGCCGACCACATCATCTGCAACGCGGTGATCGGGGTGGACACCGGGGCGCTGACGGGCTTCACGTACATCTTCCAGGACCGCGAGCTCATCTACGACATCTACGAGGAGATCTGCGGGGCTCGGCTCACCACCAACATGGGCCGCATCGGCGGTTTCGAGCGCGACTTCAGCGAGGCCGCCTGGCGCAAGATCCGGCACTTCCTGGATCACTTTCCCAAGAAGCTCAAGGAGTTCGAGAGCCTGCTGGTGCGCAACCGCATCTTCATGGACCGCACCATCGGCTGCGGCGCCTTCCCGCTGGAGCGCGCCCTGGCCTACGGCTTCACCGGGCCCAACCTGCGGGCCTGCGGGCTGGACCACGACGTGCGGGTGATGGACCCGTACTGCAGCTACGAGAAGTTCGACTTCACCATCCCCATCGGCACCGGCGGCGACACCTACGACCGCTTCATGGTGCGCCAGCGCGAGATGTGGGAGAGCCTCTCCATCATCCGCCAGGCCGTGGACAAGCTGGACCGGATGTCCGACAAGACCACCTACAAGGCGGACGTGCCCGAGTGGGTGCTGCCGCCCAAGGAGGAGGTGTACAACGAGATGGAGGCCCTCATCTATCACTTCAAGATCGTGATGGGCGAGAGCGCGGTGCCGGTGGGCGAGGTGTACCACTGCGTGGAGGGCGGCAACGGCGAGCTGGGCTTCTACCTGGTGAGCGACGGCGGGCGCACCCCCTTCCGCCTGCACTTCCGCCGGCCCTGCTTCATCTACTACCAGGCCTTCCCCGAGATGGTGAAGGGCATCATGTTGAGCGACGCGATCCTCACCATGAGCAGCATGAACGTGATCGCGGGCGAATTGGACGCGTGATGGGAGCCACTCTGAAAGCTGTCACCACCACCGAAGGGGTCGCTCCCTTCGCCTTCAGCGAGCACGCGCTGGCCGAGTGCCACGCCATCATGGCCCGCTATCCCGAGGGCCGCACCAAGAGCGCGCTGATCCCCATCCTGCACATCGCGCAGGCCGGCAACGACGGCTGGTTGAGCGTACCGGCGATGGATGCCGTGGCCGCCGTGCTGGGCATACAACCCATCGAGGTGTACGAGGTGGCCAGCTTCTACAGCATGTTCAACCTGCGCCCGGTGGGCCGGCACGTGCTGGAGATCTGCCGCACCACCCCGTGCATGCTGCGCGGCGGGGATGCGCTCATCGCCCACGCGGAAAAGAAGCTCGGCATCCATGTGGGGGAGACCACCCGGGACGGGCTCTTCACCCTGAAGGCCGTGGAATGCCTGGGCAGCTGCGGTACGGCTCCCATGCTGCAGTGCGGCGCCACGTATCATGAGGACCTCACCCCGGAGGCGTTCGACGCGCTGATCGAGCGGCTGCGCGCCACCACTGTCCGCAGCAACTATACCGACCGTTGACCATGGGCCGCAAGCTGCTGCTGGAACACGAGAACGTCCCGGGCATCCAAGGGCTGGAGGTGTACCGCGCCAAGGGCGGCTACCGCAGTGTGGAGAAGGCCTTGAGGACCATGAGCCCCGAGGCCGTGGTGGAGGAGGTGAAGAAGAGCGGCCTGCGCGGCCGCGGTGGTGCGGGCTTTCCCACCGGCATGAAGTGGAGCTTCCTGGCCAAGCCCCCCGGCGTGCCCCGCTACCTGGTGGTGAACGCCGACGAGAGCGAGCCTGGCACCTTCAAGGACCGCTACCTCATGGAGCGGATCCCGCACCTCCTCATCGAGGGCATGATCACCTCGAGCTTCGCGCTCGGGGCCAACCTCGCCTTCATCTACATCCGCGGCGAGTACTTCTACGTGAGCCGCATCCTGGAGCGGGCCATCGCCGAGGCGCGCGCAGCCGGATGGCTCGGCAGGAACATCCTGGGCACGGGCTACGACCTGGAGATCCATGTGCACGTGGGCGCCGGCGCCTACATCTGCGGGGAGGAGACGGCCTTGTTGGAGAGCCTGGAGGGCAAGCGGGGCAACCCGCGCATCAAGCCGCCCTTTCCGGCGGTGAAGGGCTTGTACGAGTGCCCCACGGTGGTGAACAACGTGGAGACCATCGCGGCGGTGGTGCCCATCGTGAACGACGGCGGCGAGGAGTACGCCAAGATCGGCGTGGGCCGCAGCACCGGCACCAAGCTGATCAGCGCCGGCGGCAACATCAGGCGCCCTGGGGTGTACGAGATCGAGCTCGGCGTCAGCTGCGACGAGTTCATCAACAGCGACCAGTGGTGCGGCGGGGTGGACGGCCGGGCCTTCAAGGCGGTGGTGCCGGGCGGCAGCAGCGTGCCCATCGTGCCCTACGAGCTCTTCCTGAAGACCGCTGCCGGAGAGGACCGCCTGATGACCTATGAGAGCCTCAGCGACGGCGGCTTCGCCACCGGCACCATGCTGGGCTCGGGTGGCTTCTACGCGTACAACGACGCCCAGTGCATCGTGCGCAGCACCTGGAACCACACCCGCTTCTACCACCACGAGAGCTGCGGCCAGTGCAGCCCCTGCCGCGAAGGCACCGGGTGGATGGAGAAGGTGCTGCACCGCATCGAGCATGGAGAGGGCCGCATGGAGGACATCGACCTGCTGTGGGACATCCAGCGGCGGATCGAGGGCAACACCATCTGTCCGCTGGGCGATGCGGCGGCCTGGCCCGTCGCCAGCGCCATCCGCCACTTCCGCGACGAGTTCGAGTTCCACGTCCGCCACCCGCAGAAGGTGAAGGACCCGCGCCACTTCGAGAAGGAGCCGTTCGTGCGCAAACCCAAGCCCGCAACGGTCTAAGCCATGCCGAAGGTCACCATCGACACCATCGAGATCGAGGTCCCCGAGGGCACCACGATCCTGCAGGCCGCCCGCATGATCGGTGAGCGCGACGCCGCGCACCGCCACGTGGTGCCGCCCACGATGTGCTACTACAGCAAGCTGAAGACCAGCGGGGGCTACTGCCGCACCTGCATCGTGAAGGTGACCAAGGGCAGCGACAAGGACCCGCGCCCCATGCCCAAGCCGGTGGCCAGCTGCCGCACGGCCGTGATGGACGGCATGGTGGTGGAGAACACCACCAACCCCGAGCTGCTCGACGCGCGCAAGGGCGTCACCGAGTTCCTGCTGATCAACCACCCGCTGGACTGCCCCATCTGCGACCAGGCGGGCGAGTGCCACCTGCAGGACCTGGGCTATGAGCATGGGCTCAGCAAGAGCCGCTACGCCTTCGAGCGCCGCACCTTCGAGCCCATCGACATCGGCGACACCATCAAGCTGCACATGAACCGCTGCATCCTGTGCTACCGCTGCGTGAAGGTGGCCGAGCAGCTCACCGACGGTCGGGTGCACGGGGTGATCAACCGTGGTGATGTCGCCGAGATCAGCACCTACATCCAGGAGGCGGTGGACAACGACTTCAGCGGCAACATGATCGATGTGTGCCCGGTGGGCGCCCTCACGGACCGCACCTTCCGCTTCGCCAGCCGCGTGTGGTACACCAAGCCGATGGACGCGCACCGCAAATGCCCCACCTGCAGCGGCAGGGCCGTGCTGTGGATGAAGGGGAACGAGGTGCTGCGCGTCACCGGCCGCAAGGACCAGTGGGGCGAGGTGGAGGAGTTCATCTGCAACGCCTGCCGCTTCGACCACAAGGACGTGAAGCACTGGACGGTGGAGGGCCCGCGCCAGGTGGACCGCCACAGCGTGATCGGCGCCAACCACTACGAGCTGCAGCTCAAGCAGAAGCTCCTCACCAAGGCCGCCCCGGACAGCACCCCGGTGGGCCGGCCCCAAGAACTCCCCGGCGCATGATCCCCATCGTGATCTTCCTGGTGGCGCTGCTGCTGGTGACCCTCGGGGTGGCCGCCTACGCCACCTACGCCGAGCGCAAGGTGGCCGCCTTCATGCAGGACCGCATCGGGCCGGACCGGGCGGGCCCCTTCGGCTTGCTGCAGCCCATCGCCGACGGGGTGAAGATGATCATGAAGGAGGACTTCATGCCGGCCTCGGCCAACCGCTGGCTCTTCTTCCTGGGCCCGGCCATCGCCATGACCACCGCGCTGCTCACCGGCGTGGTGATCCCCTGGGGCGGCACGCTGGACCTGGGCGGCACGGCCTTCAAGCTGCAGGTGGCCGACCCGGACATCGGCATCCTCTACGTGTTCGCCATGGTGAGCATCGGGGTGTACGGCATCATGCTCGGCGGCTGGGCCAGCAACAACAAGTACGCGCTGTACGGCGCCATCCGCGCCGCCAGCCAGATGGTGAGCTACGAGCTCACCATGGGCATGAGCATCGTGGCCCTGGTGATCCTCACCGGCAGCCTCAGCCTCAACGACATCGTGGAGCAGCAGCGGGCCGGGCTGTGGAACATCGTGTACCAGCCGCTGGGCTTCCTGCTGTTCGTGATCTGCGCCTTCGCCGAGTGCAACCGCGCCCCCTTCGACCTGCCGGAGTGCGAGACCGAGCTGGTGGGCGGCTACCACACCGAATACAGCTCCATGAAGCTCGGCTTCTACCTCTTCGCCGAGTACGTCAACATGTTCATCAGCAGCGCCGTGATCAGCACCCTGTTCTTCGGCGGCTACGACGTGCCCTTCCTGGACGGGCTGGGGCTGCCGCAGAACGTGACGGTGATCCTGGGCACGGTGGCGCTCTTCCTGAAGATCACCTTCTTCATCTTCCTGTTCATGTGGGTGCGGTGGACGCTGCCGCGCTTCCGCTACGACCAGCTGATGGACCTGGGCTGGAAGAGCCTGATCCCCCTGGCGATCCTCAACGTGCTGCTCACCGGCGTGGGCTACTACCTGAAGAACGGCATCTGAGCCATGGCGACCCCGATCACCCAGCCGCTGACCAAGCGCTCCCAGGTGGTGAGCGAGAAGCGGATGACCCTGATGGAGCGGATCTACCTGCCGGCCATCGTCAAGGGCATGGGCATCACGCTCAAGCACTTCTTCCGCCTGCGGAAGGCCACGGTGAAGTACCCCGAGCAGCTGCGGCCCATGAGCCCGGTGTACCGCGGCATGCACGTGCTGAAGCGGGACGAGCAGGGCCGCGAGCGCTGCACCGCCTGCGGCCTGTGCGCAGTGGCCTGCCCGGCGGAGGCCATCACCATGGTGGCCGCCGAGCGCAAAAAGGGCGAGGAGAAGCTGTACCGCGAGGAGAAGTACGCGGCGGTGTACGAGATCAACATGCTGCGCTGCATCTTCTGCGGCGACTGTGAGGACGCCTGCCCCAAGGAGGCCATCTTCCTCACGGACCGCCTGGTGCCCACGGACTACACGCGCGGCACCTTCGTGTACGGCAAGCAATGGCTGGTGGAGCCGCTGGACCCCGCCCTGCGCGTGGATGTCAGCAAGCGGCAGCCGAAGGCGGTGGCCGAATTCAAGAAAGACCGCAACTTCGCGCACAATCGTTGAGGCGCACGCCGGCATGCTCACGCTCTTCTACCTCTTCGCGGCGATCTCGGTGCTGAGCGCCCTGGTGGTGGTGGCCGCCCGCAGCCCGGTCAACAGCGTGATCGCGCTCATCGTCTGCTTCCTCAGCATCGCCGGCCACTACATCCTGCTGAACGCGCAGTTCCTGGCCGTGGTGCACATCATCGTGTACACCGGCGCCATCATGGTGCTGTTCCTCTTCGTCATCATGCTGCTCAACCTGAACAAGGCCACCGAACCACAGAAATCCCTGGCCACGCGCGTGGCGGCGGTGGTCACGGGCGGCCTGGTGCTGCTCACCCTGCTGGCGGCCGTGCGCCACGGCATCAGCGTGGAGCCCGCGAACGGGTTCGACATCGGCACCGGCCTGGTGCGCAGCGTGGGCCGCAGCCTCTTCAATGAATTCCTCCTGCCCTTCGAGGTCAGCAGCGTGCTCTTCCTCAGCGCCATGGTGGGCGCGGTGATGCTGGGTCGCCGGGAGAAGAACCCCCAGGCCGCATGAACGAGGTGCTGAGCGCGATCCGGCTGGTGCCCCTGGAGCACTACGTGATGCTGAGCTTCGCGCTGTTCAGCATCGGCCTCACCGGCGTGCTGTTCCGACGCAACACCATCATCATCCTCATGTGCCTGGAGCTGATGTTCAACAGCGTGAACCTGCTGCTGACGGCCTTCAGCGCGCACCACAGCGACCCGGGCGGACAGGTGTTCGTCTTCTTCATCATGCTGGTCGCGGCGGCGGAGGTCACCGTGGGCCTGGCCGTGCTGGTGATGATGAAGCGGAACGTGGACAGCGTGGACATCGACCAACTCAACCGCCTGCGATGGTGAGCGCCCAGCTGCTGGCCCCCCTGGTGCCCGCCCTGCCGCTGGCGGGTGCGGTGCTGATCGCCGCGCTGCGCCGCCGCCTCAGCGGCCACACCGCCGGGATGCTGGCCACCGCGCTCATCGGCGGCTCCTTCCTGTGCAGCGTGCTGCTTTTCCTGGGCTTCGACCCGGCCGGCGGCGCGCAGGTGGCCCACCTCTTCGACTGGATCCGGGTGGCCGACATGCGTATCGGCCTGGCCTTCCAGGTGGATGCGCTGAGCCTGACCATGATGCTGATCGTGACGGGCGTGGGCACGCTGATCCACCTCTACAGCATCGGCTACATGCACGACGATCCGCGGCAGAGCACCTTCTTCGCCCTGCTGAACCTGTTCACCTTCGCCATGTTGCTGCTGGTGATGGGGGCCAACTACGCGGTCACCTTCATCGGCTGGGAGGGCGTGGGCCTGTGCAGCTACCTGCTGATCGGCTTCTGGTACACCAACCCCGCCTACAACTACGCGGCGCGCAAGGCCTTCGTGATGAACCGCATCGGCGATGTGGGCTTCGTGCTCGGCCTGGCGCTGGTGTTCCAGGTGTTCGGCACGCTGGACTACACCGCCGTGATGGAGCGCGCGGACGGCTTCGCCACGGGCGCACCGGCGATCACGGCCATCACGTTGCTGCTCTTCGTGGGCGCCATCGGCAAGAGCGCCCAGCTGCCGCTGTTCACCTGGCTGCCGGACGCGATGGCGGGCCCCACGCCCGTGAGCGCGTTGATCCACGCCGCCACCATGGTCACCGCCGGCATCTTCCTGCTGGTGCGCAGCAGTGCGTTGTTCGTGCTGGCACCGCTCACGCAGGACGTGGTGTTGGTCACCGGCCTGGTGACCGCCCTGTGCGCCGCCACCATCGGGGTGTTCCAGAACGACATCAAGAAGGTGCTCGCCTACTCCACCGTGAGCCAGCTGGGCTACATGTTCGTGGCGCTGGGCCTGGGGGCCTTCAGTGCGGGCCTCTTCCATGTGACCACGCACGCCTTCTTCAAGGCGCTGCTCTTCCTGGGCGCCGGCAGCGTGATCCACGCGCTGGGCGGTGAGCAGGACATCCGGCGGATGGGCGGCCTGCGCAGCAGCACACCCTCCACCTATCGCACCTTCCTGGTGGGCACGCTGGCCATCGCGGGCATCTTCCCCCTCAGCGGCTTCTTCAGCAAGGACGCCATCCTGGCCCATGCCTACCAGTACAGCCCGTGGATCTATGCGCTGCTGGTGGCGGGCGCTGCGCTCACCACCTACTACATGTTCCGCCTGCTCTTCCTGGTCTTCTTCGGCAGCTACCGGGGCCAGGCCCATCCGCACGAGAGCCCTGCGGTGATGACCGCGCCCCTGTGGGTGCTGGCCGTGCTGAGCGTGGCGGGAGGCGCACTGAACCTGCCGCACGTGTTCGGCGGGCACGAGCCGATGAAGCACTTCCTGGCCACCGCCGCCTCCGGCGTGGGCCTCGAGCAGCTGCACCTGAGCGCCCTGCTGGAGTGGTCGATCATGGGCTTCAGCACGGCGGTGGTGCTGCTCACCATCTGGATCGCCTACGGCCGCTTCGCGAAGAAGGCCACCCTGGACCCCGAGGCGGACGCCCTGCCCGTGCCCCAGCGCTGGGCCGCGCGCAAGTGGTACCTGGACGAACTGTATGAGCGCCTGTTCGAGAAGCCCTACGGCTGGCTGAGCACGAACCTCTCCGCCCTGCTCGAGCAGCGGGTGATGCAGCCGCTGATGGTGGGCGTGGGCACCACCACCGAACGCCTGGGCGACCTGCTGCGGCGCGCGCAGACCGGCAACATGAGCACCTACCTGTTCGCCATGGTGGCGGGCCTCCTGATCTTCCTGTTCCTCACCCTCAACGGCCTGTGATGCTGCTCGCCGCGCTGCTCCTGCTCCCCTTCGTCACCGCCACCCTGCTGCTGGTGGCGCGCCCCGAAGCGCAGGCGCGCCTGCTGGCCATGGCCAGCACGCTGGTGACGGCCGTGGTGGTGCTGCTCCTCTGGGCGGGCTACGCCGGCTCCGCCGTCACCGTGGTGGACCACGACTGGGTGCCCGCGGTCGGCCTGCGACTGGTGCTGGGCTACGACGGCATCGCCCTGCTGATGCTGGTGCTCACCGGCCTCATCTTTCCCTTCATCATCGGCGCGGGCTTCAAGCAGCAGCACGACCGCCCCGCCACGGTGAACGCCCTGTTGCTCTACGCACAGAGCTTCCTGTTCGGCGTGTTCGCCGCGCAGAACGCCTTCCTCTTCTACATCTTCTACGAACTGGCGCTGGTGCCCGTGTTCTTCCTGCTGCTCTTCTGGGGCGGTGAGCAGCGCCGGGCCGTCACCATGCGCTTCTTCATCTACACCCTGCTGGGCGGCCTCAGCCTGCTGTTCGGCCTGGCGTGGTGCGTGCTGCAGACGCCGGCGCCGTACAGCGCCGACTTCACCGCCCTGCACGCGCTGCGGCTGGGGAGCGAGGTGCAGGTGTGGCTCTTCTGGGCGCTCTTCCTGGCCTTCGCCATCAAGCTGCCCATCTTCCCCTTCCACAGCTGGCAGCCGGACACCTACACGGTGGCGCCGCTGCAGGGCACCATGGTGCTGGGCGGGGTGATGCTGAAGATGGGCCTGTACGGGATCCTGCGCTTCGTGATGCCGATCGTCCCCGAGGGCGTGGTGTTCTGGCGCGACCTGGTGATCGGGCTCAGCCTGGCGGGCGCCCTGTACGCCGGGGCCATCGCCTTCCGCCAGCGCGACCTCAAGCGGTTGGTGGCCTGGAGCTCCCTGAGCCACGTGGGCCTGCTATGCGCCGGGCTCTTCGCCTGGAACAGCTACGGGGTGAGCGGCGCCCTCTACCAGGCCTTCGCTCATGCGGTGCTGCTGGTGGGCCTGTTGTATATGGTGGGCGCCATCCACGCCCGCACCGGCACCCACGACCTGGGCGCCATGGGCGGCCTCAAGCTGCGCACCCCGCGCCTGGCCGTGCTCTTCCTGCTGGTGCTGGTGAACGCCGTGGCCCTTCCCCTCACCCAGAGCTTCGTGGGCGAGTGGCTCATGTTCAACGGCCTCTGGCAGCACAACGGCTGGATGGCCTTCGCGGCCGCCTGCACCATCGTGCTGGGCGCCATCTACATGCTGTGGGCCTACCAGCGCGTGATGCTGGGCCCCGACAGCGGAGGCCCCGCCGTGGCGGACGCCGACCGGGACGACCACCTCTACCTGGTGCCGCTCATCGCGATCAGCCTGTTCCTGGGCGTGTACCCCGGCCCCGTGCTGGACCTGCTGGAGGCCCCCGTGCAACTCATGCTCAACACCCTCACCGCCCTGAACTGAGATGAGCGCGTTGATCCTGACCTCGGTGCTGGGCGTGCTGCTGCTCTATCTCGGCGTGTTCGGCAACAAGCGGCTGCTGGCCCCGGTGGCCGTGCTGGGCCTGCTGGGCGCCATCGCCCTGATGGCCTCCGGCTGGTACATGGACGTCCCCTTCTTCGCGGACATGGTGCGCTTCGACGGCACGGCCGCGGCCTTCAACATGGGCCTCACCGGCCTCACCATCCTCCTCTTCCTCTTCGGCGTGGACTACTACGCCCGGATGGAGCGTGATGTGGCGGAGCACTATGCCCTGATGGTCTTCTCCCTCGTGGGCGCCTACCTGCTCACGAGCTACACCAACCTGCTGGTGCTCTTCCTGGGCATCGAGGTGCTCAGCATCCCGCTCTACATCCTGGCCGGCGGCAAGAAGACCAGCTACCGCAGCGGCGAGGCCAGCTTCAAGTACTTCCTGCTGGGCTCCTTCGCCACGGCGCTGTTCCTGATGGGCATCGCACTGGTGTACGGCGTCAGTGCCAGCTTCGACCTGGGTCGTGTGCAGGAGGTGGCCGAGGCGCAGGGCAGCGCACCCTCCCCGCTCTTCCTGTTGGGCCTGTTCTTCATCGCCATCGGCCTCTCGTTCAAGGTGGCCGCCGTGCCCTTCCACTTCTGGAGCCCCGATGTGTACGAGGGCGCCCCCACCCTGGTCACGGCCTTCATGGCCACGGTGGTGAAGATGGCCGCCTTCGCCGGCTTCTTCCGCCTGGTGCACCTCACCGGCCTGCCGCCCGCGCTGGCCAACACCCTGCTGGCGATGACCGTGCTCACCCTCTTCGTGGGCAACATCGTGGCGCTGCGGCAGACCAACTTCAAGCGCCTGATGGCGTACAGCAGCGTAGCGCACACGGGCTTCCTGTTGCTGGTGGTGCTGGGCAATTCGGCTTCCGGCATCAGCACCCTGTTCTACTACACCCTCACCTACGGCCTGGCCACCGTGGGCCTGTTCGTGGTGATGGTGCTGGTGAAGCGTGCGGCCAACGGCAGCGAGGAGGTGCGCAGCTTCCGCGGTCTGTACCAGGCGAAGCCCTGGCTGGCCATCACCGCGCTGCTGCTGCTGCTGAGCCTGGCCGGCATCCCGCTCACCGCCGGCTTCGTGGCCAAGTACCAGGTGTTCCTGCTCGCCCTGCAGGCGGGCTTCCTCAAGACCACCGTGTTCGCCGTGGCCATGGCCCTGGTGGGCATCTACTACTACTTCGTGGTGGTGCGCGAGGCCTTCACGGCGGATGAGCAGCCGCTCGACGTGCAGGTGACCCCGCTCAACGGCCTGGTGGTGCTGCTCTGCGGCATCGCCGTGGTGGCCCTGGGGGTGTGGCCGGTGGTGCTGCCTTAGGGGCGATCAGGGCCTGGGGCGCTGAAACCGCTCCCGATACGCCCTCTCCAGTTCCTCCCGGTGTTCCGGCGCGGCGATGCCGATCAGCGCCCTGGCGCGCTGCTGCAGGTTCTTCCCGTAGAGGTAGGCCACGCCGTGCTCGGTGACCACGTAGTGCACATGGGCCCGGGTGGTGACCACGCCGGCACCGGGCTTCAGGAAGGGCACGATCTTACTGGCGCCTTTGCCCGTGGTGCTGCACTGGCACACGCTGGCACCACCCTCGCGGCGCTCACAGTTCGGACACTTCTTCATCGTCGTTGGTGTTGGTTGTTCATGTGATTGTTGCCGTCAATTACCGGGCGATCGGTGAGGCCCGGTACATGCCACGCTTCGCATCACGCGGCGGGGCCTTCACTTCCAGCCCATCCGCGTACCAGAGCTCTCGCCGCTCGCGGCCATAGCCGTCCTGCCGTTCGATCACCACCACTTGGCGGCCGTGCAGCACGCCGTTGCGGAAATGGTAGTGCAGCCGGTCCTTGTTGGGTAGGGTCACGGTGAACTCTCCCTCTCGCACCCCACCATCATAACGGCCCTCCTCGCGGTAGCCATCCGGCGCGGTGATGGTGAACTTGCCGTGCATCAGCCCATCACGCCAGGCACCCACGAACAGCGTATCCGCGCTCAGCAGCTGGCCTGTGCCACTGGGCCTACCATCTTTCCACGCCTTGCACCTGAAGTACTCCCCGAAGGCGTACTCGGTGCCCTCTCCATTGATGCAGCGCCCCCGGCAGGTGGACACCTCATCGAACTCCAGCACATATACACTGTCGGCTCGGTTCAGGAAGACCGGCGTGTAGGTCCGGGTGCTGGGACCCCGGCGTCGTGGGTGCGCCAAGGGCCGCGTGCCTTGGGCCGGCTCGAAGCGGTACTGCTCCGCATCCGCCTCTTGGTACTGGATGTCCGTACGCTCTTCATTGCCGAAGAGCGCATGCCAGGCGAACCAGTCTTCGCGGAAGTCGTCCACTAAGGTGCAGCTATCGCCGGGCATCAGCACCCCGTAAGGTCGGGTCTCCTCAATATCCCCGTTCACCACGAACAGGCTGAGATGGACCGGCACATCGGTGCGGTTCACGGCCAGGATGGTGCAGGCCGTGCGGGCGGCAGCGGCGTGCATGATCAGCAGCAGGCAGGCGAGGGTGCGCAGGGTCTTCATGGTGCTCATGGGATGGGTGTTGGTGTCAGTCATCATCAATCCGACCGCTATTTATTGGCCGCTCAGATTGCTGAGGTTTTCCCGGGCACTGGGGCACCCGGTGGATGCGCGTAGGATCGAAGGCCACCGGCCGCGGATGCTGCGGCCCCCAGCGCTCCCGCAGGGAGACCGGCACACGTAGCACTTTGGTCAAGCTGTCGGGGCAGGTGAAGGGCACCCCGGACACGTGCAGGCTGAAGAGGTACTCGCCCGGACCGGGATAGCGGACACCCTGCGCAATACCGCTCACGCTGTCCTGCTCCAACACCCCACCTTCAGCTCCATAGATGCGCTCGGCCACATGGCGGCTGCTATCCAGCACGGCGAACACCACCTCATTCACCGGAGGCACACGCAGCACCTCCAAGTCCACTTCAGGGTCGGGCGGCGGGGTGAAGGTGAGTTCGCCTTCCCCCTCACAGCCGTAGCGGTCGGTCACGTGGATACGGAAGCGGTAGCAGCTGTCCACGGCCAAGGGGGTGGTCATCGACCGGCCTTCGGGCTGCAACGCCAACGGAGTACCTTCGCAATGCGCACCGGTCAGTTCGATGCGCGCATCCGTATCGGCACCCTCCGGATGCAGTGCGAAGTACTTCTCGGGTGTGCAGCGCACCTCAGGCCGGATCCCTGGCTGCGGGTTCGGATGCACCACCACAGTGGCCTCGGCCTCCACACTGCATTGCCCGCGCACATAGCGCCGCACGATCCGCTTGGTACCCGGCACCGCGTAGGTGTGTCCGCTGAACGGTCCCTCCAGCACTGTGCCATCGTCCATGCTCCACGACTCCCTCAGCTTGCGGGCCAAGGCAGCAGGCATGGGTGATGCCTCCAACAGCACCGGCCGCCCTTCGCACAGGTCCTCCACCAGCACCTTGAAGTCCGGATCGGGCATGCTGTAGTCGGCCTCGATGAGCACCGTGGCTTCCTGCGTGCAATCGCGGCCCGGTGCGCCGGGCAGCTGCACTGTGTAGGTGCCCGGTGCCGTCACGTGCAGTTGCTGCCCACCGGCGCCTGTGCTCCACCGGTAGCCGTGCATGTTCTCCGGTGCGGTGAGCACCACGGGCCGCTCCGCATCACAATCCAACTTGCCCGACACGTGGATGCCGCCCAAGGGCGCGCGCTCGGCCATCGGCGCCACGCTCGTCGCCATGCTGAAACCACAGCCGGACATGGTGGTGATGTCCACCCGCAGGTCGCCGCCCTCCTGCATGGTGATCTCCTGGCCGCTCATGCCATTGCTCCAGGCATAGTGGCGCGCACCCGGCGGAGCGCTCAAACGCACCCCTTCCGGGCTCTCGCAGCTCAGGCGGCCTTCCTGTTCCAGCGCCAGCTCCACCACCTCCAGGTCGAAGGCCGCCAGACCCCAGTGGCCCTCCTTTTGGCAGTCCCCCACCATCACCTCCAAGCTCACCTCCTGCCCTTCCAGGCCCATCAGCGGCACCAGGAATTCCGTCCAGGGCAGGTAATGCACGAAGGCCCGCTCATCGGGGTTCTTCTTGTCCTTGGCCATGCCCTTCAGCTCCTTGTCCGAGAACCCGGCCGGATGGAACACCCAGCCCTGCCCGGTGGAAGCGCTCTCCACCTTGTAGCTGCCGCAGTTCAGCAGCCGTCCCTTGGCATCGCGCAGTTCGTAGCGCACGAAGGGGTCGTGCCCGGCGCGGTGTCCGGGGTCCTGCAGCACGGCCATCAGGTGCAGCACGATGGCCATGCCGGGCCGGTCCACGCGGAAGAAACCCCGCGCACTGGCGCCCCAGGAATCCACACCGGCATCGTCACCGAGCAGCACCGCGATGTTCCCGCCGGGTCTGGTGAGCCGTTGCCCGGTGTTGCGCTCGCGCTCGCCGCCGTGGGCGATGCGGACATGCGGGCTCCGCCCGGGCTTCACGGCACGGCGGTGCTGTAGCTGGAAGGCTCCGGTCACCCGGCCTTCCTCGAAGATCCAGGTGCCGAGGGACTCCTCGGTGAGTTGCTCCACCACACGCTGCTGGGCGGTGGTGGGCTGGTGTATGAGAAACAGAAGGAGCAGGGCGGCGAGGAGGATGTTGCGTAGGTTCATGGCGATGGAGAAGGGTTTGGTGGGAGGTGAACTTCGGATTCGGATACAGAGGTCGGGATAGGGCGGTTTTCCGGAGATTTCCGAGCGTTGCGCATTATCCAGAAGTGAGCTGTTCAATAGTGTATCGGATGGGGTAGGATGGCATGGACTACATTGGGACCAACAATGCAGCACACGATGGATGCCGATTCTATTGACCGCCTCAAACAGATCGATGCACTATTGGCAACTGGGAACCAGTCCTGGCTTTTCGGTGCTGGCATAAGCATGCAAGCAGGCATACCACTGATGTGGCCGCTCACGGATCGGGTCTTTGCAATTGCCGGAGAAAGGGGTCGGACCGATGATCTCGCCATACTGCAAGAGATCAAAGGCCAGCTTGACGAAACCTGTCACATCGAACAGATGCTCAGCCATCTTGGCGACTATCGCTCGATGGCGGAACGGGCGAAGGACAAGAAGGCGACCATCGGGTCACACACACTTGACCTCGCCGCCATTGACGCCTTCCATGTCCGGATACTCGCATGGATAGCTGATACCATTCGGTGGGGGTATAAACCCGCCCAGTCGAATGCCCCGGAGAGCATTGGGGATCGGGACCATCCGATTGTCAATGTGAATGGACATGTTGCCTTCATGGAGGCGCTGTTCAATCGTGCACAAGCTGGTGTTGCGGAGAGGCGTCGTGCAGTAAGGGTGTTCACCACCAACTACGACACGCTGCTCGAGGATGCGCTTGCATTATCTCGAGTACCATACTGGGACGGCTTTGACGGTGGCGCACTCGCCTATCGTAATCATCGCTATGGTGATGCAGAACCCGACCAACGCTACCGAGCTCATGTAGTGAAGCTCCACGGTTCCATAGACTGGCGCCTGAGCGATGATGATCGGGTGTGGCGTGTGCGCGATGGCGATGTCTATCCTTCAAAGGCAGATCGGGTCCTGATCTATCCCCAAGCCACCAAGTACTTGGCAACACAGCGAGATCCGTTCGCAGCGCAGTTCGACCTGTTCAGAAGAGCGTTGAGCAGCTCAGGAGAGAACGTGCTGGCAACCTGCGGCTACAGTTTCGGGGACGAGCACATCAACCAAGAGATTGAGCTCGCGATGCAAAGGCCGGAGAACAAGACCACTGTCATCGCCTTTGCAGATAAGTTGAACACCACATTGGCTAACTGGCAAAAGTTCGGTTGGGCGAACAGGCTCTACATCGCTACAGGATCTGGCCTATACGTGGGCGCAGATGGCCCATTTGCGGCACCGCCGGAAGGCGAGAAATGGGACTGGTGGACTTTTTCTGGAGTAACGCAGCTACTTTCTTCTGGCGCTGAATCCTTCCTGGCATGAGAGCATACGAACCAGTAGCCGATCTCAAGATCGGCCATATCGTCGAAGTATCGGGCACATCGATCAAGGTCGAGCTATCCGGGGAAGTCACAGAGTTGACCAGAACGTACGGGGGGCGTGTGTATCCCATTGGCCAGATCGGAAGCATCGTCAAGGTCCATTTTGGGCGGCGTATCGTATTCGGCTTCGTGTCCTTGCTCCGGATGCGGTCCGAGGAAACACTTGAGGTTGCAAGGCCCATTCCAGCGGATGCGGATCAACGGGTCATGGAAGTTGAATTGTTCGCGGAGGGCTTGTGGAATGCGACCGAACAGAGGCTGGCATTCTCGCGGGGCGTCTCCACCTATCCTCTCCCAAGACAAGGTGTGCATCTGCTCACCCGCGAAGAAGTGATAGGGCTGTACACCGCAGCTGAGGGCCAGCAGTTGAGGGGCGGATATGACCCGCTTGTGCAGTTCGCACACTACGTGAGTGCCGATGGCGCACCGTGCCGAGCGAACATCGACAAGATGTTGGGCATGCACTGCGCTGTTCTCGGTTCCACCGGATCGGGGAAGTCCGGTGCTGTAGCTGCATTGATCCACAGCATGCTCAACCACCAGGCGAAGGAGGGGATGGCCAGCCGTCCACGGATCATCATGATCGATCCGCATGGAGAATACGGGCAGGCCTTCGCATCGCGCTCTACCGTATACCGGGCATATGACCCACTTGGTACAGAAACCGTCACTGGTGTTCCTGTTGTGCTACCCTATTGGCTCATGTCCGCAGATGAGTTCCGCTCATTGATAATCGGGAAGACGGAGCAAGAGGCCACTTCACAGAACAACATCGTTTACAAGGCCATTACCTATGCACGCATGGTGGCCGCAGGGCTTGTGGACCCTGCCCCTACCGGATACGGAGGCGCCGCACCAACCGATGGCCTCGAACTCGATGCACCAAGACCGGCGACTGGTAAGACCTTCGCGGACCTCGCCGAATTCGATCGGGACAAACCGAGACCATTCAGCTTGGTCGAGTTCTACAATCACATTATGTACCTGCAAGCCGCCCGTGATCAATCGGGGCGCCTGCAACCAGTCACCGCGACAGAATTCGCGAAGGGCTTCAAGTCAGTCCTGGATAAGCTCGCGGTGCTGCGCCGTGATCCGCGGATCAACTTCTTAATGAAAGAATGGGACCCCGCCGGCCTCGACTTAGGTGCCATCGTACAGCAACTCGTTGGTTCAACGGGCAGCGGTGCCGAAAAAGAAAATGACCTCCGGATTATCGATATCTCCGGCCTGCCGAATGAAGTTGCAGGTCCACTGACCGCGATGCTAGCCAGATTGCTGTTCCAGTACAAGCTGTACCAGACGAACGACGAGAGGAAGCGTGATCCGGTGCTTTTGGTTTGTGAAGAGGCTCATAGGTACGTACCGGACAGAGGTGAAGCAGAGTATGTATCCGCCCAGACTGCAATTCGGCGTATTGCCCGAGAAGGGCGGAAGTATGGTATCGGTCTGATGCTGGTCAGTCAACGACCCGCTGACATTGAAAGCACTGTGATCTCCCAATGCGCTACCTGGCTCGTACTGCGCTTGACCAATGCTTCAGATCAGCAGCAGGTTGCTCGATTCCTGCCTGACGGCTTGTCGGGGATGACCAAGGCGCTACCGAACCTCGGGCAGCAAGAGGCCATCTTTGTGGGCGAGGGTGCCGCAATGCCAGCCCGGATCCGGATCCGCGACCTGGACAAGGACCAGTTGCCGAGATCCGAAACGGCAAGGTTCGCAGAGGGCTGGACCTTGGAGCGATTGACCACGGCAGAGCTTCAGGCAATAGCTCAGCGCATGGCGGGTTAGGTATTCCTACCTGTAGAGCATGGTGTAATGCGCTGATGTTCAGGTGCCTTGAATCGCCGGAAAACCCCGGAAAACTCCCCCAAGCCCCATCTTCGTGGCCTCATGGGAACTGCATTGCACCGGCCAGCCATTACCGCACAACTGCTCAATCGGGTGCAGCTGTTCCTTGGGGTTGAGGCAGACACCAAGCAACGTTCAGCCTATGATCATACGCATGTGGATGCGGCAGCAGACACCAATACGCAACAAGCAAGGAACACTGCCGACCTTCGCACAGCCATGAACGAAGCAGCGGCCAGTGACCCCTTCATCAACGTACGCGATGTACACTTCGCCTACGGTGATGGACCCGCCGTGCTCAATGGCCTATCCTTCAATTTCACCCTGAAGAAAGGGCAAACCTTGGCCGTGGTGGGTGGCTCAGGCTCGGGCAAGTCAACGCTCCTTCGCCTCATTGCAGGCCTGTTGCCCGGCCAACCGCAGGACCGTTCCAGTGGACGGATCACGGTCGGGGGCATGTCTCCGGTGGACTACCGCCGTGCGGGTGGACTCTCCTTCATCTTCCAGGATCCCACCCTGCTGGACCACATGACCGTGGCGGAGAACATCGCCCTCCCCTTGCTCACCAAACGGGCCAAGGCAGACCATGCCAATGACCTGCGAACGGTGATGGAGGTGGTGGGTATGCACGCACATGCACAACGCCTTCCGCGCGAGCTTTCCGGAGGCATGCGCACACGCGTTTCCCTGGCGCGCGCCTTCGTGAACGCGCCCGATGCGTTGCTCCTCGACGAGCCCTTCAGCGCCTTGGACATCGCTTGGAAGAGCCGCCTGTACGGCTACTTCATGGACTTGCGCACACGGTACAACACCACCTCCGTACTGGTCACCCACGACATTCAGGAAGCGGCGATCCTCGGCGACCATGTGCTGGTGATCGGCAACAACGGCCAGGTTGTGTTCGACAAAGCCATTCGCGGTATTCACCAAGGCCATGCACGCATCGCGCACCTCAATGATCACCTGAAGGAAATGTTTGATCCAGTCATCGGCCCCATCCAAGAGGAGTTGATGAACGCCCCGTTGGTAGGGAATGGCACACAGCCCCGACCGTTCTCATAGATCCATGCGCAGGAGCATCGCCTATATCCTCTTTCTTGTCCTCCTGTTGGTGGCATGGGAATACTTCGGCCAGCGCTACCCCTCCGTGCGCCTCATGACCTCTACGCCGAGCCACATCGTAGCCTATTTCGGGAACCACTGGTCGGCCTTGCTGGAAGCCTTCGCCACCACCGGCCTGGAGGCCGTGCTGGGTTTGCTCATCGCCTTCGTGTCCGCCATGGGCTTGGTGATGCTCTGCATGCGCTACCCCCAACTGTTCGATGCCCTGCTGCCCATCATGGTCACCTCCCAAGTCACTCCCATGATCGTGCTGGCACCCTTCTTCGTCATCCTCATGGGCATCGGTATTGCATCCAAGATCACCCTCGCGGCCATCATGTGCTTCTTTCCGGTGTTCATCAGCAGCTACCAAGGCTACCGCACGCTGAAGCCTTCCATACACGAGCTGGGCGACGTGTACAACGCAGGCCAGTGGTTCCGCATTCGGCGTATCTATCTGCCTTTGGTGATGCCTCAGATGATGGCGGGGCTGCGGGTAAGTGCCACACTATCGGTTATCGCAGCCATCGTGGTGGAGTTCACCGCCGCACAGGTCGGGCTGGGCAAGAACCTTTTTCTCAGCGCCATCCGTTTGGAACCGGATTTAATGATGAGTTCGTTACTCCTTTCCATACTGTTAGGAGCGCTATTGTATGGTGGGATCGCCTTGATCGAGAAGAGATGGGGTGGATGGTATTTGACAACACGGCAGGCCGATGGCAATTGAACGAGACATTTGGAGAACGGGCGCGAGCAAGTTTGTGGGGGTACAGCATACCTCCAAGGTGAACTCTCTGAATCCAGTGTTGCTCAACATGGTCCATAGCCGTCGCCCTGAGGCTCTACTCGATTATGGTTGCGGAGATGGTCAAATTCTGGAATTGATCGACCCTGTAATTGAGCGTGCTGCTTATGATCCCAGTCCCGAGATGCTACAAATGCTCCGGCAAAGGCAACTGCCAGACATAGACATATTCGAGCGAGCGTCATCAATCCCGTCAAATCACTTCGATCTAGTTATTTTGAGCATGGTCATCGTTTGTATTCCCACCTTAGACGTATTCAAAGAATTGGCCACCTGTATCGCTCGTGTATTGAAGCCAGGAGGTACGCTCATTGCAGCCACGACACACCCATGTTTCAGACAGTACGGCTTTAGTGACTTCAAGACCTCGATGGGGCACTCGCAACCTTTCGAGTACCTGCAAGATGCCACACCATTCGAGGTTAGTATCCATGACGCAGCCGAGCATCAGGTACAATTCGTTGACTATCACTGGACCCTAGCCACAACATTCCGCATCCTTACGGAAGCGGGGCTTCTTGTGGTAGGTCTTACTGAGATTCCTGATGATGCCTCTCATCCAGACGTAAATTCACTGGTTCCCCCGTACATCGTTTTTGAATGCCGCAACACTCCACCATGAAACACGCATTTCTTAACACAACATTAGCTCTCTTGCTCTTGGGCTGCGATGCACCGGCTACCAAACAACCGCCGGAAGTAGCGTCTCTGCGGTTCGCTTGGATTCCTTCAGGTTCATATGCAGGAGAGGTTTCTGGAGCAAGGCGTTTTGCTCAAGAAAATGATTTGACGCTTACCTGTTATGCCGGTGGTATGGGATTGAACTCAATAACCATGGTGGCTACTGGGCAGAATACTTTTGGGACCGCAGCTGCTGATGAGATAATTGCAGCCATAGATAAGGGTGCAGACCTCGTGATCATCGGGGTCATTAACTATTACTCACCAGGTTGTTTTCTGTCCTTGGCCGATAAGGGCATTGCAGCTCCTAAAGATTTTGAAGGACGAGTTGTTGGACTACTGCCGTTTGGTTCTACTGGCCTGTTATACCAAGCCTTGATCCGAAACAATCAGGTGGATGAAAGCAAGGTTCGCACAATGGTCGTATCTCCCGATCTCAAGCCATTCATCAATGGCGCCTATGATGTCCAGCCGGCGTTTGTGTATGATGAGACCGTAACCTTGGATATGCAGGGCATCGACTACACCGTGATCGAGCCACAGGAACATGGCGTGTCATTCCGAGGACAATGCTACTTCTGCAAGAGATCCACGCTTTCCGAATCGCCCCAATTGGTGCGGTCCTTCGTGAACACCATGATCGATGGTTGGGGCTACGCACTGAACAATCCTGACTCCACAATAGCCGACCTCAAAAACTTTGCGCCGGAGATCGATACTATAAGGGAGGTCAGAGTACTGAAGAAGGGACAGGAATACTTCAAGGGTATGGATGATATGCTACTCTGGAGTGCTCCAAGTTCATGGCGCGAAATGCTGGATGAAATGAAGCGTGCAGGGTTGATAAAGCAATCGCTTGACCCCAACTCTTTCCTGGATCTTCATTTTGTTAGGGAATACTACACAGGATCGGAGAACTAGGATATTGACGGTATGGAGTTCATCCATTCGCTCAAAAAGGAGGTTGATGCCATTTGCGGTGAAGGTGTCGTGGAGATATTGCATATGGTAAATCTCTCGGATGTTTATGGGGTAACACTTGACTGGGTTCAGGTAGGCAAGTCAAACCAGAGATATGTCAAGGCAACCAAGTTGTTCCTACACACTACGGGCGACTTTAGGTACGATGACAGTAAGGCCTATCACACACTTTTGGGGCACGAGCCCCAAACAGGCTTATTTTCATATGCGACACTCCGGAATGCCTTAAGCAGAGAATTACCCAACATTCCACCTGGTGAGTTGACCGGTATAGAGCCGTCCGGCTTGTATCGTGCAAGTATGGACTGGAAAGACGGAGAGACGCCGCCCACAGCAACGAGTTGGAAGAAATGGTTGAAATGCCTTAGGCGTGAATATGGTGATTCGAACTATTGGACAATGTGGGTTGGACTCAAACTACAAGGCCGATTGCCCATTGGCCTTTTTGTGCTGGGGAAAGACAAGCTGATTAGGAGCAAGCAATTGGCCCTCGCCAAGCTGCTGTATCGGAAGGGGGTTGAATACGTCGTGCAGATACATGAGACGGAACTGCTTCGCCAATCCCGCGCCGCCGCCATCTCCCAAGTCCTTGCCCGCACCCTATCGCACAACCTGGGCTCCCACTCGCTCAATGCCTTTTCCGGTGGTTCCGCAATGCTCGGTCAGTTCCAGGAAATCGAGTGCCGCGAGCGCCACAAGGTTCCCATGCCCGGCCGGGTGCTTGCGCATGGCCCCGTCAAGAAAAGCGGCGAGGTCCATTTGCCATCGGGCAAGTCCTGTATTGAAGAATGCGGCCAGTATGAATCGTGCAATCCACAAGAGGAGGCCAAGATCAGTGAACAAAGGCGCGAATGGCTCGGCATCTACAACAACTACCTCCGCGAGCGCATGGACCTGCTGGCGGATATCACCACGGCGGTGCCCGCCTTCGAGATGCCCAAGCAGTTGGTGGCCGATCTGTTGAAGGGCTATGAGCGCAACATCCTACTGGCCACCACCATTGCCGGCACGGGGGGGCACTTCCGCTACTGCTGGCAGCCTGCGGGACTGATCGGGGATGGCAAGGATGTGAACGTGGCCATCCCGAGCGATATCCTCGGCAACCATGCCTTCTACTTTATCTTGGAGAACATCGTGCGCAACAGTGCCAAGCACGGCGGGCACAGCGAGGAGGTGAAGTTCACAGTGAACCTGGAAGAACCAGATGAACCGGAGTGGAAGAAGAAAGGGCTGTTACGGGTGCAGATTGCTGAGAATTGCACCAAGCTCGAAGGCAACGATGAAGACTTGGTGGCAAAACGGAACGCGTCCATCAATGCCCCCGTGCTGGATGACAAGACCCGTCGCGTGCGCGACAACGGATGGGGTACTTTGGAGATGAAGGCGGCCTGTGCCTACCTGCGGCGCATCCCTTTGGAGGAATTGGACGAGAAGAAGTACCAAGTGCCGACAAGTCCGAAGGAAGAGGCGGAGCAGGCCAAGAATGAGCCGCCCCTGTTGAAGGCCATCGGCAACGGGGGGGCGGAGAATAAGCAGGACTTCGGCTACGAGTTCTACCTGATGCGGCCGAAGCTGGTGATGGTCTGTGCCGACAAGGAAACGGACGAAGCCGTGATCAAGAGCGCCGTCTTGAACGGCGAGGGGAATGGCTCACTCCAGGACCACGGCATTGGCGCTATGACGCTTGCCGAGCTGGAGGCCATTACTGAAGGAAAGCGCAAGGAGGTGGTGAACCATGCCTTGCTGGTCTATCTGGCACAGAACGAGGACGAGCTGAATCGTTTCATCCAAGCCGCACTGGCGGACCTGGCCGCGTTGCCACATGAGATGGTGGTGGTAGGATGGGATCGGAGTGACGCTGATAGATTCAAGAAGCTGCTCGAGGAAGTCAAGGAGTTGCTACTGAATGGGGAGAACAATGGAAAGCTCAGCCCAGCGGCCATTGAGCACAACGCCTCCATCCTGGATCGGTCGGTGGTGTGGATGGAACGGCTGGAGTGGGAGAAGGTTTCCAAAGAGCCGGAGAAGCTCTACATGGAGGTGCGGCATCGGTGGTTGGTGAGTTGGATGGATGGCTTGGAGATCTCGATCAACAAGGTCCCCAGGGTTTACTCGGAGTACTTGAAAACCCGGTTGAATGGTGACCTCACCAAAACAGCTCAGGGCAGCATTTATGTCGACTATCAGGCCCACGCTGATTTTTACGTACCCGTTACGAGACGTTTAAAACTCGACTGCCCTGAGAAAGCCCTCCCCAAGGACCTGAGTCCCTTCCTGATCAAGCAACGGTCCGTTTCACCGTCAGGCGAGCTTGTCGTAGTCCAGCGATATCCTGATGCATTGAGCCGGATCATGACACTTGGTTGGAAGGATAAATCGGCCGATTCGGATGAACTCACCAAGCCAGAGGAGATCCAGGTATTAGCGCAGCACCACTTGGCCAGTTGGACCAAGGGTGTTGCGGTCATTGACGAACGGGTGCAGGGGTGCGCAGAGAACGATACATACCAACCAGAGGCAACAGAACTCAATCCCAAACCTTCCGCTATCCGGATCAAAGATTTGTTGTGCATGGGTGCTGTCTTTGTCCCCCCAAGTTCCATTATTGACCTCCAGCGATCGGATGCATTCACGGATAACCTATGGAAAGCACTGGTTGAGGAATGGCTGGACTCACTTCATCAGGCCCTTGGGTATGTCTGTGTGCACCTTACTTTGTTGGAGAAGTTCAGCAAGTCCATGGATATCGATGTGGACGGGCTTCTGGACAAGCTGCGTAGTAAGTTGCGCGGTGTCCGGATCATCGTTGTCTCTGGAAGGGGCAAGCCACCTGAGCTACCTAAGACGGAACTTTTCATGAGCTATTCCGCGCTCTCCCAGTATACAACCCAGACGTTTCAACGCGCACCGGTCCTGTTGAACCTGCTCGCACACAGCACACGGCGCATCATACTTTAGCACATGGCAAGAACTATCGTCTTTTTCACTTGCGGAGACAAGATGGCTGATGTCCAAAGAGTCCTAACCTCGAATGAGATTGACCAAAGGCTGAGCCCAGAGGAGGCATTCTACCACGGCGATGGAACGGATGATAGCATCTATCTCCTGCAGGACGAGGGACAGCATGCGGTCAACCACCGGGCCGTTTTCGCGGCCACTCCGCGCGTCGGTACTCTGCATTATGTCTACCATTCAGTCCCCAGTGATGCCGACCGGATTGCGTTCATTGAACAGATCAACGGGTCAAGTGCTGGCTTAGTGTTGGGAGCAGGGTATCAGGGCCACCATGGATTGCCTGGGGAGAATGGTGAGCCCTATCGGCACCTCGCTGAAATCATGAAGCCTGATGTTGATGGGAAAGAAGTATTTGAAAGGTTGTGGACATTCCTTGAGCGGGTTTCGCCCATCCACGACCTTCTCGCCGACAAGCTGGACTACCTCTACGCTATTATGGCGGGCAAGCGGCCGGAACCTCGAAAGGAAACGTTAGCCAAGGCGATCCAAAAGGCCGCCAAGCAGAACGAGGTAGAGGAGCTGCTCTGCAAGTTGCCTAAGGAGCCTCTACGACCCAAGGACTACAATACGTTCTCTGCGCTCCGGGACCTCATCCTTTCGGAGGAGATCTCGCTACCATCCCACCAAACTGCTTGAGCCATGGCGGCAAGCGTCATCGCAGCCCAGTTGGGCCTGGAGCCGGATCAGGTCATAATTGGAGGCGCGGAGCAACCGCGCCTTGTTGCGGAGAAGCTCGCTAAAGTGGATGGCCCCCTTGTCATTGCCCTGGATGGCACCTTCCCGAGCGGCCGTTCCAGCACGTATCCGGGCATGGAGCTGCTCACATGGCTCCGGTTGAAGCATAAGCACACGGCGCCCATCCTCTTGGTCGGTTTCCAAACGGCGGAGGAGATCTTGGCGAAGCATCCGGAGCATCTGATCATGCTGGCGCCGGGGAATAGGTATGAACGATTGCCGTTGGCACCGGAGCGGGTCTTGGGCATCGTTCAATGGCTCTTCGAAAGAAACGAACTGGAGAAACGGTCCGCTACGGGCGGATACCGCCCGTTCGTGCTCCCCGCCTACGACGAGGCTAGGTTCAAGCATCGGCTGGCGAACCTATGGGGCATCCAGCGCCTGTGCGCGGTGCATGAACGCGTGACAGGTACCGGGCTTGAGCTTGGGGCCGACACCGAACCTCCCTTGGAGTTCTTCATGCTTCAACGCTTACTGGACAATGCCACCGATGGATCGGATGATTGGATACAAGAGGCAAGAAGGGCTCGGACGCGCTTAGGGAACCGCCTACAAGAAAGCAGGCTGAAGGTCTTGCTCATCGACGATCAGGCATTTGATGGCTGGGCGGACCTGTATGCCGCCATGCTCTTCGATGACCCCTATGACCAGCGGCTGCAGCAACTGCCCCTCTCGAACGCGAAGCTGCAGGACCGCGACACCTACTTCAAGGAAGAGCTGATACTGGAGATCAAGAAGCGTCAGACCGATCTGATCCTTCTGGACCTCCGTCTAAGCGATGAGGACCATGGTGCTAATGTCAAGGACCTATCCGGTGTGCGGCTTATGGAGCAGATCCGCACGGTGGATCCGGCTGTGCCGATCATCGTCACTACGGCTTCGGCCAGGGCAGAATCCTTGGATCACCTCCGACATCTCGGATGCGATGCCTATTGGGTGAAGGAGGACGTTTCTTCTCCATCGGGCTTGGAACGTGCAGGGCAGAGCTATACCAACCTATTGGAGTTGGTGCTAGGCACCATGGATCCACTTTGGGATGAAGCCCGGCAATTCGGCCGGCACATCGTCGAACTAGAAGGTGCGAAGGCCCAGCACTGGTGGGAGAAGGAGCGGCCGGACGTGAAAGGCACGGATCGGTACGTGTTCATAGGTATCATGCACGAATCTCTCTTCCTGCTCCGGGACTACCTGGGCATGACCACGCTGGGTGCCCGCATGGAACCTGCAGTGAACAAGTGGTTCTATCCGTCGCTGATCATGCAGCACTTGAGCAAGCTGATCGAAGTAGTACATGGTTCTTCCCAGCGTGAGTACCTTTTGGAGGTTGATGAACTCGGAAGCGAACTGTTCATCGGCCGGAATTCTGCATCCCATCTGGTCAAGCTTTCGAGCATACCTCACATTTCAACCATTGATGACGCCAAACTGATCGAATGGTTGAGCAAGTTCCGTGAATGGACGGTCAAACTGCGGGTGCCAAAGAAAGTTCATACGGTAAAGGATACTGGTATCCGCATCGATGTATCGGACTACAAACGCCCTCCCAAACGAGACGGCCATGGCAAAGGGAATGACTAAGGCGACGACCAAAGCTAAGGGCGGGGTGAAGGGGAGGGCCGCAACCGCTTCCCCCTCGGGATCCGGAAGTCTACCGCAGTTGGTTGCCAAGGACGGGAAGGTGCATATAGCGATCGCTTGGCGGAAAGCCGGGAAGGCGCCTCCGGCTTGGTTGAAAGGCCATGTCCACTCATTCGAGGGTGGGCCAATGAAGGTGGAGTACGAACTGCTCGAACATAAAAGACCGGACCTGTCGTCCTTCGATACCTACCTTATATTGGCGGAACTGGACTGGTACGAGGGCAAGCTCTTCGGAGGGTATCACTTGGCGGAGCAGATACTGCTTCAGCGCGAAAAGCCCGCGACCATCATCTTCCTGAGCCTGCTCGGGCGCGAAGAGTTGTACGACCGCACCCACAATCTGGATCGCTTCTTCGTAAAGAGTTTCCCACATTACCAGTTGCCGCTGCCCCTGGACAGGGAGCAGAAGCCTGCCGAGCAGATTGAACTGTTTCGACCATCATCGGCAAAGTGGCGTTACCTGCAACAGTACGGCCTTAGAGAGAAGGGTGTCCTCGACCAGATAGCACACGCCTTGGACAATGCTCTGTTGCTCGATGACGACATGGTGCTCGATCGGATGCTGCCCGCGATGGAACAAATGCAGGCCCTACCCGACCTTGCGGACGAGAAGATGAAGGGCACGATAGCCGAATGGTTCGCGACCACAGACGCCGGCCGGAAACGAGACCTTGCCTCGCGACTGCGCCACGAGATTCATCGCCGTATCGTAGCCTTGAACTCCGCAGAGGTCTCGCGGCTTAGGGCAAGGAGGAACAAGCCTCGCGTGATGCTGCTCGAGGATGATGATTCGACGCGGGCAAGCATCAAGGGCAAGCTCGATGACTTCGTGGAAGTGGACGATCATGCCGATGGCAGGGAGGCCCTTATGGAACTTCGGGAGCATGGCGTTGGTTATCGTGCGCTGTTGTGCGACCTTTCCCTCAACGAACCGGATACAGGAACCAGGGTGTTCGAGCAGTCCGTTCAAGGGGTGGACGTACTTGAGTATGCTCAACAACACTGTGACGGCATCGTTACGTACGTCATCACCGAGATGGGGCGTCAAGGAGTGTCTGAACTCCAGTTGGGCCGGACCAAGGTCCTGTACAAGTCGCAACTCGTGAAGGGCGGGGAGCGATCGTTCAACCAGTTCATCGCGGACCTGCTCAAGGATATCGCCCTGCACGAGCCGCTTCGTCGCAAGCCCGGCCCGAACAATGCCTACTGGGGCGACCGATCAAGCCATAGCCCCTCTGGGGATGACAGCGGGGGCGGATACAAGACCTTCTATTACGACCTGAAACTATATCGCGAGGACCGGTTCAAGAAGATGTGGGAGGGCATTGTGGAGGATGTCCAAAAGGTAATGTCCAATGACCCTGAAATACGTGTATCCTGTGAATTCGGTAAGGAGCAGAATGCCAAGTCGCTGATATCGGATATCACTGACGAAGTTCACGTGGACCGGCTTCAACGACTGCTCACCCATCGCATGATCATGCTGGCTAGCTATGGAAAAGATGAGGTGATCGACTATAAGAAGCACACCGGAAAGCTTTGGTGGGGATGGAAGGACGGAAAACCGCGAGGCGTGAAGAACTATTTCACGTGGATCGGCCTAGGTCGTTCAACCGTTGACAATGGATCCGATAGGTTCCGATTGAAGCGTGGCCAATTGTTCAAAGAAGAGATAGCTCAGCTGAATGCCAATGGATGGGGAGTATCCAACTCCTTCACGTCATTGTGGAAGTCGAACGAATCTCTGTGCGAAGTACTGTACAGTGCGCTGGAAGTCATACACCAGCATCAGGCACTTTCCAAGAAACGAGGCACCCGATCCATATTCAACGAGAATTATAGCCCACTTAAGGAGAACTATACGGACGTTGACCATGCCCTTGCTAAGGAGGTGCTGACCAGCCTTTCCAAAGAGACCTATAGCGGCGATTCAAAGATCTGGACAGATATCTTCAAGGATCTTGAGGACGTGAAGTACGATCGCTATAGCGAGCAGAAGCGCATCTTGGAATCATTCGATCACCTGGATGAAGATATCCAGCGCCTGCTTACGGCTTGTATCTCAAAGCTTCGGCCGGATGCCGAGGATTGATAAGATCGTCGGCCGGAAGCAGTGTAGGTCTCTGCCATCGTATATGGTGGAATTGTGTACTTGGTGATCGCCCCCTACCGGGAACGGGCATTCTCCACTCCCGCTGTCGGGTGGTAGGGACTCGATGGGGTGCACGGGAAAGATGGGGAAGAAGTTGAGCAGAGGAGCTTGCACCCAGAATTGGGACGCATGCTCCGCTTTCTCACCCTCCTTTCGCTCGTCGTCCTCAGCGTCCGGCTCTTCCTAAGGGGCGTCCTGAGCCCCACCTTCATCGTAATCGCATTGATCGCGGTAGTGGCGGCATTGGCCTTCGGGCGGCGTGGCCGCATTGTGGCCTCCAGCATCGGTGCCTTGCTGCTTCTGGCACAGTTCGTTTCCGGCGGCGATGCCGTTCTGCGCGGCCAGTTCATCCAGAGCATGCTCACCCTGGCACTGGTGCTAGCGGGCATCTATACCATCGTGCGGGCATCCTTCAGAAGCCTGAGGTGAGCGGAATTGGGAAAACTCCATGCATCGGAATGTTGTAGCGAACAATGAGTCAGAAAGCCACACGAGAAATCGACAAGGCCATCCGAAGGCGGAGTCGGGAAAACTTGATGGGAAGTCAATTCGCCCATGGAACAAGATCGAAAACAAGTCCAACCACATTCATGATCACACGAGTGCCACCCTAGAACATCTTCAGCGGATACCTCCTGCTTATTCAATCCCCTCACACACCCCAATCACCGATGACATCGCACGTCCACCAGCTCCACGATCAACACAACACAAACCCCAACACCCCCAACGCCATGGACCACAAGAACACCCCCCAGCAACCCTACCACATGCCGCATCAGCCGCATATGCACCCGCAGCACCCTGGGCACTACCCCGCACCGCATCACCACCACGCGCACCCCGGCCACTATCCGCAGGGCCCGGCACATCCGCAAACCCACGACGGACGGGGCTTCCAGCGCAATCCGGGCCTGGTCATACCCCCGGGTACCCTCCACCACAAGCCATCGATCACCATGGTAGGCGGGCCGTACCCCATGCAACCGGAGCACCACGCCGTTCAGGAACCCCTGCACCCCTCGGCATACCCGCCCCCGCACCCCTATGGTGCCGGGGGCGGGTATCCGTACCATCCCGGTCAGCATCCGGGTGCGTACCCCGGTGCTCAACACTCCGCTGAGGTGGGTGTCATCCGCAATCCGGGGTTGGTGATCCCGAAAGGAACCCTGCATGCCCGCGTGGTGGGGCCCTACACCTACCGTACCTACGACGGCCGCGCCTTCTTCAAGTTCAACTACGTGGAGAAGGAGGACGGCAGGTGGGACATGGACATCGAAGCCCAGCCCAGTTACAATGGCCGGGATACCAACCAGCACATCATCCATCGCTGGCCGTCGGAACGCGGAGGCCATCGGATCTGCGTGTACGACCACCTCGCACCCCAAGACCTGCAGACCGCACAGGCCCTGAGCATGTCCTGGGCCGAGATGACGTGGCGCTACATCCTGACCGGGATGACGCTGGATGCGCAGATCGCCGAGCAGCAGGAGCAGATGGCGGCTGCCCAAGCCCAGCAGGGTTATGGCGCCCAGCAGCACCAGCACGACGCCTACACACCCCCGCAGCAGCCTGCCCAGCAGCCTTCGGTGCTGGAGCGCATGCGCCGCTTCTTCCGTTGATCCCAACATCCCAGCACAACCATGCAACAGCAACTCCCCCCCATGCGCATCACGGAGTCGGCGTTCTACGCCATCGTGGACCACATCGGCACCAAACCGGCCGAAAGCGGTGGTGCGCTCTACGGTCGTCCGGACGACTACACGATCGTGCGCTTCGTGCCCGACAAGCACGCTGTGGTAAGCCGAAGCACCTACCAGATGGACACCGAGCAGATCAACGCCACCAGCGAGAAGCTGTGGAACGAGGAGGGCCTGCTCCTGGTGGGCATCGTACACAGCCACCCGATCGGCCATGCCACGCTCTCCATGCCGGACAGGGCCTACTTCACGAAGATGATGACCTGGATCGAACGGAAGGTCTTCTTCGCGCCCATCGCCTTCAGCACGGCGGACGGGGGCTTCAAGCTGTTCCCCTACGTGTTGGGACCGAACGGCGATGTGCTGGGCCGCTCCAGGGTGGAGCTGATCCCGGACGATGCCTTGGAGCCCGCGCAGGAAGCACGGGAAGTGCCCGTGGAGGGGCCTGCGTCCGGTGCTGCACAGGAAGCGTCCCGAGTTGAGCCGACGAGCGTGCAAGAGCCCCGCTGGAAGCGTCTCCTGCTTCGGTCGGCCGATGCCCATTGCGTGGCCCGTGTGGTGGCCTGGGAGTGGCAGGTGGTCAAGGTCCTGCTCATCGCCCTGCTGGCATGGACGGCCATCTCCATCACCCCCGCCTTGATCGCGTTCCTCACCAACCTGTTCCTGAACCGATGATCCGGGAGCTGAACGACTTCAGCCGCATCCGTGCCGCCGTGGACCTCGAAACCATGCGCGAGGCGCACGTCGTCTGCGTGGGGACCGGTGGAGCCTATTCGCTGCTGGAAGGCCTGTGCCGTTCGGGCATCGGAAAGCTCACGCTGATCGACCCGGACCACGTGGAAGAGGCGAACGTGGTGCGGCAGGGCTTCGCGCTCGCCGATATCGGCCGGCCGAAAGTGGATGCATTGGTGGACCACTTGCGGGGCTTGAACGGCGGCACGCGGGTGAACGGCATACCACGCAGGCTGCAGGATATCGGGGCCAGCGACCTGGATAAGTTGTTCAGCGATGTGAAGCTCCTGATCGGTGTGACGGACTCCTTCCCCGCCCAGGCGTATGCCAACATCCTTGCGCTTCGTCATCGTGTACCTGCCCTGTGGGGCGGCTTCTACGATCGCAGCCGGGGTGGAGAGTTGTTCTTCTCCATCCCCGGCATCACGCGTACCTGCTTCCGCTGTGTCCTCTGGCAGCGCTACGACGCTTTCGAAGCGGAAGGTGAGCCCGTGCTGAGCAGCAGTTGCAACACGATCTTCCACAGCATGTACCTCGACGCGCAGTTGGGCTTCATCGCCCTGGCCATCCTCAACAGGTACACGCTTGGGCTGGAGTTCAGCAACTGGTTCGGTCAACACTGGGACTACAACTTCATCCAGTTCAAGATCAACCCCTGGTTGGATGCCGGCGAGGGCAATCCCTTCCAGCAGGTATTCGCAGGTGCTGCCGGTTGGAGCTTCAATGCGGTGTGGCACAACACCTCCCTTCCCGGCCTGCTCAAAGACACCTGTCCCGATTGCGGCCGCACTGAGGCGCTCCATGTCCTGGCAGAACGCATGCATAACGAACCCTGACGACCATGGTGATCACCCTGTTCCTCCTCGTACTCTACCTGGTGTATGGCCGTGATCGCGGTCATCGCCTGCCCTGGCTCGATGACGCGCTCAGGCAGCCCTGGGTGATGGTGGCGCTGCTGGTGTTGATCCTGTGGTCGTCGCGATCGGTATGTGGATGAAACCCAACGTCCAATGAGCGTACTCTACCTCCCCCACGAGGCCCAGCAACTGCTGGAGCTGAGCGCCACCGCGCCGGACCGCTCCACGGCGGAACGCCTGGAGGCGCGCCTGGCCGCGCACTATGGCAAACGCCATGCGCTGCTGGTGGGCGATGTGCAGCAGGCCGTGCTTGCCGTGGCGCTGGCGGCCGGGGTGCGTGGCTACGAGGTGGTGGTATCCCCGTTGGAGGCACGCGGCGTGGCCGTGCTCTCCCTCGCCGGGGCCACGCTGGTGCCGGGCATCCTGCGCTCCACGGACCTCACCATGGACCACCACTGGCTGGATGATGTGTGCAACGCCCGTACCCGCATGCTGTTGGCATCCCACACCCATGGCAATGCCACCGACCACGAGGCCCTGCATGACCACTGCACCAGGTATGGCCTATTGCACGTGGAGCTGGGTCCTCTGGGGGCATACGATGCCTTGGGCCGTGCCGCCGGGGCTTGTGCGCATGTGATGGTGGTGGACTTGTCGCCACGCCAGGGCATCACGGCGGGCCAGGGCGCGGCCATCGTCACCAGCGACGGCCGGTTGCACGATCGTCTTGTGCAGCTGTGCGGATCGGAGGCCCGGCAATGGCAACACCTTGGTGATCGGAGTCCGGCCAACCTGCATGCGGCGATGCACCCCATGGCCATCCACCTGCTGGATGCCACCTGGGACATGCAATGGCACCGCATGGCGGCGCGGCAGCACCATTACGCACGGCTGGTCCGCAGCCTCGATGCGCGCTTCGTAACGAAGCCTTTCCGGTATGCTCGCGCCAGCACCTACGATGGGGTGCGGCTCTGCGCACGCACCGGCATGGCGCCGGAGCTCCCCACCAAGAGCCTGCGCTTCATCTTCCGCGAAACCGGCCTTGGGGGCTTGGAGGTGAAGTGGCGGATCCCCCGCCTCGTGGGCACCCTGCTCGATGCCTTGAACCAGTATCGCTTCGCTGCACTCACCTCCTTTGAAAAGGCATGGCCGCAGTCCTGACCATCGCGCTCCTGCTGGTGCTGGTGATATACAGCCGTTCGGTGTGGAGCGTGACCCGCCATGCCTGGAGCGAATTGATGCGCTACCTGACCCTGGTGCTTGGCCTGCTGTTCGTGATGGCGCTGCTCGTTCTGCTCTACGTGCTTTCGTAGATCCCTCAAGCGAAACCCAGGGTCGATGTACAACTGCACCTTGCGAGCTATGTCTGGTCGCTCCTTGCGTGAGCGGGCGCAGCGGCAGCCCGGCGCCGGAAGGGCCGTGCAGCCACGCGCAGCGAGGAGGCGACCAGAGGAAGCCCCCACAGCGCCGTGGATGCTGGCCCTGACAAGTCCGGCTACAGCGAAGCACGCGACCCCGGCCGCATTTGGGTCGGGGGCACGCCCACCCCCCCGATCTGTATAACAAACCGCCCTTTCCTGTACACGTCCCCACAACATGTACAGGAAATGGTCAAGACCGATACAGGTCCGCAGCTTGCCCCCCTTACCCCCGCTGAAACCGCTCCCGATACGCCCTCTCCAGTTCCTCCCGGTGTTCCGGCGCGGCGATGCCGATCAGCGCCCTGGCGCGCTGCTGCAGGTTCTTCCCGTAGAGGTAGGCCACGCCGTGCTCGGTGACCACGTAGTGCACATGGGCCCGGGTGGTGACCACGCCGGCACCGGGCTTCAGGAAGGGCACGATCTTGCTGGCGCCTTTGCCCGTGGTGCTGCACAGGGCGATGATGGGCTTGCCGCCCTCGCTCAGGGCCGCCCCGCGCATGAAGTCCATCTGCCCGCCCACGCCGCTGAACTGGTAGGTGCCGATGCTGTCCGCGCACACCTGGCCGGTGAGGTCCACCTCGATGGCGCTGTTGACGGCCACCACCTTGGGGTTCTCGCGGATCACCTTGCCGTCGTTGACGTATTGCGCGTCGAGGAAGGTGAAGAAGGGGTTGTCGTCCACCAGGTCGTAGAGGCGGCGCGTGCCGAAGGCGAAGGCGGTGGCCACCTTGCCGCGGTGCTTCTTCTTGTACTTGTTGGTGATGGCGCCGCTGTGCACCAGATCGATGATGCCGTTGGAGCACATCTCGGTGTGGATGCCGAGGTCCTTGTGGCCGCCCAGTGCGCCCAGGATGGCGTCGGGGATGGCGCCGATGCCCAGCTGCAGGGTGCTGCCGTCCTCCACCAGGGCGCTCACCAGTTCGGCCACGCGGCGCTCCTTGGGCCCGATCTGCGCGGCGTAGTCCACCTCGGGCAGCGGGTCGTTCACCTCCACCAGCGCGGCGAAACGGCTGATGTGCACATGGCCGTCGCCGAGGGTGCGGGGCATGTTCGGGTTCACCTGTGCGATCACGGTGCGGGCGTTTCGCACGGCGCTGCGGGCCACGTCCACGCTCACCCCCAGGGAGCAGAAACCGTGGCGGTCGGGCGGTGACACATGCACCAGGGCCACGTCGAGCGGAAGGATGCCTTTCTCGAACAGGCGGGGGATCTCGCTGAGGAAGACCGGGACGTAGTCGCCGTTGGGGCCGTCCACCGTGCTGCGCATGTTGGCGCTCACGAAAAGCGAGTTCAGGAAGAAGGGCCCCTGCACCTCGGGCCGGTCGAAGCCCAGGTCGCCGAAGGTGCTGATGGCGGTGAGCTCCACATCGTGCAGCTCGGGGTGGCGGTCGAGCAGGGCATGCACCAGGCGCACGGGGGTGGCGGCGCTGCCGTGGATGAAGACGCGGTCGCCGCTCTGCACCAGGCGCACGGCCTCGGCGGCGGACATCCAAGGGAGGGACATGCCGCAAAGGTCGGGGCACGCCCCGGTTCCGGGCCTGCTGACAGGACCGGAGGGCCTCCAGGCTCGATCGCGGTTCCAAGGATGGGAGCTCTCGTGGCCCTCCATTTATTTTCCATGGAATATATTTGCAGGCGAAATGAACGATGCCCCTTGGGCCGCTGTTCTTCGAGAAGGACCGAACACGACACCACCATGGACCGCAAGGACTTCCTTCGCAAGGGCCTCCTGGGCACCGGGATGCTGGTGGGCGGCAGTGCAGCCGCCAGCCTCATGCAGAACGACATCGACGAACTGCGCCCGCTGGACCCTGTCGGCTTCGACCACCTTCCCCCCACACCCCCTGAACGCATGGCCAACATGATCCTGCACCGCGCCAGCGAGCGCGGCACCGCCGACCACGGCTGGCTGAAGGCCAACTTCAGTTTCAGCTTCGCCAACTGGTACGACCCCACCCGCATGCACTTCGGCGTGCTGCGTGTGATGAACGACGACATCATCGCGGCGGGCAAGGGCTTTGGCACGCACCCGCACGACAACATGGAGATCATCACGATCCCCCTGAAGGGCGCGCTGCAGCACAAGGACAGCATGGGCAACACCAGCATCATCAACGCCGGCGATGTGCAGGTGATGAGCGCGGGCACGGGCATCCTGCACAGCGAATTCAACCCCCACGGCGATCGTGATGCGAACACACTGCAGATCTGGCTCTTCCCCAAGAAACGCCAGGTGACGCCCCGTTACCAGCAGATGACACTGGACCCCAAGGACCGCGTGAACACCTGGCAGCAGGTGCTTTCGCCCGACCCGGAGGATGCCGGCGTGTGGATCCACCAGGACGCCTGGTTCCATATCGGGACGTTCGACGCGGGGAAGAAGCCCACCTACGCCGTGAAGCGGAAAGGCAACGGCGTGTACGCCTTCGTGATCGAGGGCAGCGCCACCATCGAAGGCCAGCAGCTGGGCAAGCGCGACGCCCTGGGTGTGTGGGACACCGACACCCTGCACATCGAAGCGGGCCCCGGGGGCGCGGAGATCCTGCTGCAGGATGTGCCGATGCAACTGTAAGGGGGCATCATGATACGCCCCTACAGTTGCGCGCGCGGATCATGATCCGTCCCATACTAACCAGAAACACTACAACCAACATGGAAACAGCAGCCGCAACCACCACCAAGTGGGCCATCGACCCCAGCCACTCCGAGATCCAGTTCAAGGTGAAGCACCTGATGATCTCCACCGTCACGGGAAGCTTCAAGGAATTCGGCGCCGAAGTGGAGCTCGAAGGCGATGACCTCAACAACGCCCAGGTCCGCTTCTGGGCGAACACCGACAGCATCTTCACCAACGACGAGAAGCGCGATGGCCACCTGCGCAGCGGCGACTTCTTCGAGAGCGGGAAGTACCCCAAGCTGAGCTTCACGAGCACCCGCATCGAAGGCAGCGGCAGCACCTGGAAGATGACCGGCGACCTTACCATCAAGGAGGTGACCAGGCCGGTGACACTGGACGTGGAGTGGAGCGGCGTGGCCAAGGACCCCTGGGGCAATACCAAGGCCGGCCTGAACCTGAGCGGGAAGCTCGACCGCAAGGAGTTCGGCCTCACGTGGAACGCAGCGCTGGAGGCCGGTGGCGTGCTGGTGAGCGACGAGGTGCGCATCCTGGCCGAAGTGCAATTGGCCAAGCAGGGATAAGCGCGATCGATAAGGAGGTGGAAGGCCTGCTCCGGAAGGGGCGGGCCTTTCGCGTGGAACGGCCGATCGATCCGCATCTTGCGGCATGGCCGCCCCCTTGACCACCTCGGAGATCCTCGACCTGCGTCGTGCCCTGTCCCGCTCCACAGGCCCGGAGCGTGGCCGGATGCTGGAGGCCGCGATGGCCCGCCACCCGCGCTCCCCGAGAGCCCACAAGGAATGGCACGACCTGCTGCTCTTCCTGCTGGCCCATCCGGCCGGTGAAGCCGAGCACCGCTTGGTGGCCGCTGCCCTGGCGAAGGCGGGCAGGCAGGGTCCGATCGGCGCGCGGCTGGTGAACAGCGGGCTCGCCGGTGCACCCATCCAAGGGATCTACAGCCTATCCCTCGTGCGCTGGATGCTCGCAAGGTGGTCCCCGCACATGCGGCTCGTCTCCGTGGAACAGCAGCTGGACGACCTGCGCGAGACCCTCCGCCCCCTGCTGCCCCAGGCCGAGCAGGAGGCTGTGGACGTGCTTGTCGCCGACGGCCCCGAGCTGATGGCGGCGCTGTTCGGTCCAGATCCACGCGCACAGCTCATCGCCCTGGTCCGCACCTTGGACGGGCAGCCCGCCACCGGCACCCTGCGCGAATCGCTATGGGCGCGGATGATGATCACCGTGGCCGTGGAAGGCGCGCCCGGCCTGGACCTGTCCACCGCGCGGGCACCATCGGCCCCTCCGTTCTGCCATCCGCAGGGGTTGAGCAAAGGCGTGGACCTGCAGGCGGAGCTGGCGCGCGCGGTGCCTCCGCCCGTGCGGCTCACTCACGCGCAGCAGCAGGGCCTCATCGATACCGCCAGGATCGTGCTGGCCGTGCAGGAACGCGAGACCGACCCGGTGACCTGGGCCGGCGCGGTGGAGCTCTTCGACCTGGGCCGGGGCCTGCGCATCGCGCTCTTCCACCTCGATGTGGCGCACCGCCTGCCCTTCGACAGCTATGCGGGCTTCATGGCCTTCCGCAACGGGGTGCCGCTCGCCTACGGTGGGGCGTGGATCTTCCCGGGGCGCAGCAAAGTGGGCATCAACGTGTTCCCCGCCCTGCGCGGCGGCGAGAGCGCATGGTTCTTCGCCCAGCTGCTTCGGCTGTACCACCAGCGCTTCGGCGCGGCCTGTTTCGAGGCCGAGAACTACCAGCTGGGGCACGACAACCCGGACGGGCTGAAGAGCGGGGCCTACTGGTTCTACTACCGGCTCGGCTTCCGCCCGATGACGCGGCCGCTGCAACGCCTGGCGGAACGGGAGTTCAGGAAGCTCTCCACCCACAAGGACCACCGCGTTCCGCTGAAGCTGCTCAAGGACCTCGTCGCGGAGGGGCTCGAACTTCCGGTGGGTGCGCAGGACGAACCCGTGCTGAACACCGCCTCCCTGTCCGCGGCGCTGCCGGTGCATGTGGCCGACCACCATGGCGGCGACCGGGTGCTGGCCATGCGGCGGGCGCTGGAGCGGCTGTGCCGGTGCCTGCCGGTGGGCGACCTGAAGGAATGGACACCCGACGAGCGCGCCGCCCTGTACCTCGTGGCGCTGCCGCTGGACCTGATCCACGATCTGGAAGGCTGGAACGCCGCGGAACGGAAGGCGCTGGTGGCGCTGATCAAGGCCAAGGGCGAAGCCACCGAAACGCGCCACCAGCGCCTGTTGCGGCGGCATGCCCGCCTCCGCGCCGCCTGGGCGAAGGTGGCCCGGTGACCGATGTCACTGGTCGCGGGGTGCCCCCGTGCCCAGCTTGGTGGTCCCAAACCCGAGCGCCATGGCGAACGCCCACTACGACGTACTGATCATCGGCGGAGGCACCGCCGGCATCATGACGGCCGCGCAACTGCATCGCAAAGACCGGAAGCTGCGCATCGCCATCCTGGACCCCGCGCGCGACCACTGGTACCAGCCGGCCTGGACGCTGGTGGCGGCGGGCACCTTCGACATGAAGGACACCCGGCGCGAGGAAGCGACGGTGGTGCCCGAAGGGGTGGACCTGATCCGCGAGGCCGCCGCCACCTTCGAGCCGGAGGCGAACACGGTGCGCACCACCAACGGCAAGGCCTACACCTACGGCCACCTGGTGGTGTGTCCCGGCATCAAGCTGGACCTCGACGCGTTGCCCGGCCTGCGCGAGGCCCTGGCCACCGATGTGGTCTGCAGCAACTACATCGACCCGGAGAAGACCAGGCGCGTAATGACCGCCTTCACCGGTGGGGTGGCCGTGTTCACGCAGCCCAGCACGCCCATCAAGTGCGGCGGCGCGCCACAGAAGGCCGCCTATCTGGCCGATGAGTTCTTCCGCAGGCACGGCGTGCGCGACCGCACAAAGCTGGTCTTCGCCACGCCCGGTTCGGTGATCTTCGGCGTGCAGCCCTTCCGCGCGGCACTGGAGGACGTGGTACGCAAGAAGGAGATCATCCTGAAGACCTTCTACAACCCGATCCGCATCGATCCGGAGAAACGGGAGATCCACTTCAAGTGGAGCAAGCCCGGCGACAACCACTGCGTGATCACCGAGGAACAGGGCCTGCCGGAGAAGATCGAGGGCGAAAGCACCATCGTGATGAAGTACGACATGCTGCACCTGGCCCCGCCGCAGAGCGCTCCGGACTTCGTGAAGAACTCGCCCCTCGCCTACACCGATGGCCCCAACAAGGGCTGGTTGGAAGTGGACATCAACACCCTGCAGCACAAGCGCTACGCCAACATCTTCGGCCTGGGTGATGTGGCCGCACTGCCCACGGCCAAGACCGGCGCGGCCATCCGCAAGCAGGCGCCGGTGGTGGTGGCCAACATCCTGCAACGCATCAAGGACGGCATGCTCTCCCCCGTGAAGTACGAGGGCTACAGCAGCTGTCCGCTGGTGACCGGCTACGGCAGGATGCTGCTCGCCGAGTTCAAGTACGACAACGTGCGCGACAGCGATCCGCTGCTGAGCAGGCTCTTCGACACCAGCAAGCCCTTGTGGAGCATGTGGGTGCTGAAGAAGTACATGCTGCCGTGGCTGTACTGGAACCGGATGCTGAAGGGGACGATGTAGCGGTGCGAACCGCCCGGCTATCTTTGCGGCCCCGTAGAAAAGCCGCGATGGACAAGCGTTTCCCGCAGTACGACGAGCTCGACCTGCCCAAGGTCGCCGAGGAGGTGTTGAAGCAATGGGAGACCGAGGACACCTTCGGCCAAAGCCTGCAGTTGCGCAAGAACGCGCCGCCCTTCGTGTTCTACGAGGGGCCGCCCAGCGCCAACGGCCTGCCCGGCATCCATCACGTGATGGCGCGCACCATCAAGGACATCTTCTGCCGCTACCAAACGCAGAAAGGCCACCGCGTGGACCGCAAGGCCGGCTGGGACACCCACGGCCTGCCCATCGAGCTCGGAGTGGAGAAGGAGCTGGGCATCACCAAGGAGGACATCGGCAAGACCATCAGCATCGAGGAGTACAACGCGGCGTGCAAGAAGGCCGTGATGCGCTACACCGATGTGTGGAACGACCTCACCCGGCGCATCGGCTTCTGGCTCGACCTGGAACATCCGTACGTCACCTACCACACGAAGTACATCGAGAGCGTGTGGCATCTGCTGAAGCAGCTGTACGACCAGGACCTGCTGTACAAGGGCTACACGATCCAGCCGTATTCACCTGCGGCCGGAACCGGCCTTTCCTCGCACGAACTGAACCAGCCCGGCACCTACAAGCCGGTGAAGGACACCAGCGTGGTGGCCATGTTCAGGGTTATAAGGAATGCTGCGAGTGAGTTTCTTTTCACCCCGGTTGAGAATGGCAGAGGCGAGATGGTGCAATGGGGTGATGTATTCATCCTAGCATGGACAACCACCCCCTGGACCCTGCCCAGCAACACAGCACTGACTGTTAACCCTGGCCTTGAATACGTTCGGGTCATAACATACAATCCTTACCGGAAGAACGAGAAGTGCACTGTTGTTCTTGCCAAGGCTGCTCTTGAGCGCATCTTCAATCGCGGATGGGAGTATCGCATCACTACCAATATGGAAATTGATGCAGAAGAAGATTCTGCATGGAAGAACGAGGGGCAGAACGCCCGTAGCTTATTGTGGGGTGTGGACGGAGAATTCTACGGTCACCAGCTGGAAGGTGTCCGCTACGAACAGTTGCTGCCTTATGCCCAACCCGAAGACGGCGACGCGTTCAAGGTGATCGCTGGCGATTTCGTGACCACCGAGGACGGCACCGGCGTGGTGCATACGGCGCCCAGCTTCGGCGCGGACGACCAGCGCGTGGCACGGCAGCACGGCATCGGTTCGCTCACGCTGGTGGACCTGCGCGGCCGCTTCAAGCCCGAGGTCACCGACTTCGCCGGCGAGTACGTGAAGGCCGAATACCTGAGCGCGGAGGAACAGGCCGCCGAGGCGAAGAAGCAGGGGCGCGACAAGTACCTCAGCGTGGACGAGCGCATCGCCATCAAGCTGAAGACCGAGGGACGCGCCTTCAAGGTGGAGAAATACGAGCACAACTACCCGCACTGCTGGCGCACCGACAAGCCCGTGCTCTACTACCCGCTCGACAGCTGGTTCGTGCGCGTCACCGCGAAGAAGGACCGGCTCATCGCGCTCAACAAGACCATCACCTGGAAGCCCGAGAGCACCGGCACCGGCCGCTTCGGCAACTGGCTGGAGAACCTGCAGGACTGGAACCTCAGCCGCAGCCGCTACTGGGGCATCCCGCTGCCCATCTGGCGCACCGAGGATGGCAGCGAGGAGATCTGCATCGGCTCGCTGAAGCAACTGAAGGAGGAGATCGCGCGCAGTGTACAGGCAGGCATCCTGCCTGCCGATCCGTACGCTGCGTTCGTTCCGAACGATATGAGCGATGCCAACTACGATGGCATCGACATCCACCGTCCGTACGTGGACCACATCGTGCTGGTGAGCCCGAGCGGCAAGCCCATGCGCCGCGAGACCGACCTGATCGACGTGTGGTTCGACAGCGGTGCGATGCCCTACGCGCAGTGGCATTACCCCTTCGAGAACGAGGCCACCTTCAAGGAGAAATTCCCCGCCGCGTTCATCGCCGAGGGCGTGGACCAGACCCGTGGTTGGTTCTACACGCTGCACGCCATCGCCACGCTCACGCAGGACAGCGTGGCCTACCAGACCGTGGTGAGCAACGGACTCGTCCTCGACAAGGTGGGCCAGAAGATGAGCAAGCGTCTGGGCAATGCCGTTGATCCCTTCAAGACGTTGGACCAGTACGGCGCCGACGCCGTGCGCTGGTACATGATCAGCAACGCCTCGCCCTGGGACAACCTGAAGTTCGACGCCGAGGGCATCACGGAGGTACAGCGCAAGTTCTTCCGCGCGCTCTTCAACACCTACACCTTCTTCGCGCTGTACGCGAACATCGATGGCTTCGACGGAACCGGCGAGGCAACGTTGACGGAGAGCGATCGCTGGATCCTCTCGCGTCTCAACAGCGTGCTGAAGCTGGCCGATGCGAGCTACGCCGACTACGAGCCCACCATCGCAGCACGGGCGATCCAGGACTTCGTGGTGGAGGACCTCAGCAACTGGTACGTGCGCCTCAACCGCCGCCGCTTCTGGAAAGGCGAGCTCGGCGCCGACAAGAACGCCGCGTTCCGGACGCTGCACCGCTGCCTGGAGGTGATCGCGATGCTGAGCGCGCCCATCGCGCCCTTCTTCAGCGATCGCCTGTACCGCGACCTGAAAGGCATGAGCGTTCACCTGAGCGATTGGCCGAAGCACGACGAGTCGCTCATCGACACCGAGCTTGAGCAGCGCACCGCGCTCGCGCAGAAGCTCACCTCGCTGGTGCTCAGCATCCGCAAGAAGGAAGGCCACCGCGTGCGCCAGCCCTTGCAGAAGATGCTGGTGCCCGTGACCGACGCGGCGATGCGCACGCGCCTGGAGGCCATCCGCGACCTCGTGCTGAGCGAGGTGAACGTAAAGGAGCTGGTGATCCTCGACGCCAGCGAGAGCAAGCTCACCAAGAAGATCAAGCCCGACTTCAAGAAGCTGGGCGCGCGCATGGGCAAGCTGATGAAGAGCGTGGCCGCGGCGGTGAACGCGTTCTCACAAGCGCAGATCGCCGAATTGGAGGCGAACGGCCGCTTGAAGCTCGCCATCGAAGGCCAGGAGGTGGAGCTGCTGCGCGAGGACGTGGAGATCACGGCCGAGAACGTGCCGGGGCTGAGCGTGGCCAGCGAGGGGCCGCTCACCGTGGCGCTCGACATCACCCTTACCGACGAGCTGGTGCAGGAGGGCATCGCCCGCGAGCTGGTGAGCCGGATCCAGACCCTGCGGAAGGAGAGCGGTTTCGAGGTGACGGACCGGATCCAGATGCGGATCGGCGCCGGAGCGGACGGACCGATCACGGCGGCCCTGGCCCGCTTCGGGTCCTACATCACGGCCGAGACACTTTCCCTAACCCCTGTGGATCAGGTACTTGGGGACCCCGACGGCCTTGCCGGTGCCGTGGTGCACGCCGTGGACCTGGAGGATGGGGTGGGGTGCCGGATCGCCTTGTCCCGCGTGGCCTCGTAAGCTGCAAGGGGCTTATATTCGCGGATCCTTAATCCGGAGGGTCGCCATGGCCAAGAAACCCACCCCCAAGCCCGCGCCGAAGAAAAAGGCCGCCAAGCCCGCCAAGTCGAAAGCCCCTGCGAAAGCAGGAAAGGCGGCAAAGCCGGCCAGGAAGGCCGCACCGAAGAAGCCGGTGAAACCGTCCTCCGCCAAAGCGGCGGCGGGCAGGAAGGCGGGCGCCAAGCCGGCGGCGAAGAAAGCCGCGCCGAAAAAGGCCGTGAAGACCGTGGCGAAAAAAGCCGCCCCTCCCAAGAAGGTGAAGCCCGTTGCGAAGAAGGCCGCGCCGGCCAAAAAGGCGAGCGCCAAACCCACGGCCAAGAAGCCGGTGGCCAAGAAGGTGGTGGCCAAGAAACCCGTTCCTGTGAAGAAAGCCCTGACCAAGAAGCCCGCCGCCGCGCCGAAGCCCGCCGCGAAGCCCGCCCCGAAAGCCGCCGTGAAACCGGCTCCCAAGGCGGTGAGCAAACCTGCACCCGCCCCCAAGGCCGCGCCGAAACCGGCCCCGGCCCCCAAACCGGCACCCGCCCCTGCGCCGGTGGCCAAGGCCCCGGCCCCCAAGCCGGCGCCCGCGAAACCCGAACCCAAGACGCGCTCCTCGGCCAAGGCGGCCGCCATGAAGGAGGAGAGGTCCTCCGCTCCCGTCGTACGGATGAGCGGTGCCCCCGTGATGCCCAAGGCCGCCCCGATCGTCAAGAAACAAGTGTCCACTTTGGAATCCGCCGACAAGGAGCGCTACAGCGATGAGGAGCTCGAGGAGTTCAAGCAGATCATCCTCAAGAAGCTGGAGGAGGCGCGCAAGGACTACGACCTGCTGAAGCAGACGCTGGCCAACACCGACAACAACGGCACGGACGACACGAGCCCCTCGTTCAAGATGATCGAGGACGGCAGTGAGACGCTGAGCCGGGAGGAGACCGCCCAGCTGGCCGCGCGCCAGGAGAAGTTCATCAAGCACCTGGAGGACGCGCAGCTGCGCATCCGCAACAAGACGTACGGCATCTGCCGCGTCACCGGTCGCTTGATCAGCAAGGAGCGCCTGCGCCTGGTTCCTCACGCCACCCTGAGCATCGAGGCCAAGCAGCAGATGGGCAGCTGACCGCCCGGGCATCAACCCCGAGGGCGTGAAGCGTGCGATGCTGATCACCGCACTGGTCCTGCTGGCGGACCAGGTGCTGAAGGTGTGGGTGAAGCTCACCTTCTACTACGACAGCGCCATCCCCATCCTGGGCAGCAAGGGCTACCTGCACTTCATTGAGAACCGCGGCATGGCCTTCGGGCTGGAGTTCGGCGGCGACAAGGGCAAGCTGCTGCTCACGCTCTTCCGCATCGCGGCGGTGCTGGTGATCGCGCTCATCATCCGCAACGCGGTGCGCAAAGGTGCCTCCACCGGGCTCGTGGTGAGCCTGTCGCTGATCCTGGCCGGCGCGCTGGGCAACATCATCGACAGCACCTTCTACGGGGTGCTCTTCAGCGCCAGCACGCCGTTCCAGAAGGCGGTGCTGCTGCCCGAGGGGGGCGGCTACGCGCCGCTGCTCCACGGCGCGGTGGTGGACATGTTCTACTTCCCGCTGTGGGAGGGCCGGCTGCCGGCCTGGCTGCCGCTGTGGGGCGGCCAGCACTTCGTGTTCTTTCGGCCGGTGTTCAACCTGGCCGATGCGGCCATCACCGTGGGCATGGCGCTGTTCATCCTGCAGCAGCGCAAGCCCACCCACGAGGCGCCGGGCGAGGCCCCGCCCCCCTCCGGACCCGTGCCCGGGGCGTCGCCCGAGCCGGGGAGCGCTCAGTAGCTCGTATCGATCCGCAGGCCGAAAAGGCCCTGCATGCCCACACCGCTGCGCACGCCCACCCCGGGCAGGTCCCAGAAGGTGACCATGGGCCGCAGTTCGTGGTACAGGTGCACCATGTGCCAGAAGCCCCGCTTGCGGCCCAGCCGCAGGTCGATGCCCAGCGGAATGTAGCCGCCGTACCAGGCCCCGTCGCCTTGGGCGAAGCGCTCGCTCCGCGTCTCGTCCGTGAGCTCCTGATAGGCCAGCTCGCCGTAGCCGGAGCTGCTCTCCAGGCTGCGGTCGATGCGCTCCTCCACGGTGATCTCGCTGTTGAAGGCCGCACCGCCCAGCACGCCGATGCCGCCGAAGAAGGTGACGCGGTTCGTGTTCCGGGTGCGGAACAGCAGGCTGGCATCGAAGGCGATGAGGCTGGCCTGCAGCCCGGCGGTGAGCGTGCTGGTGCGCACGCTGTCCACGGCATAGGCCTGGCCGGTGACCACGGAGGTGAGCGTGTCGTAGGTGGCCCGGTCGGTGCGCGACCAGCTGGTGCTGGTGGTGACGCCCGGCACGAAGACGTAGCCCAGGCGCAGCTCGGGTCCCCGCCGCCGGCCGTCCGCTTTTACGCGCCCCAGCACCAGGCCGAGGTCCATGGCGATGCTGACGGAGCCGTAGCCCTGCACGAGCAGCTGTTCCTGGTGGCCGCTGAGGTCCTGGCCCAGGATGCGCGAGTTGTCCGTGAGGCCGCGGAGCTCGGTGAGGGTGAGCGGGGTGAAGGTGCTGCCCAAGCCCCCGATCGCGGCCTGGCCGTAGGCCACCACCGGCGCGTTGGAGCTATCGGGCATCTGGGCCAGCGCGGGCAGGGCGGACAGCAGAACGAGGAGGGCGGGGAGGCGGTGCATCATGGCGGTAAAGCGATGGAACACCAAGGTAGGGTCCCCGGTTCGCTGTGCCGATGACGGCCCTCAGGTGCTGACCGGTGTGATCAAGGCGTGGGAACGGGCCTGCCGGCCGCCTCCTGCCGGCGCATCCACTTGGGCTTTCGCGGCGGGCCCCACGTGAACGCATAGCCCATGCGGAAACCGATGTAGGCCAGGTGACCGGAGAAGGTGCCGGTCGAAGGGGAAGGGCCTTCAGCGTATATGGAGTACGCTCCCTCCCAATAGGTGGTCCCGGACAACCGACCCTCTAGGGCGACCGTGAGCCGGTCATGGTTGGTGAGGCGGTACGAAGTCTTGAGCTCGAGGCCGAACATGGGCCACCAGTCGGCACCGCGCACACCCAGAGCTGCGGAGAACACGTAGATCCTTCCCGTATCTGTGAGTGCAGTGTGGCCGATCGAGGTACCCGTTCTGGAGCTCACGCCAGGATTGATGCCCAACTCAAACGCCGCATCCAGGCGCCAACGCCTGCTCACGATCACCGGGAGTCCGGCCGTGGCCATACATTCCATGTAAATGATGGCGGCATTGAGCCGTTTCAAACCGGTCAAGCGTGCTGTGTTCGACCCCGGTGGATTGCCATGCGCCGGGTCGTCCACCTGCCCTTCTGCGCCGAAGTAGGGCTGGGTGACATCCACCCGAGCACCCAAGGACCAGCCCTTACGCATGAAGTGCTCGTACCCAAGCCCGAAGTTCCACTGACGGAATCGAATGAACCTGGCCGCACGATCCGGGCCACTGGTCGATCTGATCGACGGTGGAAGGGACCAGAACCGGCCGACCGAGATCCCGAGTGCATTGTTGGTCCACATGCCGCGCACCGGATCCTGGGCCGCCGCGCCAAGGGCCCACGAAAGAAGGACCGCACAGAGCGCACATCGTCGGAATCGCCACGATCCGCTCATGGACTTACTCGATATCGCGCAGATGCCTCGGCACCTTGCCCGGACCGAAGCCCAAGGCGCAGTGCACCTTCAGGCCGATGTAGTTCAACCCCTGGTTCCACGTGCCGCGGCTTTCACTGCTGGTGCCCGGATAGGCCAGGTAGGTGCCGCTGTTGAAGTCGTCCACCCACGACCACGGCACGAAGGCCGTCACCCCCAAGCGGTTGGTGTTGCCGAACTGCCACTCCTTGCCCAGCCCCAGGCGCAGCAAAGGCACGAAGCCGTTGCGGTGCTCGGAGGTCATCGTGAAGATGTTGTACCGAACACTGGAGCTATCGGGGTGCGTGACGCTGCGCGCGCCGAAACGCGGATAGAAGTCAAGCTGTGACCAGCCCACGCCAATGGCCAGCTGCGCGATGAAGGGCGACGGCGTCCGTGTGATGGCAATATCTCCGCCCAGCCAGATCCCAAGCATCCCCATCCGTTCGGCTTGATAGGTTTCTTGACGGGACTTCCGATCCAAACCGTACACCTCTTTGGAGTTCATCTCCCACGTGAACGTGAACGGCAACCGCATGTACTCCACGTCGGTTCTGACCGAAAAGCGGTCTGATTCCACTGGATACCGTAATCCCACAGCAAACCCGTAACCTAGGACGTTTCGCCCACCCATCAGGTCGTACGGCCCGCTCTGGTGGTCGAACTGCACCGCTCCGCCATACAGGACGTTCCCGGAGAGCACCACCGCCTTGGAAGGCTCGTCCTGGGCGCAGGTGGTACCAGGCGCGAGCCCAATGAGCGTGAAGGCGGCACAGGAGATGGACCTCCAACCGAACATCCCTGCCAAGATAATGCAGTGTGGATCGGACCTGCCGGAGCAGATCTGCGGACGGATCCCTCAGGGGCCAGGGATGAGGGCGCTCGCGCCCCGGTCCGCCACCAGCCCCCGGGCCACCAGCAGTTCCGCGATCTGCACGGCGTTGGTGGCGGCGCCTTTGCGCAGGTTGTCCGCCACGATCCACAGGTTGAGGGTACGGGGCTGGCTCTCGTCCCGGCGGATGCGGCCCACGAACACGGCATCGCGGTCCTGCGCCAGCAGCGGCATGGGGTACTCGTCCTTCGCGGGGTCGTCCAGCACCACCACGCCCGGGGCCTCGCGCAGCAGGCGGCGCACCGCATCGAGCTCGAACTCCCGGGCGAACTCGATGTTCACCGCCTCGCTGTGGCCCCCGGTCACGGGCACGCGCACGGCCGTGGCGGTGACGCGGATGGCGGGGTCGAGGATCTTCTTCGTCTCGTTCACCAGCTTCATCTCCTCCTTGGTGTAGCCGTTGTCGGTGAACGCATCGCAGCGCGGGATCACGTTGCGGTCGATCGGGAAGGGATAGGCCATGTCGCCGCGGAGGCCCTTGCGCTCGTTCTCCAGTTGCTGTACGGCCTTCATGCCCGTGCCGGTCACGGCCTGGTAGGTGCTCACGACCACCCGCTCCACGCCGAAGGCCTTGTGCAACGGGGCCAGCGCCATCACCAGCTGGATGGTGCTGCAATTGGGGTTGGCGATGATGCGGTCATCGGCGGTGAGCACCTCGCCGTTCACCTCGGGCACCACCAGCTTCTTGTCCGGGAACATGCGCCAGGCGCTGCTGTTGTCGATCACGGTGCAGCCCACCTCGGCGAAGCGCGGGGCCCACTCCAGCGAGGTGGCGCCCCCGGCGGAGAAGAGGGCGATGGCCGGGCGGGCGGCGATGGCCGCCTCCATGCCGATCACGGGCACGTCCCTGCCGCGGAACCGCACCGTTCGTCCGGCGCTGCGTTCGCTGGCCACGGCCAGCAGCTCATCCACCGGGAAGCCGCGCTCCTCGAGCACCTTGAGCATCACCCCACCGACCAGGCCGGTGGCACCGACGACAGCGACCTTCATGACCTTCGCTTCACGTTCACCGCGGGTCGAAAGTACTACCTTGCCTCCCACGCTGAAGTCCATGACCCGCGCCACGTTCCGCGTCTTGTTGGGTTCGTTCGCCGCCCTGGCGACCCTGGTCGCATCCGGCCAGTTCACGGACGACTTCACCGACAACGACTTCACCAACGGCCCGGTGTGGAGCGGTGACGATGCGCTCTTCGTGTGCGTGGGCGGCCAGCTGCGCAGCAACAGCCCCGGCGCGGCCAACTACCACCTGAGCACGCCCAGCACGCAGGCCACCGGTGCGCAGTGGGAGTTCTTCGTGAACCTGAAGTTCGCCACCAGCGGGGCCAACTACGCGGACGTGTACGTGATGAGCAGCGCGGCCGACCTGGGCAGCGGGGTGGACGGCTACTACGTGCGCATCGGCGGCACGGCCGACCGGGTGGAGCTCTTCCGCAGCGATGCGGGCGCGGGCACCGCCCTCATCGCCAGCGCGGACGGCATCGTGAACAGCAGCAGCGACAACCCCTTCCGCATCCGGGTGAAGCGCGATGCCACCGACCTGTGGACCTTGGAGACCGACGACGGCGCCACGGGCACCTACACCCTGGCCGGCAGCGCCACCGACGCCACGCACGGCAGCTGCACGCACTTCGGCATCCGCATCGAGCAGAGCACGGCCGCCAGCCCGGTGAACAACCACTTCTTCGACGACATCAGCGTGGGGCCGATCCCGGTGGACCTGACGCCGCCGTCGATCGTGAGCGTGACGGCCACCAGCGCCACCACGGTGGACGTCGCCTACGACGAGCCGCTGAACGGCGCGGCCCTGGGCAGCTTCGACATCCTGCCCTTCATCGGGGTGAGCGCCGCGGTGCTGGACGGGCTGGACCCCGCGCTGGTGCACCTGACACCGGGCACCCCGCTCACCAGCGGCAGCACCTACACGCTGGCGGCGAACGGCGCCGAGGACCTGGCGGGCAATGCCGCCGGCGCCAGCAACACGGACTTCAGCTGGTTCGTGCCCGATGAGGCGCTGCCGGGCGAAGTGGTGATCAACGAGATCTTCGCCGACCCCACGCCGGTGGTGGGCCTGCCGGAGGCCGAGTTCGTGGAGGTGTTCAACACCAGCACCACCAAGACCTTCGACCTGGGCGGCTGGACCTTCAGCGACGGCGGCACGCCGGGCGCGCTGCCCTCGGTGCTGCTGCCCCCCGGCACCTTCGCCATCCTCACGGACGACGCCAACGCGGCGCTCTTCGCCGGCTTCGGCACGGTGGTGCCCATCGCCAGCTTCCCGGCGCTGAACAACGACGGCGACCCGCTGACCCTGCGCGACGACAACGGCCTTTCGATCGACACCGTGACCTACGCGCTGGCTTGGTACGCCGATGCGGTGAAGGACGATGGCGGCTGGAGCCTGGAACGCCGCGACCCCACCACGCCGTGCAGCAGTGCCGCCAACTGGACGGCCAGCACCGCTCCGCAGGGCGGCACGCCGGGCGCGCAGAACAGCGTGTTCGCCATCGTGCCCGATACGCAGGCTCCGGCGCTGCAGGCGGCCCAGGTGCTCGCCCCGGACCAGGTGCGGCTGCTGTTCAGCGAGCCGATGGACCTGGCCTCCCTCGCCGCGGGCACCTACACGCTGGACCCGCCCGTGGCGGTGAACGCCGTGGTGGTGGAGAACGCGCTGGCCGTGCGGCTGGACCTGGCCGCCGCGCTCACCGTGGGCCAGCTGTACTTGGTGACGGCGGCCAACGTGCAGGACTGCCCCGGCAATGCCATCGGCACGGCCAACACCGCGGCGCTCGCCCTGCCGCAAGCGCCCGCCGCCGGCGATGTGGTGATCAACGAGCTGCTTTACGACCCGCGCACCGGCGGCAGCGACTTCGTGGAGCTCTACAACCGCAGCAGCAAGACCCTGAGCCTGGCCGACCTGGTGCTGGCCAACGAAACGGACGGCCAGATCGGCAGCCCGCTGCCGGTGAGCACCCAGCCGGTGCTGCTCCTGCCCGGACAGTACGTGGTGGTCACCGAGGACCTGCCCTACCTGCTGAACGCCTATCCGCAGACCGTGTCGGAACGGGCGCTGCAGACCGACCTGCCCAGCTACAACAACGGCGAGGGAGCGGTGGTGCTGATGACCGCCGGGGGCGACACCCTGGAGCGCTTCGCCTACGACGACGACCTGCACTTCGAGCTGCTCAACGACATCGAAGGGGTGAGCCTGGAGCGCGTGGATCCGGCACGTCCGGCGGACGACCGCACCAACTGGCACAGCGCTTCGGAGCTGGCGGGCTGGGCCACACCGGGCTTCCTCAACAGCCAGTACAGCGAGGCGCCACAGGCCTCCGGCGCGCTCACCATCGAGCCGGCCATCTTCAGCCCGGACAACGACGGCTACCAGGACCTGCTGACCGTGAGCTACCGCTTCGAGCAGCCCGGCTTCACCGGCACCCTCACGGTGTTCGACCTGGCCGGGCGCCCGGTGCGCGAGCTGCTCAACAACGCGCTGCTGGGCGTGGAGGGCGCGGTGAGCTGGGACGGCATCCGCGACGACGGCAGCAAGGCCCGCATCGGCCCTTACGTGCTGGTGCTGGAGGCCTACGACCTGCAAGGCGAGGTGGAGCGCATCCGCCGCACGGTGACGCTGGCGCACCGGTTGAACTGAGGCCCTACCCGGCCGTGGCCTTCGCCGCCTTCTCCAGCTTCTCCAGCCGCTCCACGATCTTGTCCAGGTTGCGGAAGTGGATGTAGCTTTTGCGGTACTTGCCCGCCTCCCACGCCGGCGAACCCATGTAGGCCTCGCCCGCCTTGGTATCCTTGCTGATGCCGCTCTGCGCCGCGATGATGGTGCCGTCCGCGATCTTCAGGTGACCGATGATGCCCACCTGGCCGCTGAACATGCAGTTCTTCCCGATCTTGGTGCTGCCCGCCACCACCCCACCGGCCGCGTAGTACGTGTTCTCGCCCACCTCCACGTTGTGTGCGATGTGGATGAGGTTGTCGAACTTGACCCCCTTGCGGAGGATGGTGCTGCCGAGCGTGGCGCGGTCGATGGCGCAGTTGGCGCCGATCTCCACATCGTCCTCGATCACCACGTTGCCGATCTGCGGGATCTTCTCCGCGGCGTTGGGGCCGGTGGCGAAGCGGAAGCCGTCGCTGCCGATCACCGTGCCGCTGTGGATGATGCAGTGGGCGCCCACCACGCAGTCCGAGTAGATGGTCACGTTCGCGAAGACGGTGGTGTTGTCCCCGATGCTGACGTTGTCGCCGATGTAGGCCTGCGGATAGATCTTCACGTTGTGGCCCAACTTCGCGTTGGCGCCGATGTAAGCCAGCGCGCCGATGTAGCAGTGGTCGCCGTGGGTGGCCCCGGGCTCGATCACCGCCTGGGGCGAGATGCCCTTCTTGTCCAGCTTGATGGTGTTGTACATCGCCAGCACCTTCGCGAAGGCCGCCTGCGCATCGGCCACGCGCACCAGGGTGGTCTTCACCGGAGCGGAGAGCTCGAACGCCTGCCCGATGATCACCACGCTGGCGGTGGTACCGTACACGTACTGCGTGTAGGCCGGGTTGGCCAGAAAGCTCAACGAGCCCTCACCACCCTCCTCGATCTTCGAGAGCCGGGTGACGGTGGCGTTGGGGTCGCCTTCCACGGTGCCGTGAAGGAGCTGGGCGATCTGTGCGGCGGTGAATTGCATGGCGGGATGTGTGGTGCCAAGGTAGGAGGCAGTGGGGAGAGAGTGGCGAGTGACGAGTTCGGCCTTCGGCCTGCGAGTGGCGAGTGAATGCCCCTTTATCCGGCGCTTATCGCCTGGGGGCATTCACTCGCCACTCGCTTACTCGTCACTCGCCACTCTTACTCACCTTGGATCGAAGACGGATCATCACGGGCGCAGCCCAAGCCCGATCTTCGCCCTGCATGTCCATCGACGTCCGCGAGAAGGTCCGCCTGCTGCCCCACACCCCCGGCGTGTACCAGTTCTTCGATGCCGAGGGCACCATCCTCTACGTGGGCAAGGCCAAGGACCTGCGCCACCGCGTGGGCAGCTACTTCGCCAAGGACCATGCCGACGGGAAGACCCGGCTGTTGGTCCGGAAGATCGCGGACCTGCGCGTGATCCACGTGCCCACCGAGTTCGAGGCGCTGCTGCTGGAGAACAGCCTCATCAAGCAGCACCAGCCGCGCTACAACATCCTGCTGCGCGACGACAAGAGCTTCCCCTTCATCCGCATCCGCAACGAGCGCTTCCCCCGCGTGGAGGGCATGCGCAACCCCGAGGACGACGGCAGCGACCACTTCGGCCCTTACGCCAGCGTGCGCACCATGAAGACCGTGCTCGGGCTGGTGCACAAGCTCTACAAGCTCCGCACCTGCAGCTACGACCTCACGCCGAGGAACATCGAGCAGAAGAAGTTCAAGCGCTGCCTGGAGTACCACATCGGCAACTGCAAGGCCCCCTGCGAAGGGCTGCAGTCGCAGGCCGAGTACGACGCGAACATGGAGCAGGTGCTGCAGATCGTGAAGGGGCGCGTGAGCGGACTGATCAAGGTGCTGAAGGAGCAGATGCAGGGGCACGCCGACCGGCTGGAGTTCGAGGCCGCCGAGGAGTACCGCCAGAAGCTGGAGCGCCTGGAGCAGTACCGCGCCAAGAGCATCGTCGTGAACCCCGACATCGGCGACGTGGACATCCACGGGCTGGTGAGCGACAGCGGCAGCACCTACGTCAACTACATGCGCGTGATCGACGGCGCCGTGGTGCACGGCATCACCATCGAGCTCAAGCGAAAGCTCGAGGAGAGCGACGTGGAGATGCTCCAAGCCGCCATCGCCGAACTGCGCCAGCGCTACAAGAGCCTGGCCCCGGAGGCCATCGTGCCCTTCGATCCGGAGATCGAGGTGCCCGGCGTACGCTTCACCGTGCCCCAGCGCGGCGACAAGAAACAGCTGCTGGAGCTCTGCGAGCGCAACGCCCGCTACTTCATGCTGGACAAGCAGAAGCAGGAGAAGCTCACCGACCCCGAAGGCGCCACCACCCGCATCCTGGAACAGCTGCAGCAGGACCTGCGCCTCAGCGAACTGCCACGCCACATCGAGTGCTTCGACAACAGCAACACCCAGGGCACCGACCCGGTGAGCGCCTGCGTGGTGTTCAAGGACGCCAAGCCCAGCAAGAAGGACTACCGCCACTTCAACATCCGCACGGTGGAGGGGCCGGACGATTTCGCCAGCATGGAGGAGGCCGTGGAGCGCCGCTACAGCAGGCTCGTCACCGAGGGCGGACCACTACCCCAGCTCATCGTCATCGACGGTGGCAAGGGCCAGCTGGGCGCCGCGCTCAACGCGCTGGAGCGGCTGGGCCTGCGCGGCAGGATCGCCATCATCGGCATCGCCAAGAAGCTGGAGGAGATCTACTTCCCCGGCGACCCCGTCCCGCTGCACATCGACAAACGCAGCTCCTCGCTGAAGGTGATCCAGCACATGCGCAACGAGGCGCACCGTTTCGGCATCACGCACCACCGCGGCAAGCGCAGCAAGCGCATCATCCGCACGGGTCTGGAGGAGATCCCCGGCATCGGCCCCGGCACCGCGCAGAAGCTCCTCACGCGCTTCGGCAGCATCAAGGGCATCCGCGAGGCGCTGCCGGAGGATGTGGCGGCGGTGGTGGGCGCGAAGAAGGCGGAGGCGGTGATCCGGGGGCTTGCCGCCGCGCAATAGCCAGCGCGCGGTCCCGATCGGATGATCAGCGGATCAGATGATCCAATGCGCGCCTCGATCGGGCGTGGTGCATCCATCCGATCAGCGCGGGCTGAAGCAAGGGTGCGCGCAACAAGGCTCGGCGGCGGCCGTACCTTTGGGTCAATGCCCAAGCTGTACGAATACTTCGGCCTCATCTTCCTGTTCTACAGCGATGACCATGACCCGATGCATCTACATGTGCAGCATGGTGATCGGGAAGGCATCATCATGCTCATCCTCGCGGAAGGCAGGCTGGTGGAACTCCGCTGGCGGGCCAAGCGAGGAGCGGACATGCTCACGGAAAAGGAACAACGGGAAGCTGAGACCTTCGTGCGTGCCATGAAGGATGACATCGTGGCCAAATGGACCGCCTTCTACGTGGAACACAAGCGCATCAGGCCCGAGCGCATTACCCGCCGCATCAAATGAACATCCCAGAGGACGTACGGATCAAGAAGGCCACCTACGTGGCCGACTATACCATTCGCTTCACCTTCACCGATGGGCACGTGAGCGAGATCGACTTTCACCCCTTTCTGAGCGCTGCCGGCCAGAACCCCATGAACAGCCAGTACCTGGACGTGCTCCGCTTCCGGAAATTCAAGCTGCACCGAGACGTGGATGTGTACTGGGACGACTGGGAGATGTGCTTCCGTTTCGAGACGCTTTACACTGGAAAACTGCCGCGGATGCCCAAGTCCCGTGTGCAGGCAGTGCGGCGACGAACCGTCTCACGCAAGGCAATATCCAAGGCCTGAAGCGCTTCGATCGGGCGTGGTGCTGGACCGATGTGAGCGCCCTACACCAGCCTGCCCGCCAGCCATTGGAGCTGCAGTTCGGCGAGCTTGGCCTCGTAGCGGGCCACCAGCAGGCGCTGCTCGGCGCTCACCAGGGCGAGCTGCACCTCGCGCAGCTCCACGGCGGTGATGGCCCCCAGGCGGTAGCTCTCCAGGGCGACGGTGCTCTGGGTGCGCGCGCCATCGAGGTTCTGCTCCTCCAGGGCCACGCGCCGGCCGGCCGTGGTGTAAGCGGTCCACGCGTTCAGGAGGCTCTCCTCCAGGCCGAGCTCGGCCTGTTGCGCGCCGATCTCCGCCCGTTCCCGCTCCACCTTCGCCACCTGCATCGCGCTGCGACCCTGCAGGCCGGCGAAGAGGGGGATGCGGACGCGCGCGCCGTAGTCGGGGCCGAGGGCCTGATTGCTCTGCAGGATGCCGACGGCGCTGGTGCTGCGCGTGTAGCCGTAGTTGGCGAAGAGGTCCAGCTGGGGCAGCAGCACCCCGCGCAGCTCCTTCACGCTGAGGTCGGCGGCGATGCGTTGCTGCCGGGCCTGTTGCAGGTCGCTGTTGGCCTGCCGGGCGGCCTGCTGCACCTCGGCCAGGTCCATCGGTGCGGGGGCGGGCACCTCGGCGGCCACCTCCACGGGGGTGGCGGGGTCGCGGCCCAGCAGGGCGTTGAGGCGGGCGGCGCCCGCGGCCTCCTGCACCTGCAGGTCGAGCACGGCGGCGCTGTCGGCGCTGAGGTCGAGCCGCGCCTGCACCACCTGCAGGCCGCTGCCGCTGCCGATGCGTTCGGCGGCCTGGGCGATGCCGAAGCGCTCGCGGCTGATGCGCACGCCCTCCTGCTGCACGGCGATGGCCCGGCGCAGCTGCACCAGCTGGTAGTAGGTCGCCAGCGCCTCGTACACGGTGGCCTCGATGCGCTGCCGCAGCTGGGTGCGGCCGATCAGCTCCAGGGCCTCCAGCCTGTCCTTGGCGGCCCACATGGACAGCCCGTCGAAGACGGTCCAGTTGAGCTGCACGGCGGCATCGAGCACGCGCTGGTCGGCGTTGTCGCGCTCGCGCACCTCGCCGCTGAAGAAGGTCTGGGTGGTGGCGCTGTTGTCAATGCTGTACTGGCCCACCACGTCCACCGTGGGCAGCATGCCGGCGTTGCCGGCGGTGTTCATCAGCTCGGCGCTGCGGGCATCGAGACGCGCCATGCGGATGCCGTGGTTCCGCTCCACGGCGATGCGCACGGCCTCCTCGGCGGTGAGCGCCTGCGCCGCTGCGGCGGCGGCGAGGAGCAGGACGGCGATGGTGGTGAGGGCCCTCATGCGTGCGCGGCGTGTTCGTCATCCGCCGCAGGACCCGGCGGCGGGCCGGCGCTGCGCTCGCGGCTCATGTAGCTGTACAGCGCGGGCACCACGTAGAGGGTGAGCACCAGCGCGAAGAGCAATCCACCGATGATGGCCACGCCCATGGGCACGCGGCTCCGGGCGGCGGCGCCCAGGCCCAGGGCGATGGGCAGCGCGCCGAGGATGGTGGCCAGGCTGGTCATCAGGATGGGGCGGAAGCGCTGGCCCGCGGCGTCCACCACGGCGTCCATCTTCTTCAGGCCCTGTTCCTTGCGCTGGTTGGCGAACTCCACGATGAGGATGCCGTTCTTGGTCACCAGGCCCACCAGCACGATGATGCCGATCTGCGAGAAGATGTTGAGGGTGTGGCCGCCGAGCCAGAGGCTCACCACGGCGCCGGCGAGGGCCAGGGGCACGGTGAGCATCACCACCAGCGGGTCCACGAAGCTCTCGAACTGCGCGGCGAGGATGAGGAAGATGAGCACCAGGGCCAGGAGGAAGGCGAAGAGCAGGCTGCTGCCGCTCTCGGCGAACTCCTTGCTCACCCCGCCCAGGGCGGTGCTGAAGCTGTCGTCGAGCACCTCCTTCTTGATGCGGTCCATGGCGGCGATGCCATCCCCGATGGTATGGCCCTCGGCGGGGTCGGCGCTCACCGTGGCGCTCACGTAGCGGTTGTAGCGGAAGAGCTGCGGCGGGGTGCTGCGGTCGCTGAGGCGCACCAGATTGTCCAGCTGGATGAGCTCGCCCTTGTCGTTGCGCACGTAGGCGCTGCTGAGGTCGATGGGCGCGTCGCGGTTGTCGCGCGTGGCCTGGCCGATCACCTGGTACTGCTTGCCCTGCATGATGAAGTAGCCGTAGCGCTGGCCGCTGAAGTAGAGCTGCAGGGTTTCGGCGATGTCCTGCATGGTGACGCCCATGGCGCGCGCGCGGTCGCGGTCGATCTCCACGTTGAGCTCGGGCTTGTTGAACTTGAGGTTCAGGTCCACCACGCGGAAGGTGGGGTCCTGGGCGGCCTTCTCCATGAAGGCGGGGATCACGGCGCGGAGCCGCTCGAAGTCGGGCGCCTGGATCACGTACTCCACCGGCAGGCGGGTGAAGCGCGAGCCGCCGATGGTGGGTTCCTGGATCACGAAGCTGCGGGCCAGGTTGAAGCCTTGGATCTTGGCCATCACGGCCTTGGCCAGCTCGTCCTGCGTGCGGCTGCGCTCGCCGGGCGGCACCAGGGCCACGCGCACGAAGCCGTTGTTGGTGCTGCTGGCGGTGCCGAAGCCGGGGGCGGTGACGCTGATGAGGGCCTGGCGCTCGGGCAGGGTGTCCACCACCTCGATGATGTTCGCCAGATAGGCGTTCATCAGCTCGAAGCTGGTGCCTTCGGGCGCGGTGCTCTGCACCATGAAGCGGCTCTTGTCCTCCATGGGGGCCAGCTCGCTCTGCAGCTGGGCGCCCGCGGCCCAGATGAGCGCGCCGCTGGCGCCCATGATGGCGAAGGCCCAGCGGCGGCGGCGCAGGAAGGCGGCGAGCGAGCGCTGGTAGGCGGCGGCCATCCGGTTGAAGAAGCGCTCGCTGGCCTCGAAGAAGCGGCTGTGCTTCGTCCTGTGGCGCAGCATGCGCGCGCTCATCATGGGGGTGAGGGTGAGGGAGACCACCGCGCTGATCAGCACCGAACCGGCCACCACGATGCCGAACTCGCGGAAGAGGCGGCCGGTCAATCCGCTGAGGAAGATGATGGGCAGGAACACCGCCGCCAGCGTGATGGTGGTGCTGATGATGGCGAAGGTGATCTCCTTGCTGCCCTCGTGGCCCGCCTTCATGGGCTCCATGCCGCCCTCGATCTTGGCGTAGATGTTCTCGAGCACCACGATGGCATCATCGACCACGATGCCGGTGGCCAGCACGATGGCGAGCAGCGTGAGGATGTTGATGCTGAAGCCGGCGACGTACATGATGAAGAAGGCGCCGATGAGGGAGATGGGGATGGCCACCACGGGGATGAGCGTGGTGCGCCAGTCGCGCAGGAAGAGGAAGATGACGAGCACCACCAGGCCGAAGGCGATGAGGATGGTCTCCTCCACCTCCAGGATGGCGGCGCGGATGCCCACGGTGGTGTCCAGCGCGATGGTATAGCGCAGGTCGGCGGGCATGTCCTTCTTGATCTGCGCCACGCGCTTGTGGAACTCGTCGGCGATGGCCACGTAGTTGCTGCCGGGCTGGGGGGTGACGGCCACGGCCACCTGGGGCACGCCGCCGTTGCCGCGCAGCAGGCTGCGCTCGTTCTCGGGCCGCAGCTCGGCCACGCCCACGTCCCGGAGCTTGATGACGCGGCCGCCGGCATCGCGCAGGATCAGGTCGTTGAACTGTTCGGGGGTGGTGAGGCGGCCCAGGGTGCGGATGCTGAGCTCGGTGCGGAAGCCCTCGATGCGCCCGGCGGGCAGCTCCACGTTCTCGCGGTCCAGCGCCGCGCGCACATCGGCCGGGGTGATGCCCAGGCCCGCCATCTTCACGGGGTCGAGCAGCAGCTTCATGCTGTACTTCTTGTCGCCCCAGATGTTGATGGCGCTCACCCCGGGGATGGTCTGCAGCCGCTCCTTGAAGTTGTCGTTGGCGATCTGCGAAAGCTCCAGCAGGCTGCGCTGGTCGCTCTGGATGGTCATCGACAGGATGGGGCTGCTGTCCGCATCGCTCTTGGCCACGATGGGGGGCTCCACGTCGGCGGGCAGGTTGCGCACGCTGCGGCTCACGCGGTCGCGCACGTCGTTGGCCGCGGCCTCCAGGTCCACGTCCAGCTCGAACTCCACGGTGATGGTGCTGCGCCCGTCGCTGCTCACGCTGGTGAGGGTGCGGATGCCGGCGATGCCGTTGATGCTCTCCTCCAGCACCTCGGTGATCTGGCTCTCCACCACGTCGGCGTTGGCGCCCACGTAGTTGGTGGTGACGGTGATGATGGGCGGGTCCACGCTGGGGTACTCGCGCACGCCGAGGAAGGTGAAGCCGATGCCCCCGAACAGCACGATCAGGATCGAGATCACCGTGGCGAGCACGGGCCGGTTGATGCTGATGGAGCTGATGGTCATGCGTGCAAGGGCTCAGGGTGAATGGCGAATGGGAGTTGGTGAATGGGGGCGCCTCGGCCTACGCGCCGCTCGCCATCCCCTGTTGGATGTTCATCCTTCGCCATACGATCTCCCCTATTCACCATTGACCATTCACCCTTTCGTCATTCACCAACTCCCATTCACCATTCACTGCTCGGCATTCGCCTGTTCCGCTTTCTTCTCCGCTTGTCCCACCAAGGGCCGCACCGCCGCCCCGTCGCGCAGGGCCAGCAGGCCGGTGACGATCACCGAGTCGCCGGGCTGCACGCCGCTGGTGAGCTGCACACGCTCGGCGGTGCGCTGGCCCAGCTGCACGCGGGCGCTCACGGCGGTGCCGCCCTTCATCAGCAGCACCTTCTGGCCCTGGATGTCGGGGATCAGCGCCTCGGCGGGGATCACCAGCGCGTCGGGGATGCGCTGCAACCGCACCTGCACCTTGGCGAAGGCGCCGGGGATCAGGCGGCCGTGGGCATTGCCGGTGCGGGCGCGCACCTTCACCGTGCGGGTGGCGGCGTCCACGCTGGGGTCCACCGCGTACACCGCGCCGGTGTAGGTGGCCGTATCGCCCTCCAGCGTGAAGGTGATGGCGGAGCCGGGCGCCAGGCTGCGGCCGTAGCGCTCGGGCACGGCGAACTCCACCTTCATGGGGTCGGTCTGGTGCAGCCGGGCGATGGGCGTGCCGGCGGCCACGAAGCCGCCCGCGCTCACGCTGCGCAGCCCCACCCGGCCGCCGAAGGGCGCGCGGATCACGCTCTTGGCGATGCGCGCGCGCAGGTCGTCGGCATCGGCCTGCAGGCCGGCCACCGCGGTGCGGGCGGCATCGTATTGCTCCTGGCTGATGCCGCTCACGGCGAACAGCTGCTCCTTGCGGGCCGCGTCCTCCTGCGCCAGGCGCAGCTGGGCCTCGGCCTTGCGCAGCTGGGCCTGCAGCTCGTCGTCGTTGATGCGCAGCAGCACCTGCCCGGCGCTCACCGGGCCGCCCTCCTCGAAGCCGATCTGGGTGATGCGACCGGCCAGCTCGCTCACCAGCTGCACCTCCTCGTTGGCCAGCAGGGTGCCGGTGGCCACCAGGGCGTCGTCCAGGGGCTCGCCCTGCAGCACGTGCACGCCCACGGCCATGGGGGGCATGGCGCCGCCGCCCCCGGCGGCCTCCTCGTTCGGCCCGCAGGCGGATAGCAGCAGCACCGCGGCAAGCGGCATCGGGTCCGGTCGCATCAGGCGTGTACGCGTTTGTGGGTCACGGGCACGGGGGGCCCCTCGGGCCGCAGGTTGTCCACCACGGCCATCAGTTGCCGCAGAAAGGCGGCTCGGGCCGCCTGGGGCAGGCCCTGCAGCGCCTCCTCGTTCAGCTCCGCGTAGGCGGCGCGCACGGCCTTCACCGCGGGTTTCGCCTTGGGCGTCAGCTTCACCAGGTACTTGCGGCGGTCGCCCGCGCAGGCGCAGCGCTCCACCAGGCCCTTCTCCCCCAGGTGGTCCAGCGCGCGGGTCATGCTCACCTTGTCCAGCAGCAGGCGGTCGGCCAGCTCCTGCTGGCTCAGCCGGCCCGCCCCCTCCTCGATCACCAGCAACACGTAGAACCAGCTACTGATGTCCAGGTGCGCCAGCTTCTCCTGCAGCCGCGCGAAGTACTGGTGCGCCAGCACCGAGCTCCAGTAACCGATGGACGAGGTGGGCATGGTTGCGTTGGAAACGGTTGCAAATGAAACCATCGGCGGCCCGATCGGTTCGCACCGACCTGTTAACGATCGGTAATGTCCGGGCGAACGAAGGCGGCAGGGGCGGTACGGGGACGACGTGTGATGGAGCGTGTGGGGGTGAAGCCGACCGGACCGTGGAGCACCGGCCACCCGCAAGGCAAGTGCCCATGGTCGCCGCCATGGACACGCTGGCGACCCCGTGCCTGGTCATCGACGCGATCAACCCGTGAAGAAGGGGCCTTCGACCCCACGAACGGGGGTATGCCGATCACGACCGTGGACGCACAGTGGTCCCAACACCCACAATATCAGTTAGTTACCCCATTTAGAGGACCTTGGATGCACAACGGCGCCACCGCCCGGCAGGCCCCCAAGAATTGGCCTCCGTTCACTATTTCATGGATGATGATCCAGTGTCGATTTGGTGGATCGAAGGTGTTGCATCTATCTTTGCCCACATTATTCGCCATGAAACAGCAGCTCGTCGAGTTCGCCAGCATCCGCTTCGGGGTCCACGCCAAGGCCCTGGAGCAAGGGTCCATGGCCCTGGTGCCCGCCTCGGCCATCGGCGAACACGGTGACATCCTGCCCGCCTACTTCCGTCGCATCGCCCCCGAAGTGGTACGGTGCCAACCGGCGGACCTGCTGGAGGCCGGTGACGTGCTGTTGGTGGGTAAGGGGAGCGTGAACCATGCTGCCGTGTGGCCAGGGTCCGATGAAGATACGCTGGCTTCCAATACCCTCTTCGTGATCCGCCCCAACCGCCAGCAAGTGCTGCCCGAGTACCTCGCGGGCTACCTCAATAGCACCCCGGCCCAGGCCTGGTTCGCCACCCACCAGAAGACCGGTACCGTGAAGGTGCTGGGCCGCGACGCGCTCAACGAACTGCTGGTCCCGGTGCCACCGCTGGCCACGCAGCAGCGCATGGTGCAGCTTGCGGATGCCTCGCGCCGGGCCATTCACCATCTCACCGAACTTTCCAATGCCCATGCCCAGCTCCTCAACAGCGCCTGGGCCCAACTGAACGAACCATGACCAAGACCATCGACCAAGCCGAGATCAACGCCCTGGCCTGGAAGGCCTGCGACACCTTCCGCGGCGTCGTGGATCCCTCCCAATACAAGGACTACATCCTTGTAACCCTCTTCCTGAAGTACCTGAGCGATGTCGCCCGCGATCGGCGCGATGAGCTGCACAAGCAATACGGCGGTGATGAGCAGCGCATTGAGCGCGCCCTGGCGCGCGAGCGCTTCGTGCTCCCTGCGGGCAGCAGCTATTACGACCTGTACGATGCCCGCGACAAGGACGACATCGGCGACCGCATCAACAAAGCGCTCGATGCCATCGAAGAGGCCAACAAGGGCAAGCTGGATGGCGTGTTCCGCAACATCGACTTCAACAGCGAGGCCAACCTGGGCAAGACCAAGGACCGCAACCGCCGCCTGAAGAACCTCATCGACGACTTCTCCGATCCGCGGCTCGACTTCCGCCCCAGCCGCATCGGTAACCTGGACATCATCGGCAACACCTACCAGTACCTCATCGCCCAGTTCGCCAGCGATGCAGGCAAGAAAGGTGGAGAATTTTTTACCCCAGCCGAAGTGAGCGAACTGCTGGCCCGCCTCATGGCCCCGCAGCCCGGCATGCGCATCTATGACCCCACCTGTGGCAGCGGATCGCTGCTGATCAAGGTGGCCGAAAAAGTGCCCGACCACAACTACAGCCTGTATGGGCAGGAAAGCAACGGTGGCAACTGGGCGCTGTGCAAGATGAACATGCTCATTCACGCCAACGACACCGCCCGCATCGAGTGGGGCGACACCATCAACAACCCGCTGCTGGTGGAGGGCGATAAGCTCATGAAGTTCGATGTCGCCGTTAGCAACCCTCCGTTCTCGTTGGACAAGTGGGGGCAGGAGAACGCCGGGCACGACCGCTTCAACCGCTTCTGGCGCGGTACCCCGCCCAAGAGCAAAGGCGACTATGCCTTCATCACCCACCTGCTCGAAAGCCTCAACGAGCATGGCCGCGCCGGGGTGATCGTGCCGCACGGCGTGCTCTTCCGGGGCAGCAGCGAGCGCCTGCTGCGCAAGGCCTTCATCGATGAGAACCTGCTGGAGGCCGTGATCGGCCTGCCCGCCCAGCTCTTCTTCGGCACCGGCATCCCCGCCGCCATCCTGGTGTTCAACAAGCAGCGCACCACCACCGACATCCTCTTCATCGATGCCAGCGCGCACTACGCCGATGGCAAGAAGCAGAACCGCCTGCGCGAAGAGGACCTCCAGCGCGTGGTGGATACCTACACCGCCTTCCGCGCCGCACCGGCCAAAATATCCGATGACCAACGTGTGCTCGCGGATAAGTACGCCTACCGCGCCAGCCTGGCCGAAGTGCAGGAGAACGACTACAACCTGAATATCCCGCGCTACGTGGACACCTTCGAGGAGGAGGCGCCCGTGGATATCGGCGCCGTGCAAGAGCAGATCGTGCATTTGGAGGGGCAGCTGGCCGATGTGCGCAAGGAGATGGACGGGTACTTGAAGGAATTGGGCTTCATCAAGTGAACAAGGCCATGCCCAGCGAGATCCTCATCTACCAGACCCGCGACGGTTCCACCCGCATTGATGTGCGCGTGGAAGAGGACAGCGTGTGGTTGACACAGAACCAGCTTGCTGACGTGTTCCAGACCACCAAGCAGAATATCAGCCTGCACATCCAGAACATCCTTGAAAGCGGAGAGCTGGAGACAGAGGCAACTGTCAAGGAATACTTGACAGTTCAAACCGAGGGGCGCCGTAAGGTGAAGCGGACCATCGCACACTACAACCTTGACATGATCATCTCGGTGGGCTACCGGGTGAACAGCCATGTGGGCGTCCACTTCCGCCGCTGGGCCACCGAGCGCTTGCGGGAGTACATCATCAAGGGCTTCGTGCTGGACGATGAGCGTTTGAAGGAGGCGCGCAACAACTACTTCGATGAGCTGCTGAAACGCATCCGCGACATCCGCAGCAGCGAAAAGGTCTTTTACCGCAAGGTCTGCGACATCTACGCCACCAGCATCGACTACGACCGGTCCGCCGAGAACAGCCGCAACTTCTTCGCCCAGGTGCAGAACAAGTTCCACTGGGCCATCACCGGGCTCACTGCCGCAGAGCTTATCGTCCAGCGCGCCGACGCCACCAAGCCGCACATGGGCCTCACCAGTTGGCCCACGCAGCTCATCCGCGAAGAGGATGTGCTGGTGGCCAAGAACTACCTCGGTGTACAGGAACTGGACCAGCTGAACCGCATCGTGAACCAGTACCTCGAATACGCCGAGCTACAAGCCATGCAACGCAAGCCCATGCGCATGGCCGACTGGAAGAAGAAGCTGGACGACTTCCTGACCTTCAACGAACGCGAAGTGCTGTCGCATGCCGGCAGCGTGAGCCACGAAGAGGCCGCACAGCATGCGCGGAAGGAATACGACCAGTACCGGAAACAACTGGAGGCCACCACCCCCGATGAATTGGACCGTGCCGTGAAGCGCCTGCGCACCGGGCCCAAGCAAACCAAGAAGTGAAACCCGCCTGTAGCCACCCACCCATTTTCTGATCTTCCGATCATCTGATCTTCTGATCCCCATGACCCTCCACTACGCCAGCGACCTCCACCTGGAGTTTCCCGAGAACCGGGAATGGCTGCGCCGTACCCCTTTGCAGGGCCGGGGCGGGGTGCTACTGCTGGCGGGAGATATCCTGCCCTTTGCCGTGCTGCACAAGCACCGCGATGTTCTGCAGGCCTGGGGGGAGCAGTACGACCATGTGCTGTGGGTGCCCGGTAACCACGAGTACTACGACGGTGACATCTCCCAGCGCAGTGGATGGCTGGATGAAAAGCTCACCGGCAACGTGCGGCTGCTGAACGATGCGGCCTGGACCGCCCCCGGACTACGCATCCTGTGCACCACCTTATGGACCCGCATCAACCAGCTCAACGAGGGGCTGATGCGCCGCGCCATGAACGACTACCACCAGATCCGCCACCATGGCCGCCTGCTGCTGCCCACGCACACCAGTGCGCTGCACGAAGCCTCACTGTCATGGCTGCGCACCGAACTGGCCACGCCCTTTGCCGGGCACACCGTGGTGGCCACGCATCACGTGCCCACCTACCTGCACTACCCGCCCGAATACAAAGGCGATGGCCTCAACGAAGCCTTTGCCGTGGAGCTGCACGACCTCATCGAAGCCAGCGGCGCCATCGCCTGGATCTACGGCCACCACCACCGCAACATTGCCCCCTACACCATTGGCCGCACCCGGATGCTCACCAACCAGTTGGGCTATGTAAGGCTGGGCGAGGAGGTGGGATTTGATCCGAACAGGACTATCGAACTTGAATTGCTCACGGACAAGCAATGATCATGAACGAGACCATAAGAACCGAACCAGGGCTAACGCTCAAGGACGAGGAGATCATCCGCAGGGAAGCCACGGTCTTCGCTGTAAGGAGTATGGGGCGCTTAGACCGGAGGAAGGTTTCGGAACTCATCCACAACTTAAGAGCACGTCTCGGTGACTTTTATTCTGACGTTGCCAAGGGCATCTTTCTGGACCAGTACATGCTGGAGGTGACACGCTCGCTGACCGATCACCGGAACTCGGCCCACCAAGGTCAACCTAAGCCCGACTGCGACACCGAAGTGGCATCTGAGACTTTGCTCTTCTACTTGCGGCAGGAGCTGGGTACACTTCCCCTTGTTGCTCACCAGAAGTATGAATCCAGCGCATCCTCTCGGACCAAGGTCTTCGTGAGTTACAGTCACAAGGACAAGGACATCCTTGCGGAGGTGCAGCGTCACTTCAAGCCACTGAGGACGGACATCGAACTGTGGGACGATGAGCGGATCAAAGTTGGCGCCAAATGGAAGGAGGAGATCCGCCAAGCCATTAAGTCCACCAAGGTGGCCATCCTGCTCATCAGCACCGATTTCCTTGGCTCGGAGTTCATTGCCACCGAGGAGCTACCACCCTTGTTGGAGGCCGCTGAGAAAGAAGGTGCCGTTATCCTCCCGCTCATCCTGAAGCCTTGCATCTTCGAAGAGATGCACCATCTGAACCATTACCAAGCGCTCAACCCGCCGAGCAAACCGCTCAGCGCCATGGATCCGAACGAGCGTGAGGAGTTGTTCGTGAACATGGTACGCCAGACCAAACGTATTCTCAATGGCGAAGCTTGAACCAACATCAACCGCAACGCTGAGCGCTCCTGCAATGGATGAAGCGCGGCCCGGCTACAAGCACACCAAGCTCGGGTGGATCCCAGAGGAGTGGGAGGTAGCTCGTGTTGGTGATGCATGCCAAGTGGTCAACAATCTGCGTGCACCGCTCAATGTGGACGAACGTTCGGGCATGGTTGGAACCTTTCCTTACTATGGACCTACTGGCATCCTGGGTTTCATCAACGAGTTCCGCATCGATGGTACCTACTGCCTGATCGGCGAGGATGGCGACCACTTCCTTGACTACTCCACCAAGCCGCAAACGATCCTTGTTACGGGCAAGTTCAACGTGAATAATCATGCCCATTTGGTTCAAGGCACAGAAGTTTGCGATACGGAGTGGTTCTACCGGTTCTTTTACCACCGCAACATCATTCCGCACATAACACGGCAAGGCGCGGCGCGGTACAAGCTCAACAAAGCCGCCTTGGAGGAATTGCTGATAGCCTATCCAAGCAGCCTCCCCGAACAACGCCGCATCGCCCAGGTGCTGGGTGCCTGGGACCGTGCCATTGCCACGGTGCAGCAGCTGCTGGCCGCGCAGCAGGAGCGCAAGCGGGGGTTGATGCAAGAGCTGCTCACGGGCAAAAGGCGGTTCAAGGGGTTCGGGGGGAAGTGGAAGAGCCACCGCCTCGGCGACCTCTTCGAGCGCGTTACGCGCAAGAACACCGTGGGCGAAGAGCATGTGCTCACCATCAGTGCCCAACACGGCTTGATCGATCAGCGCGAGATCTTCAATAAGTCCGTGGCTGGTGCCAACCTGGCTGGGTACTACCTGCTGAAGAAGAGTGAGTTCGCCTACAACAAGAGCAGCTCCAACGGTTACCCGGTCGGGGCCATCAAGCGGCTGGACCGCTATGAGCAAGGAGTCCTCTCCACCCTCTACATCTGCTTTGCCCTGAAGCCTGGCGCGGCCAACAGCGACTTCATTGCCGCCTACTTCGATGCAGGCATGCTGGATGAGGGAATCGGTGCCATCGCACAGGAAGGGGCTCGCAACCACGGCCTGCTCAACGTCAGCACCACCGACTTCTTCGACATCGACGTGCACATTCCTGGCGAAGCCGAGCAAGCCGCCATCGCCAAGGTCGTGCAGGCGCTGAACAAGGAGACCGAAGCCATCCAGAACCAACTCGAACACCTCACCACCCAGAAGCGGGGGCTGATGCAGCAGTTGCTGACGGGGGCGGTGCGGGTGAAGGTGTGATCAGATGATCAGAGATTGAGATGATCGGATAATGGGAATCAGCTTCGATATCATCACGGTGATCCACCAAGCATCTATCACGGATTGGATACAGGCCATCGCGGCATTGTTGGCCGTGGTTGGTACTGTTGCCACACTCTGGAAGCTTTACCAGCGCGATGAGCAGAAGCAGGCGATGATCGCGGAGTTGAAGACGCAATCCGCTGCTGCGGTGGATCAAGCCAGGCACCTGAGTGAGCAGGTCACCCAACTGGGTCAGCAGGTCTTCCAGTTGGAGCGCATCCATGAAGCCATTGCCAAGGGGATCGAGTTCATGGCCAAGGATGAAGGCTTGAAAGCAGAGATCAAGAAGATCGAGATGCGACCGGATTTCGAGTTCCAGTCCCACATGGCCAAACCAGGCCGGGTTGAAGCCACACTGAAGGCAGTGAATCGCGGCGGGCTTGCGCGCAACTTGCGGTTGACCAAACCTGAAGGCATTGCTGTAACAGCAGAATGCCCGGCAGAGGTGCGTCCGGCCGACAACCTGTCCGTGCGGATCCGTTCGCTGGAGATGATGGAAGTGGCCCCCATCTATGACCTGCATTTCGAGGATGCTTTGGGCAACGCGTACGTTCAGCGTTTTGACATGCGCTATGGCATGCCCAAGGCCGGAGCCGTGCGCCCCTATAAAACCACCGATGAACCCATGACCCCATGAACGGCGGCAAGACCTACAACCTATACTGTGACGAGAGTTGCCACTTGGAGAACGATGGCAAGGACTACATGCTCATTGCCTACATCAGTTCAGCATATCCACAAGTCAAGCTCTATACCGAGCAGATAAAGGAATTGAAAGCGAAACACAACTTCTTCGGAGAGATCAAATGGAGTAAGGTATCGAGGTCCAAGTACGGTTTCTATGCCGACCTCGTTGACCTGTTCTTCGGCACCGAACTGTTATACAGAGCGGTGATCGTACCCAAGGCCCGCATACGGCACAAGGACTTTGGGCAGGACCATGACACGTTCTACTACAAGATGTACTACCAGCTATTGCACCACAAGATGGATATGCTGAACACCTACAATGTCTACTTGGATGTGAAGGACACCTTGAGCGCGAGGAAGGTGGGCAAACTGCGAGAGATCTTGAACGTGCGTTACAACAGCATACGGAACTTACAGAACATCCATTCCAAAGAAAGCCTACTACTGCAACTCACCGATTTTCTCACAGGTGCTTTAGCGTATAACCTGAACGTGCAGGAAAAGCGCATGTTGGCCAAAACACGCCTTATTGACAAGATCAAGACCCATTCGAACTTGTCACTGATAGCCTCCACGCCCAAGGATCACGACAAATTCAACCTGTTCATCATCGAGCTACAGTGATGCCCACGAACCTATTACGCAAGTACCCTCAGTTGCTCGAGCTTGGGCACCTTACTGAAGCCCAGCGGACGGTTTCCCTGCGTGGGGTCTTCGATAGGGATATCACCAACAATCCGAGCTTCAAGTTCCGGTACAAGCAGATACACCCTGTGCGCGGACAGGAGCCAGAAATGGACCTGTTATTCCGGCACCTTACCACATGTAAAGCAACCGATCTTGACCCTACTGCACCGGATGGGAAGCGTGTCTTTGAGATGACCAGAAGCCAGCGACTCCATTGGGTCAAACACCATGTCGACGAAAGCACACCTGACAACCTTTTCGTTTTCAGTGTAGAAGAGCGTGTGGATGGCAAACCCAAACTAAGAACCTACATACTGGACCACCGGGAGCGCTATGTGGTGATACTGGAGCCCTTGCGCACGGGCACTGACTACTACTTGCTCACTGCCTACGCACTCGAGCCAAGGAACTTCAAGAAGATGAAGAGCAAAGCGAAACGGCGGTTGAAGGAGGTGCTCTGAAAATGCAGGAGGCGACAAGCATCTTGGCCTGCCGCCTCCCGATCTCCTTCTTCCGAATGGCAAGATGAGACTGCTGCAAATCTATATCACACACCATATCAACGATCGATCGTTGATAATGGTTTCTTGCAACAACCTGATGTTCAAGGCGCTACAAAGCGCCTAGATGAGCCCATGATCACCCCCTCCTTCCTCGAAGACCACATCAGCCAGGTGCCGGCGCTGCAGCTGCTGGTGAAGCTGGGCTATACCTACTTGAGCCCGGAGGAGGCCTTGGCGCAGCGGCAGGGCAAGGCGGGCCAGGTGCTGCTGGAGGGCGTGCTGGAGGAGCGGCTGCGGGCCATCAACCGCGTTGCCCACAAGGGCCAACAGTACCAGTTCAGCCCCGCCAACATCTACCAGGCCGTGCGCGGCCTGCGCGACATGCCGCTGGTGGAGGGCCTCTACACCGCCAACAAGGAGGTGTACGAGCTGCTCACCCTGGGCCGCAGCTTCGAGGAGACCATCATGGGGGATACGCGCAGCTTCCCCCTGCGCTTCATCGATTGGGAGCACCCCGCCAACAACGCCTTCCATGTGACCGAGGAGTTCGCCGTGGAGCGCCGGGGCAGCGCCAAGACCCGCCGCCCCGATCTGGTGCTCTTCGTGAACGGAATCCCCCTGGTGGTGATCGAGTGCAAGCGGCCGGACCTGCACAGCACCGAGCACGGCACGCCGGCAGCCCAGGCCATTAGCCAGCACCTGCGCAACCAGCAGCCCGATGAGGTGCCGCAGCTCTACCTGCACGCCCAGTTGCTGCTGGCCCTGGCGCAGAACGATGCGCGCTACGGCACCATCGGCACCCCGCCGCCCTTCTGGAGCCACTGGAAAGAAAGCGGCGACGAAGCCGCTCTACACGACCTGAAGAACCGTCCCCTGGCACGCGCCGAGATGGACGCCCTCTTCGCCGACCGCTTCCGCTACGTGCGTGCCTTCTTTGAGCAGCAGCAGGGCGCGGCCCTGGAGGTGACCGAGCAGGACAAGCTGCTCTACCGCCTGTGCCGTCCGGAGCGCTTGCTGCGCATCGTGCAGCGCTACGTGCTCTTCGACAACGGCGAGAAGAAGGTGCCGCGCTACCAGCAGTACTTCACGGTGGAGAGCACCCTGGAGCGCGTGAAGCACCTCCAAGAGGGCCAACGTCCCGGCGGGGTCATCTGGCACACGCAAGGCAGTGGCAAGAGCCTCACGATGGTGCTGCTGGCCAAGGCCATCGCCATGGAGCCCAGCATCAAGGACCCGCGCATCGTGCTGGTCACCGACCGCATCGACCTGGACGACCAGCTCTACGGCACCTTCAAGGCCTGCGATGCCGAGGCGGTGCAGGCCCGCAGCGGCGCCCACCTGGCCGAGCTGCTGCGCGAGCCCAAGGCCCGCATCATCACCACGCTGCTGCAGAAGTTCGAGGCCGTGGCCAACAAGGGCCAGTTGGTGGCCGACAGTCCGGACGTGTTCGTGCTGGTGGACGAGAGCCACCGCAGCCACTACGGCGCGGGCAACACCCGCATGCTGAAGGTGCTGCCCCACGCCTGTTTCCTGGGCTTCACGGGCACCCCGCTGATGGGCAAGGAGAAGAACACCGCGCGCAAGTTCGGTGGCATCATCCGGCCCACCTACACCATCAAGCAGGCCGTGGCCGATGGCGCCGTGGTGCCCCTGCTCTACGAGGGCCGCCATGTGGTGCAGGAGGTGGACAAGCAGCCCATCGACACCTTCTTCGACCTGGTGAGCGAGCCGCTGAACGAATACCAGCGCGCCGACCTGAAGAAGAAGTTCAGCCGCGCCGATCAGCTGAACGAGGCCGACCAGAAGATCCTGCGCACGGCCTGGGACATCAGCCAGCACTGGCGCGACAACTGGAAGGGCAGTGGCTTCAAGGCCCAGCTGACCGCACCCAGCAAAGTGGCCGCGCTCAAGTACAAGGAGTACCTGGACGAGATCGGCATGGTGAGCAACGAGGTGGTGATGAGTCCCCCCGACGAGCGTGAGGGCTACGACAGCGCCTACGCCGAGCCGATCGAGCGCGTCTCGAAGTTCTGGAAGGCCATGATGGCCCAGTACGGCAACGAGACCAACTACCAGAAGAGCATCGTGAGCCGTTTCAAGAACGAGGGCGATCCGGAACTGCTGATCGTGGTGGACAAGCTGCTCACGGGCTTCGACGCGCCGCGCAACACGGTGCTCTACATCTGCCGCAGCCTCAGCAACCACACCCTGCTGCAGGCCATCGCCCGCGTGAACCGTCTGTTCGAGGGCAAGGACTTCGGCTACATCATCGACTACTACGGCATCCTGGGCGAGCTGGACCAGGCCCTGACCACGTACAGCGAGCTGAGCGAGTACGACGACGAGGACCTGGAGGGCACCCTGACCAACGTGAAGGAGGAGGTGGCCAAGTTGCCCGAGCGCCACGCCCAGTTGTGGGACCTCTTCAAGACCCTTCCCAACAAGCAGGACACCGAGGCTTTCCAGCGCCACCTGGAGCCCAAGGATGTGCGCGACCGCTTCTACGAGCGGCTCTCGCTCTATGTGCGCACCCTGAAGATGGCGCTGAGCACCCTGGCCTTTGTGAAGAGCACCCCGGAGGAGAAGGTGGACCGCTATCGCCGCGATGCGGCCTTCTTCTTGCGCCTGCGCGTGGCGGTGAAACAGCGCTTCAGCGATGCCATCGACTACCGCCAGTACGAAGGGCAGGTGCAGAAGCTGATCGATACGCACATCAAGAGCACCGAGGTGCTGCAGCTCACCGAGCAGGTGAACATCTTCGACCAGGACGCCTTCGCCAAGGAGGTGGAGAAGGTGGAGGGCGCCGCCGGTCGTGCGGACATGATCGCCAGCCGCACCAAGAAGACCCTGAGCGAGCGCATGGATGAGGACCCGGTGCTCTTCAAGAAGCTGAGCGAACTGCTGCAGGAGGCCATCGACGCCTTCAAGGCCAAGCGCATCAGCGACCTGGAGTACCTGCAACGCGCCACCAGTGTGATGGAGCAGCTACGCCACCGCAGCACAGGCGATGAACCCGTAGCGCTCCAGCAACGCGATGAGGCACGGGCCTTCTATCACCTGGTGTCCGAGGTGATCACCGCTGCGGGCATGGAGCTGGAGCCTGAGCGCAGCGCGGCCATCGCCGTGTCGCTGGACAACATCATCCGCGCCCTGCGCATCGTGGACTGGACCCGCAACGAGGACGTGAAGAAGCGCATGGAGCAGGCCATGGAGGACCACCTCTACGACCTGCGCAACGAGGGCCTGGAACTGGGCTTCGATGTGATCGACCAGCTCCTGAAGGGCGTGATGCGCATTGCTGAGAACCGGTACAACTGATGGAGGAGCGCAGTGTGCAATACGGCACCACCACGGTGTGGTACACCCTGGTGCGCAGCCCCCGGCGTACGCTGGGCATCGCCGTACACCCCGACGCGCGGGTGGAACTGAAGGCACCGCTGGATGCGCCGGTATCCAAGGTGGATGAACTTGTATTGCGGAAGGCGCGCTGGATCGTGCGGCAGCAGGACTTCTTCCGCAGCTTCCTACCAGCCTCCCCGGCCAAGGAATACGTGAGCGGCGAAACGCACCGCTACCTGGGCAAGCAGTACCGGCTGAAGGTGCACACCACCGCCGGAAAGGAGGAGGTGAAGCTGCTGGGCGGTCGCATCCACATCCACACGCTGCATCCCAAGGATGCCGAGCACGTACGCGGCCTGCTATCCGGTTGGTACCGCAGCCATGCCGTGGTACGCTTCGAGCAGGCCGTTGACAAGGCCATGCCGTTATTTAAGAAGTACGGTATTGCACGTCCGTCTGTCCGGGTGCAGCACATGCGCAAGCGCTGGGGCAGCTGCACACCCAAGGGCACCATCCTGCTGAACCCCGAGCTGATCCAGGCGCCAGGGCCCTGCATCGACTATGTGGTGGTGCATGAGCTGTGCCACCTGGTGCATCCGGACCATGGGCCTGCATTCCGGAAACTGCTTGATAGAGTGCTCCCCGACTGGGAACAGCGGAAGACCAGATTGGAGCTGGCATGAACGAAGAACAGACGCAACCCGAGCGCGCTCTACCGGACAGCACCACACTGGACGAGCTGGATCGCCTGTCCCCATTGTCCACCCGGGCGTGGACCGTGTGTGCGCGGTATGGTCTGACGACACTGGGGCACCTGTTGGATCTGGCTGGACATCCCCAGGGCTTCACCCAATTGGCCGGATGCGGCAAGCGGACCCACTTCGAGCTGATGGACCTCGTGGCCCGCTTCGCCACGCCGCGCGCGGCGACCCCGGAGCCGGCCACCGAGCAGGAACCGATACGACCGCTCCAGGATGATGTCGCAACAAGTCGCACGCGCTGGATGCTCTGGCGCTTCAACCGATTGAGCGTTCGCACGCGGAACATCGTTGTGCGCCATGCAGGCGGCACTGCGCCGGAAGACCTCGTGCGTTTCTTCATGGAACTGGGCCGCAACACGCCTAAGCTGCCCGGAGTGGGCCCCGTGGTGATGGCAGAACTGCGATCCATCCGCGCGGCGCTTGTTGCCGGCGGGGTCGCACCGGTGTCGGTCACCCGAACAACGCCGGACACCCGATCGCCTCTGGAACGGTGGGCGGACCGGTATGTGGTTTCCCGAACGGAGTTGGCCGAACTGGCACCGCGTACGGGTGAACTGTATGTGCTGCGCTTTCTGCAGAGGCGGATGACCTCCGGGGAGGCGGACCGCAACGCGCGCATCGTCCAGGAGCTGCTCAGTGCATCCGGAGATGCGGACCCGCTTTCGGTGATCGCCCAGCGCCACGGCCTTTCGCGCGAGCGGGTGCGGCAACTGCGCAACGCGTTGGAGCTGAAGATGCCCAAGCAATTGGCGCCGATCGCCGACCTGCCGGGGGTGCGCGATCACTTTGCGGAGCTGACCACCACCGACGACCTGTTCTTGGTCACACCGGAACTCGTCGCGCGGGCGAACGCGCGGGAAGGCACCACGTGGTCGCCGCTGCTGTTCCGGTACCTGGCCCAGGTCCTCAACGCGCACCGGCTGGTCCCGCTGCACTGGCGCGGGGCCAGAGGTGGCGACCAAGGGCGAGCGGGGTCGCGCGGCATCCCCTTGGTGGCCGAGGAGCTCCTGGCATCGCTCGAGAACGCCCTGGACCGGGCACGAGCGCATCATGCCCGGCCGCGGACCGCGCCGGAACGGCTGGAGGTCGGCGCATGGATGGGTGGGCCGCCTGCCGAACACCGGGCGCGTGTCCAGGCCTTGTTGATCCACCTGTTACCGGTGTACTTCGGCGACACGGCCATGGAGGGGGACACCTGGGTGCTGCCCCCCAACGCGGAACAGGCCCTTGCGGACATGCTGGAAGCGGTGCTCCAGGACCTGAACGAACCTCGCCATGTGGACGAGATCCTCTCCGCGTGGCACCGGCACTATCCCGAGCGGCCCATCACCCGATCAGCGATCCAGAGCATGGTGCGCCACCACCGCACGCGGTTCTTCTCCATCGGCCGCACAAGCACCTATGGGCTGCGTCGCTGGGAGGCCGAACGCCGCTCGGTGAAGGGCGGCACGATCCGGAACATCGTCGCTGAATTCTTGGCCGATCACGCCACCCCGGTGCATTTGGCGGTCATCGAGGAGCACGTCCGCCATTACCGCCCTGGCACCCATGCGACCAGCATCCGCCATAACCTGAAACTGGACACCCATGGGCGCTTTCAGTTCATCGGCGGCGGATACATCGGCCTGACGGGCAAAGCGTATCAGCAGCCCGCCCCCCCGCCGCCGACCCGGGTACCGGCCAGCCTTCTGCGCACCTCGGTGTTGCTGCGCTTCATCGGCGCACATCGCCGGGAGTTGACCAGGTACCTGGCCGAGCGCAGCGGAGCGGACCTCCGCCGTGTGGAGCGGGCCGTGGCCGGCGTAGTGGCCTCGGGTCGACTGTCGATCGATGCGCAGGGCTACATCCGCCGCCTCGGGGAAGCGGCCCAAGGGCCTGCGGGCGACGAGCTCCCGCTCGACTGGTCGGCCTAGGGCCGAACGAGCTGAACGCACGCCATGCACCGCCGAGCGCTCCAGCCACCCCCCACCCACCCAACCTCCAACCCCAGCACCCGCCACCCCGGCCCACCGCCCAGCCCAGGCCTTCGGCCCCCGGACCGCGCCGCCTCCGGCGGCCTGTGCACGATCGATGGTGGAAACCCGAAGGCCTCGGGCCTGTCAACTCCTTCCGACAGCGCCCATCTTTGAAATGCGGCCCCCGATCCCATTCCGGCGCCGTGGATCATGGAACTGGGCCACACATTGGGCGGGCGCATCCGGCTGTTGCGCGAGTGCAAGGGCTGGAACCAAACACAGCTTTGGCGGGCGCTGGACATGGAGCAGAGCCGCTTGAGCAAGTTGGAGAGCGGGGTGAACAAGCCGTACTTCTGGGAGATGGAACGGATCGCGCTGTACATGGAGGTGCCGCTGGGGCTGTTCGACACCCTGCGGCGGGTGCGGGAGGAGGAGCTGCGGCAGGCCGGCCTGTTGGGCTGACGGCCGGCGGGGTGCGGCAGGCCGGCGGGTGCGGCGGGCCCGGGCCTGGGGCCACCGGGTGTGCCCCGGCGGGGCCGGGGCACGCGATGCCGGGGGGCGGGGGCCTTCCGGCTCCTCCGCACGGGTCCACGGCATCGCCCATGGGCGCACTCCACTGCGACAGGAGCTGATCACCCGGGCCATCGCCTTGGACCCACACCACGATCGGGGTGGCCCTCCGGGACGATCGCCTTCCCCCTCCACCACGACACCGGTGGACCTCCGGGACGACCGCCTTCGACTTCCACCACGACACCGGTGCACCTCCAGGGCGATCGCCTTCGCTCTCCACCACGACACCGGTGCACCTCCAAGGCGATCGCCTTCGCTCTCCACTGCGACACCGATGCACCTCCAGGGCGATCGCCTTCGCCCTCCACCACGACACCGGTGCACCTCCAGGGCGATCGCCTTCGCCCCCGCGGAAGAGCGATCCGCCGGGCGGGTGAGGCCACCCGGGCGCGCATCGGGTTACGCCCTGCGCCACATATTCTTTCGGGCATACGGCGTGCGCAGGCCTGCTGGTGACGCCTTTTCCGGAATGTGCGTTCCATGCCGTTCCGCATAACCCGCATGATCCAGCCCCCTGTTGCGGCCCCGTGGCGTACCACGGCCCGGACCGCTCACAACAACGGCGTCGCTCCACCGGGTCCACGGAGCGGAACTCATGAAGGCGAACATCAAGTTGGACCTGTTCGATCTGACCCCCCTGCGTGTGCAGGCCCTGCTGCGCAACGTGGCGGAGAAGTTGGACGGGAACGCGAACTTCCCCAGCCCGCCGACGTCGGCTGCGGACCTGGCGGCGAAGGCGGCCACGCTGGAGGCGGCCATCCTGGAGGCCATCAACGGGAGCCAGGCGGCGCGGGCGGCCCGCGATGCCCGGGTGATGGAGGTGCGGGGCATCCTGCGCAGCGTGGCGGACTACGTGCGGATGGTGGCCCAGGGCGATGCGGCGAAGCTCACCACCAGCGGCTTCGAGCTGGCCAAACGGCCCGAGCCGGTGGGCGTGCCGGGCACGGCGCGGGACATGCAGGCGCGCATGACCAACAGCAAGGGCGCCCTGGAGCTGCGCTGGCGCACGGTGCACGGGGCCCGCGGCTACCAGGTGTGGATGACGGCCAGCGACCCCAACGTGGAGGCCAACTGGGAGGCCATCGGCTACACCACCAAGGCCAGCCACCTGGTGACGGACCTGGAGAGCTACAAGGCCTACTGGTTCTGCGTGAGCGCCATCGGCGCGGCGGGCGAAGGCCTGCAATGCGACCCGGCCATGGGCCGGGCGGCGTAAGGCCGCGCTTCTTCGTCGATCACGCTTCGTGCGAAAGCCCCGGTGCCTCGGCCGGGGTTTTTCGCGTTCAGGAGGGTAGGCGCAGGGCCGGGCTGCGGATGGTTCAGTAGCCTTGCAGGTCCATGGCATGGCGGATCATCGTGCACAGCTGACCGATCCCTACACGAGCTTCAAGTTTCGCGTGAAGTTCGATGGACGCGTTGTGGCCGGCGTCCACACCGTGAGCGCCTTGGGCCGCGGCACCGGCGGGGTGGCGGTCCGCGATGGCGGCCTTCCCAGCACCGTACGCCGGTCGTCCGTGCGCGCGGAACACGCGACGATCACCCTCGAACGTGGTGTCACGCATGACCCCGGTTTCGTGCAGTGGATGGGCCAGGTGTGGAACACGGGCACGAACCCTGGCACGGACCTCCGCAAGGACATCACCCTGGAACTGTACAACGAGGCCGGCCAGGTGGTGAACACGTACACCGTCCTCACCTGCTGGGTGAGCGAATACCAGGCCCTTCCGGTGCTGGACGCGAGCACGACTGCCGTGGCCTTCGAACGGATCAGGCTGGAGAACGAGGGCTGGGAGATCGTGCGGCCATGAACGGCGTTCCGATGCCGGCATCGCAGGGGGTGGACGGCGCGCGGTGCGCCGAGGAGCGCGCCGGGAGATGGTCCGGCACGTTCGGTACGGGCATGCTTGTGTGGCCTGCCGTACGCTACCGTGTTCCCTCCACACGGCGGGGTCTATTGGGCGATGAACCGCAGCGAACCGAGCACGGTGCTGCTCGTGCGGGCCACCACCATGTACAGCCCAGGCGCCACATCGCTACTGTCGAAGGTGATCCTGTTCCTTCCGGACCGCGGTATGCCCTGGTAGATGGTCCGCACGCGGGTGCCATCCATGGCCACCAGCTCCACCACGAGCGGCTCGTCCGCATCGAACACGACATCCAGGGTCACGGGCCCATGGGCGGGGTTGGGGAACAGCGCGCCTTCTGCGAAGGGGGTGTTCGTCGTTGGCTCATCCACCCCGGTGACCGATCCGAGGCCGACCTGCGCAATGCGCGCGCGATATACGTGGCCGCTTACGGCGTAGGCACCCGCGATCCAGACCCTGGGCTCATCCGCGACACTGTGCTCACGGCACATGCCGATGTAATCCCCCCATCGCTGAACGTTGTCCGTGGTGTATTCGATGTAGGTGGTCCCGGAGCGAACGCCAACGGACCCCGACCAGGTCATGCTCTCATCACAGTTCACCACGGAGATGGAGGGGTACTTATTGGTGTTGTTGCTGACCAGGAAGCCGATGATGGCGTTGCTGTTGGGGCCGCCATGATCCGCGTTGTTGTAGGGGATCACCGTGGGATACGCCAGGTAGTTGTCCGCGGAGGAATGGAAGGTGCTGCTCTGCGCGGTCATGCCGGAGGTGGCCACGCGCACATACCGGATCTTGCCCACCGATGCGGAGTTCTCCGTGCTGAACACCATGTGCAGATAGCCGCTCAAGTAGTAGGCCCCGCGCACGGCGCAGGATCCGATGTCCAGTCGTTTGGCCGTGCCGGGCATATGCGCATCCGCCGGCGCCGCGTACGAAGCGGTGCCCACGGTCCAGCTGTTCATCACCGGGTTGTTGCCGATCTTCTCAGTGATCCGGAAGACGCGAACGCTACTGCCCCCGCTGGACGAGCTGAGCACGAAGTACTGGCCCTTGCTCATGCGGCCTGACCAGCCGTTGGGGGCGGCGGTAAGGTGGTAGGTCGCGAACGGACTGTTCGAAATGCCCGTCCAGATCACCCAGTTCATCATACTGCCGGCATACCCGTCCGAATGGTCCATCTGGAAGACCACGTTCTCCACGAAGCCGCTGTTCCGCACATCCACCGAGACGAACACTTCATCCTCGGACAGGCCCAGGGTGGGGTAGTCGAACCACTTCCCACTACCGATGTGGTTGGACACGCTGGCGGCGGTGATGTCGTACATGTGCCAGGGCTGGAGCGGATCGATGGATGAAGAGAACAGCACCTTCAGCTTCGATGTGGCGGGTGTGTTCCCGTGGAGGGCGACCATCACGAACCTGTTGTCCACGGCATCATAGAACACCCGCGGGTCGAAGCAGGGCTCTCCGGCGAACTGCGTCCAGGTGTAGGATGCCAGCAGCGTGCCGTCATACCGATGGATCATCACCCCCCCGTTGCTGGCGGCCACGATCACGTCCTGGTCCGAGATGGCCAGGCTGTTGTCCATGGGCCAGGAATACGATTGTGTGTTGGAGTCAAAGCTGTAGCCGAGGTCGGGGGTGCCGGCCTTGGCTCCACCGGGGTCGTCGCTCCGCCTGTCCATGGCCCCCTCATCCGCGGTCAGCGCATTCTTCACGCGTTTAATGGAATCCAGCACGGCGTCCTTGGGATTGATGCCACCCAGGAACTGCAGGGTGTAGTTGCCGCCGCCGACCGGGGCGGGTGCGACGGGCAGAACAACACGCGTTGGAGCGGTCCGCTGCGTGGGCGACACGACCGCTGCGTTCGCCACCGAGGTGGTGGCCACAGCGCTCGGCGCGTGGATCTCGTAGCGGGCATCGTCCTCGTCTTGCGCGCTCGCCAACTGCGCGGCCAGTGTAAGGGCAAAGACCGGGATCAGGGTGTTGGGGTTGATGGTGCGCATGATTCCAAGGTATGGGTCCAGGGGTTCATTTCACGGTTCGACAGATCGTTATCAGCGTGGGGTGTTCCCCATGGGCAGGAGCCTTCGGTCTTCTTGCGCATGCGGCGGCATCGTTCAATGGCCTTGCGCAGTTCTTCGGTGTTCGGCTTGGCAGGAGGGTTCCGTGTTCCAAGGCTATCCACTCCCCTCCACAGCAGGGAGTTCGCGTGAGCAATTGGTGCGGGTGGCCGAGCAGGTGGCGGGTGAATGGCCGGAACTGGCGGCCCTCCATCACAGGTCTGCGTTCGCGGCCCGTGCAGCCTGTGCGGTCGCTCACCTGGCCGGTGGTGCGCCCGTTCGTGTTGAAGAAGGAGAACACCTTGCGGGCGATGGTAGGCGCCCTGGGCCGGGCCGCGTAAGCGACCCCGCGTGTCCCCGCGAGCGGGGAGCACACCCACGCGTCAGGCACAAGGACCCCGGCTTCGGTCGGGGTCCTTGGCGTTGGGGCTCCCCACCTTTGCCCCCGTGCCCGCCATTTCCACGCTCCTCCCCTACCACAACGCCGCCGCCACGCTCGACGCCGCCATCGCCAGCATGGCCGCGCAGACCTTCGCCGACCAAGAGCTGCTGCTGATCGACAACGCGAGCACGGATGAAGGCCCCGCCATCGCGCGGCGTTGGGCCGGTCGCGATCCCCGCATCAGGCTGCTGCTGGAGCCCCGCATCGGCATCGCCCACGCGCTGAACACGGGCCTGGAGCATGCACGAGGCCGGTACATCGCCCGCATGGACGCGGACGACATCAGCCACCCGGAGCGCCTCGCCAAGCAGGTGGCCCATCTGGAGGCCCATCCGGGGATCGGTGTGCTGGGCACGGCCACGCGCTTCGCCAGCACGGTGGCCGAGCACCGCGGCATGCTCGCCTTCGTGCACTGGCAGAACGCCCTGCTGACGCCGCACGACCACGACGTGAAGCGCTTCGTGGACGCGCCGCTCGCGCACCCCACGGTGCTGTTCCGCAGGGAGCTGGTGGAGCGCCACGGCGGTTACGACACGGGGCCCCTGCCGGAGGACCACGAGCTGTGGCTGCGCTGGATGGACGCGGGCGTGCAGGTGGCCAAACTGCCGGAGGAACTGCTGACGTGGAACGACCATGCCGCGCGGCTCAGCCGCACCCACGGCAACTACAGCATCGACGCCTTCTTCGGCACCAAGGTGCGGTGGCTGGCGCGCTGGCTGAAGCGCACCCTGAACGACCGGCCGGTGATCATCGCGGGCAGCAGCGCCCTGTGCCGCGCACGGGCGGCGCTGCTCGCCGCCGAGGGCATCCCCATCGCGGCCTTCACCGACGTGAAGGCGCGCGCGGTGCCGGGCCACGCCTTCGTGCCGAACGACGCGCTGCCGCCTGCGGGCGAAGCCTTCGTGGTGAGCTTCATCAGCCAACGCGGGGCGGGCGACCGCATTGCGGCGTACCTCGGCTCACGCGGCCTGATGGAGGGCGCGGACTTCGTGCTGGCGGCCTGACGGCCCGCGCGCCGCACGCTGTTCCTTTGCGGCATGGAGGCCACCCCGCACACGCACAGCCTGGAGCGCATCGCGGCGCTTCGGGCCACGTTCGAGCGGGGTGTGCTGCGCGATCCCGCGGAGCGCGCGAAGCGCCTGCTGCGACTGGCCCACGTGCTGGAGCAGCGCGAGGACGCCGTGCTGGAGGCCATGCGGGCGGACATGGGCAAGCCGGCCCTGGAGGCGTACATCGCCGAAGTGGGCGTGCTGGGCGAGGAGCTGCGGAACGCGGCCCGCGAGGTGGGCCGGTGGGCCGCGCCACGCCCGGTGCCCACACCGCTGAAGCTGCAACTGAGCAGCAGCACGGTGCATCCCTGTCCCCTGGGCGTGGTACTGATCGTGGCCCCCTGGAACTACCCGCTGCTGCTGGTGCTGGGTCCGCTGGCGGCGGCGCTGGCCGCGGGCAACTGCGCCGTGGTGAAGCCGAGCGAGGACGCTCCGCATACGGCGGCCCTGGTGGAACGCCTGGTGCGCGAGGCCGGCCTGGAGGAGCTCGTGCACGTGGTGCAGGGCGCGGGTCGCGCGGTGCTGCCCCCGCTGCTGGAGGCGGTACGCTTCGACCATGTGTTCTTCACCGGCAGCGCCGTGGTGGGCGCGCGCATCGCGGCCCAATGCGCGCCGAAGCTGGTGCCTGTGACCCTGGAGCTGGGCGGCAAGAGCCCCGCCATCGTGGACCGCAGCGCGCACCTGCCCGGAGCGGTGCGCCGCATCGCCTGGAGCAAGTTCTTCAACGCGGGCCAGACCTGCGTGAGCGCGGACCACGTGCTGGTGCACGCCGATCGGTACGAGGCCTTCCTGCAGGCCTTCGCGCACCAGGTGGAGCGGATGTTCGGTGCCGACCCGCAGCGCAGCCCCGACCTGGCCCGCATCGTGAACGACCGGCGCTGGCAGGTGCTGCGCGGCCACTTGGACCACGGGACGGTGTACCTGGGCGGCGGCCACGACCGGGCCACCCGGTACATCGCCCCCACGGTGCTCACGGACGTGCCGCTGGACAGCCCGCCGATGCGCGAGGAGATCTTCGGCCCCATCCTGCCCGTGCTGCCCTGGCGCGACCGCGACGAACTGGCCGCGCTGACGGCACGCAACCCCGAGCCGCTCAGCGCCTACCTCTTCGCCCGCGATGCGGGGCTGGAGCGCTGGTTCACGCAGGAGCTGCCCTTCGGGGGCGGCTGCATCAACGACACCATGGTGCACTTCGGCAATGCGCACCTGCCCTTCGGCGGGGTGGGGCGCAGCGGCATGGGGCGCTACCACGGCCGCGCGGGCTTCGACCGCTTCAGCAACCTGAAGGGCGTGATGCACAGCAACGACCGGCTGGACCCCGGCGTGCGCTACGCGCCCTACCGGCCCTGGCAGCTGAAGGTGCTGCGCCGGCTGTTCCGGTGACATCCGTCACCAGCCGGCCCGGACCTGCAGCGGGAGTTTTGCGGCATGCTGCACCGCTCCGTCCCCATCCGCCTGTTCGTGCTGTTCCTCACCGGGACGCTGGTCCCCACCACCGATGCGCAGATGATCGGTGACCGGATGCTCGCCTTGGAGGAAGTGACCCTGGCCGGCATGCCCGGTCTGCAGTCCTTCGCATGGGGCACGCACAACGGGGAGTGGCTGCTGATCGGCGGCCGCACGGACGGCCTCCATCGGCGACAACCGCCGGTCTCCTTTCTGGCGTCGGACAACAACACCAGCGCGTGGGTGGTGGCGCCGTCCACGGGCCAGGTGTGGTCGGCCTCGATGAGCAGCCTGCCCACCGGCCTGTTCGAGCAGTTGCAGAGCACCAACATGGAATACGTACAACGCGACAGCATGCTCTACATCGTGGGCGGCTATGCGTACAGCGGCACCTCGGGGGATCACATCACGCACGACCGCCTGGCCGCGGTGCATGTGCCGAACGCCATCGCGGCGATCAAGGCCGGGGCGCCGATCGCACCGCACTTTCGCCAGCTCACCGATGCGCGCATGGCCGTCACCGGCGGCTACCTGGGGCGCCACAACGACCTCTTCCTGCTGGTGGGCGGCCAGCGCTTCACGGGCCGCTACAATCCGATGGGACCCGACTTCGGGCCGGGCTTCGTGCAGGAGTACACCAACGCCATCCGCCGCTTCCGCATCGCGGACGATGGGGTGAACCTGGCCATCACCGACTTCAGCGAAGCGGTGGACACGGTGAACCTGCACCGCAGGGACTACAACCTGGTGCCGCAGGTGTTCCCCGACGGCACGCACGGCTTCACCGCCTTCAGCGGCGTGTTCCAGTACGTGGACGATGTGCCCTGGTTGAACACCGTGGACATCACCGACAGCGCGTACACGGTGGTGCCCGTCTTCGAGCAATGGCTGAACCAGTACCACACGGCCCACCTGCCGATGCACGACGCTGCGGACAACAGCATGCGCACGGTGTTCTTCGGCGGCATCGGCCGCTACCACTACGTGAACGGCGTGCTGGTGGACGACCCCACGGTGCCCTTCGTGAACACCATCAGCCTGGTGACGCGCGCGGCGGACGGCACGATGACCGAGGAGGCCATCGGCACCATGCCCGGCCTGCTGGGCGCCAGCGGGGAGCTGATCCCGGCCCCGGGCCTGCCGATGACGGGCCATGACGTGGTGCACCTGGACCAGCTGCCACCGGACAGTGTGCTGGTGGGCCATATCGTGGGCGGCATCGAGAGCACGGCGGAGAGCATCTTCTTCATCAACACCGGCACGCAGAGCGATGCCAGCACGCGGTTGTTCCGGGTGTGGCTGCTGCCCGCCGCATCCACGGTGGTGGCGGCCAGCGGGGCGGAGGATCAGGTGCTGATGCTGCGGAGGCCGGAGGCCGACCGCCTGATCGCGGTGCTGCTGTTGCCTGCCGGGGCGCGCACGGTGGTGGACCTGCTGGACAGCGCCGGCCGTCGGGTGCGCCGCATCGCGGAGGCCCAGCTGCCCAGGGGCCGCCACGAACTGGCGGTGGACCTGCGCGACCTGGCCCCTGGGGCCTACACGGTGGACGTGCGCACCGCGGACCGTCGCTGGAGCGCCCGCTTCGTGCGCTGACTCAGCCCAGCACCTGTTCGGCGCGCTTGGGCCGCAGGCGGTCACGCACCAGCCGCAGGTGCGCTTGGTCGCACTCCAGCGTGGCGGTGGCGCGCACGGGCAGGCGGGTGACCCAGTGCCGGTGGCCACTGATGCCCTCGCGGGCGCAGAACTCGTCCACGTGACGGAGGAAGTGCTCCGCGGTGGTGGGCGCGTCGGGCCCGAAGAAATCCCAGTGGAAGCGGAGCAGGGGCATTGCGGCGGGTCGGCTACTTTGCGCAAAGGTGGACACGCTGCTCTTCTTCCTCGCCGCCACGCTGGCCAGCTTCATCGGATCGTTGCAGGCCGGGGTGGTGAACACCGCGGTGTTGGCGCACACCGTGAAGTGGGGCCGCACGGCGGGCCGGCGCATGGCCGTGGGGGGCTCGATCCCCGAGTTCATTTACGCGGGCATCGCCTTCCTCGCCGCGGGCTGGCTGGTGGAGGCCCTGGGCATCGGCGCCACGGGCATCACGCTGGTGGTGGCGTCCATCCTGCTGCTGCTCGGCATCTACTTCGTGTTCATCTACCGCCCCAGGCCCGCCGCACCGGGCGAGGACAAGCTCACCGGCGACCTGCGGCGGGGCGTGCTGCTGGGCCTGGCCAACCCGCAATTGTTGCTCTTCTGGTGCGGGGTGAAGCTCCTGCTCGTGTCCTTCGGGATGACGAGCGATGCCTTCCGCGACCTGCTGGCCTTCGCGCTGGGGGCCTTCACGGGCGCCCTCATTCTGCTCCTGATCCTGGTGGGCCTGGGGGTGAAGGCCCAGGAGAAGCTCTCGCCGCAGGGCCTGCGCGTGCTCTTCCGCAGCATCGGCGCGTTCTTGCTGGCCAGCGGCTGCTATGGCCTGATGCGGGCGGGGGGCTGGGTGCCGTGAGCGGCTGATGTGAAGGTCCGCCTCGATGAGCGGACACTCGCGGACACGAAGGCGGCTTCTTGGGCGTGTATGGAACAGCAAGCGCAGGGTGCTGAACGAGGCGCACCGCCCAATGGCGCCATGCACATACCAGGATGCGGGTTCAGGGAAAAACCTTGTAGATATCTCTGCGGTCCGCGATCCGCGCGAGAACGATCCGGCCACCGGTCAAATAGAATCCGATGCGATGATCCCCAACCCGGATCCGAAAGGCGTTCGGCTCCTGTTCAAGCTTCTTCACATGCCTGATCTCCTGCGGTGTACGGGCATCCTTCACTTCCTGGATGACACGAGCAATGCGCTTTAAGAGCATCGGGTCCTGAATGCGCTTCAGGTCATTGGCGAAACTCTTGAGGTACTCCACCTCCATCAGCGACGAAGCAGCTTCATCACGGCTTCCTCCGGAACTTTCTTCGTCCGATCGGCCTTCCGCATAAGTATGGCAAGACCCATGTCCAGCAGATCATCTTCGGAAAGCCGATGGCTTTTCACGCCCATGCGAAGCACCAAACGTTGGAGCAGGTCCGCCTCTTCCGCGTTCTTCGGCCTGATCAACAAGGCCCCATGATCTTTTGCCATCGTTCAAAGTTACGCCAGCCGGTCGCTCAGCAGCCGCATCTCCATCAGCGGCGCCATCTTCTCGTACAGCATGCGGTAGGTGGCCTCGGTGATGGGCATGTCCACCTTCACGCGCTGGTTGATCTCGTGCACGCACTTGACGGCGTAGTAGCCCTCGGCCACCATGTTCATCTCCAGCTGGGCGGCGCGCACGCTGTAGCCCTTGCCCACCATGGTGCCGAACTCGCGGTTGCGGCTGAAGGTGCTGTAGGCCGTCACCAGCAGGTCGCCCAGGTAGGCGGGCTCGTTGATGTCGCGTGCGATGGGGTGCACGGCGGCCACGAAGCGTTCGATCTCCTGGATGGCGCGGCTCACGAGCACCGCGCGGAAGTTGTCGCCGTAGCCCAGGCCCACGCTGATGCCGGCGCACACGGCGATCACGTTCTTGAGGATGGCGGCGTACTCCGTGCCGTAGATGTCGTCGCTGAGCGTGGTCTTCATGAAGCGCCCGTTGAGGGCGGCGCCCATGGCCTTCGCCCGCTCCGGGTCCGGACAGGCGATGGTGAGGTAGCTGAGGCGTTCCATGGCCACCTCCTCGGCGTGGCAGGGGCCGCAGATCACGCCGAAGTCGTGCTCGGCCACGCCCCAGTGCCGGAACAAGTATTCGCCCACGATCTGGTTGGTCTCCGGCACGATGCCCTTCACCGCGCTGAAGAGGGTCTTCCCCTTGAGCTCGGCGGGGTCCAGTTGATCGAGGGTGGCCTTCAGGAAGGCGCTGGGCACGGCGAGCACGAGCACCCCGGCATCGCGCACCACCGCGTGGATGTCGCTGTCCATCGCCAGGCGGTCCACCTCGAACTGGGCGGCGCTGATGTAGTCGGGGTTGTGGCCGTATTTGCTGATGTGCGCGATGGTCTCCGGGCGGCGCACCCACCAGCCCACGTGGTCGGCGTTGGCCGAGAGCAGCTTCACCAGGGCGGTGCCCCAGCTGCCGGCGCCGATGACGGCGATGCGTTGCGCGGTGCTCATTGGGCGAATATCGCGGTTGTGCCTCGGTGCGGTCGACCCGTTGGGTCGACCGCTACAGCTGGATCACGGCCGATCCGTTCAGAAGGTGACGTCCACCACCACCTCCTGCCCCTCGCGCAGCACGGCCACCGGCGCGGTGTCACCCTTCTTGAACTGGCCCAGGGCCTTCATGTAGCCCATCATGTCGGCCACCTCCACGGCGCCCATGCGCACCACCACGTCACCGGCCTTCAGCCCGGCGGCGGCGGCGGGCTTGCCCTCGCTCACGCCATCGATGCGCATGCCCTTGCCGTCGTACATGTAGTCCGGCACCACGCCCAGGGTCACCTTGAAGCGAGGCGTGCTGGCACTGTCGGCGTCCTGGGTCTTGGTGAAGGCCAGCCGGCCATCGTCGTTCAGCGTGGTGATGAGGCTTTCGATGTAGCGGGCGACGCGCAGCATGCCGTCGTAGTTGATCTTCTCCTCATCGTCGCCGGGCTTGTGGTAGTCGCCGTGCGTGCCGGTGAAGAAATGGATGGCGGGGATGCCCTGCAGGTAGAAGCTGGTGTGGTCGCTGGGGCCGATGCCGCTGGTGGTGGTCCTCACCTTGAGCGCGCCGGCCTGCACACGGGGCAGTTCGGCCCAGGCGGGCGAGGTGCCCACGCCGTTGATGCCGATGCTGCTGTCGGCCTCCAGGCGGCCCACCATGTCCAGGTTGATCATGTAGTTGAGCTCGGCCAGGGGCACCGTGGGGTGCTTGGTCCAGAAGTTGGATCCGAACAAGCCCTTCTCCTCGCCGCTGAAGGCGATGAAGAGGTAGTCGTTGGCGCGGGCCTCGTCCAGCTCGGCCAGGTCGCGGGCCAGTTGCAGCATCACGGCCACGCCGCTGGCGTTGTCGTCGGCGCCGTTGTGGATGGCGGGCTCGCCGCGGTGCAGGCTGCCTTCATCGCCGAAGCCCAGATGGTCGTAGTGCGCCCCGATCACCACCACGGTGGGCCTGCCATTGTCGAGCATCCCCACCACATTGTGCCCGGTGCTGGTGGGGCGCTCGATGGTGACGGTGAGCGACACCGGGTTGCCGTCGCGCACCAGTTCGGCATGGCGGTCGCCCTTCAGGAACACGACGGGCACGGGCAGCGGCCGGGCCTTGGCGCGCAGGGCGGCCGGGGGGTCCTCCACGGCCTTGTCGTCGTTGTAGAACAGCACGCAGCTGGCGCCCAGTTCCACGGCCTTGGCAGCGCGCAGCTCCAGGTCGTGGTAGGCCAGGAACTTCGAGTGCGGATGGATGCCATCGGGCGAACCCACGGCGATGGCGGCGCATTTGCCCGTGAGGTCGAGGTCGGCGAAATCGTTGCGCTCCAGGTCGGGCGCGTGGATGCCGTAACCGCAGCGCACCACGGTGGACAGCACGGCACCGCTGCCCGAGAAGGACAGCGGGTGATACTGTTCGTTGAGCGCGAGCCGCTCGCGGCCCAGTTGGAACACCTGCTTGTCGCCGAGCACGGGTTGCGCGGCGAAGGTGAAGGCCTGGCGGTAGGTGGCGCTGTCGCCATAGGGCATCAGGCCGATGGAGGCCATCTTCTGCGCGATGTAGTCACCGGCCAGGCGTTCGCCCTGGGTGCCGGCCTCGCGCCCTTCCAGCAGGTCGCTCGCCAGGTACTGCACATCGTACTTCATCTGGTCGCGCGCCTCCTGGTCGCTGAGCAGCTGGGCGTGCAGCGCGGGTGCGGTGAGCAGGAGGAGGGTGGCGACGATCGCGTGGCGCATGGGTGGGGAATGGGGCCGCAAAGGTACTGGCACGGCCAGGGGTGCGCACCTTTGCGCCATGCGCCTTCCGATCCTTCCCCTGTTGTTCGCCGCCCTGGTGGCGGGTTGTGCGGAGACCACCCCGGAGGATCGCACCGTGCCCACGCCGGGCGGCCGTTGGACCGACGCGCGCCTGCAGGCCGTGCTGCAGGCGCAGGACCATCGGCGCACGGCGGACCTCTGCGCGATGCTGCAGGACAGCGTGGCCGCGGTGCGCGAGGCGGCGGCGCTGGCCCTGGCGAGCGTGCAGGACAGCGCGGCGCGGCCCTGCCTGCTGGCCGCCCTGCGCGATGCGGATGCGACGGTGCGCGGAGCGGTGGGCCTCGCCCTGAGCGGGGTGGCGGACAGCCTGGCCCTGGCCGCCCTGCTGGCGGTGGCGGAACAGGAGCCGGACTCTATGGTGCGGGCCGGGCTGCTCGGCGTCGGGTTCGCCGCGGAGCTGCGCCTGCGGAAGCATGATCCCGACTGGTACATCAGCTACCTGGAAAGCGACCACCGCGGCGTTCGGCGACGTGCCGCACAGACCCTGTCGCGCCTGCCGCGCGAGGTGCTGGCCCCCACGGCCGCCAGCGTGCTGCACGCCGTGCAGGTGGAGCGCGACCCGGCGGTGCGCCAGTTCCTGGTGGCCTCCCTGAAGCACCACGCCACGCGCGGGGTCACCGACACCTTGCGCCGCCTGGCGGAGCGCGACAGCATGCCGCAGATCCGCATCGCGGCCGTGCGGGCGCTCGGGGCCAAGGAGGACACATTGCTGGCACCGCTGCTGCTGGAGCGCGCCACCACCGACCCGGACCCCGGCGTACGGCAGGTGGCCGTGGAGCAGCTGCAGCGCTATCATGTGCACCTGGACGGCGATGCCATCTGGAAGGCGGCGCAGGAGAGCAGCGACTACCGGGTGAAGCTGCCGCTGTACGGGCTGGTGATGAAGCATGCCGGTCCGGAGACACGCGTGATCTGCCGCATGCTGATGGAGAGCATGCGCCGGCAGGACCTGGGGCCCTACCTCAACGCGGCCTTGATCACGGCGCTGGGCCCCACGCTGCCGCAGGACACCCTGCTGGCGGTGGTGCTGGGCGACCGGCCGGCCGTGGAGCGCCAGGCGGCGCTCACCGCATCCATGGCGCAGTTCCAGGAGAAGCTCAAGGCCGGGGAGATCGATCAGGCGGGCCGTGACCGCTGGCTCGTGGGTCAGCTGCGGCAGGTGCTGGCCAGCGGGGATGCCGGGCTCATCGCCGCCGTGTGCGACCGGCTGGCCGAGGAGCGGCCCGATCTCCTGAGGCAGCTGCTCACGGAGCCCGTGGTGGCCCGTGCGCGCGAGGCGCTGCACCCGGTGCGCGACCTGGAGACGTTGCAGCTGCTGGACCAGGCCCTGGCCCGGCGGGACGGTCGCGAGCCACCGGTGCATGCCGCGCCGCCGTTCAACCACCCGATCGATCGGGCGCGGCTGGGCCTTCTCCGCGATGGCCAGCGCTACCGCATCGTCACGGCCAAGGGCACCATCGTGCTGGCGATCGAGCCGGCCACGGCGCCGGGCAGTTGCGTGGCCTTCGACTCGCTGGTCACCGCCGGCTATTACGATGGCAAGGCCTTCCACCGCATCGTGCCCAACTTCGTGGCACAGGGCGGCTGCCCGCGCGGCGACGGCTTCGGTGGCATGCCGTGGACCTTGCGCACCGAGGTGGGGCCGCGGGGCTTCGTGGAAGGCGCGGTGGGCCTGGCCTCCGCGGGTCGAGACACCGAGAGCTGCCAGTTCTTCATCATGCTCTCCGCAGCCCCGCACCTGGACGGCCGCTACACGCGGTTCGCGCGGGTGATCAGCGGCTTGGAGGTGGCCCGGCGGCTCGAGGTGGGGGATGTGATGACGAAGGTGGAGCGGGTGCGCTAGCGCGTGCATCCGGCCTGCGCCTCCGCGCCTTTGCGGCCTCCCTCACTCGAACTTCTCCGGCCGCATCTGCGGGAACAGCAGCACCTCCTGGATGGCGGGGTTGTCCGTGAGCAGCATCACCAGGCGGTCCACGCCGATGCCCACACCACTGGTGGGCGGCATGCCGTATTCCAGTGCGCGCAGGAAATCCTGGTCGATGAACATGGCCTCGTCATCGCCGCGCTGCTGCAGCTTGAGCTGCTCCTCGAAGCGTTCACGCTGGTCGATCGGGTCGTTCAGTTCGCTGTAGGCATTGGCCAGCTCGAAGCCGTTCACGAACAGCTCGAAGCGTTCGGTGAGCCGCGGATCGTCACGATGCTTCTTGCACAGGGGGCTCATCTCCACGGGGAAGTCGGTGACGAAGGTGGGCTGGATCAGCTCCGGTTGCACCAGGGCGCTGAAGAGCTCGTCGATCAGCTTGCCCTTGCCCATCATGGGCGCCACCTCGATGCCGTGCTGCACACAGAGCCGGCGCACCGCCTCCTCGTCCATCGCCAGCACATCGGCGCCGGTCTTCTCCTGGATCGACCCGCACATGGTGATGCGCTTGAAGGGCGCGGCGAAATGGATGGTGTTCGCCCCGAAGGTGGCCGTCGGGCCTCCGTTGGCCGCGACGCACACCCGCTCCAGCATGCGCTCCATGTAGTCCATCATCCAGCGGTAGTCGCGCCAGGCCACGTACAGCTCCATGATGGTGAACTCCGGGTTGTGCGTGCGGTCCATGCCCTCGTTGCGGAAGTTGCGGCTGAACTCGAACACGCCTTCGAAGCCGCCCACGATGAGGCGTTTGAGGTAGAGCTCGTTGGCGATGCGCAGGTAAAGCGGGATGTCCAGCGCATTGTGGTGCGTGACGAAGGGGCGGGCGGCGGCGCCGCCGGGGATGGGCTGCAGCACGGGGGTGTCCACCTCCAGGTAGCCGCTCTCGGTCATGAAGGCGCGCATGGCGCTCACGATGCGCGAGCGCTTGAGGAAGGTGTCGCGCACGCCGGGGTTCACGTTCAGGTCCACATAGCGCATGCGGTACCGCTGCTCGGGATCGGTGAACGCATCGTGCACCTGGCCCTGGTCGTCGGTCTTCACCACGGGCAGGGGTCGCAGGGCCTTGCCCAGCACGGTGAGCTGCTTCACGTGCACGGTGATCTCGCCGGTGCGGGTCTTGAAGACGTGGCCCTGCACGCCGATGAAGTCGCCCAGGTGCAGCAGGTGCTTCCACACCTCGTCGTAGAGGGTCTTGTCCTCGCCGGGCGACACCTCGTCGCGGGCCACGTAGATCTGCTGGTCGCCGGTGTGGTCGCGCAGCACGGCGAAGCTGGCCTTGCCCATCACGCGCACGCTCATCAGGCGGCCGGCGATGGTCACCTGGGCGGGTTCGCCCCCCTCCGTGAACAGGCCCTTGACCCGTTCGGCGGTGGCGGTGACGGGGAATTCATTGGCCGGGAAGGGCTCGATGCCGAGGGCGCGGAGCTTCTGCAGCGCTTCGCGGCGCACGAGCTCCTGATCGGAGAGGGCGTGGGACATGATCGGAAGGAAAGGGCCGCGAAGTTACCGGGTGCGGCCGGACGGTTCAGAGGAGCTTCAACCCGGTGATCCGCGCGAAGTCCTTCTTGTTCAGGGTCAGCAATGCACACCCATGGGCCAGGGCCGTGGCCGCGATCAGCAGATCCCCGAATCGCCCATGACGCATCAGCTCGTATTGGCCGCTCAACTTCCTGAACATCTGCGACACCTCCACGGTGAAGGGCAGGACATGGAACGCAGCATGGAGCTCAGACCACAGTCGCTCATGCTCGGTCTTATTCCGAGCCCCATCCAACACTTCCGCGACCACCATGTCACACAATACCGGGGTGGCACCCTCGATCCGCGCGAAGGCTTCAAAGGCCGCCGCCTGTTTGCGCATGCGACCGATGATCACACGGGTGTCGATCAGGACCGCTTCCATACCCTGCGGCGGATCTCCCGGGCATCCATATCCCGGCCCTCCCAGATGCCATCCAGGTTGGCAAAGGGGTCCTTCCCGGTCCTTTCCTCCTTCTCGATGAACTCCGAGAACACGGCCGATATGCTCGTATTCCGGTGGCGGCTCAATGCACGCGCTTTTCGCTTGATGCGCTCATCGACAAGGAGCGTGAGCTTGGTCTTCATGGCACGTACGGATGCTCAAATGTACGTACGTGGTGTCCGGGGAACAACCCGAGGACCCTGGGAAGCGTATGAGCGGCCTAATTTCGACCCGCCAACGCCACATCATTCCTGCCGGGGACCGGCATTCCACGCATGCACACGCTCATCGACGCTTTTCCCAAGCAACTGAAGGAAGCCCTGGAGATCGGGCGCAAGGCCCACTTGAAGCCTGCCGGAGGACCATACGGCAACGTGGTGGTCACCGGCCTGGGCGGCAGTGGCATCGGCGGGCGCATCGCGGCGCAGCTGGTGCACAAGGAGGCCCGGTGCCCCATCGAGGTGTACAACAACTACTACCTGCCGGGCTACGTGGACCACAAGAGCCTGGTGATCGCCTGCAGCTACAGCGGCAACACCGAGGAGACGCTGGCCGCCATGGAGCAGGCCTTGGGCAAGGGGGCGCGCGTGGTGGTGATCACCAGCGGCGGCACCATGCTGGAGACCGCCAGGGCCAAGGGGCTGGACCACATCGTGATCCCCGGCGGCAACCCGCCCCGCACCATGCTGGCCTACTCGCTGGTGCAGCAGTTCTTCGTGCTGCATCACTTCGGCATCATCGGCGACGGCTTCGAGGGTGCGATCCGCACCGCCGCCCACATGCTTGAGGATGAGAAGGAGGCCATCAAGAAGGCCGCACAGGCCCTCACCGAACAGCTCTTCGGCAAGCGCCTGGTGATCTACAGCGAAGCCTCCACCGAGGCGGTGAGCATCCGCTTCCGGCAGCAGGTGAACGAGAACAGCAAGGAGCTGTGCTGGCACCATGCCATCCCCGAGATGAACCACAACGAACTGGTGGGCTGGGCCGGCGGCAAAGAGGACATCGCGGTGGTGATCTTCCGGCACAAGGAGGACCACGAGCGGAGCCAGATCCGCATGGAGATCAACAAGGAGGTCTTCCGCAGGCATACCCCGCACATCCACGACGTGTGGAGCCAGGGCGACACGGCCTTCGCGCGGCAGCTGTTCCTGATCAACCTCGGCGACTGGGTGAGCTATTACTGGGCGGAGAAGAAGGGCGTGGACCCCACGGAGATCGCGGTGATCAACATGCTGAAGGGGAAGTTGGCTGAAGTCAAGTAGTTGTGAGTGGCGAGTAGCGAGTGGCGATTGAATATCCGAGAGGAATTCACTCGCCACTCATCACTCGCTACTCGCCACTCACACCCCGACCTTTGCACCAGTGAGACAAGTCCACTTCCGCGACCTCGGCCGCATCGACTACGGCGCGTCGTGGGACCTGCAGAAACGGCTCTTCCAGGAGACGATCGACACCAAGCTGGCCAACCGGACGCTACCATTGGAGCAGCAGCGACCGACCCGGGACCACCTTCTGTTCTGCGAGCATCCGCACGTGTACACCCTGGGCAAGAGCGGCAAGCAGAGCCACCTGTTGCTGAACGAGCAGGGCTTGCGCGACAAGGGCGTGCAGTTCTTCCCCATCGACCGCGGCGGCGACATCACCTACCACGGGCCGGGCCAGCTGGTGGGCTACCCCCTCTTCGACCTCGACCATCACTTCACGGACATCCACCGCTTCCTGCGCACGCTGGAGGAGGCCGTGATCGGTACGCTGGAGGCCTTTGGCATCCAGGCCGGCCGCATCGAGGGCCTCACCGGCGTGTGGCTCGATGCGCAGGACCCCTTCAAGGCCCGGAAGATCTGCGCCTTCGGCATCCGCGCCAGCCGCTGGGTCACCATGCACGGCTTCGCCTTCAACGTGAACACGGACCTGTCCTACTTCGAGAACATCGTGCCCTGCGGCATCGCCGACAAGGGCGTCACCAGCCTGGCGAAGGAACTCGGCGGGCCGGTGGACATGGAGCAGGTGAAGCAGCGGATGAAGCTGGAACTGGCCGACCTGTTCGACGTGGAGCTGGTGGGGTGATCGCACAGGGGCCGACCTCGTCGGCAAGTTGCACCGATCGCCAGGCGCATCATGCAACACGTTCGGCCATGGAGAGGAGCAGGCCGCACCACGCGCAGCGCATACCCGGGGTGCACACCAAGCGGCGGGCCGATGGTCAGGCTGCTCAATGATGGAGCCACCGCGCGGCAACGCGCGTACCATCCACACAGTTCATCAACACCGTGTGAACCCCTGGTGCGCACCGACCCAGGTCGATCACGACCGAAGAGCCGTGCGCTTCAACGGACCGCACGCGCTGTCCCGTGGCCGCGAACACATCGATGCGGCCCGGGCGGGCTCGTGGTGGGAACACGGTGATCGATCCCGGGAAAGGTCCTTGTGCCACGAGGAGCCGATCGGCCTGTCGCTCGTCCGCTGTCCCAGCGATCAGCTCGGCCAGCGGACTGCTCCACAGACCACGACCGAAGGTGGCCGCGTAGAGTTCTCCTGTCGAATAGCTCACCTCGAGGTCGTTCACCTGCACGCGCGGCAGTCCGTGGTCAAAGGCCTCCCAATCCATGAGCCCATCGTCGATGCGGAACACACCCAGGTCCGTTCCGATGTAGACCGCTCCATTGCTTCCCGCCACATGAACAATGCAATTGATCGGTACGTTCGGGAGGCTGCCCGAGATGTTCGACCAGGAGGCACCGCCGTCATTCGATCGGAAGACCTTGGTGCCTGCCGTATAACCGCCGAAAATGGCCCACAGCGTGGATGCGTCCGCTGCGCTCACCACAACGCCGGTCATCGCCAGGCCGGGCACCCCGGAGATCGCGGTGGTCGACGTCGCGCTCCAGATGAGCCCTCCGTTCGTGGTGCTGTACAGCGTGCTGTACGTGCCGGCATGGATCACCGCGCTATTCGATGGGGCCATGGCCAACGACCGCAGCGGCACACCACCGTTGAAGCCGGAGATCGGCGTCCATGAAGAGCCCTGATCCCCAGTGCGCCAGACCTCGTTCAGGCCGATGAGCAGCACATGCGGGTCCGCCGGGTCCATCACCAAGGGTGTCACCCATGCGCCCGGACCGAAGCCGTTCTGTTGGAGGAAATCCGAGAACCCCGGGATGTTGTTGGCGACGAGTTCACGGCTGGACCAATTGTCGACCGTTCGGTACAGCAGGCCGGTCAACGCACAGGAATACTGTACATCCGCGTCCAGTGGGTCGATGATGCACTCCATGTGGTCGCCCGGGATATGATCGGTCCAAAGTCCGCCGTCGACCTGCTTGAGCCCGTTGTCCTGCAACCCGCACAACGCCCTGTCGGGTTCGCTCGCGGACAGGCCCACCCGGTACATCTGGCTGATGCCCATGCCGCTGCTCCTGTCATACCAGGTGAGCCCCTGGTCGTTGGTGAGGTGCACTCCGCCATCGCTGCAGGCCAGCACCACATTGGGGTACTGGGGGTGGAACACCAGGCAATGCTTGTCCGAATGGAGGAAGGGGGTGCCGTTGGGATTCAGTTGCGGATCGATGGTCCACATGCTGTTGAGCTGCCAGTTCGCGCCGCCGTTCCCGCTGCGCCACAGGTTGATGCCACCGACCCATTGGCGCACGGGGTCCAGCGGATCCAGCGCCGCGACCAGGTCGAACACGCCCTGACCACCGCACGACGATGCATCGAAGCTCCGGTTCAGGAGGTTGTTGATGCAGGTGCCATCGATGGCCTGGACATATCCAGCACCCCCATCGGTGGAATAGTACACCCCTTCCAATCCGCCGAGACCCAGCACATCGGCGGAAACGGCCATCACCAGATCGGGCATCGCGGGTGTGACGGCGAGGGCGATGCGGCTGACACCGGTGAACGAGGAAGCCTGTGTCCACGAGGAACCGCCGTTCGTCGATCGATGGACCTGCGCCGTTCCGTTCGCGCTCAGGTTCGCCGCGTGGATCACCTGGGGGTCGTCCGGCTTGAACTCCAGGTCAATGAACCAACCCTGCAGCACGTTCGTCCATGTGGCGCCGGCATCCGCAGTGCGCCAGACCCCGTTCGAGGCGGCGGCGAACAGCACCTGGGGGTTCGCGGGATGGATGATCAGACGGCCGATCAACCGTTGATCCTCCAGCGCCATTTGAAGGCCCGTGGGAGACCATGTCGCACCGGCATCGATGCTCTTCCAAACACCGATGCTCTTTGTGCTCGACGGCACCACCAGGGCCGTTTCCGCATCCCCTGTGGCGATGTAGAGCACGTCCGGATCGGTCGGATCGACGGCGATATCACTGACCCCGAGCACGGGCATGTCACTGTTGACCGTGGCCCACGACAGGCCCCCGTCCTGTGTCCTCCAAAGCCCACCGCCTGGAGTACCGGCCCAGAATGTGGCGGGATCCATGGGATGGAAAGCGATGCAGTTGACGCGTCCAAGGCCCCCGAAGCCGGCGAACACGAAGCTGGTGGGGCCCACTTCCGTCCAGTCAGCACCGGTCTTCGCACCAACGACATACATGGAGCAGCGGTCGGTCCACGCCTTTTCCACGATCTCGCTGGATGGGAAGCGGCCATCGGGCAGCAGCCTTGGTTCCCAATAGGCCTCCCAGCGTTTGAACTTGTTGAAGCCCGTTCCGCGCAGGATCGGCCGCTCGGTGAACTGAGCCTCAAAAGTGGCCTTCAGGACCTCGAACGTCGGACCGGACTGCCCCCATGCTCCCGCATCCAGCATGGTCCAGCATCCCAGGCTGAGGCCACCGATCATCACCGAACGCCACCACATGTTCATCCGGTCCGTCCGTTCAGACCATCACGAAGGTAGCGTCCCCTCCTCGCCCGAGGACCCTACCTTCGGCCATCCCTGTCCGCCATGCGCCTGTTGAAGAAGATCCTGCTCTGGACCGCCGGTCTTGTCGTCCTGCTCATCGTCCTGGCCTACGCCACCGGCAACGGGCACATCCCCCGCGGCGTGCGCTACACCTACCTCATCGGTCGCACCGCTCCGGAGATCGACGACCGCGACTTCTTCCCCTACAGCACCATCCCGGCCACCGCGCCACAACCCTGGCCCCAAGGCGCCCGCTACGGACATCTTTCGCTCAAGCCCGAACAGGAGCAACAGCTCAAGGACCTGTACAGCGTGGGCTTCGCCGTGTTCCAGCACGACAGCCTCATCTTCGAGCAGTACTGGAACGGCTGGGACGCGGACAGCGTGAGCAACAGCTTCAGCGTGGCCAAGAGCTACGTGAGCGTGCTCACCGGCATCGCGCTCAAAGAGGGTGTGATCAGGAGCGTGCAGCAACCGGTGGGCGACCTCCTGCCCGAGTTCACGGCGATGGACCCCTGCCACGGCGCGATCACGATCGAGCACGTGCTGACGATGAGCACCGGGCTGGACTGGGGCGAGAGCGGCGCCGACCCCTTCAGCGACAATGCCAAGGGCTACTACGGCACCGATGTACGTGCGCTGAGCCTCGACCAGCCCTGCCGCATCCCTCCGGGCCGGGAGTTCGACTACATCAGTGGCGCCACACAGATCATGGCCGAGGTGCTGGAGGCCGCCTGGAAGCGCCCCCTCGACGAGCTGGTGGCCGAGAAGCTCTGGGGCCCGCTGGGCTGCGAGCACCCGGCCTACTGGGGCAAGGACAGGGAGGACGGGGACTTCAAGGCCTTCTGCTGCCTTTACGCCACGGCGCGCGACTTCGGTCGCATCGGACAACTGTACCTCGACAGCGGCCTGTGGAAGGGCCGCGAGATCGTGCCGCGCGACTACTTCCTGGCCTCGGTGGCCCCCGCCAAGGTGATGGACAAGGGCCGGCCCAACGCCCGCTACGGCTACTTCTGGTGGCTGGCCGAACTGGAGGGGCGGCCCATCCACTACTGCCGCGGCTTCCACGGCGAGTACGTGGTGGTGATCCCGCACGAGGACCTGGTGCTGGTGCGCACCGGCATGAAGCGCGAGGAGGTGAACGAGGAGGGCCACCCGCAGGACGTGTTCCACTGGATCGCCATCGCCCGGGAACTGGCCGGGTGCAAGGGCTGACGGGAGATGCGCAAGGACATCCACCCCCCCAAGGTCGAAGGCGTGGCCATGGCCGTGGTGCGCGAGCCGGACCCCGAAGGCGTGGAAGGCTGGTACGTGTACCTGGTGAACCGGAACGACTACGCCCTGGAGAACGTGCTGATCAGTTCGCGCGGCTATGGGGAGCTGGCGGGTGAGGCGCGCCGCACCAGTGAGATGCGCCATTTCCTGGACAAGCTCGGCCCGCGAAGCTGGGCACGCATCGAGCCCATCATGGAGGAACTTTTCGGCCTCAGCAATCAGTACTGGCTGAGCTTCTACGCCAACGGGCAGCTGCACGACAAGAAGTACATCTTCCTGCCGGAGAGCATCCAGGAGGCCAACTTCACCCCGCTTCCCCTGATGAAGGTGCGCGGGGTGATGATCGAGTGAGCACCGCACCGATGCCACGCCGCCGCCTGCTGCTCCTGTTCACGCTGCTGCTCGTGGCCGTCGCCGCCGCGCTGGCCCTGCTGCGGCCCGAGGCCGTGAAGCGCGAGCTCCGCGACCTGCGCCAGGCCGTGCGCAGGCCCGCAGGCCCTGCCGCGACGGACCTGTCCACCGAACGCACCGCCACCGGCACGTCCGACGGCCGCACGCTCACGACCGGCGACCCGGCGCCCTTCGACCGGCCGCAGGCCGCACGCTCCGGTGCGTCCATCACCCTCGGCGGCCGCACCCTGCGGCCCAACCTGCACTTCGACATGGAGTCGTCCGCGGACAGCACCATGCTGGCGAGCACGTTCGCACGCAGCGGCCGGCGATCGATGCTGTTGAAGGCCTCCGAGGAGTACGGACCCGCCATCCGCCGCCGCGCGGGTGACGTGGGCGCCCCGGTGACCTCCATCGCGGCGGGGCTTTGGTGCCGCACCGACGACCCCGGCCTGGTGATCGTCACCACCGTGCACCGGGGCGAGGAACAACGGGCGTGGTACGGCAAAGAGCTCCGGGCCCACGAACACACACCTGACGCATGGCAGCGTTTGCAAGGCGAATTGCTGCTGCGCGACCTGGAGGTGGCCGATGACGACGTGATCACCATCTACCTCTGGAACAAGCACCGCCACGATACCTGGATCGACGACATGGACGTGGTGTTCCGCAGCGGGGATGTCCTGGGCCGGGACAGCATCCGCGCGCACGACCTGGAGGACAGCGCGCGCACCACGCGCCCCCTGCCCTTCGCCGGCGTGGAATGCCTCGGCGCGGTGGATCCCATGCAGGCCGGGGTGCGCGTCGGTGCTGCCCCTCCTGCGACAACGGAGACCATCACCCTGCCCGGCGGGTCGTACCGGTGGCGCTACGCCCCGGGTGACGGCGTCGCGCGATCGGTCGATGGCGCCGGACAGGCACGCTACCTCATCCGTCCCTGGTGCGCCGCCACTGGTGACCTGCTCGGTTTCGAGCGGGTGCACGTGGCCACCGAGGCGGGCGCCTTGCGCATCATCGGGTACGACGTGGACATCCTCGAGGACGGAAGCGAGCGCATCGCCACCACACCCGCCCCGCGCGGCGCCCTGCTGCGCATCACCGCCCCATGAACCGCCCGCGCACAGTTCCACATCACATCGCCGTGGCCTTCGGCGGCGGGCTGCTCCTGCTGTTCGGGGCCTGTGGCGTGCGCCCCCCGCAAGGGCCCGGCGCCGTGCAGGAGTTCGCGGCCCTCACCAACTGGCCGGTGAACGACACCGGTGTGGGCGTGATCACCCTCGACTACACCGATGCGCTCGACAGCGGCTTCGTGCTGCCCAGCGTGCGGCAGGTGGCCGAGGGCCGGTTCACCTTCCGCTTCACCCTTCGCGACACCACCGGCCGTGGCACACGCTTCCACTACAAGCTGTACTACCTGAACGACAGCTACAAGTTCGCGCACACCGCACCGGACGGGAAGCAGCATCCACTGGCCCACGAGAACTTCTACGGCAGCTGGGAGGACGCAAGCGAGGGCTTCCGCCTGAGCCCGCCGGCGACCACCGAGGGCATCACGGTCACCGATGCGTTCCGCATCCGCGGCGACCCGCGCGACCAGCCCGAGCATCGCGATGACCAGGGACGGCCCGCGCGCTGGTCACGCAATCCGCGTGTGGGCGAGTACGTGTTCATGCTCGTGGTGCTTCCCGAGGATGAATTCGCGCGCACACCGCCCGTGCCCGAGGTGCAGGACATCCGCCGCACCGTGGAGGGGCGGCATGTGGACCCGTTCTGGTACTGGATCAGCGGGCCGGGGGCGCGCTTGGGCGGGGCCGAGGTGCGCATCGCGGCCCAGCGGTTGAAGGTCGAGGCCCGCCCGCTCCTGGGCGCCGGGGTCCATGTGCGGCCCGAACACGCCGGGGACCGCTCGGCCTTCTCGGCAGCCTGCGGCGACGACCCGAAGCTCTCGGCCCAGGCCCCGTTCGAGCAGTTCATCCACTACGTGGACGCCAGCACGCGCTTCGCCAACATCCCGCTGATCGCGGACGTGCTGAACAACGAATACACGCCGGCGGATCACGACCGCTACCGGTGCTTCTTCCCGGCGGACCAGCTGGTGGGCCTGCGGCCGATGGTGGCCCGCACCCCGTGCAGCACGGTGCGCAGCGACCCGGAGCGCAACGTGATCGAGCTGCGCAACCCGGCGAGCACCGATGGCGACTGGCGCAAGGAGAACGTGGGCATCCGCTCGCGGCATGGCCTGGCCTATGGCCGCTACCGGGTGAAGTGCAAGCTCACGCGGCTGCTCAACGACTCGGACATGTGGGTGGGCCTCACCAACGCCATCTGGCTCATCTACGACGGGGCGCCCGGGGGCCTGCGACGGCCCTGCCTGAACGACGGCTACATGGCCAACTACTATGGGGGCGACAACGACCAACGGGTGCCCCGCGTGGCGTATTCGGAGATCGATTTCGAGATCCTCAAGACCCCCTCCTACTGTCCGGACCGTGCCTTTCCACCGACCTACCCGCAGCAGCTGGCCCTGCCGGACGACCGCAACGCCTGGACCTACAGCACGAGCGACACACGAACCGACGGCCGCGGCATGATCACCGTGGCCTGCACCAATTGGGACATGGCCTGCCATGATGCGGAGGACTTCGACGTCGGCTGCCACGCCATCGAAAAGGACGGCCGCACTTACGTGAACCACCGCTGGGACCACAACTACCGCGCGCTGACCCAGAAGACCGAGGCGCCGGACAGCGAGCTCTTCGGGGGCGACCACTACTGGTTCGAGATCGACTGGCGGCCGCAGGAGATCTTCTGGCGCATCGGTCCCGATCCGGAGCACCTGCGCACCGTGGCCTACATGAACAACACGGTCACCGAGGTGAGCAACGTGCAGATGCACCTGATCGTGACCCAGGAATGGCACAACACCCGCTGGTGGCCGGGCACGCCCTTCGACCAGGGCTACATCCCCTTCCCCGCCAGGGACCTCGTGGGCGAGGTGCAGGAGGTGATCATTGAGTGAGGGCGGGTGCTTCGCCTGATGCTCGGAAGACCGGGATCGCATGCAGCGAAGCGGGGTCGATGTCGACCCCGAACCGGTCCCGGTCCATCGGGTAATGCATGTCCTGCAGCCAGAAAGGCAACTGCTCCCACGCGGTTCCCTCAGGGATGGGTTCGCACGGAAGCATCATGACCGGAGCTCCACCGTCGGAGGCGCTGATCAACAGCGTTTCGAACGGCACACCCCAATCGCCCACAAGCCCATAAGCGGCCTGGTCCGGTGCGGTGAAGTACCGCACGCCCCCGCCGGAGGACCGGCCATCCTGCACCACCTGTTGCAGCCCGGCAAGGCGATCCTCATAGCGTGCGGCGGCGGTAGCGATCGCCCCCGACTTGACGACCAGCACGATCACCAGGATGGCCGTCATCAGCGCTGCGGAACGACGGCCATGCGCCTCCCCGGCATGGCCAAGCACCCAAGGGAGCACCGCCAGCAGCGCGGAGGGCATGATGCTCTTGTCCATCATGATCTCCTGCTGGCCATACGGGGATGAAAGGAAGGTCACCACGAGATACGCCGGGAAGGCCGCGGCCGCGAAAGCGGCATGCAGGTAGTGGCGGGAACGCAGCAGTGCCATGACCCCCAGGAGCAGAAGAACGACCGGAAGGATGTAGAACTTGCCTGGAAGCAGCAACCCATCCAGGAAGTAACCAGTGGACACGAGCTCCGGGATCCGACCAAGGTCCGTCAGGCCGTTGCGCAGGTTGGTGCTGAACTCCAGCTCATACGCACTGGGCGGGAACCATGTCCTGTAGTTCATGGCCCAGAGCAGGCAGACCAGCATGGCCGAAACAGGAAGGGGCCACGAGCGCCCGGGCAACAGGAAGGCGAAGAGCGCCATGAACAAGACGAAGGCGAACGCCGTGGGATGCACCATCAGCGTGGGGATGAGCAGGACAAGGCCCACAGCCAGGGTCCACGGTCTCCTGCCGACGCCCTTGTTGAACGCCCACTCCCAGAACGCCAACACCAGGAACGGATAGGAAAGCAGGTAGTGGGCCTCCAGCACCATGCCATAGAAGGACGTGTGCATGCAGAGCACGGTGGCCAAAGGCATGGCCATGGCCACCACCAGTGACCGAAGGACATGCACGCCCGTCACGAAAATGAGGTACGGAACAAGGACATGGGCGACGGATGCGACGATCAGCAGGGTTCGGGTTCCCAGACCAAGGCCGGCCCCTGCCTTGATCAGCGCCTGGGGAACGATCGCCGAGTAGCGGTGGGCTTCGATCTTGTACGCCGGGTCGTTCAGCCAGCTGAAGACCTGATAGGCCGTATCGACATGGGCGATGCGCAGGTCCCAGTGCCACCAGGAAAGGAACAGAAGGAACAGGAACAGGCCATGGCCCAGCAGCACGGCCGGGCCTTCGACCAACGGGTGTTTCCGGTTCATGGGCGGGCGTGAACGGTGACGGTCAGTTCCTTCAGCTCCAGCAAGGCACCGCCGGGCACCCACCAATACAATTGGTCCACGGTGCCGTCGCCGCGATGGGGCACACGCACCGACGTGCTGAACGGACCGCTGCCCAGGTCGGCCTGGTGGTAGCGCGTTCTGACCCCGTCCGCATCGGTCTCGGTGAACACCAGATGTGCTGTCGTTCCATCGGGGATCACGAGCTCCCCGGCGATGTGCAGCTCATGAAGCACAGCGCCATCCTCCGGCACCAGGTCGTCCAGGGCCAGTGGATATTCGCCCTGGAGGCAACGCATGCGACCATCCGGGCAGGCGTTGAGCGCATCGCGCAGCCGCTGGGGAAGTTCCTCTGAACGGTCGAGGTCGATGAGCGTATCCGGACCGGGCCACCGTGCGCTGGGTCGGCGCTCGAAGAGGTACACCTCGAAGGGCTGACCACCGGCATAGAAGTGCTCGGGCTCCTGCCGGCTCCACCCGCGCAGCACCGTGAAGCCCGTGTCGCCCATCAACTGGTCAAGCTGTATTCCGCCCTCGTTCGGGCCCATCCGGGAATCCCAGCAGATCAACTCCCCTTCGGCCAGTCCAAGGTCCTTGCGCTCATGGTCCAGCCGCCAGAAGGTGGGCGTCCGCGTGCTGTCGAACAGATCGCGGTCCAGGGCGAAGGCCAGGTAGGGCTGCGCCAGAGCTAGACGCCGGGCCGTGAGCACATCCGAACGAAGGAACGCGGCGGCCTCATCCATCACCAGTTCGGGCACGGTCTTCCTGACCGGCAGATTGGTGCGATGGTAGGCCTCGGCCAGGGCGGACACGCCCAGCAGCAACACGGCCAGGGACCGCGCGCGGGGCGAAAGCGCGCGAAGCACCGGTGCGGAGCCATCCACGGCCACAAGGACCAGGAAAGGGAGCACGGTGGCCATCACCCGCAGCAGACCGAAGGAGCCGTTCGTGCCACGCCACCAGATCCACGAGTGGATGAAGGTGATCGCGAGCACGGGCGCCAAGGCCAGGGAGAGGATGAAGATGCTTCGGCGGTGCTCATCCGATCGTTCGCGAAGGGTCAGGGCCAGGGCGATCGAACCGATCGCCGCCGCCACCAGCAGTGGCGCACCGGCGATGTCCCGGGCATGCGCCACATAATGCCAGAACGACCCTTTCCCATAGAAGTCAACACGGTGTTGGTAGGGATGCTCCTTCAACAACCAGAACACATCATGCTTCACAAGGCCACCCAGAAGGCTCATCACCACCGTGCCCACGGCCAGCCAGGGAAGAGCGCGCCAGGCACCGCACCGGACGAACCAAAGCACCAGGAAAGGAAGAAAGCCCACCCATTCGGGTCGGGCGAAGGGCAGCAACGAGGCCACCAGGGCCGCCGACCTCCATCGGTCCTTCCAGGTGAGCCAGAGCGTCCAGGCCGCCACCGCTCCGAACAGGACCTCGGTCATCCCCGCCACGGTCACCTGCAGGTACATCGGGGCCGGCAACAGCAGGATGGGTACGAGCCAGGAGGCGCTTGGAGATCGCTCGACCGTGATCCGCATCAACGGCCAGGCCGTGAGCGCAAAGAGCAGGGCATTCAGGAGGGCCATGCCCCATGCACCGAGCTGCGCGAAGGGCATGGCCAGGAAGGTGTAGAGCGGCTTGGCCCACAGGTCGAGCAACACGTGTGGATGCTCCGGAGCGTACCGGGCGAACAGGTAGTGGAACACACCATCCCCGGGCTCCGGCGTTGCAGGCAGGAACACACGGAGCAGTACAGCGCCCAGTGCGAGCAGAAGGACCAGGGCCACCGGGCCGAACCCCGGCGTGGACGGGTCCAGGTTGCGCTCAGAGGCCATACTTGATGATGCACCAGATGGCGCGGAAGCCATCCTTCCAGCCGATCTTCTTGCCCTCGGCGTAGGTGCGGCCGTAGTAGCTGATGCCCACCTCGTAGATGCGGATGCCCTTCACACGGGCCAGCTTCGCGGTCACCTCCGGCTCGAAGCCGAAACGCTGCTCACGCAGATCAAGCCCCTTGGCGATGTCGCTGCGGATCAGCTTGTAGCAGGTCTCCATGTCCGTCAGGTTCAAATTGTTGAACGCGTTGGACAGGAAGGTGAGCACCTTGTTGCCGATGCTGTGCCAGAAGAACAGGATGCGGTGCGGGTGGTGGCCCATGAAGCGCGAGCCGAACACCACATCGGCAAAGCCCTCCACCACGGGGCGGAGCATCAGGTTGTACTCGCGCGGGTCGTACTCCAGGTCGGCGTCCTGCACGATGAGGTGATCCCCGGTGGCCTCGCGGATGCCCCGGTGGATGGCAGCACCCTTGCCCATGTTGCGCGGCTGCTCGTAGAACCTGATCCCCAGGGACGGATGCTCGTCCATGTAAGCCCGCACGGCGGCCGCCGTCCCGTCGCTGCTGCCGTCGTTCACCACGATCACCTCCTTGGCGATGCCGTGGTCCAGCTCCACCGCACGCACCTTGTCGAGGATGCGGTGGATGGTGCGCTCCTCGTTGTAGGCGGGGATGATGATGGACAGGCGCATCAGGTGATCAACCGGCAAGGGGGCGAAGATCGTACACCCGGACCCCTCGATGTTCGAACAGGGGATGCTCAAGGAACGGTCCGATCCACGGGCGCCACTCCTCGGGCACTTCGAGCAGCACCAGATAAGCCGCGCCCCGTGCAATGGCACGGTGGACGGCGGGCGCATCAATGATGTACAAGGACACGCTGTTCTCTCCCCGCTGACCGACGAGGTATGGGCCGACACCGATGGACTCATCCGGCAGGACAATGACCTTGTCATCCTTCCGAATACCGTGCGCCCGCATCCGTGGGCGTATGTCCAGAAGCGGCTCATACTGCCAATAGCCCATGTAGGAGTAGTGTTGTTCGAGGGCCTGGCCGTGCGGGAGCAGAAGCTGCAACGCATCCACGGACATCGGGCCCCTGGTCCGCATCACGTGGTCCTCCCGGGCATACAGGGCATTGATCGCGAAGAACACGACCAGGATGGCCCTCACAAGAGGGGCCGACATCGGTCGTGGCAACCTGGCGCGCAGGCCGTTCATCGTGGAGACCAACAGGACCACCAGCGTGTTCATCGGCACGATGAAGTAGTAGTCGTGGTTGTCCAGGGCGACGAACCAAAGAAGCACGAAGAGCGCGGTGCCCAGGATGAAGATCCCGTTCAGGACCAGGATGCCACGATCCCGCTGGAACACGAGCAGGAGCGGAACACACACGAGGAACAGCGCCCATGCGCTCCAGTGGAACAGCATCCCGGGCAGGATGGTGGTTCCGAATCGAAGGGCTTTGGAACGCTCCTCGGAGGAAAGGTCCCAGTAGGCCCAGGTCCCCTGATGGGAGTACTCGCCACCATGAACATGATTGTACCAGTACGAGTAGCCCACCCACAGGGCCGCGACGAGGATGGCCATGCCGAACGAGCGAAGGATCGACCGGCGCACGCCGATCGGTATGCCGGACATGAACCCCGGCAGTTCCACCACCTTCGAGAGCACCAGGAACCCGCAGATGGCCAGCGGGCTCATCAGGGCCGTGAGCTTGATGGCGCCGGCGAGCGCGAAGACCGCGGCGGACCCGAGGATCCTTCCCACATGGTCGCGGCGGACCCCGTCGATCAAGATGGCCCACGCGATGAAACTCAGGTCCAAGGCGGGCACATCGGGAAGAAAAGCGAGCGTGAAGTACACGATGGCCGGCGAGGTGAAGAAGAACAGGCTGATGAAGGCCGCCCAGAAACGAGAACCGATGACGGTGGTCGAAGCATGGAACAAAGCGATCGTTCCACCCGCGTGAAGAAGGAGCATGAGACTGCGGAACACGATCTCTTGCGGACCGGTGACCTTCCACAACAGGCCGATGAGGTAGTACATGACGGGGAACTCGGCCGCTGACATTCCGGACATCCCATGGTCACTGATCATGGACATCACGGCCGGCCGGAAGGGGTTCCATTCCCAGGCGTAGTAGTTGTAGGCGATGGCCAGACAGTTGGTCTGGCGCCAGAGGTGATGCGGCTGAGGGGGGAGATGCAGCACACGGCCGTACTCATACGCCGCACAGAGCAGGGCGAAGACCACGAGCACGGCCACTTCCGCCCGTCCGGATCGAAGGGTCCGTCCCGTCAACATGACCGGACCATCGGCATCCCCGCTACTACGCTCCACCTACCCACCGGTCCTCCGACCCCGCCCCGGCCACCTCCATCGGCCGATCGCAGCGATGTGCGCGGTTCCGGCTCGACCTTGGTGATGTTCATGAGGGCTGTGCGGATACCGGGAGGCCCTTCCGCTCGAACCCGAACGCGCAAAGAACCATGGTGCGCACCAAATGTAGACGACCGCATCACGATCACTTCGCTCGCGCCAGAGAGCTGAGCGCATGGATGTGGATGCCCTTGTGCCGCCCCAGCGGTCGGGTGAGGTGGGGTTTCACCACCGGGTCGTCCAGCCAGCGGTCCTGGGCGAACAGCAGGTAGCGGGCCCCACGATCATGGAGGCGCTCGAACGTGTCCGGGTCGCTCCAGTCATGGCCGTAGTTGGTGAACCCCTTGCGCCCCATCAGATAAAGGGAGCCATTGATGGTGTGGTCATCCAGAAAGATCACCAAGGCGTCCTTGGGGATGTGCAGGGAATCGAGGACCGGCTCAAGGTCCAGTGTGCCACGCAGATCGTAGTGGTCCATCGCGCTCCAGAACGGGAGCTCGTGCCTGTGGTGGATGGGCAGCACCTCGGACGGGTCGATGGGCACGCGCTCCGCGTAGCGCATCCGCATGTTGTTCGCGGCATACGCCACGTTGTACACCAGCAGCAAGGCGAACACGGACTTGGTCCGGATGGATCCGAACACGGCCGCATGATCACGGCGCAGCCACCAGAGAAAGGTGGCCCAGAGCACCAACGGCAGAATGAGCGGGTTGATGAAGTAATAGTCGTGGCCGTCCACGGCATGGAACCAGAGAAGGGTGTAGGCGAGCACGCCGGCGAGCAACAGGATGTTGAGCAGGGCCACGGGGCCGGGCAGGCGGCGCACATGCACGGCCAGAGCGACAAGGACCGCACCCAGCATCAGCCAGACCGTGGTGTCGAACACCTGGAACACCAGGATCCGTGTGCCGAAGGTCCAGGCGCGATGCAGCTCCTCCGGTGTCATGTCCCAAATGGGCCAGATGCTGTTGAACGTATACCGCCCGTTGTGTCGGTCATTGTAGCTTTCGGCATAGCTGTACCAGGCAAGGACGGCGACCACCGACAGGACCGACCATGTCCACGCCGGCCTGGCGGCGGGCAACAGCTTACGGTGTTCGCCGAACCGGGAGGGCGTCAGGGTGGCCGCCAGCAGGATGGCCAGGATGGCCACCAGGCTGATGCCGGCGCTCACCTTCAGCAGGGCGGCCAGAGCGAAAGCGCACATCGCCAGGGCCCACCACCGCACGTGTCGTTCCTGGGCGTGCCGCACCACGAAGTACCACCCGATCAACACCAGGTCGAGGGCGGGCACATCGGTCAGGAAACCCATGCTGTAGTACACGATGACCGGCGAGGTGAACAGCAGGAGCGCCGTGGTCACGGCCCAGAACGCATCGTCAAGCAGGCGGCGCAAGGCCAGGTAAAGGGCCCACGTGGCCGCGAAATGCAGCAGGATGCCGAAGAGGCGGTAGGCGAATTCGCTGGGGCCGGTCACCTTCCACACCTGACCCACGGCCCAGTAGAGCAGCGGGAACTCCCCCGCGCTGTTCCCTGTGTACCCGTCATCCGCGATGCGCGCATGGATCTCCGGTTCGAGGAGCGGCCGCCCTCCCCGGTAGTTCTCCGTGATGGACAGGCAGTCCGTCTGCCGCCACAGGTGGCAGGGTGCGGGCCGGGTGTGCAGCACGCGTCCTCCTTCATACGCGGAGAACATGAGCAGAAAACCCAACGCCAGCAACCACCCCGGACCAGGTCGCGGACCGCTGGCGAACGGGACCCGCATCGCGCCGCTCCTCACACCGCCATCTCCGGCTCGTTCCCCACGGCCACCAACCGGCCCTCCGTCTTGGCAAGGATCTCCTCCACGCCCACCCCCGGGGCCCGCTCGCGCAGTACGAACCCGTCGGCGGTGATGTCGAACACGCCCAGGTCGGTCACCACCTTTTTCACGCAGCCCACACCGGTGAGCGGCAGCGTGCAGCGCTTGAGCAGCTTGCTCTCGCCGGCCTTGTTGGTGTGCAGCATCACCACGATGATGTTCTGCGCACTGGCCACCAGGTCCATGGCCCCGCCCATGCCCTTCACCATCCTGCCGGGGATCTTCCAGTTGGCGATGTCGCCGTTGTCGGCCACCTCCATGGCGCCCAGCACGGTGAGCTGCACCTTCTGCGCGCGGATCATGGCGAAACTGGTGGCGCTGTCGAAGATGGCCGCACCCGCCTTGAGCGTCACCGTCTGCTTGCCCGCGTTGATGAGGTCGGCATCCTCCTCGCCCTCGACGGGGAAGGGGCCCATGCCGAGGATGCCGTTCTCGCTCTGCAGCTCCACGTGGATGCCGGGCGGGATGTAGTTGGCCACGAGGGTGGGTATGCCGATGCCGAGGTTCACGTAGAAGCCGTCGCGCAGCTCGCGGGCGATGCGCTGGGCCATCTGTTCCTTGGTGAGCGCCATGGGGTCAGGGCTGTATGCGGTGGATGTGCACCTGCACGCGCCCGAACTGAACGGGCCTTCGCGGTGCGTTCCAAAAGTAGAGCACATGCCGCACCGCACCGGGCACGGGCCGCAACGCACGCAACGCCGTGAAGTGCTCGCCCCGCCAACGCGGTCGCTGCAGCGCGGGGCGCACTTCCTCATGCGCCAGCTCACGGCCCAGGCTGTCCAGGGCCACGATCGCGAGCACGAGGTCCTGCACCGGTCCTTCCGCGCTCAGCGTGCACGACACCTCCACGGCGCGGTGTTCCGGTCCGATCGGCATGGACAGCAGGTCGAAGTAGGCTTTCGGACGCAGCGGCGGGTCCACCATCAGGCTGTCCACCGGCGTGAGCACCAGTGGCCGCGCACGACGCAGCAGGTGCAGGCCGGTCCCCTCATGCACGTCCTCCACGACAAAGCCCTGTCCTGCGGCCTCCACATGCCGGCCATCCGCGAGGCGGACATCGTGAAGGCCTTCCGGGAAATCGGTGGTGTGCGGGACGAGCGACCCGAACGGCCGTCCGTTCAGCGGTACGGAAAAGCCCAGTTGATGATAGGCTCCCACCACCGGCGTGCGACCCAGCTGTCGTTCGAGGTCCGCGATGCGCGTCAGGAAACGGTCGGGCACGCTCTGCTCGGCCCACAACGCCGTGTGGTCGAGGTTGAGCCCGGCCACGGTGCGCAGCGGGAGCCACAGAAGGATGATCGCCGCGTAGCGTGCCCGGGGTCGTTGTGCGGAACCCAGGTCGAACGCATGCCCCGCGATCAGCAGCCACAGCGGCACCAGGTGCAGGCCGGCCCTGTCCTCCGCATGGTTGACGTTTAGCGCTGCGGCCATGGTCACACGCACCAACGCATCGGCCAGCAGCAGGCCGGTGAACACCGCCAAGGGCGACGCCCAGATGCGGCGGCGCACCACAACGACCGCGGCAACGAGCACGACGAGCATCACCGCAGCGCGCCAGGACCATCCGTCCGCCCCGAGCACCCAACGGCACAGGGAGCCCACGGTGACGGCCACGAAGCCCTCCGTGCTGCCATGGTAGAGCAGGCCTTGCGCGCGCAGGTCGAAGGCGTGCCGCACAGCGATCAGGAACGGCAGCAGGCCCAGGACCATCCAAAGGGCCATCTGAGCGCGGCGTTGCGGTGCATCGCGGAGCAGGAGGAGCGCCAACGCGGCGAGCACCACGCCCCACAGCGGGATCAGGGCCAGCACCGCCGCATTGGCCAGCAACAGGCCCGCCAGGGCTTGCGTCAGTGCCGACATCCGGCGCTCGGGCACCCACCGGAGCAGGCCATCGAGGGCCACGGCGAGGAAGGCCAGCTCCAGCGCATAACCGCGGAACAGGGCGAAGAACTCGAACGCGAACGGGCAGGCCAGCAACGCGGCCCGGGTGCACCAGCGCACGGTGCGGTCGTGCAGGCCTTGGCCCAGGCGCCACACGGACCAGGCGTAGAGCGGAAAGGCCAGCAGGCTCCCCAGCCGTGCGGTGAACACGGTGGTGCCGAAGAGCTGCACGACCAGCGCGCCGATGGCCGAGCTCAGGAGGTGGTTGTTGGCGTCGGGGTGGGCCTGTGGAGGCAGGAAGATGCCGGGTTCCGCGTACCAGTAGAGCGAGGCGCATTCGTCGTGCACGAAGGGCACGGTGGCTGCGCGCACCATCAGCACCGCCCACAGCGCGAGCGTGGTGAGCTGATAAAGCCGTTCGTCGCGCCGAACGTTCGCCATGCGGCGGGATTGGCCGGTCACCCGCGCTTGCGCACGGTGCGCTGTTCGATGCGCTTCTCGTACCGTTCGCCTTGGAAGATGCGGTGCACGAAGATGCCGGGGGTGTGCACGTGGTCCGGCTCCAGCTCACCGGGCTCCACCAGTTCCTCCACCTCGGCCACGGTGATGGTGCCGGCCATGGCCATCATGGGGTTGAAGTTGCGGGCCGTATGGCGGTACACGAGGTTGCCGAGGCGGTCGCCTTTCCAGGCCTTCACCAGGGCGAAGTCGGCGCGCAGCCAGCGCTCCATCACGTACATGCGGCCGTCGAACTCGCGGGTCTCCTTGCCCTGGGCCACCTCGGTGCCGAAGCCGGCCGGGGTGAAGAAGGCCGGGATGCCCGCCCCTCCGGCACGGCAGCGTTCGGCCAGGGTGCCCTGCGGGATCAGCTCCACCTCGAGTTCGCCGCTCAGCATCTGGCGTTCGAACTCGTCGTTCTCGCCCACGTAACTGCTGATCATTTTCCGGATCTGCTTGGTCCGCAGCAGCAGGCCGAGGCCGAAGTCGTCCACGCCCGCGTTGTTGCTGATGCAGGTGAGCCCGTTGACGCCGCTGCGCACCAGGGCGGCGATGCAGTTCTCGGGGATGCCGCACAGCCCGAAGCCGCCCACCATCAGGGTCATGTCATCACGGATGCCTTCGAGGGCCGCATCGGCATTGGCCACCACCTTGTTCATGCTCATGGCGCAGGGAATGCGGCGAAGATAGCCGGACGCCCCGGCCTGTCGGGCTCACTCCCACGTGGGGCCATCATCCTCGATGGGGCCCTGTTGCAGCCGTCCGCGGCAGTCGAGCAGCTCGGTGTCGAACCCGGTGGGCCGCTCGAAGTCGGCGGTGGACAGGCCGATGGTGCTGTCGGCGTACACCTTGTTCATGAAGTAGCCGTAGATCGGCAGGGCCATGTTGGCGCCCTGGCCCTTGTCGGTGCTGCTGAAGCGCACACTGCGGTCCTCCGCGCCGGTCCACACACCGGTCACCAGGTCGGGCGTGATGCCGATGAACCAGCCGTCGCTGTTGTTCTGTGTGGTGCCGGTCTTGCCGGCCATCGGCGCCTTGATGTTGGCGTACTTGGCCCGGGCACCGCCGCTGCTGCGGATGCGCATGCCGGTGCCCACCACCTTGCCGGTGCCGCGGTTGTAGGCCCCGTCCACCACGCCCTTCAAGAGGTTGAGCATGATGTAGGAGGTCTGCTCGTCGAGGGCCTCCTCGGTGCGGGGCACGAGGTCGAAGATGGTGTTGCCGTTCTTGTCCTCGACGCGCGTGAAGAGCACCGGCTCGATGTACACGCCCTTGTTGGCGAAGGCGGCGAAGGCGCTGGTCATCTCCATCAGGGTGAGGTCGGCCACGCCCAGGCAGAGGCTGGGCACGGGCTCCAACGGGCTGTTGACGCCCATGTGCCGCGCCAGCACGGTCACCGCCTCCGGGCTGTACTGCTTCATCAGCCAGGCGGTGATGGTGTTGATGGAGTTGGCCAGCGCATATTTCAGGGTGACCAGGCCGCCGTACTTGGCGTCGCTGTTCTTGGGGCACCAGTCCGGCTGGCCCTCGGGCATGTCGAAGCACACCAGCTGGTTGGGCAGCTCCTTGCAGGGGTCGAGACCCTCGCGGATGGCGGTCGCGTACACGAAGGGTTTGAAGGTGGACCCCACCTGTCGGCGGGCCTGCTCCACGTGGTCGTACTGGAAGTGCTTGAAGTCGATGCCGCCCACCCAGGCCTTCACGAAACCGGTGCCCGGGTCGACGCTCAGCAGACCGCTCTGCAGGAAGCTCTTGTAGTAGCGGATGGAGTCCATGGGGCTCATCACCGTGTCCACCTCGCCATGCCAGCTGAACACGCGCATGGGCGCGGGCTTGTCGAACAGGGCGGGGATGCCCTTCTCGGGGACCACCGGCCACCAGGTGTCGCATCCTCCGAGCTCGGGCCGGCAGTGGAAGTGCATGTGCCCTTCGTGCATGGCCCGTTCGATCACGCGCGCCGGACGTTCGCAGTTGGGGCATTGTTTGCCCGTGAGGTTCCGGTAGCGCACGCTGCGCTTCATGGCCGCCTCCAGAATGCCGGCGATCTCGTCCTCGCTCACGCGCCAATCGAACGGCCGGTTCTTCTTCTTCGCCAGGTCCTTGAAAAGGTCGGGCTGCAGCTCGCTGCGCAGGTGCTCGGCGAGCGCCCACTCGGCGTAGGTCTGCATGCGGGGGTCCAGCGTGGTGTACACCTTCAGGCCGTCGGTGTACAGGTCATAGGCTTTGCCATCGGCCTTGGCGAACCGGAGCTTCCCCTGGTCGTCGGTGGAGGCCAGCAGGGCCTGCAGCCTGGCACGCAGCACTTCGCGGTAGTACGGGGCCGGACCCTCGGCATGGTCGATGCGCTGGAACCGCAGGCCCAGCGGCAGGGCCTTCAGGGAATCATAGGCCGAGCGGTCGATCATACCGGCGCGTTCCATCTGGGCGAGCACCACCATGCGGCGGTGCAGGGTGGTGTCCGGTCGGCGCACGGGATTGAAGAGGGCCGGGTTCTTGCACATGCCCACCAGCAGGGCGGCCTCCTCGATGCGCAAGCTGTCGGGACCGGTGTTGAAGTACACGTGCGCCGCACTGCGGATGCCCACCGCCTGGTTGATCCAGTCGAAGCGGTTGAGGTACATGGCGATGATCTCATCCTTGGTGTACTGGCGCTCCAACCGCACGGCGATGATCCACTCCTGGAACTTCTGGAAGATCCGCCGGAAACTGCTGGCCGGCTTCTCGGTGAACAGCATCTTGGCCAGCTGCTGGGTGATGGTGCTGGCACCGCCCTTGCTGCCCATGTACACCGCGGCGCGGGCCGTGCCGCGCAGGTCGATGCCGCTGTGCGCGCGGAAGCGCTCGTCCTCCGTGGCGATCAGGGCGTTCACCACGTGTGGGCTGATCTGCTCGTATTTCACCGGGATCCGGTTCTCCCGGTAGTACTGGCCCATCAGCGTGCCATCGCTGAAGAGGATGGCCGTGGCCAGGTCGCTTCTGGGGTTCTCCAGGTCCTCCGTGCCGGGCAGGTCACCGGCACCCGCCAGCAGCAGGGCGGAGATGATGGCGAGAACCGGGCCGACCAGCACCGCCCAGAGCAGCAGGGGCAGCAGGCGGCGCTTGCGCGGAGCGCTCATGGCGGACGAAGTTAGCGGGGGGCCTGAGAGGGGCTGATGCTGACACCCACATCGAGCACCCCATGAAGGGTGTCATGACGCATCGCCTGCTCCAGCCGCAGGCAGTAGCGGCCCGAACGCGGAAAGCGGTCGCCCAGGCGGTACAGGATGTGGGCCTGGAACCGGTCGGCGAAGATGTAGCCGGTGCCGCGGCCATACCACTGGCCCATGGGGTCGGCCAACTGGCACTCCACCGTGTCGCGCAAGACCCGTCCCGCCGGGTCCGTGAGGTCCACGAACAGGTAGAGGTCGTGGTAGGGATAGTCGCCCGTGTGACGCACATCGATGTACACGTCATGCGGGCTCACCGTGTCTGTGATGCCAAAGCAGAAGGTCGGGGCATAGGCGCTGTGCCAGCCGTGCGCAGGAAGCGGAACGTCGCTCTGGTAGATCTCCGGCCGGCCGCAGGCCACCAACGCCACCAGCAGGAAAAGCGGAAAGGCGGCGCGGTTCACGCCTGCGGTGGTTGAGCGGGGGGCGGGCCGCCGGGCTTGTCCGGACGCGGCCCGCGATCGCGGCGTCCGCGCCGGTCACGGCGTCCACCGCGCGCACCTCCCTCACCCTGGGTGCGGGGGGCGGCCTGATGGGGTTCGGCACCGCCGCCGTCCGGCTTCGCGCGGGAAGGAGCGCCCTCGCGGGGCCGGTCGCGCTCCTTTCGCTTCTTTCCACCGCGCTTGCCGGCGCCGCGGGACTTCATCTTCTGGTCGAAGCGGGTGAGCTCGTCCTGGCCGACGACGTTCTCGTAATCGGGCACCTTCTCCTCGGGCACGGCCGGAGCCGCCACCATGTTCAGGTCCACTTCGGGCTCGATGCCTTGTTTGTTCTGCGCCAGGATGTCGCGCACCACCTCCACGGGGAAGGACGCCATGATGAACGGCTCTCCCGGGCGCTTGAACCCGTAGAACATCCGCTCGGTGAAGATGTCGGTCTTGATGTGGGTGCCGGTGCCCTGGCGCGTCTTGAGCTTGGCGTTCTGGGAAGGGTAGCTCTTGATCGCCTCGATGTACATGTCCAGCTCGTAGTTCAGACAGCACTTCAGCTTGCCGCACTGGCCGGCGAGCTTCTGGGGATTGAGGGCCAGCTGCTGGTAGCGCGCCGCGCTGGTGGTGACGCTGCGGAAGTCGCTCAACCAGGTGCTGCAGCACAGTTCGCGGCCGCAGCTGCCGATGCCACCGATGCGTCCGGCCTCCTGCCGGGCACCGATCTGCTTCATCTCCACCCGCACATTGAAGCGGTCGGACAAGCGGCGCACCAGGTCCCGGAAATCGATGCGCTCCTCGGCGGTGTAGTAGAAGGTGGCCTTGGTGCCATCCCCTTGGTACTCCACATCGGTCACCTTCATGTCCAGTCGGGCCTCGCGCGCGATGACCCGGGAGGCGAAGAGCGTTTCGTCCTCCAGGTCGCGGGCGGCATGCCACCGGTCCAGGTCCTCCTGCGTGGCCTTGCGGACCACCTTGCGCAGCTCGAACGTGTCCTGAGCCTTCTCCTTGCGGGCCATCTGCGTACGCACCAGTTCTCCCACGAGGCTCACCACCCCGATGTCGTGGCCCGGGCTGGCCTCCACCACCACGGCGTCACCGGGCACCACCCCGAGCGAGGGCGGGCAGCGATAGAAGGTCTTCCGCGTGTTCTTGAAGCGTACCTCGACCGCATCGAAGGGCTGCTGGCCCTGGGGCAGAGGTACGCCGGTGAGCCAGTCGAAGACCCCCAGCTTGTTGCAGCCGCTGGAGCTGCAATAGCCATTGCTCTTGCACCCGGCCGGCTTGCCGTCGGCCCCACTGCTGCAACTTGCACATCCCATTCCTCTGGTGCTCTGATGGTTGCGCCGCGGCTCATGGCCGGATGGGCGCGGCACGAAGATAACCGGCGGAGCCGGGTGCGGGCGCCCTTACGCGCGCAACGCGCGATGGACGCTGTAGCTCAGGTCCATGAAGAGCACCTTGGGGTTGGCGTTGCGCTCCAGGTGCTGGTGCGCGGACTCCAGTTCGTGCCGCAGGTCTTCCGCGCGCGGCTCGGACAGCATGGCGGCGAAGCGGCGGATGAACTCCTGCTCCTGGCCCACCGCACGGACCAGGCCGGATGCTCCGGCCGCGTGCAGCAGGCTCATGCGCAGCAGGTGCAGCCCATACCGCATCAGGCCCTTCTGCCGCTCCCGACCCATGCGGGCGAAGTGCTCGGCGAACTCGGCCGCCTCATGGATCTTCAGGCCATAACAGGCGCGCATCCAATCGCGGAAGAGCACGAAGAGCTCCTCCTCGCTCTTCTCGGCCATGGCCACGGCCTCCAGCAGATCGCCGGCACTGCGCACCGCACAGGCGCGCGCCTCCTCGGGCTTCAGGTCCGGATAGCGCCCGGCGAGCGCCTGCGCGAGGTCATCCTCGAGCAGGGCGGGCACTTTCACCAATTGGGCGCGGCTCAGGATGGTGGGCAGCATCTGGTCGGCCTCCGTCCCCACCAACAGGAACACGGTGCCGGGCTCGGGCTCCTCCAAGGCCTTCAACAGCTTGTTGGCGGCCGGAGGGTCCATCAGTTCGGGCAGCCACACGAGCATCACCTTCCATCGTCCGCCGTACGCCTTCAGGCTCAGCTTGCGGGTGATCTCCGCGGCGATGTCCACGCCCATCCGAAGCTGCTTGTTCTCTCCGTCCAGCTGGTCGCGCCACAGGGCCGCATCGAGGAAGGGTTCCTTGAGCACAGCGGCACGCCAGGTCGGCAACAGCGGCTCGCAGGTCCGCAGTTTCTCCGAGAGAAAGATCGGGAAGCTGAGGTTGAGGTCGGGATGCGCCAGCTTGTCCATCTGCTTGCACGCCGGGCAATCGCCACAGCTGTCGGCCGGGCCGGGTGCCTCGCAGAGCAGGTAGCGCGCGTAGGCCAGGGCCAGGGCCAGGTTGCCGCTTCCCCGCGGCCCGAGGAAGAACTGCGCATGGGGTACACGGCCTTCACGCGCATTGCCGATGATCCGCGCCTTCAGCGCTGTCTGACCGATGATCCGACCGAACCGCACGGGACGAAAGTAGAACGCCGCGGCGTGTTGCTTGGTCGCGTGTTGGCGTGTTGCATGCCCACGATCGCTGAACACGCCAGTACGCAACGCCCAACACCACTGCCGATGCTTGAGCCGGTCCTATTTTCGCCGCCATGCTCACCATGGACACCTTCTCCTTCGCCGGCAAGAAAGCCCTCGTGCGCGTGGACCTCAACGTGCCCCAGGACGCCACCGGCAAGGTGACGGACGACACCCGCGCCCGCGCCATCATGCCCACTGTGAACAAGATCCTGAAGGACGGTGGCAGCGCCATCCTCATGAGCCACCTGGGCCGCCCCAAGGGCAAGGTGAACCCCGCCATGAGCTTGAAGCCCGTGGCCGAACACCTGAGCACCCTGCTCGGCCGGCCCGTGCTCTTCGCCACCGATTGCGTGGGCCCGGACGCCAAGTCCAAGGCCGCAGCGCTGAAGCCCGGCGAGGTGCTGGTGCTGGAGAACCTGCGCTTCCACCCCGAGGAGGAAGGTGGCGACGAGGCCTTCAGCAAGAGCCTGAGCGAGCTGGGTGACGTGTACGTGAACGACGCCTTCGGCACGGCCCACCGCGCCCATGCCAGCACCACCATCGTGGCGAAGTTCTTCCCCTCCGCCAAGCTGTTCGGTCACCTCCTGCAGGCCGAGATCGACAGCGTGGGCAAGGTGCTCGGGAACCCGCAGCGCCCCATGACCGCCATCGTGGGCGGCAGCAAGGTGAGCAGCAAGATCGACGTGCTGCAGAACCTCATCGGCACCTGCGACGAACTGATCATCGGCGGCGGCATGGCCAACACCTTCGTGAAGGCCATGGGCGGCCAGACCGGCGCCAGCCTGGTGGAGGACGACCTGCTCGACACCGCGCGCGGCATCATCAAGGAGGCCGAGGCCAAGGGCGTGAAGCTGCACATCCCCACGGATGCCGTGGTCGCCGACGCCTTCGCCGAGACCGCCAACACCGACCAGTGCGCGGCCAACGCGGTTCCCGATGGTTGGATGGCGCTGGACATCGGTCCGAAGAGCATCGAGGCCTGCCGCGCCGCCATCCTGCGCAGCAAGACCTTGTTGTGGAACGGCCCCATGGGCGTGTTCGAGATGAAGCCCTTCCAACAGGGCACCATCGCCATCGCACAGGCCGTGGCGGAGGCCACCAGCCAAGGCGCCTTCAGCCTGGTGGGCGGCGGTGACAGCGTGGCCGCGGTGAACCAGTTCGGCCTGGCCGACCGGATCAGCTACGTGAGCACCGGCGGCGGTGCCATGCTGGAGTACCTGGAGGGCAAGGTGCTGCCGGGGATCGCGGCGGTGCAGGGTTGAACAGGCATCCTGCCTGTTCATGCGGGTGCTTGATGCGAACTGATGATTGATGACCAAGCGCGGCATCATCCTCGGCCATGTGTTGGTGTTCGTCGTGCTCGCCGCAGTGCACGTCCTGCTGATCGCCGAGCCCTGCGTGGCAGCGCTTATACCTGGCCATCACCAAGTGGAACATTGGCTGGTGGTGGTCGGCTTCGGCGTCACACTGATCATGTTGGTATGCCTTGGTTCGACCCTTCTGATGTTGAGGCGGTCGCGATGAAGCCCTTGCTCCACCCCATCACCCCAGCGGACATCGCCCACATTCACCGCGGCCTGTCGCACCCGGAGGTGATCCGCTACTACGCGGTGCGCTTTATGACGCTGGAGGCCACCCAGGAGCAGATGGACTGGTACGCCACAATTGAGCGCGAAGGCACAGGGAAATGGTGGGCGATCCGGTCCACGGCGGATGACACCTTCCTCGGAGCCATCGGCATCAACCACATCCACCCGGAACACAGGCGCTGCGAGCTGGGCTATTGGCTGCTGCCCGAGCATTGGGGCAAGGGCATCATCAGCGGGGCCATCGGCCAGGTGCTTCATCACGCCTTCCACACCCTGGGCCTGCACCGGGTGGTGGCCGAGGTGGAGACGGAGAACCCCGCCAGCGCCCGCGTGCTGCTGAAGAACGGCTTCCGCCACGAAGGCACCCTCCATGAATGCGAACGGAAGGACGGGCGCTGGATCAGCCTCGACGTGTACGCGAAGCTCGCCCCGGGTCAACCCTGAGGGAGGAAGCGCTACCTTCGTCTCACCCACGGACCCGGCTGCGCGCACTTGCGCCGCCGGTCACCCCACGGGTCCAACATCTCCGCATGGCCGATTCGTTCAACAAACGCGAGCAGGAAAAACGCCGTCAACAGAAACAGGAGGAGAAGGAGCGCCGCAAGGCCGAACGCAAGGCCAACAGCGCCGGCGGTGGACTGGACAACATGATCGCGTACGTCGACGAGTTCGGTCGCATCACCGACACCCCGCCCGATCCCACCAAACGGCAGGAGATCAAGGCCGAGGACATCGAGCTGGGGGTTCCCCGCCGCGAGGATGTGCCCCCCGAGCCGCTCACGGGCCGGTTGGACCGCTTCGACGAGGGGCGGGGGTTCGGCTTCATCCAGGACAACGGCTCGCGCGAACGCTATTTCGTGCACATCAGCGCCATGCTGGAGGAAATCCGCGTGGGCGATCAGGTCACCTTCGAACTGGAGCGTGGCCCCCGCGGCATGAACGCGGTGCGCGTGAAAAAGACCTGAAGCATCGGCCGGGCGACCGCCCAGGTCCGGCCAGGGGGAGGGTGCCGCTCACCGCTCCATGCGCACCTGCTCCTCCACGGTCTCCACGACCCGACCCAGCCATTTGGCCTCGCCCAGCGCGGGGATCACCAACGGCGCGAAGGCACGGAGCGGAGCCGCGAGCATCGAGCCATCGAGCGCCTCGCGCAAGACGCTCCAGCGCGTGCCCTGCCAGGCGGCCAGCAGGTTGATGAGCACGCTCAGCACGAAGGCCTTGCGCACCACGGCAAAGGCCATCCCGGCCACCTTGTTCGGCAGGCTGAGCTGCGCCGCATCGATGGCCACGGTGAGCGCCCGGCCGAGCAGATGAACGACGAGGAGCACCAGCAGAAAGGTGACCAGGAAGCTCAACGCCTCCTGGGCGGGATCGAGACCGAGCCAGGCGGCCATCCGGTCGTTGAGGCGGATCCCCGCCCAAATGCCCGCCACCCAGGCCAGCAGCCCGGCGAGCTCGCGCACGAAGCCATGCAGGAACCCCTGCACTGCAGCGATCGCCAGCAGCACCACCAGCACCCAATCCAGCCAGTTCACGCCGTGAATGTGGGGAATGTGGCGAAGGTGGCAATGCAGGCGGCTCGATGGCATCTTTGCCCGCCCATCGACCTTGCCGTTCCCCGTTCCCCAACCCTCATCCCTGCCGTGGACCTCACGTTCGAGAAGCGCTGGCGCGATCTGCTCAAGCACATGGAGCAGCGGTTCGGCGCACCCGTCGACCTCAACGGGCTCATCTTCCTCGTGGGAGTCCAGGAACTGGGTCAGCATGCCCGCGAGTTCAAGAAGGACGAGAAGGTGAACCTGATGCACATCGGCATCTGCGTGCTGCTATTGCCCTACGGGTACTACCGGGAGCTGGGGCGCGATGCGGATGGTTGGCCGCATTTCGAGCGGGCGCGCGACCTGCCTCCTCTCACCGACAAGGAGCAGGAGCGGCTGATGAAGGAAGCCCTGCTGGACTACTTCGAGGGCTGATCACGGCTGCTGGGCGGTCATTGCGCGCAACCACTATCCACTGTGCGCGTGGCCCCGCAGAAAGGCACCGACCACTGTCGTGCGGAGGTCAGCGCCGGGGCAGCATCCACTGTGCTCTTGGGCGGTGCGAGGGGACCGTCCACTTACGGGGTCACCGGCACCAGGGTCACCACCTCCTCGGCGGTCTCCTCCTCCACGATCTTGATGATGCCTTCGCCCACCGCGCTGTCCTTGAAGCTCACGATGTCCAGCACGGCGAAGCCGGCCTGACCCTGCTCATAATAGCCGGTATAATCGAACTCCACCCAGCCATCGTTCCCGGTGAGCTTCTCCTGGGTGAGGCGCGTGGGGTCGCCCAGGGGGTACACGGGGTCCGCATAAAGCTTTACGTAGGCCTCCGGCACCGCACTGCCGTTCTGATCCTGGATGCGGATGCGGGCGATGGTGGGCTTCTCCTTGTTGCAGGAGGGCAGCAGCGGCCAGCAGAGCAGGAGCGCCAGGGTCATCACCGGGACACGGAAGGTCGATCGGCTCATCGCAGTACTTTTGGGCGCCTTGCCAGCCATGGCCCGGCGAACCTCAAAAGTAGCGTCCAAAGCGATGTTCCTGCAAATCACACCGGCCAAGCTGGCCGCCGCGCTCGCGATCCTGATGCTCCCGACCACCCTGTCCGCACAGAACGACAAGGGCACCAAAGGCACCACCAAGCGTCCCCGCGTGGAAGTGCGCACGACCCTGGGGACCATGGTGGTGGAGCTGTATAACGAAACGCCGCAGCACCGCGACAACTTCCTGAAGCTGGTGAAGGAGCACTTCTACGACAGCCTGGTCTTCCACCGGGTGATCCCCGGCTTCATGGTGCAGGGGGGCGACCCGGACAGCAAGCGGGCCGCGGCGGGCATGCCACTGGGCATGGGCGGGCCCGGGTATACCGTGCCGGCCGAGATCCTGCCGGGTCTGTACCACACCAAGGGCACCCTGGCGGCGGCCCGGCAGGGCGACCAGGTGAACCCCACCAAGGCGAGCAGCGGCAGCCAGTTCTACATCGTGCAGGGCCGCACCTACCAACCCCAGGAAATGGACATGATCGCCAAGCGCAACGCCACGATGGGCACGCCGGTCACCTATGACGATGCGGCCAAGGCCCGATACGCAAGCGTGGGCGGCGCCCCGCATCTGGACGGTGCCTACACCGTGTTCGGCGAAGTGGTCGAAGGACTTGACGTGGTGGACAAGATCGCATCCGTGCAGCGCGATGCCCGCGACCGCCCCGCCGAGGACATCCGCATGTGGATGAAGGTGCTGCCATGAACCTTCTGGAGCGCATCACCGCGCTGGAGGCCGAACTGCAGGCCGCCACAGCCGACACGGCCGAGGCGGTGGAGCGCTTCCGCATCGCATACCTGGGCCGCAACGGTGCCGTCACCGCCCTGTTCGACGACTTCAAGCAACTGGCCGCCGAGGAGAAGAAGGCCCTGGGCCAGCGCCTCAACCAGCTCAAGCAGGCCGCCCAGACCCGGCTGGAGGAGCTGAGACAGGGCGCTGACCATCAACGTGACGAGCGCGCCGGCGTGGACGACCCCACACGGCCGGCGGCGCTCGACCCCGCCGGCAGCCTGCACCCCATCACCCTGGTGCGTCGACGCATCGTGGACATCTTCGCCCACATCGGCTTCACGGTAAGCGAAGGCCCCGAGGTGGAGGACGACCACCACAACTTCGGCGCGCTGAACTTCCCGCCCGAGCATCCGGCGCGCGATATGCAGGACACCTTTTTCGTGGAGGGCTCCTCCGGTGCGACGACCCGCGATGCGTTGGCGCTCCGCACACACACCAGCAGTGTGCAGGTGCGCGTGATGGAAGGTCAGCGTCCACCCATCCGTACCGTGAGCCCCGGGCGCGTGTACCGCAATGAGGCCATCAGCGCACGCGCCCACTGTATGTTCCACCAGGTGGAGGGGCTGTACGTGGACCGCGGGGTGAGCTTCGCCGAACTGAAGGGCACCCTGGACCACTTCGCCAAGGCCATGTTCGGCCCCGAGGTGGTCATCCGCATGCGCCCCAGCTATTTCCCGTTCACCGAGCCCAGCGCGGAGGTGGACATGAGCTGCACCATCTGCGGCGGATCGGGCTGCGCGGTGTGCAAGCACAGCGGATGGGTGGAGATCATGGGCTGCGGCATGGTGGACCCCGCCGTGCTGAGCACGTGCGGGATCGATCCGCAGGTGTACAGCGGCTTCGCCTTCGGCATGGGTGTGGAGCGCATCGCCCAGCTCCGCTTCCGGGTCCCCGACCTGCGTCTCTACTGGGAGAACGACGTCCGCTTCCTGGAGCAGTTCAGCGCTGAGGCCTTCCGCCATTAGTGGATCCGGCATGCAGGCCCCCACCGGTTCCGACGCCCAGGTCAACGGACCGGCCACTTCGGCCCATGCCACGGACGTGCTGGTCGTGGGCGGAGGCCCCGGCGGGTGCACGGCGGCGCTGCGGCTGGCCCGGCACGGGGTGCGCACCATGCTGGTGGAGAGGGCCGTGTTCCCGCGGGACAAGGTGTGCGGTGATGCCCTGAGTGGCAAGGTGATGCGGGTGCTTGAGCGCGTCGACCCTGCCCTTGTGGATCGCGTGAACGCCGACGCCCGTCGCCTGCCCAGCTGGGGCGTCACCTTCGTGGCGCCCGGCGGCAAGGCGCTGCGCGTGCCCTTCTCCCGCAACACCGGCGTGGGCGAAGCCCCGGGGGCCATCCTGCCCCGGCTGGCGTTCGACGCCATGCTCTTCGAGGAGGTCAAGCGCAACGAGGCGGTGCGGGTGCTGGAGGGTGCGCAGGCCACGGCCTATGAACGCGAGGCGGACGGTTGGCGGGTGGAAGTGCGCCGCAACAACGCCGAGCGGTGCACCATCCAGTGTCGCCTGGTGCTGGCCGCCGATGGGGCCAACAGCCAGTTCGCCCGCCACGTGGCCGGCCTGCCCATGGAACCGCGGCACCAGGCGGCAGGTGTCCGAGCCTACTATCAGGGGATCACCGGCCTTGATCCGCAGGGCTTCATCGAACTGCACTTCCTGAAGGAGCTGCTGCCCGGCTATCTGTGGATCTTTCCCCTGCCAGGCGGGAGGGCCAATGTGGGCCTGGGGCTGCGCAGCGATCATGTGCGCACCCGCGAACTGGACCTGAAGGCCGAGCTGCAGCGCCTGGTGGCCACGCACCCCACCCTCAAGCACCGCTTCATGCACGCCCGGATCGAGGGCCCTGTGCAGGGCATGGGTCTGCCCCTGGCCAGCAAGCGCCACCCGTTGAGCGGCAACGGCTACCTGCTGATCGGCGACGCCGGGCACTTGATCGACCCCTTCACCGGGGAGGGCATCAGCCACGCGATGATCAGCGGGTCCCACGCGGCCGACGTGTCGCACGAGGCCCTGTGCGCAGACCGCACGGATGCCGCCTTCCTCAAGGTCTACGATGAGCGCGTGTGGAAAAGGCTGGGGCAGGAGCTCGCCATCAGCACGCGCCTGCAGGACCTGGCGCACCAGGCCTGGCTTTTCGACTTCGTGGTGAAGCGCGCCAACCGCAACCCGGCGCTGGCGGACACCATCAGCAGCATGTTCACCGACCTCGACCTGCGCGCCCGGCTCAAAAAGCCGGGCTTCTACATGGATCTCGTGCTGGGGCGGTCGCTCACGGGATGACCCATCGCGCCACCCTGCGCTCACCGTTCACCTCCAGCACGGCAAGGTAGCTCCCCGCCAACCATCCGGACGTATCCAGGAGGATGGACGATCCGCCCGGCGCGAGCGAGACCCGCGTTCCAAGAAGGCATCGGCCCAGCGCGTCGAAGCAGCTCACGGTGCCCGACCCCGCCATCCGCGTGGCCACCTGGAGCTGCACCGCGTTGGGCAGCACCGTCGCCGCGAGCTCGGTGAGCGGCACCCCGGGCAACTGCACCAGCACGATCTTCTGCCGGTCCGTCGCGCTCAACCCCTCCAGATCCGCCGTGCCACCATCCAGGGTGATCACCCACTTCATGTCCTGGGCGTAGCTGTTTCCGTTGAACACGGATGAGCCGGGGGCGAAGCGGAGACGCGCCCCCGGACCAAGCCGGGTGAACAGGTCCTCGCGGGTGGAGGCGCCCAGGCCTTCCATGAGCACCACCGTACCGTGGATCACCAGCTCGGCCCCGCTGCCCACCACCACATCACTTCCGGCCAACAGGGCGAGCATGCCACGGCCATCGCGGCCATAGTGCAAGGTCGATCCCGGGGCCACCTCCAGGGTGCTGCCCCGTCGGAACAGGAAACACGAGCGCTGCCCTTCGAACCCCAGGTGGCCGGCCTGGTGGACATAGCGGTCGCCATGCCCCCAGAACAGCTCGACGATCTGCCAGGAAAGGCAGAGGTCGGCCCCGTTGTTCACCACGGTGAGCGGATGGAAGATGCTGTCGTTGTTCAGCACCGGACCGCCACGGAGCTGTGTGAAGGGCTGGAAGTTGAATCCCGTAAATGGCTCCAAGGTGAGCGTGACCGGTGTCGGCTGGCTGACGTTGGGCAGGGGGGTGATGTCCAGATAGCTCACCTGGTCGGCGGAAGGATAGGTGGTGTCCTCGTACATCACCAGGAAGTTGAAGCCGTTCACCGGCCACATGGTGAAGCTCGAAGGACCGGTCTGGAACTGGGGAAGGTCCGCCTCGACAAATTGATCCAGTGCACCTTGTTGCAAAAGGTCCTCGGCCGATGGCCAGAGCAGACGGTACTGCTGCCCGGGCCCCGGGGATGCGAGCGTGAACTTGAGCACAAGTTCGCGCAGCGCGTTGTCCACAAAGCCCTCCGTAGGCACGCACACGGAGAAGGGTGAGCCGAACTGGCCGGAACCATAGCTGCTTTGATACCAACGCAGGTCGCTTCCCGTACCGGTGCTGTCGGGTATACGCACCGCTGCGCGGATGCCGGTGCACATCCCTTCCGTGCAACCAATGCCCGCATTGAGGGTCGTGCCGGGCAACGGGTAGCCGTCAAGGATGATCACGTACTCATTGTCCGCCGTCAACGGGATCGCGGTGGTCGAGTCCAGCAGCAGACGCAGGAACACCGGCCGCGCAGGGTCGGCGTCATCAAAGTCGATGCGGGCTTCCACGCCGCCACCGCTCACGTGGGCCAATGGGATGCAGGCGGTGCTGTCCCGTGGGCCATCCCAGGTATCATCCACGGTCTGATACGCCTCCCAACCGGCATAGGAGAGCAGGCTGACGGTCGTGTCCACCGGGCAGGGCCGTGTCACCGTGTCGCTGGGCTGCAGGCCAGGGATCAGCAACTGTGCCTGCGCCACGAGGGGCAGCAGGACGAGCACACCGACCGTTCTTCGGCTCATGGGGGTGGAACTCCTTGAAGATGCGCTCGTGTGCCGTATCGCTGCCTGCGAAGTTCACCGCACCCGCCGCGCCACCAGGAACCAATCCCAGGGGTACGGGGCGCTCATCCACGCGGGAGGGTCGATGAACTCGGTGTCCCAACCGTACTCGAGCTTCTCCACCGCTTCCACCACGAACCCGCGTTCCGCGAGGAGCGCCTGGAGCTCTTCGGCCATGAAGTGCTTGGTGGGCACCCCGTCGATGGGGACGATGCCATGCGCCCATCCGTTGCCCTCCGGCAGGGCCTTCCGCTCGGCCTTTGCGGGGTCCATGCCCATCCGCTGGTTGAGCTGCACCTGGCGGAGCGTGGAGAGCAGGGCCGAGCCCAACGCGGGGACCACCAGGACCAGATGGCCACCCCGCTTCACGCTCTGGCAGGTGTTGCGCACGATGCCCGCCCGCATGGCCGCATCGGCATTGAGCCAGGTGTTGATGCAGAGCACCAGATCGCCCTGCGGATACCCCTTGCGGTCCTTCGACAGGTCGGCGTGCACGTACCGGATGTTGGCATGCGCACCGCAGGCCTCTTCCGCCACGGCGAGGCAGGCACTGCTCACGTCAACGGCGTACACCCGGCCGAAATGCCCGGCGAGCAGCGGCAGGGTGCGGCCCACACCGCAGCCCAGGTCGGTGGCGACCGCGTCGCGGCTGGCGAAGCGTTCCACCGCCTCCGTGATCAGTCCCTTATGGTCGTTGGCCGGTACGTTGAAGATCTCCTCCTCGAACGTGGTCGCCACCTGGTCCCATTCCTGTTCATGCATGGTGTGCGGTTCCTTGGGAGATCAAGGTACCCGGCATGGTCCGGGTGTGCAGGTGGTGGCTCCATCACCTTTCCACGATCGAAGGTGGACGACGAACGGCGACGAGCCCATACCTTGTCGAGAAGATCATCCGGATGCGCCCGTCATTGCTGCCGGTTCTTGCCCTGCTGTTCGGCGGTCAGCTGATCGCCCAGGGCACGTGGACCACGCTGAACATCCCGCCTTCCGGACGCCACGACGACGTCTTCTTCATCAACGATACGGTGGGTTGGGCGGCGGGCGGACCGGCCGGCACCATCCGACGCACCGAGGATGGTGGCGCCACCTGGACCCTGCAATACACGGCTGGACAATACCTGCGCAGCATCGAGTTCATCGATGCGTTGCACGGCTACTGCGGGTCGTTGAGCGGTTCCTTGTTCCGCACCGTGGACGGAGGGGCCACATGGACCGATGTGGCCCCGCTGATCAGCCCGCAGCCACCGGGCATCTGTGGGCTCTCCGCACCGACACCCACCACCATCTACGGGGTGGGGCTCTGGGCCTCGCCGGCCTACGTGGTGAAGAGCAGCGATGGCGGCCTCAGCTGGACATCGAGCGACATGAGCGCGCATGCGACAGCGCTGGTGGACGTGCACTTCACGAGCCCGGACACCGGCTTCGTCACCGGCACGGCGGCGCCTGCGGGCAACGGCGGTGTCATCCTGTACACCACGGACGGCGGGCTCAACTGGCAGCCAAGGCATCTCACCGGGGTCGCCTCGGACATCGTGTGGAAGATCCAGCGCCTGGATGCCGACCACTGGTACGCCTCGGTGTACAGCGAACCGGTGAACGACGACACACGTCTGCTGCGCAGCGCCGATGGCGGCCAGACGTGGAGCACCATCGTGGCGGCCAACAGCTACACCTACGTGGAGGTGGTGGGCTTCATGGACACGCTGCGCGGCTGGGTGGGCGGCGGAAACCTGCTGTACGGCACCACCGACGGTGGGCTCACCTGGGCGCTGGAGAACGTGGGCAACAACTACAACCGCTTCTTCCGCCTCAGCGATTCACTCGCGTACATGTCCGGCACGTACATCTACAAATACACGGCGGATGTCAGCACCGGTGCGGTCGATCGGAGTGAAGCACCGGAGTACCATGCGCTCAGCGCCTCGCCCACGCTCACCGATGCTGCGTTCCAGGTGACGCTGCGCCTGGACCGCAGCACCATCGCGGACCTCAGCGTGCTGCGGGCGGACGGCGTACCGGTGAGGCGGCTGCTGTTCTCCCGCAACGCCCACGGCGAGCACCGGTTCAACGTGGACCTGTCCACAGAGGCCCCGGGCGCCTACATGGTGGTGTTGAAGACCAATGAGGGCCTGCGGTACGTGAGGGTGGTTCGTCGGTGATCGCTACGCCGGGCTCAACTTCAGCATGTTCGCCATGCCCTTCTCGGCGATGGGCATGCTGGCGATGTTGATCACGAGGTCGCCCTTGCGCACCTGGTTGCGTCGGCGCAGCAGATGCTTGATGTCGGCGATGGTGTGGTCGGTGCTGACGGTCTTGTCGTAGTAGTGGGCGCGCACGCCCCACACCAGGTTCAGCATGCATAGGATGGCCGGGTTGCTGGTGAAGGCGTAGATGTTCGCCTTGGGGCGCATGCTGCTGATCTTGAACGCCGTGTAGCCGCTGTGGGTCATGGTCACGATGGCCTTCACCGGCATGGCCTCGGTCATGCGCACGGCGGCGATGCTGATGGCGTCGCTCACGGTGCGTTCGTTGCTCTCCAGGGGCGGATTGGGCACGTTGTACATGCCGTCGGCCGTCTCCATCTCCACCAGGATGCGGTTCATGGCCTTCACCACCTCCACGGGGTGCTTGCCCACACTGGTCTCGGCGCTCAACATCACCGCGTCGGCATGGTCGAGCACGGCGTTCGCCACGTCGTTCACTTCGGCGCGTGTGGGCGTGATGTTGGTGATCATGCTCTCCATCATCTGGGTGGCCACGATCACCGGCCGGTGCATGGCCAGGCAGCGTCGGATCAGGTCCTTCTGCACCAGCGGCACCTTTTCCATGGGGATCTCCACACCCAGGTCGCCGCGGGCCACCATGAGGGCGTCGGCCTCGCGGATGATGTCGTCGATCTCCAGCAGGGCCTCGGGCTTTTCGATCTTGGCGATCACGCGGGCGTGCTTGTCCTGGGCGCGGATGATGTGCTTGAGCTCGATGATGTCGCGGGCGCTGCGCACGAAGCTCAGGCCCACCCAGTCCACGTTCTGCTCCAGCGCGAAGTCCAGGTCCTTGAGGTCCTTGTCCGTGAGGCAGGGCAGGCTCACCTTGGTGTTGGGCAGGTTGAGGCCCTTGTTGGCGCTGAGCGGACCGCCGTGGATCACGCGGGTCGTGACGCGGGAGCGGCCGTCGGTGGCCGTCACCTCCAGGCGGATCTTGCCATCGTCCAGCAGGGCGATCTCCCCGGGCTTCACGTCCTGTGGGAACTGGGTGTAGGTGGTGCTCACCAGGCCGGAGCGGCCCTTCACCGGCTCGGTGGTGATCACCAGCTCGCTGCCGTCGGCCAGGTCGATGGCCCCGTTCTCCATCTCGCCCACCCGGAGCTTGGGACCCTGGAGATCGGCCAGGATGGCGGTGTTGAGGCCGAGCTCTTCGTTGAGGGCTCGGATGTTGCCGATGAGCTCGCGGTAGAAGTCGTAGGAGCCGTGGCTGAAGTTCAATCGGGCCACGTCCATGCCGGCGCGCATCAGTTCGCGCAGCACCTCCATGGAAGCACTGGCCGGGCCGATGGTGGCCACGATCTTGGTCTTGGGGTCGCTGTGGGACATCGGTGTCACTGCAGGAGTTTGTGGCCGGCACGCAACTGGTCGAAGGGCACCGGATAGGCGGCCAGGACGAACTCCGCGGCGCGCACGCGCTCCAGCAGCTGCTCGGGCGCCTCGGGCACCTGCTCATCCACCACCAGGAAATAATCGGCCGAGCGCTGGTCCTTGATCAGAAGGCCCGCGCCCCCACGATTGTTCACCAGGGTGTAGCGCACCTGGGTGTCGGGGTCGTCATGATCGAAAGCGGCATGGCGCGACGTGCCCTCCGCGGAGCTGTCCAGGATGTCGCGGTCGCGGCGGGCCAGGGCGATCCCCAGGCTCAGGTTCAGGGACCAGCACAACCGGTAGTCGTTCACATGGCTGCTGATGCCGATCACGTGCACCTCGGGATCGGGCTCCACATCAAGGCGGATGCGCGTGGTCTTGGCCATGGACGGTCAAAGGTAGGCCTGCGGCGAAGGGCGGTCCCGGGGAATGCACAAAGGCCTGTGCACCGGCCGCTGTTACTCGTCGCCGCGGGCCGAGGCACGGGGCGCCTCCTGGTCGGTGCCGCTCTCCCGGGGCCGCCTGCCGCGGCCCCGACCGCGTCCCCTGCCGCCGCTGCGGCGCTTCTCCATGGCGCGGAACGCCGCGTCGGCCGCTTCCTGTTCGGCTTTCTTCTTGCTCGGCCCGCGACCGCTTCCGCGCACATCGCCATCCACCTTCACCTCGCACAGGTAGGTCTTGCCGCGGCCGCCGCGGCCGCCTTCCTCGGTGATGTGGAAATCCACGCGCTTCCTGTGCTTCTGTCCCCACTCCAGCAGGCGGCTCTTGTTGTCGCGGTCCTCCTTCTCCAGCTCGCGCAGGTCGTACTGGCTGGTGATCAGCTTCACGATCGCCTTGCGCGCCCGCTCGAACCCCTGCTCCAGGTAGATGGCGCCGAAGATGGCCTCCAACGCGTTGCCGGGCACGCTGGTCTCGTGCCCCCGGGTGACGTTGCTCTCCATCACCTTGCCGATGTCCACCCGGCGGGCCAGCTCGCTCAGCTGCTGGCGGCTTACGAGCTTGCTGCGCATGCGGGTGAGGAAGCCCTCGCCTTCCTTGGGATAGCGCTCGAACAGCAAGCTGCCGACCACGGCGTCGAGGATGGCATCGCCCAGGAACTCGAGCCGCTCGTTGTCGGGCAGATCGGGCCGGTCCTCGGGCACCGCGCTGCTGTGGCGGAGCGCCTGTTTGTACAGGGCCAGGTCGGTGGGGCGGAGGCCGAAGGAGCGCTTCACCCAGGCCAGGATCCGCCGGTCCTCGGCCGAGGCGCGGGCACGGAGCAGCAGAGAGCGTATCAAGCGGGCCTAGCGGTACTTGCGGAAGATCACCGCGGTGTTGTGGCCGCCGAAGCCGAAGGTGTTGCTCATAGCGGCGTTCACCGTGCGCTGTTGTGCCGTGTTGAACGTGAAGTTCAGCCGGGCGTCGATCTCGGGATCGTCCGTGAAGTGATTGATGGTGGGCGGCACCGTATCGGTGTGCACGGCCATGATGGCGGCCACACCCTCCACCGCACCCGCGCCGCCCAGCAGGTGCCCGGTCATGCTCTTGGTGGCGCTGATGTTGAGCGCGTAGGCGTGCTCGCCGAAGAGGCGCTGGATGGCCTTCACCTCCTGCGGGTCGCCGATGGGAGTGCTGGTGCCGTGGGTGTTGATGTAGTCGATGTCGGTGGGTGCGAGGCCGGCGTCCTTCAGCGCGAACTTCATGCACAGCTCGGCACCCAGCCCCTCGGGGTGGGGTGCGGTGATGTGGTATGCATCGCTGCTCATGCCGCCACCGATCACCTCGGCGTAGATCTTGGCGCCCCGCGCCAGCGCGTGCTCCAGGTCCTCCAGCACGATGGCCGCGCCACCTTCGCCCAGCACGAAGCCGTCGCGGTCCTTGTCGTAGGGACGGGAGGCCGTGGCCGGATCCTCATTGCGGGTGCTCATGGCGTGCAGCGCATTGAACCCGCCCACGCCCGCCTCATAGATGGCGGCCTCGGAACCGCCCGTCACCACGGCCGGGCACAGGCCCAGACGGATGGCGTTGAAGGCGTCGATGAGGGCATTGTTGCTGCTGGCACAGGCACTGGCCGTCACATAGCTCGGTCCGCGCAGGGTGTGCTTCATGCTGATCAGCCCCGCCGCGCTGTCGGCGATCATCTTCGGGATGAAGAAGGGGTTGAAGCGCGGGGTGCCATCGCCCTTGCCGAAGCCGATGCACTCGTCCTGGAAGGTCTTCAGCCCGCCGATGCCACTGCCCCAGATCACCCCTACGCGGTCGCGGTCCAGCGTGTCGGAGAGCAGACCGCTGTCGGTGATGGCCTCGTCGGCACACACCAGGGCGAACTGGGCGTAGGGGTCCGTCTTACGGGCCTCCTTCCGCTCCATGAACGCCTCGGGGTCGAAGCCCTTGACCTCGCAGGCGAAGCGGGTCTTGAACTTCGACGCATCGAAGCGCGTGATGGGCGCGGCGCCGCTCCGGCCGCTCACCAACCCCTCCCAGTAGGCGGCAAGCGTGTTGCCGATGGGGGTGAGCGCGCCCAGACCGGTCACAACAACGCGTCTGAGCTGCATGGGGAGAGCCCGATGGGCCCGGGCTTACTTCGCGTTCTTCTCCACGTAGTCCACGGCCTGACCCACGGTCTGGATCTTCTCGGCCTGGTCATCGGGGATGGCGATGTTGAACTCCTTTTCGAACTCCATGATGAGCTCGACGGTATCGAGGCTGTCAGCGCCAAGGTCGTTGGTGAAGCTCGCCTCCATGGTGACCTCGCCCTGGTCGACCCCGAGCTTGTCCACGATGATCGCGATGACCCTGGATTTGATGTCCGACATGACAGTGTCGTTTAGTTGATGAGGGTGCAAAGGAAACACTTTTTCGATGCGGCCTTCTTCACCGTGGCAAGAGGTAGGGGACCAATACTTCCGTGAGCGGCTTGCGCACCAGGTCCGGCACGCGGCAGTCGGGGGCCGCAAAGCCCATGGGTATCAACAGGTAGGGCCGCTCGTTGGCCGGTCGCCCCAGCAGGCGCGCCAGGAAATTCATGGGGCTGGGCGTGTGCGTAAGGGTCACCAGGCCCGCATGCTGAGCGGCCGCCAGCAGCACCCCGCAGGCCAGCCCCACGCTCTCCTCCACATAGTAGTGCTTGCGGCGCGCGCCTTCGGCATCCTGTCCGTGCACCTGCTTGAACACCACCACCAACCAGGGCGCCGTCTCCAGGAAGGGCTTGTGCCAGTCGGTGCCGAGCGGCGCCAGGTCGGCGAGCCATTCATCGGACATGCGGCCATGGTAGCTCGCATGCTCCTCCGCTTCGGCCGCCTCGCGGATCCGGCGCTTCAGCTCCGGGTCGCCCACCAGGCAGAAGGTCCACGGTTGCTTGTGCGCGCCGCTCGGGGCTGTGGCGGCCGTGGCGATGAGCTCCTCCATCAAGGCGCGCGGCACCGGCCGGTCGCTGAAATGACGGACGCTGCGTCGGCGGGCCATCAGTTCGTGGAAGGCGACCGCCCGGCGATGCATCTCCTCCATGGGGAGCTCGACCGGGCGATGGGGCACGGTGGGTGGTCCGTCAGGGCTGCTCATGCTCCGAAGGTCGGTGCTGGCCGGGAGTTGCGCACCTTCGCGGGGTGAAGCGCATCGCCATCCTGGCCTCCGGCGGCGGCAGCAACGCTCAGCGGCTCATCGCGCACTTCCAAGGCTCCAACGCGGCCGAGGTGGTGCTGCTGGCCGGCGATCGACCGGAGGCCGGTGTGTTCACCCGGGCGTGGGAGCTGGGCGTGCCCGGCTACCGCTTCACACCGGCGCAGTTGCGGGATGGCACGCTGCTGCGCGAACTGCAGGACCTGCACATCGACCTCGTGGTGCTGGCCGGTTTCCTGCGCCTGGTGCCGGCGGACCTGGTGCGTGCCTTTCCGGGCGGGATCGTCAACATCCACCCCGCCCTCCTGCCCCGTCATGGTGGCCGGGGCATGTGGGGCCACCATGTGCATGCGTCGGTGCTGGCGGCCGGCGACGCCGAGAGCGGCATCACCATCCATCTGGTGAACGAGCACTACGATGAGGGCGAACACCTCTTCCAGGCCCGCTGTCCCGTGCTGCCCGGCGACACGCCGGAGACCCTGGGCCGGCGCGTCCTGGAGCTGGAGCACGCGCACTATCCCGTGGTCGTGGAGAACCTCGTGAAGGGCCTCGCCTCCTAGCCGGCGACCGTTCCGCAGCGCGCACGGGCGATGGGCAAGGGGCGATGGCCGCCGGCGCGTTCCTTTGCGCTCCCGCCCATGTCGGGATGAACCAGATGCAGCTTGACCCCGCCCAGATCGGAAAGGCCTTCCTGGTGCTCTTCGCGGTGATCGACATCGTGGGGGGCATCCCGCTGATCCTGCAGGTGCGGCAGAAGGCCGGGCGCATCTACCCGCTTCGGGCCACCTTGGTGAGCCTGGGCATCATGGTCACCTTCCTCTTCGTAGGCGAAGGCATCCTCCGCGTGGTGGGGGTGGATGTCCGCTCCTTCGCCGTGGCCGGTTCGCTGGTGCTGTTCTTCATCGCCCTGGAAATGACCCTCGGGATCCGGCTCTTCAAGGAGGACACTTCCGCCCCGGGCCTGCCCAGCGACGACCCCAAGGTGTACAGCATCGTGCCGCTGGCCTTCCCGGTCATCGCCGGTGCGGGCACCATCACCACCATCCTGTCCCTGCGGGCCGAATACGCGTCGGTGAACATCCTGGCGGCCATCGTGCTCAACATGGGCCCCGTGTTGCTGGTGCTCTTCCTCACCAACCGGATCGAGCGGCTGCTCGGGCGTGTGGGCCTTATCGTCATCCGCAAGGCCTTCGGCGTCATCCTGCTCGCCATCAGCGTGAAGCTCTTCACGGGCAACATCACTTACCTCTTCCCGGTGCGATGAGCGTCCAGGTGACCGCATACACCGATGGTGCGGCCAGTGGGAATCCCGGCCCGGGCGGCTACGGCGTGGTGCTCGAGAGCGGCAGCCACCGGCGCGAGCTGTGGGGCGGTTACCGCCACACCACCAACAACCGTATGGAGCTGCTGGCCGTCATCGTCGCGCTGGAGGCCCTCAAGCGTCAGGGCATGGAAGTGACCGTGGTGAGCGACAGCAAGTACGTGGTGGACAGTGTGGAGAAGGGCTGGGTGTTCGACTGGGAGAAGAAGGGCTTCGCCAAGCGGAAGAACCCCGACCTGTGGCAGCGCTTCCTCCGGGTGTACCGCCGGCACAAGGTGCGGTTCCACTGGATCCGCGGGCACAACGGACACCCGCAGAACGAGCTGTGCGACCGCCTGGCGGTGGCCGCGCGCGAGCAGCCCGGCCTGCCGGCCGACGAGGTGTACGAGCAGCTCGGCGAAGGCGGTTGAGCCCGGCCTCCCGGCCACACCCTATTTTCGTCCACCATGCCACGCAAGCTCTACGCCCACATCAACCAGAACAGCACGCCCGTGGTGCTGGAGCGCCGCACACCCGATGGGCCGTGGGTGCCCGAAGGCACGGCCGATCCGGACATCAGCGCGGCGGGCAAAGGCACCTTCAGCGTGCTGGTGGAGGGCCGCTCCGTACGCGCCACGGTGGTGAAGGAGGACCGCGCAGCGGGGCTGGTGAAGCTCCGCATCGGCGGCAAGCTCTACACCGTGCGTGTGGAGGACGAGCGGGCCCGTCTGGTGCAGGCCCTCGGGCTGGACAAGGCCCGTGGCGGTGTGGTGCCCGAACTGAAGGCCCCCATGCCCGGACTGGTCCTCAACGTGCTTGTGAAGGTGGGAGATGTGGTGAGGAGGAACGACGCCCTTCTGGTGCTGGAGGCCATGAAGATGGAGAACCTGATCAAGGCCCCGGGCGATGCGGTGGTGGCACAGGTTCACGCCGTACAGGGCAAGGCCGTGGAGAAGGGCCAACTGCTGCTCAGCTTCGCCCCGGTGAGCTGAGCACATCGGGCTTCCGGTCCCTGCTCGGCACGGTCCTGGCCCTGTGCGGTCCGCCCGATGGCGTGCATGCACCGCCGCTCAGCCCGACCTACCTTTCGCTCATGGACCGCAAACGCTTTCTCACCCGCTCGCTTCAGGCTGCCGCCGGCGTGGCCTTGGCTCCTGCCGTGCTACGCGCCTCGGGATCAACGCCCGGTGGGCTGCAGTTCTCCCAGGCGCCCCTGCCCTACCCGTACGAGGCGCTGGAGCCGCACATCGACACGCTCACCATGCAGATCCACTACGGGAGGCACCATGCGGCTTACGTGAAGAACGCCAATGAGGCCCTGACGGCCGAGGCCGTTCCGGCCACCACCGCCGAGCAGCTCTTCGGCACCATCGGCGGGGTGAGCACCAAGCTGCGCAACAACGCCGGTGGGGCCTGGAACCATGACCTGTTCTGGAGCAGCATGGCGCCCGGCAAAGGCGCGGATCCAACGGGCACGGTGGGCGATGCGATCAACGGGGCCTTCGGGTCGTTCGGGAAGTTCAAGGAGGTCTTCGCCGAGGCGGCGATGAAGCGCTTCGGCAGCGGGTGGGCCTGGCTGGTGGTGCACGAGGGGCACCTGGCCATTGGCAGCACGCCCAACCAGGACAACCCCCTGATGGACCTGAGCGAACTGAAGGGCCGCCCGCTGCTGGGACTGGACGTCTGGGAGCACGCCTACTACCTCAAGTACCAGAACAAGCGCAACGAGTACGTGGCCGCCTGGTGGAACCTGGTGAACTGGGACGCGGTGGCCGGGCGGATGGGGTGAGGGTGTGCCTCAGTCCTCCACCAGCTCGATGTCGAAATCGACCAGTTCCACGAACTGCTGCACCCGCTGATCGATGTCCTCGCGGGTGATCTCCGCCAGGCGCTCGATGCCGAACTTCTCGCAGGTGAAGCTGGCCAGGGCGCTGCCCACGATGATGGCGCGCTTGAGGTTGTCGAAGCTGTGGTCCTGCGTGCGGGCCAGATAGCCGATGAAGCCTCCGGCGAACGTGTCGCCCGCGCCGGTGGGGTCCACCACGTCCTCCAGCGGCAGGGCCGGCGCGAAGAACACCCGGTCTGGGCCGAAGAGCAGGGCGCCATGCTCCCCCTTCTTCACCACCAGGTACTTGGGGCCCATGGCCAGGATCTTCCCCGCCGCCTTCACCAGGCTGTGCTCCCCGCTCAGCTGGCGCGCCTCGGCATCGTTGATGGCCAGGATGTCCACCCGCTGGATCACGCGCTTGAGGTCCTCCAGGGCGCTGTCCATCCAGAAGTTCATGGTGTCCATCACCACCAAGGCAGGTCGCTCGGCCATCTGGTCCAGCACCTTGGCCTGCACCTTGGGGTCCAGGTTGCCCAGCATCACATACGGAGCCTGGGTGTATGCGGCGGGCAGCTTGGGGTCCAGGTCCAGCAGCACGTTCAGCCGGGTCTCCAGCGTGTCGCGGCTGTTCATATCGTAGTGGTACCGGCCGGCCCAGAAGAAGCTCTCCTTGCCCTGAAGCACCTCCAGGCCGGACAGGTCCACGCCACGGCGGCGCAGGTCGTCCATCACGGCCGTGGGGAAGTCATCGCCCACCACGCTCACCAGCCCGATCTTCTCCAGAAAGATGCTGGCGGCCAGGGAGATGTAGGTGGCGGCGCCGCCCACGGTCTTCTCGGCCACGCCGAACGGGGTCTCAATGCGATCAAAGGCGACGGTGCCGACGGTGACGAGTTGCATGGGGCTCAGGTTGAAAAGAAGGAAGGCCGCATGATGCGGCCTTCGCGAGCTCCCCGGGCTGGACTTGAACCAGCGACCCCATGATTAACAGTCATGTGCTCTAACCAGCTGAGCTACCAGGGAAGGTCTCCGTTGGAAAACGGAGCGCAAATGTAAGCCGCTCGTCGGCATTGGCCAATAGCTGGCCGCTGTGGAGGCGGAAGGGGGGCCTTCCCGCCACTTGCTGACCACCTCCCGCCACTTGCTCATCCCACCTATGGAAGGCCTGGGGGCCGCGGCAGTTTTGACCCATCGAACGCCAACGACCCCGCCCCATGAACGCCCGCCACCTCCTCGCCACCGCCGCCGCCCTCCTCGCCGCCAGCTGCCTCTTCGCCAGCAAGCAGATCACCTTCCACGGCAAGGTCCAGACCCTCGATGGCGGCGCCCGTCATACCGTCGTGCTGGTGGAGCGCGCCAATGGTGAGATCGACAGCATGGTGGTGGCCGGCAACGGCACCTTCAAGCTCCGCGTGGAGGCCGACAGCCAGCTGCGCCTCACCTTCCGCCAGGACGGCTACATCACCAAGGTGGTGGAGGTCAACACCCTCAACGCCTTCCCCAAGTTCAAGAGCGAGAGCGACCGCGAGGTCCGCTTCTCCGTGGAGCTCATGCCCCAGAGCCCCTCCAACGACCTGGCCTTCGCCGCCCCGGTGGGCCACATCACCTTCACCAAGGGCAGCGGCCTCATGAAGGTCCACTACGACCACACGCTGGTGACCCTGCCTGCTGCGGACGTCACCGCGGCGCGTTGATCGCCTTTCAGAACGGGACGGGGGTCCTGGAACGATGGAGGGGCTGCCTGCGGGCGGCCCTTCCGCTTGGTAGGGGGTGTCTGCCTCCGGGTGCGTTCCCGCCACTTGCTGACCACGCACCGCCACTTGCTCATCCCGCCTATGGAAGGCCTGGGGGCCGCGGCAGTTTTGACCCATCGAACGCCAACGACCCCGCCCCATGAACGCCCGCCACCTCCTCGCCACCGCCGCCGCCCTCCTCGCCGCCAGCTGCCTCTTCGCCAGCAAGCAGATCACCTTCCACGGCAAGGTCCAGACCCTCGATGGCGGCGCCCGTCATACCGTCGTGCTGGTGGAGCGCGCCAATGGTGAGATCGACAGCATGGTGGTGGCCGGCAACGGCACCTTCAAGCTCCGCGTGGAGGCCGACAGCCAGCTGCGCCTCACCTTCCGCCAGGACGGCTACATCACCAAGGTGGTGGAGGTCAACACCCTCAACGCCTTCCCCAAGTTCAAGAGCGAGAGCGACCGCGAGGTCCGCTTCTCCGTGGAGCTCATGCCCCAGAGCCCCTCCAACGACCTGGCCTTCGCCGCCCCGGTGGGCCACATCACCTTCACCAAGGGCAGCGGCCTCATGAAGGTCCACTACGACCACACGCTGGTGACCCTGCCCGCTGCGGACGTCACCGCGGCGCGTTGATCGCTTTTCAGAACGGGACGGGGGTCCTGGAATGATGGAGGGGCTGCCTGCGGGCGGCCCTTCCGCTTGGGAGGAGAAGCAACAGGGGCCGCCCCTTTCGGAGCGGCCCCTGCCTCGAAAAGGGTGAGGGGTCATGCCGCCTTGGCGCCGGTCGCCAGCAACTGGAAGTCGTTGAGCACGACCTCGCTCACCTGGCGCTTCTGCCCGTCCTTGCCTTCGTAGCTGCGGTGCACCAGGCGCCCCTCGAGCACCACGCCGGTGCCCTTGCGGAGCATGCGTTCCACCATCTCGGCCGTGCGGCCCCAGGCCACCACGGTGTGCCACTGGGTGGTGCTCACACGATCGCCGTTGGCGTTGCGATGGCTGCTGTGGGTGGCCACGCTCATGCGGGCCACTTTGCGTCCTTGCGCGATCTCGCGCACTTCCGGATCGTACCCGAGGTGGCCGATCAACTGCACTTTGTTCTTCAGGGTGTTCATGACCTCGTTGGGTGTTGGGGGTGATGAGGGTTCGTTGGATCCTTGGCGAGGGTGATCAGGCGGCGGCCTCCACGGCGGGTTCGTTCTTGTTCACCACCTGGAACTCGCTGAGCACCACTTCGGTGATGTAGCGCTTTTGCCCGTCCTTGCCTTCGTAGCTGCGGTGCACCAGCTTGCCCTGCAGGGCCACGCGGCTGCCCTTGTGCAGCAGGTTGCTTACCTGTTCGGCCTGGGCGCCCCAGGCCACCACGGTGTGCCACTGGGTGTCGGTGATGCGTTCACCGCTCTTGTTGGTGTAGCTCTCGCTGGTGGCGACGCTCATGCGGGCCATACGGCGCCCGCCGCTCACCTCCTTGATCTCCGGGTCGTTGCCCAGGTTGCCGATCAGCTGCACAAGGTTCTTCATCGTGTTCATGGTCTCAGGTGTGTTTGAGGGTTTGTGTGTTCGTTCGATGCCGGCTTGTCGTTGAAACCGCCGCAAACCTTCACCCCTCGATCACCGGGACTCGGTAAGTCGTCATTTGTATGCGACAGCAGTCGTTTGCCCCCGTTTGTTGGACGGCTGTTGATGCGCGAAAAGAGCCTGATCTCCAGTACCTTGCCGGGCATTCGAACCAGTAGATCCCCCGGCAGGCAGCGGAAGCGCCGATCGGGACGTCAACGGCTAACGGAAACCACCTGACCGGTGCGTGAACTCACCGAGCGCGAGCTCGTGGAAGGTTGTCTGCGCGAGGATCGTCGCTGCCAGGAGGCCCTCTACAAGCGGTATGCGCGGCGCATGTACGCCGTGTGCCTGCGTTATGCCCGGCACGAACTGGAGGCCCAGGACATGATGCAGGAGGGCTTTGTGCGGGTGTTCGACAAGCTCGGCGGCTTCCGCCAGGAAGGTTCACTCGAGGGGTGGGTCCGCCGCATCATGGTGCACACGGCCATCAACCAATACCGGCGTAGATCGTTCCATCAGGAGCGCTTCGGCCTGGAGAACCTGCCTGAGGACCCGGTGGCGGCCACGGCGTTGGCCGAGCTGGGTGAGCGGGAGCTGCTGGCCCTGGTGGCCGGGCTACCGGACGGCTACCGGACGGTGTTCAACCTGTTCGCCATCGAGGGCTACGACCATGCGGAGATCGCGGCGATGCTGGGCTGCGGGGAGAGCACCTCGCGCAGCCAGCTGGCCAAGGCGCGCCGCATGTTGCAGGAACGCATTCACGCCATACACCTGACGACCCATGAGGGAAAGGCATCCGATCGATGACATCTTCCGCCGCGGCCTCGCCGCCGCCGAGCAGGAGCCCCCTGCCGCCATCTGGGAGGGGGTGATGCGCCAGCGCGCCGGTCGCCGTCGCCTGGTGGTGGTGTGGCGTCGCTTCCACTGGATCGGCTCACTGGCGCTGTTGGTGGGCGCTCCCGCGATCTGGTGGGCCCTCTCCGATGCCCCGACCCCTCCAACGCCGCCGCCCGCGCAGGTGGCCGCCGCTCGTGCCGGCGCCCCGGCAGCACCCGCGGAGCGCATCACGACACACCCGGGATCACCTGCGGATGGATCCATGGGGCCTGCGGCGGACCGGACCCCGGATCCCGCACCCACGGTCCGGTCCGCGACCCACGCACTCTCCCCGGACCCCGGGAAAGAGCCGGCCAGCCGCGGCGATCGGGCCCGGAGGTCCACCGCACGGCAGGGCTCGGACCTCGCCGGGGCCGCACACCTGAACCCCGGGGACGGCGAGGGGTCATCCGGCACACGAACGGTCCATGAGCGTGAGCGGACGTCTTCGACGAGCGCCTTCGGCGGTTCGGTCCAAGGGGCCATGAGCTTTGCAACGGGCTCGACGGCCGGCGATGCGCAATGGCTGTCGGGACGGCGCTCGGCCTTCGTGCATGGCGTGCCCATGAGCGCACCGCTCACGCGTGGCGTTCCCGACAGCTACGTGCTGCCTCGCGCGGAATGGTGGTTGGCCGTGTTGGCCGGGCGGTTCGACAGGACCCGCCGCTGGCAGGGCACCGACCCCGAACTGGTGGGCGCTCGGGCGGCCGTGGAAGGACACGCAGGAGAATGGCACCTGGGCTTGTGGGCCGGTCGCCGTTGGCGATCGGGCAGCTGGTTCGGCGTGGGCATCGAGCATACAGGAGGCCGCAGCGCTTATGAACGATCCGACCGGAGCCAGCAGTTGAACGCCTTCGTGAACACCAGCATCGCCGTATTCGAGAACACGGTCCTCGCCACGCAAAGCGATACGCTGTTCGTGGTACGCGAGCGGTCGGAGACCACGGCGATCACGGGTCGTTCGTCCACCTGGCGCGTGCCCCTGCTGCTTGGATGGGAGGGCGGGGTGCGCCGTTGGATGTTCGGCGCCCACCTTGGGCTGGCCTTGGAATGGCAGCGCATGCGCGATGGATACCTCTTCCTCGAAGAGGTGACCGAAGGGGGCGCGGTGGTGCAGCGGACCGAGCGTGTGCGCGATGCGGACCGTTCCTTCGGCCTGGTCTCCGCGCAACTGGCACTGGATGGTGGGTTCCAACTCACCGAGCACGTATGGATCATTGCCGGACCGGTCTATCAGACCGGCCTGGGCGTGGTCTTCGGACAGGGGGCCGTCCAGGCCCTTCCCACACGCCTTGGCGCACAACTACGGTTGCGCGTCGATCTTCCCCACCGCCAACGATGAACGGAACACCACGTGCACGCGTGAGGATGGCACTGCTGATGATGGCGCCCCTGCTTGGCGTTCACAGCCTGGCGCAGACCCAACCGTGCGGGGCCGATGTCACCGTGCAGGTGACCGCCACCCCCACGGGCCCCAACGCGTGGTCGCTGCTGGCCTCGGTGGATGGGGCGATGGCCGTGTACACGTACAACTGGGACGCCGGGGACGGCCAGGGGACCTCGGGAGGGAGCAGCGCGTTCGACCACACCTTCAGCGCGCCGGGCACCTACCTGATGTGCGTGAGCGTGGACGTGCTGGATCAGCAAGGGATCTTCTGCACGGCCACCGGCTGCACGGTGGTCACCAACAGCGGTCTGCCCCCCTCGGTGTGCGACACCACCGAACTGCAATTCGCAGGCAGCTTCGACAACGGCACCTTCACCTTCGCCCTGGAAAGCATCATCACCACTCCCATCGCGGGCATCACCTGGGACTTCGGCGATGGCGCGACCGGCTCCGGGACCATGGTCTCCAACACCTTCTCGGGCAACGGACCGTATGCCGTATGCATGACCGCCACGCTGCTCGATGCGGTTCTGCAGGACAGCTGCACCGTGCAGACCTGCAGTTGGGTGTACTTCGGACCCGACACCATCCCGTGCGGGCAGGTCCTTCAGCCGGACTTCGATCACCTGATCAACGGGAACACCGTGGCCTTCCTCAACACCTCGTTGACCTCGGGCGCGCTGCCGGATCTGCTGTGGGACTTCGGCGACGGCACGAGCAGCACGGAGGTCCAGCCGCTCCATACCTACGCACTGCCCGATCTCTACACCGTGTGCCTCACCGTCACCATCGATGGTCCGCTCGCCCCCGACACCTGCTCGTTGTCCGTGTGCCTGCCCGTGCACCTGATGCCCTTGGTGGGGCTCGAAGAGGAGCTCGAACAGGCCTTCAGCGTTTCACCCAACCCCTGTGCGGATGTCCTGATCGTGCGCTCCCCGGCGGGTCCGGCTTCGTGGTCCGCCGACGTGCTGGATGCCCAGGGCCGGCGCTGCTGGACCGGGGTTTTGGGCGGTGGCCTCGACCATGTGGATGTCGCACGCCTGGATGCCGGGGCCTACCTGATGCGCCTCACCAACGGCCAACGCACGCGGACCTTTCGCTTCCTGAAGAAGTGACCCCGGGCGCCCCGCACGGCCCTGGCGACGTCATAGCGGTCACAGGTCCTGAAGCCCCCAGTCATGATGTTCCGCCGCCTCGCCGCCGCCCTGCTACCTGCGCCCCTCGTTGCCCTGGCCGGTCCCTGCGACAGCCTCAGCGCCGAGTTCCAGTTCACCGCCCAGGGCACCACCGTCATCTTCACCCCCAACGTCTTCGACAACACCTGGGGTTACCACTGGGACTTCGGCGACGGCACCTCCGACTGGTCGACCATCTCCACCCACATCTACCCTGGACCCACCGTCTTCCAGGCCTGCCTCACCGTGTGGGCCTGGGACCCCCTGGCCCAGGACAGCTGCTTCGCCACCTCCTGCCAGATCATCGACCTCACCGCCGGTAACCCTTGCGCGCAGCTGCAGGCCGGCTTCTTCGCCAACACCTTCCCACAGGGCGCCCAGTTCTCCAACGCCACCACCGGCACCGGCCTCTCCACCACCTGGAACTGGGACTTCGGCGACGGCAGCACCTCGACCGACGCGCAGCCCTTGCACAACTATGCCCTGCCCGGCACCTACACCGTCTGCCTCACGGCCATCAGCATCTACCAGCAACCCGGCGGAGGGGTCTTCACCTGCGTGGACACCCTCTGTGAGCCTGTGACCGTGCCGGGCACCGGCAGCCCCTGCGACAGCCTCAGCGCCGAGTTCCAGTTCACCGCCCAGGGCACCACCGTCATCTTCACCCCCAACGTCTTCGACAACACCTGGGGTTACCACTGGGACTTCGGCGACGGCACCTCCGACTGGTCGACCATCTCCACCCACATCTACCCTGGACCCACCGTCTTCCAGGCCTGCCTCACCGTGTGGGCCTGGGACCCCCTGGCCCAGGACAGCTGCTTCGCCACCTCCTGCCAGATCATCGACCTCACCGCCGGTAACCCTTGCGCGCAGCTGCAGGCCGGCTTCTTCGCCAACACCTTCCCACAGGGCGCCCAGTTCTCCAACGCCACCACCGGCACCGGCCTCTCCACCACCTGGAACTGGGACTTCGGCGACGGCAGCACCTCGACCGACGCGCAGCCCTTGCACAACTATGCCCTGCCCGGCACCTACACCGTCTGCCTCACGGCCATCAGCATCTACCAGCAACCCGGCGGAGGGGTCTTCACCTGCGTGGACACCCTCTGTGAGCCCGTGACCGTGCCGGCCGGCGGGGGGTGTGACAGCACGTATGTGGCGACCTTCACGGCCCTTGTCACGGGAAGCGCTGCGACCTTCGCCGGGGCCAGCACCCTGCCAAGCATCGGTTGGCTGTGGGACTTCGGGGATGGGAGCACCGGAGGGGGGCAGAGCACGCAGCATGTCTTTCCCGGGCCCGGCGCGTACTATACCTGCCTGTCCACTTGGTATTGGGAGCCCCTGGCGCAGGACACCTGCTGGGCCTCGTACTGCCAGTGGATCAGTATCGCCTCCACCACGGCGTGCGACAGCCTGTTCGTGGCGGACTTTGTCTGGACCGGCGTGGGCATGGCGATCGCGGTACAGAACAGCACCCAGGCCAACGGACCCATCCTGTCGGTGACCTGGGACTTCGGCGATGGCACCGTGGCCATGGGCGGTTCGGGGGCGCATACGTACGCGGCCCCGGGCACCTACCCGGTGTGCATGACCGTGGTGGGCCTCGACCCCTGGGCGCAGGACAGCTGCATCGTGACCCATTGCGAGAACGTGCTCGTGGGGGGGCTGGCGATCGGCGATCCCGCGGATGGACCGGCCCCGACCTTGGCGCCGCAGCCGTTCACCGAACGATTGGTGGTGGCCGGCATCTCGGGGCCCCGCGCGATGGTGGAGCTGGTGGATGGTATGGGGCGTGTCGTACTGCGCGGGGTGTGGGTGTCGGGCTCCGAACTTGAACTGAACACCAGCGGGCTTGCCCCTGGGGCCTACACCGTACTGATCACGAGCGATGGCCATACGTGGTGGTCGCGTGCGCTGAAGGCATGGCGTTGACGGCGGGGCTCACCTATCTTGGCGCCCCAACCGAGACCGCGCCGATGAGCACGCGCAAGACCATCCTGGTCCCCACGGACTTCACCAAAGTGGCCGACTGTGCCATGAACCACGCGCTGAAGCTGGCGGAGCGGGTGGATGCCGGAGTGACGCTGTTGCACATCGTGGACAAGGCCGCCCACGCTGATGAGGCCCGGACCAAACTGGACATGGAGGCCAAGCGCGCCTCGCAATGGAGCACCGCTGTGAAGGTGGAGACCCTCGTGCGCGTGGGCAGTGTGTATGAGGACATCGGCGAGGCCGCCGCGGAGATCGGGGCGGCGATGATCATCATGGGCACCCATGGCATGCGCGGCATGCAGTTCATCACCGGAAGCCGGGCGTTGCGGGTGATCACCAACAGTTCGGTGCCCTTCATCGTGGTGCAGGAGCGCAACATCAAGTCGGACGGCTACCGGGACATCGTGGTTCCCCTGGACCTGCACAAGGAGAGCCGCCATAAGCTGAGCATGGTGGCCGATATGGCCAGGTACTTCAACAGCAAGGTGCATGTGGTGGTGCCCAAGGAGAGCGACGAGTTCCTGCACAATCAGCTGCACAATCACATCCGCTTCGCCGGCCAGTTCCTGCGGGAGCGGGGCATCGAGCACGAGGCGCACATCCTTCCGGAGGACAGCGATGATTTCGTCAAGGGTGTGATCCGCTACGCGGTGAAGGTGGACGCGGACCTCATCGCCATCGTGAACATGTTGCAGAACAGCCTCTTCGGTGTGCTGGGGGTTCCGAACGAGCAGGAGATCATCACCAATGAGCCGATGATCCCGGTGATGTGCATGAACCCGCTGAACAACACCACGTCCGACATGCCCATCTGGGGGCCCTAGCGGTCAGGCGCGCATCCCGATCACCAGGATATCGTCCACCTGTTCGTGGGCGCCCTTCCAGTCCATGAAGGCTTCCAGCAGGGCCCGTTTCTGCGCCTCGAGCGGTTCGTTGCTGATGGCCACGAGAAGCTCCCGGAACCGGCGATAGAGGAACTTCTTGCCCTTGGGTCCGCCGAACTGATCGGCATACCCGTCACTGAAGATGTAGACGACATCGCCCTCCTGCAACTGGATGCGGTGGTCGGTGAAGGACTGCCCGTGGAGCTCGAAGCCGCCGATGGGGATCTTGTCCGGGGCGTACTGGATCACGTCGCGGTCGCGCACCAGATAAAGCGGGCAGTTGGCCCCGGCATAGTCGAGCGTGCGCGTATGGGGGTCGTAGACACAGAGCGCCATGTCCATGCCATCACGCACCATGGACTGGTCGCGGTCCTTGTGCAGGGCGTCGAAGGCGATGCGGTTCAGCGCACGCAGGATGGCGCTGGGGCGCAGGGCGTCGCTTTCGCGCACCGCCTGGTTGAGGCCGTTGTGGCCCACCAGGCTCATGAAGGCGCCAGGGACACCATGGCCGGTGCAATCCACGGCGGCGAACACCGTGCGGTCGGCGACCCGCTCGAACCAGTAGAAATCGCCTGAAACGATGTCCTTGGGGCGGTAGAAGACGAAGGAGCGCGGCAGCAGTTCGCGGATCTTGCGCTCCGGCGGAAGGATGGATTCCTGCAGGCGCTTTGCATAGCGGATGCTGTCGGTGACGTTCTTGTACAGCTCCACCACCTTGCGGCTCTGGCGCTCCACCTCCTCCTTCTGGCGCACCACCTCCTCCGTGCGCTCGCGCACCTTCTGTTCCAGGATGCGCTCGCGTTCACCCAGTTCGGCGCGCATCTTCAGCAGCGCATGGCCCAGGACGTCCTCCTCGCTCAGGGGTTTGTAGTCCGCATCGAAATCGCCGGCGGCCACGGCATGGCTGAAATCCGTGGTGCGCTTGAGGCCCTCGATCAGGCCCATGAGGGCGCTGGTCATCTCACCGATCTCGTCGTTGCCGGTGCGGATGCGGCCCCGCGGGAACACGCCCCGGCCAAGGCCCAGGAGCACCGTACGCAGCCGCTGCACGGGCCCCACGATGCCCCGGATGATGACCACCGCCACGATGAGGCCCACGGCGATGAGGCCCATGCCCAGATAGAGCACGAAGAACTTCAGCGAGTCGAAGCTCCGGATCATGCCGCTGCTGAGCTGGCGGCGCTTGCTCTCCTGCATGGCCAGCAGCACATCGAGGTCGGCCAGCACCTTGTCGGTCTGCTCGTCCAGAGGCCCGCCCTCCTCGGCCAGGTCGTTGCGCTCCAGGAAGATCAGCGGATCGCTGTAGCTCTCCATGTCCGGCAGCATCTCCTTGATGCGGGCATGCAGCAGGAACATGGCGTCCATCTCCCCGAACACACGATTGGCCAGCTCGACCTCCTCGCGGTCCCAGTTGGCCGACAGGGTGTCGATGCGGTCCAGCAGCGCCGGCAGGTCCTCGCCGGTCACCTCCACCAGGGAGGTCTTCTCGCGGGCGTCCGGGCGGCTCTCCACCAGGGCCCAGTGCTTGACGAGCATGTGGGCGTTCACCACCAGGTTGCGCAACCGCACCAAGGCGTCCACGCTGGGGCTGTACACCTGGTTGATCTCGTCGTTGATCTGCCGGCTGCGCTCCAGGGTGCGGTTGGTGAGCAACAGGACCAGGGCGGCGAAGAAGATGAACAGGCCGAAGCCCATTCCGATCTTCCTGCCGATGGTCATGCGCAGCCTGGCCATGGCGGTCAACGGTCCTCCTCCGGACCCAGTTCCTCGAAGAGTTTGCGGTAGTGCTCGGAGCGCTCGGCGTCCTGCAGGCTGTAGTAGATCCCTTCCAGACCAAGGAGCGTTTCGCGGCGCCCGGGGTTCATCTGGAAGGCTTTGAGCATGTACGGGAGGGCCTGGAGGAAGAACTCGCGGCTCACATCCTGGATGCGCTGCAGGCTCGGGATGTCGTACTCGGCCCCCACCCGCTGGATGTTGTACACGCCCCGATTGTAGTAGAGCGTGGCCAGGTTGTAGTTCGCTCCGTAGTTGCCGGTGTCCATGCGCAGCACGAGCTGGTAGGTGGCCAGGGCCTTGTCGTACCACGCCAATTGCTCACGGTCCTGGTTGTAGAGCTTGGTGTACACCGTGCCGAGCGCATTGTGGAACTCCACGTCCTTGGCCGCACGGTCGGGAGGGACGCCCCGGCGCTCGGTGGCCGCGGTGTACTTGCCGTAAAGGGCGAGGGCATCATCAGGCCGCAGATCGTTCAGGGCCTTGGCGGCGTCGTTGAAGTAGGTCTTGCTCAGGAAATCGTACGCCTGCGCGGCATTCTCGGTGTAGGCACCGCTCCGGTCGTAGGCCAGGCAGCGGTCAAGGCTGATCAGTGCGCTGTCCCGGTCGGCCTCTCCTTCCGGCGTTCCCGCCTTGGCCTTGTACAGGTCCTTGAGGATGAAGCCACGCAACAGCCAGGCCTCGGGGTCGCGCTGGTGCGCCGTGTCCAGCACCGCCTCGTCCACCAGGGCGCGGGCCTCATTGAGGGCCCCGGCCTGGTACTTGCGCAGCGCTTCGGGCAGCAGGTCGGTCTGCGCCGTACCCATGAGGGGCAGTGCGAGCAGCAGAAGGGCTGTGTGGAGGCGGCCGCTCATGTCATTCCACCACGCGGTGGGCCAGTTGTTTGAGGGTCAGGGCCACTTCCAGCTTGTGCTTGCGCGCATTGGTCACGCTCAGCTCGTACTTCAGGGTGCTGGCCACCTTCACGAAGTTGGCCACCGCACCGTCCTCCAGGGCGTCCGCATACTCGGTGACGATGAGGGTGGGCTTGTTGGCCAGGTTGCGGTAGATCTCCGGCATCAAGGCCAGGTCCGATTGGCCCACGAAGAGGATGTGGCAGCGGTCGATGTTGGGCGAGCGCGGCAGTTTGCGCACTTCGATGGGCTGCTTCCCGATGGCCTTCGTGCTGTACTTCTTGATCAGCTCCTGGTACAGGTTGGCGCCGCCGATCACCCCGATCACGAAGGTGCCGGAGCTCATGCCCGGGTCCTTCCATTCCACCAGCTTGGCGATGTTGTAGATGTAGCTGGCCTGCACGATGGCCGTGGTGTCCTTCTCCACATCCAGCTGGGGCGGGGCCGCCGCCAGCACGGGACCCATCAGCAGGAGCATCAGCGCGCGCCACACCCGGGTCGGCATCGTCCGCGGGCTACCTTTGCCCGTCGCGTCCCACATGGCCATGATCTTCCCCAACAGCGGGCAAAGTAGACGCCTTTGGAAGGCTTGTCCGGTGCTGGCCCTCGGCATCTTTGCACACGGCGTTGTTCACGGACAGCGCACCGATCTGGCCCGGTTCGAGGTGGAGGCCCGCGAGAACGCACGGGGATACGAATGGCTCGCCTGGAGCACCTCCGCCATCGGACATCGCCTCACCGGCAGTCCGCAGGGCGTGCGCGCCCAGGAGGTGGCCGACAGCCTCTTCCGCCTGGGCGGTGCGGCGCGTGTCTCACAGCATCCCTTCACGGCCCAGGCCTGGGCCCGCGGATCGGTGATGCTGAAGCTCAGCGATGGGGCCGGCACCGAGCACCTGGCGGCCGTGGCCCTGGCACAAACACCGGACAGCGCCGATGTGGAGGGCGAGCTCCTGGACCTGGGCAACGGCCTGGCGGAGCAGTACGCCCGGCTGAAGGACCGGGTGGCCGGCCGGGTGGTGCTGATGAACATCGGGCTCGTGGATGCTGCGCAGGGGACCGGGAACCTGCACCGCAGCGAGAAGGCCGCACTGGCCATCCGGCATGGCGCCATCGGCATCGTGTTCGTCAACAACGTCGACGGCGGCGTGCTGCTCACCGGCACCGCATCCATCGACGGGGCCACCATCCCGGTGCCCGCTGCCTGCATCGCATCGGAAGATGGCCTTCGGATCCGTGAGCGCCTCAAGGCCGGCACACCCCTGCGCATCGGCCTGCGCATGACCAACCGCATCGGCACCGTGCAGGCACGCAACGTGGTGGCGGAGATCCCCGGATCGGACCTGGCCCATGAGGTGGTCATGGTGGGTGGCCACCTGGACAGCTGGGACCTGGCCACGGGCGCCACGGACAACGGACTGGGCGCCTACTCCATCCTGGACATGGCCCGGGCCGTGGTGGCCAGCGGGCAACGCCCGCGCCGCACCCTGCGCTTCGTGCTCTTCATGGGTGAGGAACAGGGCCTGCTGGGCTCCGAGGCGCTGGTCGCCGACCTCAAGGCGTCAGGCGAACTGGAGCGCGTGCGGTGCATGATCAACATGGACATGACCGGCGATCCCTTCGGGTTCGGTGTGGTGGGACCGGACGGCTGGCGCCCGCTGGTGGACACCCTGATGACATCCATCCATGCGTTGGACACGACGTTCCGGATGGAACTGAAGGAGCAGGCCTGGCTGCACAGCGATCACCAATCCTTCCTGTTGGCAGGCGTACCGGTGATCAACCCGCTCTGCGATCTGGGCGGGCATGTGTACGGCTGCTACCACAGCAGCTGCGACGATGTGCACCTGGTCGACCCGCGGGACATGGTGAACAACGTGCGCTTCGTGGGTGCGTTGCTGCTGTTGCTGGCCGATGCGGACACGCTGCCGCGTCGCTTCACCGAGGAAGAGCTGGGCGTGCGGCTCCGCGCCGACGGGCTGGAGGAGAAGCTCCGGATGGCCGGGCAGTGGCGCTGGTAGGCGCCCGGTGGGATCAGGCCTTGCCCTCGCCCTTGTCCGGCGCGATCATGCCCTCCAGGTCCCGATCAAAGAGGTAGAGCCCGCCCTTGTCGTTGCCGATCAGGTTCAGCTTGTCGATGAGGGTGCGGGCCAGCGCCTCCTCCTCGATCTGCTCGCTCACGTACCACTGCATGAAGTTGTGCGTGGTGTAGTCCTTCTCCTTCAGGCAGGTGTCCACCACCTGGTTGATGGTGGCCGTCACGTGCGTTTCATGCTCCAGCAGGCTGCGGAAGATGTCGGTGATGCTCTTGAAGTCCGTGGAGGGCTGCTTGAGGGCCGGCACCACGGCGCGGCCACCGCGCTCGTTCACGAACTTGATCAGCTTCAGCATGTGCATGCGCTCCTCGTCGCTGTGGCGGTAGAGGAAGGCGGCCGTACCGCTGAGGCCCTGGTTCTCCGCCCAGCTGGCCATGGCCAGGTAGGCCTGGCTGCTGCTGGCCTCAATGGCGATCTGCCCATTGAGGGCGCTCTCGATCTTCTTGGATAGCATGGGACAAAGGTAGCGGGCCGATCAGCGGTTGTTGAAGTGGCCCATGGCCTGGGCGATGCCCAGCAGGCCCACCTGCACCACGGCCTTGGCGGCCAGTTCCACCCGTTCGGGCAGCAGGGCCTGTTCCTCCGGCGTCCAGCGGCCCAGCACATATTCGCTCTGCCGGCCGCGGGGGAACGCGCTGCCAATGCCGAAGCGCAGCCTCGGGAAGGCCTCCGTGCCGAGCACCTCGATGATGTGGCTGAGGCCGTTGTGGCCACCAGCCCCTCCGCTGGACCGAAGCCGCACTTTGCCGAACGGCAGGGCCAGGTCATCGCTCACCACCAGCACACGCTCGGCCGGCACGTCCTCCTGGTCCATCCAGTAGCGCACGGCCTTGCCGCTGAGGTTCATGAAGGTCTGTGGTTTGAGCAGGATGAAGCTGCGGCCCTTATGACGGAATTCGGCACGATCGGCGTAGCGCCCCGGAGCGAACCGCACCTCGAAGGCCCGGGCCAGATGGTCCACGACGTCGGATCCGATGTTGTGGCGGGTGCCGACATATTCCGGGCCGGGGTTGCCGAGGCCCACGATCAGGTGCTTCATGGGGTGCAATGCGCACGGACCCCGTGGGTGCGGGGTCCGTGCAGGGGGTGTGCGGCCCTGGGGGCCGGGTCATCACTTCTTGGCGGCGGGCTTGGCCTCGGCCTTCTTGGCATCCGCGGCCGGAGCAGCGGCGGCAGGGGCGGCGGCGGCAGGGGCGGCTTCGGCCTCCTTCTTGGGCACGCTCACCTTCAGCACCACCTCCTCGGGCTTGTTCAACACCTCGATGCCGGCGAACGTCAGGTCGCGCACACGCACGTTCTGGCCGATCTCCACATGCTCCACATCGTATTCCAGGTGTTCGGGCAGCTGGCCCGGCAGGCCCTTCACCTCCAGCTTGCGCAGGGTCTGGTTCAGCTTGCCGCCCTTGCGCACGCCGGTGGGCTGTCCCTTCAGGCGCAGGCTGAGGGTCACGCGGGCGGGCTTGTCCTCGGCCAGCTCGATGAAGTCGGCGTGGAGGATCTGGTCGGACACCGGGTGGAACTGCGTTTCCTGCAGCTTGGCCATCACCTTGCGACCTTCCAGGTCGAGCTCGATGCGATAGGCGTCGGGGGTGTGCACCACTTTCCCCAGGGCCGCCTCGTCCGTGGCGAAGTGGGTGACACTGCCACCGCCGTAGAGGACGCAGGGCACCTGCTTCTCACGACGAAGCTGGTCGGCGTTCTTGGTGCCGGTGGTGGTGCGCACGGCGCCGGTGAGTTCTACCTTCTTCATGGGTCGGGGGGTTAGGCGATGATGAAATGGCTGCTGATGCTCTCGTGGCTGCGGACGCGCTTGATGACGTCGGCGAACAACTGGGCCACGGTGAGCTGCTTGATCTTGGCGGTGCGGGCCAGCTTCTCGGGCCCGATGGGAATGGTGTCGGTGACGATGAGCTCCAACAGACTGGAGCGCTGCAGCCGGTCGCAGGCATCGCCGCTGAGCACAGCGTGCGTGCATACGGCGCGCACGCTCTTGGCCCCCAGGTCGGTCATCATGTCCGCGGCCTTGGTCAGGGTGCCGGCCGTGTCCACCATGTCGTCGATCAGCACAACGTCCTTGTCCTTGACGTCACCGATCACGGTCATCTTCTCGATCTGGTTGGCCACCTTGCGCTGCTTGTAGCAGATGGCCATGTCGCAGCCCAGGTGCTTGCTGTAAGCGTTGGCCCGCTTGGTGCCGCCGGTGTCCGGCGCGGCCATCACCAGGTCCTTCAGCCCGAGCTCCTTGATGTAGGGCAGGAAGATGCTGCTGGCGAACAGGTGGTCCACCGGCACCTCGAAGAAGCCCTGGATCTGATCGGCGTGAAGGTCCATGGTCATCACGCGGTCCACACCGGCGGCCGTCAGCATGTTGGCCACCAGCTTGGCGCCGATGCTCACCCGTGGCTTGTCCTTGCGGTCCTGCCGGGCGAAGCCGAAATAGGGGATCACGGCCACGATGCGTTTGGCGCTCGCGCGCTTGGCGGCATCCACCATCATCAGCAGCTCGAACAGATTGTCGCTGGGCGGAAAGGTGCTCTGGACGATGAAGACCAGTTCGCCGCGGACCGTCTCCTCGAAACTGGGCTGGAACTCCCCGTCGCTGAAGCGGCTGACGGAGACCTCTCCGAGCCGCTCGCCGGAAAAGGCGGCGATCTTCTCGGCCAGATACCGCGTGGCGGTACCGCTGAAGATCTTGGCGGACTCGTACATGGCTTCCCGCGAAAGGGCTGCAAAGGTAGCGATCTCCGGGAGGTTATCAACGATCGTTGGTGGACCCCGGAAAAGAGGGAGGGCGCGGCTTTGAGCGACCTTCGTGGCCCACCCCGTCCCGGATGCCTTCCAGACGCCCCTCCCCCACTGACGGCCACCTGGCCCCCCGCGTGCTGGCGGCCGTGCAGCGCGCCGGCCATGCCGGCGTCACCAGCCAGCAACTGGCCCTGCAGCTGGGCTTCCGCGACAAGGGGCAGCGCTACCTGCTGTACGATGCCCTGGAGGCCCTGTTGGACGAGGGGCGCATCCGCAGTGGCAAGAAGGGACGGTACATCGCGTCCGGCGGGGCCGACACCCTGGAGGGCACCATCGACATCATCGGCAGCGGGGGCGGTTACGTGCGGCCCGATCCGGCGGGCGACACAGGCCGCGGCGATGTGTTCGTGCATCCCCGCAACGTGGGGACCGCCCTGCACGGCGACACCGTGCGGGTGAAGCTCACCGGCGGACGCGGCCAGCGACCCGAAGGCCGGGTGGTGGACGTGCTGCGCCGACGCCGGACGGAGTTCGTGGGCACGGTGCACATCCGCCAGGGCCGGCTGATGCTGGTGGCCGACGACCAGCGCGTGCAACGTCCCTTCCTGATCCCGGCCAACGAGGCCGGTGGCGCACGCGAGGGCGACAAGGCCATCATCGCCCTGGGCGAATGGAAGGACGCGCGCGACCTGCCGCGCGGCAGCGTGGTGCGCGTGCTGGGCCGCGCCGGCGAGCACCATGTGGAGATGCACGCGATCCTCGCGGAGTTCGGCCTGCCGCTGGAATTCCCCGAAAGCGTGCTCGCCGCGGCCTCCACGATCGCCGATGGATGCACGCCTGAGGAGATCGCACGGCGCCGCGACATCCGCAGCATCCCCACCCTCACCATCGATCCGGAGGATGCCAAGGACCTGGACGATGCCCTGAGCGTTCGGCAACTGGACAACGGCCATTGGGAGGTGGGCGTGCACATCGCCGACGTGAGCCACTACGTGCACCCCGGCTCGGTGATCGACCTGGAGGGGTCGGCCCGCGCCACCAGCGTGTACCTGGTGGACCGCGTGGTGCCCATGCTGCCCGAACGGCTCAGCAACGACCTGTGCTCCCTGAACCCACACACCGACAAGCTGAGCTTCAGCGCCATCTTCGAGCTGGACGATCGCGCCCGGGTGAAGGCCGAGTGGTTCGGCCGCACGGTGATGCGCAGCCAGCGGCGCTTCGCCTATGCAGAGGCCCAGGCCATCATCGACGGGGCCACGGGTGAATTCGGCCCCGAGGTGCTCACCCTGCATCGGCTGGCGCAGGTGCTGCGCACCGATCGGATCGCCAACGGTGCGCTGGAGATCGGCGGCAACGAGGTGAAGTTCCGGTTGGACGAGAAGGGGCGGCCGATCGAGGTGTACGAGAAGGTGATGGGGCCGGCCAACTGGTTGATCGAGGAGTTCATGCTGCTGGCCAACAAGCGGGTGGCCGCCTGGGTGGGCAAGCAGCGCAAGGGCGGCGTACCGCCCTTCGTCTACCGGGTCCACGACCTGCCCGACACCGAAAAGGTGGAGCAGCTGCGCGCCCTGGCCCGCAGCTTCGGGCACGAGCTCAGCATCGGCAAGGGCGAGGACCTGCCCCACGCGATCAACCGGTTGCTGCGGGCCGTGAAGGGTCGCGAAGAGGAGAACATCATCAAGCAGGTGGCCATCCGCAGCATGGCCAAGGCCATCTACAGCACCGACAACATCGGCCACTACGGCCTGGCCTTCGAGCACTACACGCACTTCACCAGCCCCATCCGCCGGTACCCGGACCTGCTGGTGCACCGGGCCCTGGCGCACTACCTGGGCGGTGGGCGCCACCTGGACAAGGAGGCGCTGGAGGTGAGCTGCCGGCACAGCAGCAACATGGAGAAGCGGGCGGCCGATGCCGAACGGGCCAGCATCCGCTACAAGCAGGCCGAGTACCTCCTGGCCCGTGTGGGCGAGCGGTTCGAGGGCACCATCAGCGGCCTCACCAACTGGGGCGTGTACGTGGAGCTGAAGGCCAACCGCTGCGAGGGCATGATCCCCCTGCGCGAACTGCCCGGCGACGCCTACCGCTTCGATGCCGAACGCTACCAGGTGGCCGGACAGCGCACAGGCCGGCGCTTCAGGCTGGGTGATGAGGTGGCCGTCCGCATCAAGGCGGTGGACATGGACCGCCGTACGGTGGACCTTGTGCTGGACGAGGCGCGTGGGTCAAGGCCCCCAGCGAAAGGACGCACTAAACGAGCTTGAGGCGCCGCGAAAGGTCGTCCTTGTAGCTGCCCCCGATCGGGATCACCTTCTTGTCGTTCTCCAGGATCAGGTTGGGCTGCTCGATGGCCACGATCTTGTCGATGCGCACGATGAAGGACCGGTGCACCCGGGCGAACTCGCTCTCGGGCAGCTTGCTCTCGATGTCCTTCATGGTGCTGTGCACCGTGTAGCGCGCGTTGAGGGTGTTGATCACCACGTAATCCTTCAGCGCCTCGATGTAGTAGATGTCGCTGATGCGCAGCTTCACCAGGCGGCTGTTGCTCTTCACGAAGAGCAGGTCGTTGGCGCTGCCCTGGCTCTCCACCAGGTTGAACAACAGGTCGCGCTCCTTGAGCACCTCGGCCTCCTTCTTGTGCTTGTACAGCGCCATCTCGATCGACGTGTGGATGTCGATCTCCTTGAAGGGCTTGATGATGTAGCCGTAGGGCTGGGTGACCTTGGCCTTGTTCAGCGTGCTTTCATCGGCGTAGGCCGTCAGAAAGATCACCGGGATGTTGGTCTCCTGGCGGATCTGCGTGGCGGCCTCGATGCCGTTCATCTCCCCCTTGAGCATGATGTCCATGAGGATGATGTCCGGCTGGGCCTCCACGGCGAGCTTCACGGCCTGTTCGCCCGTGGCCGCGGCGCCAACGACATTATAGCCCAGCTTCTTCAGGCTGTGCTGAATGTCCTTGCTCACGATGCTCTCGTCCTCAACGACCAGGACATTGGTCTGGGCCATGTGCGCGGGCTACTTGATGCGATCAAAAGTAAGGAAATACCGCACCCCGGGGCCGCTGTACCGTTCCAGGCGGGCATCGAGCTGATCGCTCAGGGTGGCCACCAGTTGCAGGCCCAGATTGGCATCGCGCTCGATGTCGAACCCTTCGGGCAGGCCGATGCCATCGTCGGCCACCTCCACGGTGACGCGCCCATCCTTGCAGGACAGGGCGATGCTGATGATGCCCGCCTCGCCGTCCGGATAGCCGTGCTTGAGGGCGTTGCTGATCAGCTCGTTGAGGATGAGGCCGCAGGGGATGGCCTGGTCCAGCACGAGCTCCACCCGCTCCAGGTCGGTGCGCAGCTCCACTTTGCCGCTGAGGCTGTAGCTCAGCACCAGGTTGCGGGCCAGGCGATCGATGTAGGACGACAGGTCGACGCTGCTGAAGGTCTTGTTCTGGTACAGGCTCTCGTGGATGAAGCTCATCGAGCGGATGCGGTCCTGGCTCTCGCGGATCAGGTCGAGCATGCGCTGGTCGTGCCCCACATAGGCGGTCTGCAGGTTGAGGATGCTGCTGATGATCTGCAGGTTGTTCTTCACGCGGTGATGCACTTCCTTGAGCAGCACCTCGTTCTCGCGCAGGCGTTCGATCAGCTGGCGTTCGGCCTCCTTCTTGTCGGTGATGCCGTAGGCCAGGCAGCTGATCTCGGCCACGCGCCCGTCCACGCGGATGGGGTTCAGGAAGTTCTCCACCCACCGGGTGCGGCCGTCGGTGTCGTGCATCTCCACCTCGAACTGGCGGGGCCGGCCCTTCATGGCGGCCTCGTAGTGGGTGCGGATGGACCGGCGTTCGGCCGGGGCCACGCGCTCCAGCATGTGCTCCAGGAAGGCATCGCCCACCCGCGGGGTGTAGCCGAAGGCCTCCGTGCTGCTGTCGCGGAAATGGTCGTTCAACGAGGTGATGCGGAACTCCTGGTCCAGGGTCCACACCATCATGTTGGCGCTGTTCTCGAAGATGGCCGTCAGGCGCGCGGCCTGCTCCCGCACGGTGCGCTCGGCGCGTTTCTGTTCGGTGATCTCGTGGCCCACGCCGAAGACCTCACGGACCCGACCATCCGTGCTGAACACCGGGCTCAGGAAGACCTCGTTGCTCACGTACCGGCCCCGGGCATCGGTGAGCTCGGTCTCGAACCGCAGCGGGCGGCCCGTGAAGGCCTCCCGGTATTTCTCCTCCCAGAACGCGTGGTAGGTCTCGCTGGCGAAGCGTTTGCGCGGGATGTTCCCGTCCCGGTTGATCTCCGGACGCGTGCCGTACAGGCGTTCGATCATCCGGGCATAGCCCTGGTTGAAGCTCGTGAGGGCGATGCGCTCATCCACGCTCCAGAACATGTGCTCGCTGCTCTCGAAGAGGGCCCGCAAGGTGGCCTCCTGCTTCACCACCAGCCCGCGGGCCTCATGCTCACGGGTGACGTCGCGGAAGATGCCGCGCGTGGCCACCGGACGACCGTCCACCCGGCGCACGTTGCGGTTGCCCTCCACGGTGATGCTGCGGCCGTCCTTGGCCAGCAGGACCGTGGTGATGGTGCCGCCAAGCTGGCCGGCGAAGGCCTCCTCGAGCTGAACACGAAAGGCCTCCCGGTGATCGGGATGCACCACGTCCCACACCGTGATGTGCGCGACCTCTTCGGACGTGTAGCCGAGCGTGTCGCGCCAGGCCCTGTTCACGTACTCGAAGCGACCATCGGGCGTCACGCTTTGGATCAGGTCCATCGCGTTCTCGAAGAGGTCGCGGTACCGCTCCTCGCTGGCCCGCAACGCCTCCTGGTCACGCTTGGCGTGGGTGATGTCGCGGCTCACGCCCATGCTGCCCAGGAGCGAGCCCTGCTCGTCGTACAACCGGGAGGCGGCCAGGAAGGTGAGGAACACCTCCCCCTTGTGATCGACGTTGTGCACCTCGCCGGCGAAGGCCCCGTGTGCGTTCAATTCCCCCTGGATGCGGGCGTGCTCCTCCTCGTGCGCATAGAGCATGCGGGCGGGACGGCCCAGCACCTCATCCGCCTCGTAACCGAAGCGCACCATGGCCGCCGGATTGAACTCAGTGATCAGACCGGCCTCATCGACGGCGATGATCATGTCCAGGGAGCTGTCCACCAGGCTGCGCGCGAAGCGCTTCGACCGGCGCAGTTCCTCCTGGGTGCGGCGGTGGTCCATGATCTCCTGGCGCAGCACACGGTTCACCTCCTCGGCCATCTGGGCCCGCAGACCGGCCTCCATGGAGGCCCGCATGCGCCCGGCATCGCGCAGGTGCACCTGCACGGCGGGCGCACCTTCATGGAACGTGCGTGAGGCGGAGAGGAGCACACGCCCGCCGGAACCGTCGGCACGCCGCAGGGCCAGCTCCACGGGGGCGCCCTCACCCTCTCGCCGGGCCTCCTCCAGGCACGCGGCCAGCACCGGCCGATGCGTGGGTTCCACGGCATCGGCCAGAACGGTCCCGGTGCTGGGCGCTCCCATCAGCAGGTCGGCGGTGGGATTGCCGTAGCGCACGAGGCCGTCCTGCACGATGAGGATCCCCTCCGGGGCATGCTCCACGAGCCGGCGGTAGTTCTCCAGCAGCGCCTGCTGCTCCAGTTCGGCCTGCACCTGGGGCGACCGGTCGATCAGCGTGCCCGCAATGGTGGTGATGCCCTCCTCGGAGCGGTCCAGGTAAACGTTCTCGAGCACATGCACCGTGCGACCGCTGAAATGGCGCAGGCGGATGGTGTGGTTGATGAGGTGCCCGCGTTCGGCGAGCGCCTTCAGGTACTCCGTGCGGTCCTCCTCGTTCAGGTAGAGCACCCGGGCGTTCACCTGCATCAAGGCGTCCCGGTCGGGATACCCGAGGATGCGGGCCATGGAGGCGTTGCACTCCAGGAAACGCCCGTCCAGCGTGGTGCGGAACACGCCGGCCATGTTGCGGTCCACCAGGTCCTCGTACTGCCGGCGCAGCTCCAGATAGGCCTTGGCCAGCTCCTGGGTGCGTGACCCTTCCGCGTCGGCCGTTCCGCTCATCGGGTCGAACTTACACAGGCGGTCGGCGATCGCAGCTGCGCTGGATCACGGGGCATCACCACCGCTCTCGAACGGCGGCGGCACGCGCGTGCCATCGATCTTCACCTCCTGGCCGTCCTTGTAGCGGATGGTGATCAGCAGCTGTCCTTCGGGCGACCAGTGTTCGAAGTCACCCTGCTGCAGGCCCATGGCGTACCGGCCTTCCAGCCGCAACTGCCCGTTGGGCCACCACCACCGATGCTTGCCGTTGGGCTCGCCGCCCACGAAGGAGCCCTCGAAACTGCGCTTTCCGTTCTCATAGGTATGGCGCCACTCCCCCTCCTTCAGCCCGTCCTGATAGGCACCCTCCTCGGTGTGGTCGCCCACGCGATAGAACCATTTGCCCTCGCGCTTGCCATCGATGTACTCGCCCTGCGTGATCACGTTGCCCTCTTCGTCGTGCTCCACGGAAGCGCCGTCCTCCCGGCCCTTGCGGTAGTTCTCCTCGCGGTGCAGCTTGCCGCTCTCATAGAACCACTTCCAGAGGTTCTGCGCCTGACCCGCCTGGTAGCGTCCCTTCTGCTCCACTGCGCCGCTCCGGTGGAAAAAGGTCCACTCCCCTTCCCGCTTGCCGTCCTTGTACTCACCCTCCGCCCGCTTCTCCCCGGTCACGTAATACTCCGTCCAGCGGCCCTGAGGCACACCACGGTCATCCACCGGTCCTTCCCGCATCAGGCGGTCATCGGTGTAGATGGCCGCTGAGCGCACCTGGCCCTGCTCATCGTACTCGCGGAACAGCCCTTCCCGCGTGCCTTGCTTGCTGTAGCTGCCGATGCTGGCCACCCGCCCGTTGGGGTGATAGGTGTTCTTGATGGTCAGCGTCATCGCCGCACGCGAACCGGTGTCCACCTGGTCCTGGTCGTACTTCACCATCTGCTTCAGACTGCCGGCCGCATCATACTCCTTGTAGATGCCCTGCCGCTTGTCGTCCACATAGGTGCACTCCCACTTCACCTTGCCGTTGGCGTGGAACTCCTTCCAGGGTCCCTGCTTGAGCCCGGCCGCATCGATCCGGTTGATGGGCTCGCGCTTGCGGAGCATGCCGCCCCCGTAGCTCAACAGCGCCACGAGCCGGCCGTCCTCGGCGTATTCATACCCCCTCCCCTCCTCCTTGCCGGCCACGAAGGGCACCACCTTGTGCACCTGACCGTTGGGGTGGTAGTAGGTGCTGTTGCCCTCGCGCACATCGGCTGCGTAGCGCTCCTCGCTCACCAGTGCGCCCGAGGCATCGAACTTGCGCTGTGCCCCGTTCTTGCGGCCATCGGTGTATTCGATCGTGGAGCTGAGCCATCCTTCCGGGGCGTAGAACTTCCACAGGCTGTCGAGCTGGAACCGGGTGCGTGCGCCTTCGGACCGCAGCACGCCGTTCTCGTAGTAGGTCTTCCAGATCCCCTCGGGCTTGCCGTCCACCAGCATGCCCTCGCTGCTCACCGTGCCATTGGGATGGCGGTACTGGGTGAAACCGTCCTGACCGGCCGCCACAAAGGTGCAGCACAGGACGGCGGCCACCACGATCATCCGATGCCCTGCACGTATCCCATGAATACTTTCTTTAAAGAGAATAGATGATATAGTAAGGGCTGTGGACACGGTGGATGATCGGTGGGCCGCCCGCTTGCACGAACGGGTTATCAAAAGTAGTTCACCACGGCGGGCCGTCCTGTGGATAACGCGCAGAACGCTGACCCGCGGTGGACGTGGACCGGGCATCGGTCATCCACGATCGTGGACGAACACTGTTCCACGGGCCGGTTGAAAACCCGGAAGCCCATGCCGACCCTTGGGCGGTGGGATCCCCGGTGCACAACCCGGTAGAAGATCGGCTTGCTGTTGACGATCCCCTGGCGTATGGCACGGTGGACAACTCGCAGGGCGGAAAAGTTGTTGATCGATCATCCACAGGGATCGACCGTGATCGACGATCGGATCGTGGACAACGGGGCCGGGGTATCTTTGAGGCATGGCACAACACATCGCCGTGGGCAGTGATCATGCGGGTTTGGACCTGAAGCACGCCGTGAAGGAACACCTGCGGGCTCGTGGGGTGGAGGTGACCGACAAGGGCACCCATGTGCGCGAGAGCGTGGACTATCCGGACCATGCCCATGCGGTGGCGGGCGCCGTGGCCGCGAACCAGGCCGAGCTCGGCATCCTCATCTGCGGCAGCGGCAACGGCGTGGCCATCACCGCCAACAAGCACCGCGGGGTGCGGGCGGCCCTGGCCTGGCTGCCCGAGCTGGGCCGGCTGGCGCGTGAGCACAACGACGCGAACGTGCTGGCCCTTCCGGCACGGTTCATCAGCGTGGAACAGGCCCTTGCCGTGGTGGATGCCTTCCTTGATGCCCGTTTCGAAGGAGGCCGCCATCAGGTGCGGGTGGAGAAGATCGAACAGGCATGAAGGGCCGCTTCGGTACGTTGATCGTCGTGCTGCTCGTGGTGCTGGGAGAGGTCCCGGCCCAGGTGGACAGCACGGCCCTGCGGTATGCGTCCACCATCACCACGGCCGACCTCATGCGGCACCTGGGCATCCTGGCCAGCGATGCCTATGAGGGTCGCGAGGCCGGCCAGCGCGGGCAGAAGATGGCCGCGGAGTACCTGCGCGAGCAGTTCCAGGCCTTTGGGATCCCGGAGGTGCCCGGCGGGGCCGAACGCGGCATCACGCAGGGCTATTTCCAGCCCTTCGTGCTGGAGGTGCGGCGCCCCGGGGGCATCGTGGTGAAGGTGTCCGGCAAGCCGTACCGCTACCTGGAGGGGATGTTCTACTTCAATGAGCGGTTGGAACAGGACCTGCGGGTGGAACAGGCGCTGGTGGTGTGCGCTCCCGCCGGGATGCGGCCCGATACCGTGCTGCGCGGCCGCGACCTCAAAGGCATGGCCCTGCTGGTGGTGGAGCGCGCCCCGACAGGAACCTCCCCACTGTCCACCATGAGCGCATGGACCACCGCGGCGGAACAGGCCGGAGCCGCGGTGCTGTTCTACGCCACACCGACATACGGGGAGCTGCGCAGCACCTACCAGCACCACCTGTCCAGTGCGCGCATGCGGCTGGCGGGCGATCGGGACGCGCGCGGGGCAAAGCGGCCGGAGCGGGCGGGTGCTTTGCAGGTGATCCTGGCGGGGCCCGACCTGCGCGATGCGCTGCTGGCCGGTGCCGGATGGACACAGGCCCGCCTGGTGAAACGCGCCCGGAAACGCCCGGTCACCGTTCCGTTCGCACCGGACCTGGTGCTGAGCGCCACGCCGCTGCGCAGCGAGCTGATCAGCGAGAACGTGCTGGCCTACGTGGAGGGCGGCGACCTCAAGGACGAACTGGTGGTGGTGACCGCGCATTACGACCACATCGGCAAGGACGGCAGCGAGGTGTACAACGGGGCGGATGATGATGGCAGCGGCACGGTGGCGCTGTTGGAAATGGCCGAGGCGTTCGCGCGGGCGAAGGCCGACGGTCAGGGCCCGCGCCGCAGCGTGCTCTTCATGCCGGTGAGCGCCGAGGAGAAGGGCCTGCTGGGTTCGCAGTACTACAGTGAGCATCCGGTCTTCCCCCTGGACCGCACGGTGGCCGACCTCAACATCGACATGATCGGACGCCGGGACAGTGCCCACGCCACCAGCGCACCGTACGTGTATGTGATCGGCAGCGACCGGATGAGCACCGAGCTGCATGCGCTCAACGAGCAGGCCAACCGCACCTACACCGGATTGGAGCTCGACTACACCTTCAATGCGCCGGACGACCCCAACAAGTACTACTACCGCAGCGACCACTACAACTTCACGCGCAACGGGGTGCCGGCCATCTTCTATTTCAGCGGTGTGCACGAGGACTACCATGGCCCCGGCGACGAGGTGGACAAGATCCTGCCCGACCTGCTGGAGCAGCGCACCCGCTTGGTGTTCCACACGGCATGGCTGTTGGCCAACCGGCCCGAACGGATCGTGGTGGACCGCCCGGAAGGCGGCAAGTAGGCCCTGCTAGGAGGCCTGCGCCGGCTCGGCCAGCAGGTCCTGCAGGAAGCGCTCGAGGTTGCGCTTGTAGTGCGTGTAGTGCTCGCCGGTGCCCGGCCCGTAGAAGCCCGTGCGGATGCGGCGCACCTTGCCCTGCCGGTCGATGAAGATGCAGGTCGGGTAGCTCATCACGTGGTCCAGGAAGGGCAGCTTGGCGCTGGCCACCTCCTTGTTGGCGTTGCCGGCGTACACGATGGGGTATTTCACCTGCAGGCGGTCGCGGAAGTGCTTCAATGCCGCGATGGAGCGGGCCTCATCCTCGTACTTCTCGAAGGCGATGGCGATCACCTCCAGCCCGTTGGCGTTGTGCTTCGCGTACAGCTCATCCAGCAGCAGGGTCTCGTCCACGCAGTTGGGGCACCAGCTGCCCATCACCTGCACCATCAACACCTTGCCGGCGAAACGCGCGTCCTTGGGGCTTACCGTGCCGCCGTCGATCCCCGGGAAGCGGAAGTCCACCATGTCGTGCCCCTCCTTCAGGAAGGTGAGCGAATCGGGGTCGCGCAGGTGGAAAAGCGGGTCGCGCACGGCCACCCAGGGTTCCTGCCAGTGGGTGCCGCTCCAGTAGCGGCCGATGAGGCTGTCGTGCCGCATCTGCGCCTTGAACAGGAAGGCGTGCGAGCCGTCGAAGCACGAGAGCTTCAGCGAATCCCCGTCCACCACGCCTTCCAGGAAGCGGTAGTCGCCCGTCTCCGTGCCGAAGGTGCCCGTGAGCTGCCCGTCCCGTTGGGTGAACAGGCCCAGGGCATCGTAGGCCTCCGGGGTGCCATGGCTGAAGTGGGTGCGCCATTGGCCGGAGAGGTCGCCGAGCGCGCCGCGGGTCTGCGCGAACCGCCGGGCGATGCCGGCGGACGCCGTGAAGGCGATGCGGTAGTCGGGACCCTTGAGGTAGTTGTGCCAGTGGCCGGTGAGGGTGCTGTCGTTCAGCACGCGGCCGCGGAACTCCGAGTCGAACAGGGGCATCCGCACGCGGATGGAGTCACCATGCAGGGCGATGTCATCCACGGCGATGCGCTCCTCGCCGTTGTGCACCACCATGTGCCAGGTGCTGTCGTGTTCCAGGTCGAACAGGAAGGGCAGCTCCTCCCCGTTGAGGTCGAGCGCCATGCGCCAGGGTCCGGGGCGCGGGGTGGCGGGTCCGTCCGCGGTCTTCGGTGCGCAGCCGCCCCATCCGCAGGCGACGATGAAAAGAAAAAGGGCGACGCGCAGGGCCATGGAAAGGCCGGCAAAGCTAGAAGCCTGCGCGGACCCGCGATGGACGCTTGCTTCGGCGTCGGGGAAACCTACAGGTCGAAGGTGATGCCCTGCGCCAGCGGCAATTTGGTGCCGTAGTTGATGGTGTTGGTCTGGCGGCGCATGTAGGCCTTCCAGGCGTCGCTGCCGCTCTCGCGGCCGCCGCCGGTCTCCTTTTCGCCGCCGAAGGCCCCTCCGATCTCCGCGCCGCTGGTGCCGATGTTCACGTTGGCGATGCCGCAGTCGCTGCCGGCCGCGCTCAGGAAGCGCTCGGCCTCGCGCAGGTCCAGCGTCATGATGGCGCTGCTCAGGCCCTGCTTCACGTTGTTCTGGATGGCGATGGCCTCGTGGAGGTCACCGCTGTACTTCAGCAGGTACAGGATGGGCGCGAAGGTCTCCTCCTGCACGATGGCCATGTCCGGCGTGGCCTCCACCACGGCGGGTTTCACGTAGCAGCCGCTCTCGTGGCCGGCGCCGCTCAGCACGCCACCCTCCACGGCCAGCTTGCCGCCCTGGGCCTTTGCGGCCTCCAGGGCCTTCAGGTACATGTTCACCGCGGCCGTGTCGATCAGCGGGCCCACGTGGTTGCGCTCGTCCAGTGGATCACCGATGCGCAACTGGGCGTAGGCCTTCACCAGCTTCTGCTTGAAGGTGTCGTACACCGCCTCGTGGATGATGAGGCGGCGCGTGCTGGTGCACCGCTGCCCGGCCGTGCCCACCGCGCCGAACACGCAGCCGATGAGGGACATGTCGAGGTCGGCCTTGTCGCTGATGATGATGGCGTTGTTGCCACCGAGCTCGAGCAGCGAGCGACCCAGGCGCTCACCCACCGCGGCACCCACGGCCTTGCCCATGCGGGTGCTGCCGGTGGCGCTCACCAGCGGGATGCGGGTGTCGTGGCTCATCCATTCGCCCACCTCGCGGCCGCCGTTGATGATGCTGCTCACGCCCTCGGGCACACCGTTGCGCTTGAACACCTCGGCGGTGATGTGCTGGCAGGCGATGCTGCACAGGGGCGCCTTCTCGCTGGGCTTCCACAGGGTGACATCGCCGCAGACCCAGGCCAGGGCGGTGTTCCAGCTCCACACGGCCACCGGGAAGTTGAAGGCCGTGATGATGCCCACCAGGCCCACCGGGTGCCACTGCTCGTACATGCGGTGATCCGGGCGTTCGCTGTGCATGGTGAGGCCGTGCAACTGGCGGCTCAGGCCCACCGCAAAGTCGCAGATGTCGATCATCTCCTGCACCTCGCCCAGACCCTCCTGGTAGCTCTTGCCCATCTCGTAGCTCACCAGCTTGCCCAGTTCGGCCTTGTGCTTCCGGAGCTCCTCGCCCAGCTGGCGCACCACTTCGCCCCGCTTGGGCGCGGGCCAGGCCCGCCATTCGGCGAAGGCCTTCTGCGCCGTGGCCACCACCTCATCGTATTCCGCCCGGGTGGTTCCTCGCACCGTTCCGATCAATGCGCCATCCACCGGGCTATGGCTCTCCAGCACCTCGCCGTGGCCCGGCAGCCACATGGTTCCGGTGGACACGCCGGGGTTCTGGTCGTGGACGCCGAGGGAGCGAAGCAGGTCTCCGATCCGGTGGGTGGGCAGGGTCATGGTGCTCATGGTCGTGGAAAAGGGCCGCAAAGGTAGATCCCCGGGAGAGGGGCTTCCGGTGCGTTCGGTCACCGGAACCAGGGCTCCACCCGTGGCACCCGGTCGGTGTTCGCATAATAGCTTGGCTATCAGCGCATTAGGTGGCGGGACCGCTGACCTCGCCGATCGCGCCAGGATCGCCGATCAGTCACTCGGGACAGGTGCACTACTGCCCAAGGGCCTCCGGTGCGGCAGAGCGCAGAAAAACGCCCTTCTCAGACGGCCGCCTTCCGAAAGAGGTACAAGGAGCTCGAGGTGGGTCGGTCGGAGACGGCGCTCATGAGGTTGGACCAGGTTCCGAACAGCACACCGCGCAAGAGCGCCATCAGCGGACCGTGGCCGCGGTACCGTTCGCTCAGCAGGGCGATGTAGGGGGCGTCCAGCCACATAGGCCGCACCGCGATGGGCTCGAAGCCATGTTCTGTTGCCAGGCGGTGGATATCCGAACGCCGGAAGTGGGAGAAGTGGCGGGGCACATCGTAGGCCGCCCAGACGCTCCCGTAGTGCTGCGCATCCCAGCTTTCGCGATCGGGCACGGCGATCACCAACAGGCCGTCATCGGCGGTGAGGGCATAGAGCCGTTTCAACGTACCGCGCAGGTCGGGCAGGTGCTCCAACACATGCCACAGGGTGACCACATTGAACTGCTCCCGGCCTGGTACCTGGTCCAGGTTGGGCAGGACAGGGATGGCGTGGTGGGCGATGGCCTGTTCGCGGGCCTTCAGGGCGGGTTCCACGCCGGTGACGAGGTAGCCCTTCTGCTTGAGGTGACCGAGGAATTCGCCGGTACCGCACCCCACATCCAACACCCGGCCGTTGGTGCGGTGGGCGGCGACGAGGGCGTGTTTGCGCTTCAGGGCCCAGCGACGGGCCAGCTGGTACAGGCGGTCGGACAGGGTCCTGCGGGTGTTGCTGTGGCTGATGTAGTCGTCGCTCTCGTAATAACGGCCGATGGCCTGTGGACCGGGTCGCGGATTGGTGAAGCGGAACCCACAGGTGCCGCAGTCCATCAACTGGAAGCGCTCGTGCGAGATGGAGTGATCCTCGACCTGCACGGAGGGACGGGGGCCATCGGCCCCACAGAGGGGGCAGCGGTCCAGGGTTTCGGTGGTGTACTGTTCCACGTGGAACGATCGATCGGTCAACGGCCCATGTACACGAGCAGAACACTGATGTCGGCGGGGGAGACCCCGCTGATCCGGCTCGCTTGGCCCAGGGTGGTGGGGCGCACCCGATCGAGCTTCTGCCGCGCCTCCATGCTCAGGGAGGTCAGCTTCAAGTAGTCGAGGTCCACATCCAGGGGCACATGGTCCAGGCGGCCCATGCGCGATGCCAGATCACGCTCCCGCTCCAGGTAGCCCTCGTACTTCACCTGGATCTCCACCTGCTCGATGGCCTCTTCCGCGAGGTCGCCGGCCTCCGCGCGCCAGGTCTCCCGCCGCTCGAACAGGGGCTCCAGATCGGCGTAGCCGAGCTGCGGTCGGGTGAGCAGGTCGAAGAGCCGGGTGCGCTGTTTCACGGGGGTGGTTCCACGTGGAACGATCACCGCATTCGAGACCTCTGCGGCCGGGCTTTCCGCCTTGAGCGCGTCCACCAAGGCCTGGCTGAGCCGTTGCTTGCGCTCCACCCGGCGCAGGCGTTCGTCGTCGGCCAGCCCAAGGGCATGGCTGCGCGGGGTCAACCGAAGGTCCGCGTTGTCCTGCCGCAGCAGGATCCGGAACTCGGCCCGGCTGGTGAACATGCGGTAGGGCTCTTCGGTGCCCTTGGTGATCAGGTCGTCCACCAACACCCCGATGTAGGCCTCGTCCCGGCCCAGCACGAAGGGGTCCTTCTCCTGCAGCTTCAGGTGGGCGTTGATCCCCGCCATCAGGCCCTGGCAGGCCGCCTCCTCGTAGCCGGTGGTGCCATTGATCTGCCCGGCGAAATAGAGCCCGTCCACCAGTTTCGTTTCCAGCGTGTGACGCAGTTGGGTGGGGGGGAAGTAGTCGTACTCGACCGCGTAGCCTGGACGGAACATGCGGGCATTTGCGAAGCCGGGGATCTTGCGCAGGGCTGCCAGCTGCACCTCCTCGGGCAGGCTGGTGCTGAAGCCGTTGATGTAGGTCTCCACCGTGTCCCAGCCTTCGGGCTCCACGAAGATCTGGTGCCGGTCCTTGTCGGCGAAGCGGTCGATCTTGTCCTCGATGCTGGGGCAGTAGCGCGGGCCGATGCCCCGGATCCGGCCGTTGAACATCGGGCTGCGGTCGAAGCCGGTGCGCAGGATGTCGTGCACCTCGGGGCTGGTGTAGGTCATCCAGCAGCTCAGCTGGCGGGCGAGGGGTGCCGTGGTGGAGGAGTAGCTGAACTTCCCGGGCTGTTCATCCCCTGGCTGCTCCTCCATCACGCTGTGGTCGATGCTGCGGCCGTCCACCCGGGGCGGGGTGCCGGTCTTCATCCGCCCGGCCTCGAAGCCGAGTTCCACCAGCTGCTCGGTGATGCCGTGGCTGGCCTTCTCGCCGGCCCGGCCACCCCCGATCTGGCGCTCGCCGATGTGCATCACCCCGTTCATGAAGGTGCCACTGGTGAGCACCACGGCGCGGCAGGCGATGCGCATGCCCAGGCCGGTGACCACCCCTGCGACGCGCCCGTCCGTCACCTCGATGCGCACCACGCTGTCCTGCCAGAAGTGCACGTTCGGGGTTTGCTCCAGCAGGCGGCGCCATTCGGCGGCGAAGAGGTTGCGGTCGTTCTGGGTGCGGGGGCTCCACATGGCGGGGCCCTTGCTGCGGTTGAGCATACGGAACTGCACGGCGCTGCGGTCGCTCACCAGGCCGCTGTAGCCCCCCAGCGCGTCGACCTCGCGGACGATCTGGCCCTTGGCCACACCGCCCATGGCGGGGTTGCAGCTCATCTGCCCGATCACGCCCATGTTCATGGTCACCAGCAGCACGCGCGAGCCCAGATTGGCCGCCGCCGCAGCGGCCTCGCAACCGGCGTGGCCGCCGCCCACCACCACCACGTCGTAGGGGCCCAGGGTGCTCATGCGGCGATCGTGGAAAACCCGGTGTGTTCCACGTGGAACGATCGTGGAAAACCAGGACGCCTCCGGCCAAGTCCGCGACCGGACCGGGATGCCAAGGAGGGGGGGGCTAGCCGGTGGATCAACGGCTGTGGTAAAAGAGAAGGCTGGCCTTGGCCAGGGTGTTCGCGTTCAGCGTGTAGCCCACGAGGGCGGGACTGGCCTGGGCATCGAGCCCCAGCTTCTCCACCCCGAGGGCATGCACCGTCACCACGTACCGGTGGGCACCATGGCCCACGGGCGGACACGGGCCCCCGTAGCCCTGGCCCCCGAAGTCGGTGCGGCTCTGCACGGCCACCTCGGGCATGCCGGGCATCCCCGGGGTGCCGGCGCCGGTGGGCAGGCCGGTGGTGCCGGCGGGCAGGTCGAAGACCACCCAGTGCCACCACCCGCTGCCGGTGGGCGCATCGGGGTCGTACATCGTTACGGCGAAGCTCTTGGTGCCGGCCGGAGCGTTCGTCCAGCTCAGCTGCGGGCTCTGGTTCTTCCCGGTGCAGCCGAAGCCGTTGTACACCTGCTGGTCGGTGGCCTGGCCGCCCACATCGGTGCTGCTGAGGGTGAAGGTCTGGGCCGCCAAGGCGCCGCTGAGCAGCAGCGGGGCCAGCCCGATCAAGGTGCGCATGGGGATGGAATGGATCCCCGAAGGTAACCCGCCGCGCAACAGCCTCAGGGGTTGTCCATGCGCCACCAGGTGATGCGGCGCGGATGCAGGGCCACGCTGTACACGAAGGCGCCGATGAGGCTGCCCATGGCGATGCCGGTCATGGCGAAGAGGAGGGTGAACACATCGGTGACCGCCCCGGCGCCGGTGGCCAGGCCGGTGACGCTGCGCAGGCCGAAGCTGCCCGGGGCCAGCAGCCAGAACGCGGGCAGCAGGGTGACGATGGCCGGTGGGCCGGCGAAGCGGAACTCGATCACCAGCGCCGTGATGGTCATGGCCGCCGCGCCGAAGAAGGCCGTGCTGGCCCCGTCGATCAACTGCCCGCTGATGGACTGCGCGGCGTAGGCGGCCACCGCCGTCACCAGCATCCACCCGAAGGAGCGGCGCTTGCTGCTCTGATGCACGTGCAGGCCCACGGCGAAGAGCAGCACCCCCAGCCAGGGCAGCGCCGCGTTGATGCGTCCGGGCCACGCCGGCAGGTCCACCGGGTCCGTGGGATGCTCGAACAGGCCGATGCCGCCCAGCACCCCGAAGGCCAGCAGCACCAGCTGCGCGAAGCCGGCCACCAGGCGGCTGGCCCCGCTGATGCTGTGGCTGTAGGCCAGCTCGATCACGGCCACCGTGAGGGTGAGCCCGGGCAGGAAGGTGATCAGCGGTGGGATCAGCAGGTTGGTGGCGCGCTCCGGAACGCCCAGGTGCAGGGCATAGGCCACCACAGCGCTCAGGGCGAAGGAGGCCACCACGGGGGCCACCACGGCCCAGGCGGGCCGCTTGCGCACCGCGTGCATCAGCAGGGCGCAGGCCAGGGCCAACACGGTGCTCAGCGCCAGGCCGTGCAGGGTGGGGCGCAGCAGCACGGCCACGCCCAGGCTGGTGAGCAGGTAGCCGCCGATGGTGCCCCAGGCGCCGTATTTGTGCGGCCAACGCCACACCGCCTCCAGGCGCTCCAACCCGGCCGCCGGGCCGATCACCAGCTGACGCGCCTCGCGGGCGATCACCAGCACCTCCTCGATCTGGTCGAAGCGCAGCGTGCCGATGCGGTAGGGCCCCGTGGCCAGGTCCACCTTGTGCTGGCCGCCCTCGTCCAGCTCCAGGAAGAGCACCGTGGGCAGCACGAAGGCCGTGAAGCCCTGCACGCCATGGGCGCGGGCGATCAGCCCCAGGTCGCGCTCCACGAAGGGCGCCGCGTTGCCGGCCGCCAGCTCCGCCTGACCCAGCCGCGCCAGAAAGCGCAGCAGCACCTCCCGGTCCACCGGGGCAGCGGGCGTGTCCACGGGTCGAAAGTAGGGGAGGGGCGGTGCGTGATCGGCGCTGGGGTGACCAACCCCGGATGGACGCGGACCTCGCTTCGCGAAGGCGCAGTGCACACGCATGGGGTTCCGCGGTGGACCGGGTGGCGGCCGTGTCAACGACGAAGGGCCGCACCGGGCGGCCCTTCGGGTGTGGACGCGGCGTGGATCACTCCACGGGCAGGTCCTGCTCGCCGTGCAGGCGCACGGGATCTTCCAGCGGGTCGCCGGGCCCGGTCCCTCCGGTGCCGCCTTGTTCCGTCGAGAGGCCGGGCACCTGTTGCTGCGCCACGTTCGGCAGGCTGCTGCTCACCGGCGTGTCGTTGCTCACGGCCACGTCCGTGCTGGTGAGGCCGGTGTTCGCGGCGGTCAGTTCGGCGCCCAGGCCCTGGGCCTCGTTCATCAGCGCGGTGGGTGCGGCGCCCGCGGGGCGGTTGGGCTGCAGGGGCTCCTCCTTGGTGCAGCTGGCCAGCGTGGCGCAGAGGGTGAGGGCGATGAGGCTGCGGAGGGTGATGGCGGTGTTCATGGTCGGGTGGTGGTTGGTGTGGGTTCGTCGTTGATGACGGCACAAACGTTCACCGCCGCGGACCGCTTCCCATGCGGCGTTGCGCAGGTGGCGGAGGGTGGTGAGCAAGTGGTGGGGAACGGACCTCACGACCGCCTCCGCCAGAGGCGCACCCGCGCCGGGCTTGACGATGCGACGAACGACTGGACCACGCTGCCCACGCCCACCGGGGCGGATGCCGAGAAGTACCGCAGCAGCTACACCTACGACGCCAACGGCAACATCCGCACGGCCGACCGCTGGGACCAGGCCGGAGCGCCCTACGACGCGCTGGCGTACGGCTACAAGGAAGCCACCGGGGCCAAGCTGCTGCGCAACCGCCTGTACCAGGTGGACGACCTGGCCGACCCGACCAACGCGCTGGTGAACGCCGGCCCCGGGGAGCAGGCCGTGGACCTGACCTACACGGGTCCCTCGGGCTTCAACCCGCAGGACCAGAACATCGAGGCGGCCTACAACTACCACTACGACGAGCTGGGCAACCTGACCCAGGACGCGGCGGCGCACATCGACGCCATCGCGTGGACGGTGGCGGGAAAGGTGCGCGCGGTGGACCACGCCGCGGGCCAGGGCCCCGACCTGGAGTTCGCCTACGGGGCCAGCGGGCAGCGCATCAGCAAGCAGGTGGGCACGGTAATTGGCGCCCCGGGCACCTACAGAGAACACTACATTCGGGATGCCCAAGGCAATGTGATGGCCACCTACCGCCTGCACCCCAACGGGGCCTTCCGCCTGCAGGAGCGGCCGATCTACGGCAGCAGCCGGGTGGGCCTCTACGCCGGCAAGGTGGACCTGTACCCGGCCACGCAGCTGGTGCCCATGCCGCAGGTGATCCCGGTGTTCGATGCCTTGCTGCGCTACGAGCTCACCGACCACCTGGGCAACGTGGGCACGGTGGTGACGGGCCGCTTGCTGCCCGGCGACGGCGCCCCGCACGAGGCGGAGGTGATCAGCGCGCAGGGGTATGAACCATTTGGGAGCCTGATGCCCGGAAGGAATTACAGCAGCGGATCCTACAGGCACTTGTTCCAAGGGCAAGAGCACGACGATGAGATCAACGGCGGCGTGGGGACGAGCTACGCGTTCGAGTACCGGATCCATGACCCGAGGATCGGAAGGTTCCTGAGCATCGATCCGCTGGCATTCTACTTCCCCTGGAACTCTCCTTATGCCTTCAGCGAGAACCGCGTGCTCGACATGGTAGAGCTTGAAGGGCTTGAAGCGGCAACGACCCCGGACAAGGCTGAAGCGGAAGATCCCAAATGGGGCCTTCCTGATGGCGGCGAGGGCTGGACGGAGGGCACCATGCATACGTTCCCTGACGGCACTACATCCAGGAGCTTCAATGGACCTACCCCAGAGCCTAACGGTGGTTTAGGCTCCACATCCCCATCGATACAGCCTTCTGCGAACTCTGGTGGTTTGCTTCATCCTAAGCCTCGCAGTAGTAGTCTTCGAGGCCCAACCTTGTCACAAGGCAGACCGAACTACGCCCTTTCGTACGAAGTCCCTTCTCTTGGCCCGAAAGTGAATGCGGCATTTAAAGTAGTAGGAGATTTTGCCAATGCTGGCAGGCTAATGATGACTGTTACCCAGCATTCTTTGCGGCACAGCGCGGCAAACACGCAGTTCAGGTATGGTGCGGCAAAGTCTACCGGACGTTTGACATCCGTTAGCAATACCACATTAACGAGAGCTACAAAAATTCAACTAACATCAGCATCAAACGTTGCCAAGACTATCGGTCGTGGATTTGGGATATTTGGCGCCGGTGTAACGACCATCCAGTCCATTGCGGACGGCAACTACACGCTTGGTGATTTTGCAAAAACGTCGGTGGGCCTAGTCACAACGTTTACGCCATACGGATGGGCCTATGGCGCTGTTGATCTTGGGTTCTCGCTTTACTTTGGAAAGAGTCTAACTGACCGCTTGGGTGAGTGGATAGACGACTAAGGCAATGCTGAGAATGTTTGATTATGTCTTCGTTCGTGCGGCCGAATTCTTCTTCAAGCGAGACGGAATTCGCGCAGATAGAGCAGTTTGGACCGTTGTTGCGATACAAGGGTTTATGACCTTGAATATCTGCGTAACACTATTTTATTTTCTCGATCGATCGTCACTTGCTCAACAGGTGCCTCTTGCTATATCCATTTGGGGTGCATTTCTGGTTGGCTTGTATGTCTTCAATAATCGACGGTACAATGGCCAGTTCTATTCCTTACAGAAAACTGTTGTTGAATCAGTCAAGCAAAGAAGATGGAATGGGGCGCTTATCGTCATTATAGTACTCCTTCTCGCTTACTACCCATTCTTCCTGCTTACTCTTTTCAATACCCATAGCCCCCGCTAGCCCCTAATCGCCCAAAATCGCGCAAGTCTTCGGCGTGCGGCGGCTTTTGCGAGCGGGCCGGCCGG
>CALMPI010000048.1 GCA_937872175.1 uncultured Flavobacteriales bacterium | reverse complement strand
TGTCGGCGTGTCGGCGTGTCGGCGTGTCGGCGTGTCGGCGTGTCGGCGTGTCGGCCACCAGCCACCAGCCACCAGCCACCAGTCTCCAGCCGCCAGCTTTCGGCTCCGGCCGCGCGCTTGCGACCCACGCCGAAAATGGCGATCCGTGCGGTTCGCATCCACGTGTGCGCGTGTTCACAGCAGGCATGGTAGGTCGAATATAGCCGACAGTAGGCAGGTTGGTGCTACTGGTTGAAAACTTCACGTGGGCTTCACACGGTGGGGGCGGTGGAGTTCCGGTCCACTCCATGGAGACTGCCACGGCGCTCCACCCACCGGTCCATCACAGCGCCTCGCAGTGACGGTCAGGAAATGCTCCGCGTCCTCTGCCCCTCGATATGGTTTGCGATACGTTCCTCGGCCATCTCCGGGTGACTGCCGGCGCTCCACCCACCGGTCCATCACAGCGCCTCGCAGTGAAGATGCGGAGGTGCTCTGCGTCCTCTGCACCTCTGCGTGAGTGCTTGTCCACCGCTTCCGTCAGGTCACCACAGACTCTTCTGACTCCCGACTCCCTGGACTTCCGACGCAGCAGACTCCCAACTCGCACAGAACCCATTCCCTCGACCAACCCTCTGGCGCAGGCGTCCATCTTTCTTCTTGGTTCCTCCTCCTTGTTCCTTCTTCCTTTCTGACCCGCCGCAGCCTCCGGCGAAGACAGCCTCCTACCCCTTCACCAGCACCTCCCCTCCGCCGGTCTCCCGCTGGATCCTCTCCACCAGGTAGCGCTTGCCCACCAGCTCCGCGCAGGTGACCACGCTGCTCACGGTGACCCCCAGGATGCCGTGCAGGTTGATGTTCTGCCCGGTGAGGAAAAGGTTGGGCACCTTGGTGCGGGGCGAGAGGTAGGTGCGCATCGGTGCGCTGGCCTCCTTCTGGATGCCGTAGGTGGTGCCGTCCGGGCAGCCGATGTAGTCGCGGAAGGTGAGCGGCGTGGTGGTCCAGCGGCCGGTGATGGCATCGCGCAACACGGGGTACCGCCGATGCACCTGCTCCAGCACCTCCTCTGCGGCGCGCTGCTTGAACGCCTCATAGTCGTCATCACGCGAGCCGGGTTCGGCCACGGTGTTGCGCGTGCGTGCCCATCGAGCCACCTGCGCATAGGGCATGAAGGTCATGATGGACACCGCGTCCACCGTGCCGTCGCCGCCGTGCATGAGCGGGGTGAACAGCATGAACTGGCCGCGCTGACGGCCGGAGCCCGGGTCCATGGGCGCCCACACGTCGTGATCGGCGAAGTGGTAGTGGTTGTGGTCGTGGTAGGGAAATGAACCCGGCCGCAGCGCCAGATGCACGCAGAAGGTGCCGATGGTGTTGTCCATCGCCTTCACGCGGTTGCGGTAGGCGGGACGCACACCGTCGCCGGTGATCATGTCCAGCACCGTGGCCGGGTGCACGTCGGCCACCACGCGCCGGGCCGTGAAGCGATCGCCGTCCGCCGTGTGCACGGCGCTGACGCCAGTGGCATCCGTGTCCAACCGGGTGACGCGCTTGCGGGGCAGGATCACCGCGCCGTGCGCACGCGCCTCCCGGGCGAGCAGTTTCGCCAGTTGCGACCCGCCGTCCACGCAACGCCAGGCGCTCTCGATGTAGGTATTGAGCACCAGGGCGTGCATGTAGAACGGGGTGCGGTCGCCGCGGCCGGCGTGCAGCACATTGGGCGCACCGAGCACCGCGCGCAACCGGGGGTCGCGGGTCAGCGAAGCGATGTGGTCGCGGGCGTTCACCTGCAGGGCCGGATCCTCCCACTCGTTGTGCTCGGCGTAGCGCAGGTAGTAGAGCGGGAAGCGTTCGCAGGTGGCGCGCACGTCATCGCTGAATCGTTGGATGGCCTCTCGTTCGCCCGGGAATTGCTGCACCAGCCGCTCCACGAAGTGCGCATGCCCCTGGGCCAGCGGATGCTCCGTGGGGTCGTCGCCGAAGGTGATGCGGTCGAAGCCGTCCACGTCCATGCGGTGCAGCTTCAGTCCATCGCGGATGCCGAGGAAGCGGAAGTAGCGGTCCAGGTTCTGGCCGGGCAGCAGGCCACCGAGGTAGTGCACCCCGGTGTCGAAGAGCCGTTTGTCCCGGCTGAACACCTGGAGGCTGCCGCCGAGCTGGCTGTTCTGTTCGAGCACGCACACGCTCAGCCCTTCCCGTGCGAGGATCACGGCGCATTCCAGCCCGCCGAGCCCGGCGCCGATCACCAGCACGTCGAAGGAGCGGTCGCTGCTCATGCCGGCTTATGCAGGGCCGCCAGGGCGTTGGAGGTGATGCGGCCTTCGTCCACCCACTCCAGGCGGAGGCCGTGCGCGGCCGCCATGCGCTCCAGGTCCTTCCGGCCCATGAAGGTGAGCGGCGCTGCGGTCTTGTTGAAGCCCAGGCCGGTGGAGAAGCGCTCGGTCCAGCGGGTGCGCGCGTGGCGTTGGGCATCGCCCGTGAAGCCATCGCGCACCACGATGACGCCGCCCGGGCGCAAGGCCTCCGCACAGATCCGCAGCAGCTCCTCCTGGCGCGCCATCGGCAGGTAATGCAGCACATCCTTCAGCACATAGGCATCGGCCGGTGGCGGCCTCCAGGTGAGGAGGTCGGCCTGCTCGAACCGCAGGTTGTCGCCACGCAGCAGGCTGTGCGCGGCCACGGCCACCTTGTCCGCGTCGTGGTCCACGCCGAGCAGCTTGCGCTCCGGCGCGCTCCAATGAAGCAGATAGGTGAGCGGCCCGTACCCGCAGCCCAGGTCCACGATGTCGCCCGCGCGGGGCAGCAGGGCGTGGATGCGCTCATCGAGGCGGGCATCGATGCGCGACTTGATGCGGATGTACCACTCCAGCACGGGCCCCTTGTAGGTGAAGGCCCGCACCAGCTGACCGCGGAAGAACGACGGCGTCTCCCGCGCCTCGCGCAGGGCGGTGTGCTCCTTTCTGAACCACGCGGCGATGGCCTTGGTGCGGTCCTTCAGCGGCTCCTGCGGAAAGCGCGGATCGTCCGGCACGATCGCCGGCAACGTGCGCATGGTGATGGTGGTGTCCTTCAGCATGGCGTCGCTCTTGGCCATGGCATAGCCCACGCCGTGCAGCAGCACGGGCACCACCGGCAGGCGCAGCTCCTGCGCCATGTGGAAGGCGCCCTTGTGGAAGCGGCCGATGCGTCCGTCGCGGCTGCGGGTGCCCTCGGGGAACACCACCAGGCTCCAGCCGCGCTGCACCGCATCGCGCACCCGGCCGGTGTTGGTGGCGATGTCGTCCTCGCTGCGCACGAAGCCTGTGAAGCGCACGAAGGCCCCGAAGAAGGGCGAGTTCCACACCCACCGGTTGGTCATCATGATGGTGCGCGGATGCACCATGAGCATCACCAGGATGTCCACGAAGGAGGCGTGGTTGGCGACGAGGATGGCGGGGCCGTTGCGCAGCGCGGGGCGGAAGTCCTGCACGTCCTTGCGCACGTTGGCCATCACGTACACCAGGGAGCGGGTGAAGACCATGAGCGAGCGGCCGAAGACCCTGCGTTTGGTCTCCCGCGGGATGGGCGAGATGGCCACGAGCGGCAGCACCGCGAGCTGCACGAGGCAGCCGGCCAGAAAATAAACGAACGCGAAGAGCGAGATCAGCAGGGAGCGCAGGGTGAAGGGCAGCCGGCCTCTGGCCGCACGGCCCGTGATGAGCCATCGGAACAGCACCGGCTGCACCGTGAGGGAGATCACGAGGATGCAGAGCATGCCCACCACGCTGAGGAGGGCGATGCTGCGCAGGGCAGGGTGTTCGGCGAACAGCAGCACACCGGTGCCGATCACGGTGCTGGCCACGGAAAGCACCACGCCGGTACGGATGGCGGGCAGGTCGTCGCTGCCGTCGCGGTAGCGGTTGAGGATGCCGCTGCTGGTGAACAGGCAGTAGTCATCGCCCAGGCCGAAGATGAAGGTGCACACCAGCACGTTCACCATGTTGAAGGGGATGTCGAACAGCCCGCAGATGCCCAGGATCCACACCCAGCTCAGCAGCATGGGCAGGAAGGTGATCACGGCCAGCTCGATGCGCCCGTAGGTGATCAGCAGCACCCCGAACACGAGCAAGGAGGTGAGCCAGAGGATGCGCTGCAGCTCGTCCCCCACGAGGGCCTTGAGCCGGTCACCCAGCAGGCCGCGGTGCAGCACCTCGCTGGTGGTGCCGGCGAGCAGGGCCTCCACGCGATCCTCATCGCCGGGGCTCACCCGCGCAAGGGAGACGACGCGCACACGCCCTTCGGGCAGCCGCGTCACCGCGCCTTCCTCCAACAGGGCCTTCGTGGCACTGTCCACCGGAAGCGGCGGCGCGCCTGCGACGGACCGCAGGAGCGGTGCGAAGGCCTCGGCCACGAAACCGGCGCGATCGGCCGCTTCCAGGAACCGTGACCTGAACATCGCCGTGTCAGTTCGCTGAAGCGCTGCCACCCATGCCGACCGGGACGCCAGGCGCACACTGTCCGCCGGAAGCAGGTCCGTGGGGGAGACCAACGTGACGTACGGCGGTGGCGCGGCGGTGCGCAGGCGCTGTACCGCGACCGTTGCGGCGCGCCGGGCCTCTTCCTCATCCTCCGCTTCGGTGACGATGAACACCGTGCGCAGATCGCCGGCCGCGCCGAACAGGCGCTCCCGCAGCTCGCGCATGGTGCCCGGCATGTAGCTCAGCCGCTCCGGATCGTCCTCGAAGCGCACGCGGTCCACGAAAGGCCAGAGGGCGAGGGTGATCACCAGGACCGCGAGCGGGCTCCAGGCCTCCACGCGCCGCCGCCAGCCAGGAGCGGCCCGGGGTCTGGCTGAGTCCGATGGGGGGGCTGGCCATCGGACGGGAACATGGGGCAGTACCACCAGGGTGAACAGCGCGGCGGAGCCCAGCATGAGCGCCGCCATCAGGCCGAGATCGCGGAGCAACGGAGCGTCCAGGGTGCGCAGGGCCATGAAGGCCAGGATGGTGGTGAAGCATCCCAGCAGCAGCGGCCCGGCCACGTCGCGCACCGTACGCTCCACATCGCGGCTGTGGCGCAGGTGGGTGAAGTGGTGCAGCGCATAGTCCAGGGCGATGCCCAACAAGGTGGCCGAAACGCCGAGCGCGATGGACGAGAGGGTGGGCGCCACCCAGGCCAGGATGCTCAACGCGTTCAGCAGGCCGAACGCGGCGGGCAGCAGGACGAGCACCGGCATGCTCCATTTCCGGTAGTGGAGCAGCAGGAGCAGCAGGAAGAGCGCCACGGAAATGACCGTGGTGCGGCGCGTATCGGCGGCCACACGCAGGTTGTTGGCCCGGGCGATCGCCGCAGGGCCGAAGACCTCGGCCTGGACACCGGTTCCACAGGCCTCGGCCATCCGGAGGCGCACCACGTCCACCAAGCGGTCCAACGCGGTATCGGGCAGGTCGTGCCGCGGACGCATGAGCACCACAGCGGTCGTGCCGCTCCGGTCCAGGAGCACACCAGCGGAACCGTCCACCCCGCCCAGGTCCGAGCGGGCGCGCAGCGCTTGCAGGTGGCCGCCCAGCAGAAGGGCCGGATCGCCCAGGATCAACGGCTCCTGCACCAGGCCTCCAGGTCCCAGCAGGCGGGCGCGTACCACGCCCATCAAGCTGTCCAGACCGTGGTCATCGAGGGCCAGTAGGCGGGATAGTGCGGCGGTATCGGCGAAGACGGGCAGATCGCGCAGGGCCACGTCCACCGCAGCATCGAACCATTGCGGGTCGGGTGTGTTGTCGACCTGCATGACGAGGTCGGCACCGGCTCCGGAACGCACGGTCCGTACAAAGCGGTCGGAGGCGGCCATGGCGCTGTCCGGCGGAACGCCCGATGCCGCAGTGAACCCGACCATCAGGCGGTCGGCACCCGGGCCGGCTGCCAACAAGTCCCGGAACCGCTCCACACCAGGGTCGTTCGGCAGGGCTTGGAAGAGGTCGTTCACCAACCGGAGGCGTGGGATGGAAACCCCCACGAACGCGGCCCAGCCGACCATCAGGACCGCCAGCGACCATCGTCTGGTGCTGAGCATCCGGTACAACGCGCTGAACCCTGCTCCCATGCTCGTTCGTCACGCGGTCGCCACGGACCCGGCGAAATTAGACCGGTAGGTTAACTTTGCCCGCCTTTTCCCAACCCTTGCCCGTGACCGTGGACATCCGCCCCCGCACTGTGCGTGACCTTGACCTTGAGTCCTTCGTGGTGATCGCGATGGGCGAAGGCACCCTGCGTCCCTCGGCGGAGGACCTGGACGCGGCCGACCGGTCCTACGCCTTCCTGCAGGAGTTCGCACGGGACAAGGTGATCTACGGCATCAACACGGGCTTCGGCCCCTTGGTGCAGTACCACATCCCGGAGGCCGACAGTGAGCGGCTTCAGTACAACCTGCTGCGGAGCCACGCGTCGGGTATGGGCGCCCCCCTGCCGGATGCGGCGGTGAGGGCCTGCATGCTGAGCCGGGCGGTCACCTTCCTGCTGGGCTATTCCGGCGTGAGCCGGGCGACGATCGACCAGTTGCTGGTCTACCTGGAGCGCGGCATCCACCCCACCATCCCGCAACACGGCGGTGTGGGCGCCAGCGGCGACCTGGTGCAGCAGGCCCACATCGGCCTGGGCCTGATCGGCGAAGGCACGGGCACCTACAAGGGCGTGCGCCGGCCCATGGCCGACATCCTCAAGGAGGCGGGCATCGCCCCGCTGAAGTTGAGCATGCGCGACGGCCTGGCCATCGTGAACGGCACGGCCTGCATGAGCGGCCTGGGCGCCATCAACGTGCACCATGCCCGCCGGCTGGTGGACCGCGCCATCGCCATGGGCGCGCTCATCAGCGAGGTGGTGGGCGCCTATGACGACCATTTGAGCGACGTGCTCAACGGCGCCAAGCGGCATACCGGCCAGAACGTGGTGGCCGCGGGGCTGCGCGGGAGGCTGGAAGGCGCCGGCTGGACCAAGAAGCGCGAGGAGCACCTCTACAAGCAGCGCGACCGGTCGAACGGCAGCATGTTCGACCACAAGGTGCAGGAGCATTACAGCATCCGCTGCATCCCGCAGGTGCTCGGGCCCATCCACGACACCGTGGAGCAGAGCGCCCGCGCCATCCATGACGAGCTCTTGAGCGTGGACGACAATCCCGTGGTGGACCACCGCACGGCCAGCGTGTACCACGGCGGCAACTTCCACGGCGACCAGGTGGCACTGGCCATGGACCAGATGAAGCTGGCGATGGCCAAGCTGTGCATGCTCACCGAGCGCCAGTTGAACTTCCTGCTGAACGACAAGGTGAACGGCCGCTTCCCGCCGTTCCTGGTGATGGGCCGCCCGGGCATCGACTACGGGCTGCAGGGCATCCAGTTCACCGCCGTGAGCACCACGGCCGAGTGCCAGGCGCTCAGTACGTCGTTGTACGTGCACTCCATCCCCAACAACAACGACAACCAGGACATCGTGAGCATGGGCACCAACGCGGCGTGGATGGCGGCGCGGGTGATCGACAACACCGCCCAGGTGATGGCCATTCAATGCCTGGCCCTGGCGCAGGCGGTGGACATCGCCGGGGTGAAGGACACGCTGGCCCCCGCCAACCGGGCCTTTTACGAGGAGATCCGCGCGGTGGCCGCACCGGTGATCGCCGATGCCCCCAGCACGGCCATCCTGCACGAACTGCGCTCCCGGCTCCTGATCCACGACCTGTTCCCCGGATGAGCGCCAACCCCGAACGCTACGCCCTGGTCACCGGGGCCTCCCGCGGCATCGGCCGCGCGGTGGCCCTCGCATTGGCCGCCGACCATGGCTTCAACATCCTGGTGAACTACGCCAGGGGGGCCGAGCAGGCCGAAGAGACCGCCCGGATGGTGCGCGAGCACGGCGTGAAGGCAGAGACCCTGGGCTTCGATGTCACCGACCGCGATGCCGTGCATGCGGCCATCACCACCTGGACCGAGGCCCATCCGGAAGCCCGCATCGAGGTGCTGGTCAACAACGCCGGCATCACCAAGGACAACCTGTTCGTCTTCCTGCCGCCCGAGGACTGGCACGCGGTGATCGACACCAGCCTGCACGGTTTCTTCAACGTCACCAGCGCCGTGATGCAGAAGATGGTGCGGCAGCGCTCGGGCCGCATCATCAATGTGGTGAGCGTTTCGGGCGCCAAGGGCGTGGCCGGGCAGACCAACTACAGCGCCGCGAAGGCCGCCGTCATCGGCGCCACGCGCAGCCTGGCCCAGGAGGTGGCCAAGCGGAAGATCACGGTGAACGCCGTGGCGCCGGGCTTCATCCGCACGGACATGACCAAGGACCTTCCGGTGGATCAGCTCAAGGGCATGATCCCCATGGAGCGCTTCGGCGAACCCGAGGAGGTGGCCCACGCGGTGTCGTTCCTCGCCTCCCCGCGCGCCAGCTACATCACCGGCGAGGTGATCCACGTCAACGGCGGCATCCATTCCTGATCGCCCGTGGAACGCGTCGTCATCACTGGCATGGGGATCTGGTCCTGCCTCGGCAAGGACCTGGCGGAGGTGTCCGAGAGCCTGCGCATCGGCCGTTCCGGCATCGTCTTCGACCCCGTGCGCAAGGAGATGGGCTTTCGCAGTGCCCTCACCGGCAAGGTGGACCTGCCCGACCTGAAGGCCGAACTGGGACGCCGTCAGCGCGTGGGCATGGCCGAGGAGTGCTATTACGCGTATGCGGCCACCGCACAGGCGTTCCGTCAGGCCGGGATCGGGGAGCAGATCTTCCTGGACCACGAGGTCGGCATCCTGTACGGCAACGACAGCAGTGCGCTGGCCGTGGTGGAAGGCGTGGATGCGCTGCGGCGCAAGAAGGACACCACGCTCATCGGCTCGGGGTCCATCTTCCAGTCGATGAACTCGACGGTGACGATGAACCTGGCCACCATCTTCCGGCTGCGGGGCATCAACTTCACCGTCAGCGGGGCCTGCGCCAGCGGCTCGCACGCCATCGGCATGGGCTATCTGCTCATCAAGCAGGGCCTGCAGCGCATCGTGCTCTGCGGCGGTGCGCAGGAGGTGAACCCCATCGCCTTCTGCAGCTTCGACGGCATCTCGGCCTTCAGCGTGCGGGAGTCGGACCCCACCAAGGCCTCGCGCCCGTTCGACAAGGACCGGGATGGCTTGGTGCCCAGTGGCGGAAGTGCCGCGCTCGTCCTCGAGAGCCTGTCGTCGGCCCTGGAGCGTGGCGCCCCCATCCTCGCCGAGGTGGTGGGCTACGGCTTCTCGTCGAACGGCCTGCACATCAGCGACCCCGACCTGGACGGTCAGGTACGCGCATTGAACATGGCCCTGAACATGGCCGGCATGGGCCCGGCCGACATCGAATACATCAACGCCCACGCCACGTCCACGCCCATCGGCGACCTGGTGGAGGCGCGCGCCATCGACACGGTGTTCGGCGCCACACGCCCCTTGGTGAGCAGCACCAAAAGCATGACGGGCCACGAGTGCTGGATGGCCGGCGCCAGCGAGGTGGTGTACAGCATACTGATGATGCAGGGCGGCTACCTCGCCCCGAACATTAATTTTGAAGAACCCGATGAGGCTTCCGAGCGTTTGAACCTCGTGAGCCGTCCGATGGAACGGAAGGTGGATGTCCTGCTCTCCAACTCCTTCGGCTTCGGGGGGACGAATTCATCACTGATCATCAAACGCTACGCCAGCTGACATGAGCACCGTTGCGCAACGGGAGGAGATCGAAGCCCGCACCAAGGTGTTCCTGGTGGAGGAGTTCGAAGTTCAGGAGGACCTGATCCTGCCGGACGCCGACATGAAGGAGACCCTGGCCCTGGACAGCCTGGACTATGTGGACCTGGTGGTGGTGATCCAGGACAACTTCGGAGTGAAGCTCACCGCGGAGGATTTCCAGCGGATCGGCACCTTCCAGGATTTCTACGAGCACATTGAGCAGCGCATCACCCGCGCCTGAAGAACGCCCGGCGGCCTGGCAGGGTCGCAGCCGGGGCACTCCGCTCGGCCACCGCATCTTCATCTTCCTCATCCGCCGCGTGGGCCTCTGGGCCGCCTACGCGCTGCTGGTCCCCGTTTCGTCCTACTTCGTGATCGCCGCACGGGAGCCCGGCCGCGCCTGGCTCCGGTACTACGCGCGGGTCCGCCCCACCGACCGCAGCCCCCGCTGGTGGGTGCTCTTCCGCGCGTATCACACCTTCGGCACCCTCATCATCGACAAGGCGGCCGTGATGGCGGGCCTGAAGGACCGGTTCCGCACCGAGCATCAGGCAGCGGACGTCCTGCAGCGCATCCTCGACGAAGGGCGCGGCGGGCTGCTCATCAGCGCACACGTCGGCAACTGGCAGATGGCCAGCTACATGCTGAAGCGCTACCGCGGGCAGGTGAGCGTGGTGATGCTCGACGCCGAGGAGCAGGCCATCAAGCAGGCCCACGACGAGGCCACGCAGGACAAGCGGTACGAAGTGATCGCGTTGAAGGACGACATGTCGCACCTGTTCCGCATCCGCGGAGCGTTGGCCGAGGGGAGGCTGGTGTGCATCCACGGCGACCGTTCGCTCGCCGGAGGTCGCACCGCACGCATGCCCTTCCTGGGCGCCGAGGCGTCGTTCCCCCTGGGCCCTTTCGCCATCGCCGCCGCGTTCGACGTACCGGTCTGCTTCGCCTTCGTGGTGCGCACGGCCCCCCGGGAATACACCTTCACGGCCACCGACCCGCTGCCCCACGACCGCGACCCCAGGGTCCAACTCGCCCGTTTTTCCGCCGCACTGGAAGAGGTCGTGAAGCGTCATCCCTTCCAATGGGCCAACTTTTATGACTTTTGGAGCGATGCCCCATCCGCTGCCCCGGGGCGAGGCCGTGCTGCGGTTCCTGCCGCACCGCCCGCCGATCGTGCTCGTCGATGAACTGGTCGCCTCCGACGGCGATACGCACGCCACGCGCCTCCTGGTGCGGGACGACAACGTGTTCGCCGAGGACGGCCGCCTGCTGGAGGCCGGGCTGATCGAGCATGTGGCCCAAAGCACCGCGCTGGGCACGGGTTACGCTGCCGCAGGTTCGGGCGAGGGTGAGCCGCCCGTGGGCTTCATCGGTGCCGTGTCGCGCCTGCGGATCGAGCGCCTGCCCAGGACGGGGGAACTGCTCGAGACCACCGTGGCGATGCAGCACCGGCTGGCCAATGTGCAGGTGCTGCAGGGAACGGTGCGTGCCGCCGGCGCGGTCATCGCCGAGATGGAGATGAAGGTGTTCCTGATGGGCGATGCCGATGCGACCTGAACTGACCACCACCTGCGAGGTGCCCATCACCTTCGGCGACCTCGATCCCATGGGCATCGTGTGGCACGGCAACTACGTGAAGTTCATGGAGCGCGGTCGCGAGGCCTTCGGACGAGCGCACGGCCTGGATGCCATGAAGATCTTCGACCTCGGCTTCACCACCCCGGTGGTGCGCACGGTGATCGACCACAAGGCCATGCTGGAGTACGGTGACATCGTGGAGATCGCCACGACCTACATCCCTCAAGCAGCGGCCAAGGTGCTGCTGCGCTACCGGATCAAGGCCAAGGGGCGCAACGCCATCGCGGCCCTGGCCGAGACCACCCAGGTGTTCCTGGACAAGGAGCGCAAGCTGCAGCTGATCGCCCCTCCCTTCTATCTGGAATGGAAACAGCGCCACGGGATCCAGTGACCGGCCCCATCGTGTTGGGCGCGCCCGGCTGCGTGACCCCGCTGGGCGCCTCGGTGGAGGACTCCTTCAGCGCGATGCACGCCGGCCGGTGCGGGCTGCGTCCGCAGACCTTCCCCGGCACCGAAGCACCCGTGCACGTGGGCCGATGCGACGAAAGCGCGCTCACCGGAAGCGGTCGGCGGGCCCAGCGCCTGCTGGGCGCGGCGGTGCGCCAGACCATGGGCGGCCTGTCCCGCAGCCTGCGCACCCTGCCCCGCACCGCGTGGATCCTGGCCACCACCAAAGGCGATGTGCGCGCCCTGGAGGAAGGCCGGCCCGAGGATGCCGAGCTGCCGCTGTTCGCGCGGCGCACAGGCGTGGCCCTCGGCCTGCCCGGAACCCCCATCGTGGTGTCCAACGCCTGCATATCCGGCACCCTCGCTGTTCAGCTCGGCGCCGAGATGATCCGCGCGGGGGAGGCCGACCATGTGCTGGTGACGGGGCTGGACGAGGCCACGGACTTCGTGCTCTCCGGATTCCTCTGCCTGCACGCGATCGCGAGCGGCCCCTGCCGGCCGTTCGATGACCACCGTGATGGCATCTCCCTCGGCGAAGCCGCCGCCGCCATCGTGCTGACGCGCGACACCAGCCTGTTCCGGCACGGGCCCATCGCCACCTTTCTGGGCGGCGGCATGGGCAACGACGCCAACCACATCTCCGGTCCCTCGCGCACCGGCGAAGGCCTTGTGCGCGCGGTGCAGGCCGCCCTGCGCGATGCGGACCTGTCGGCCGAAGCGGTGACCCACGTCAACGCGCACGGCACGGGCAGTGTGTACAACGACGGCATGGAGCATGTCGCCTTCACCCGGCTCGGGCTGGGCCATGCGCCGGTGAACTCCTACAAGGGCTACTTCGGGCACACCCTTGGCGCCGCCGGTCTGGTGGAGGCCCTGGTGGCCGTGCATGCGCTGCGGCAGGGCCTGATGCTGCGCAGCCTGGGCGCGTCAAGCTCGGTGACCCTGCAGGGCCTCGATGTGCTCCACGAACACCGGCACACCCAGGGCCGCACGCTGCTGAAGACCTCCTCGGGCTTCGGGGGCTGCAATGCCGCCATCGTGCTCCACGCATGAAGCCCATCGCCCACAGCCGCTTCTCCGCCGGGGTGTTCACCGTGGACGGCCGGATCTTGGCCGAACCCTCCGGCGCACCCGAGGAAGCGCTGCGCACGGCGTACCAGGTCCTGGCAATGGACTATCCCAAGTTCCACAAGATGGATCGGGCGGCGAAGCTGGCCGTGCTAGTGGCCGAGCCCGTGCTGCGCGTGGCCCGCGAACGCGGTGCCGACCTGGCCGAGGCCACGGCCGTGCTGGCATTGAGCCGCAGTGGGAGCGGAAGCAGCGATATGGACCACTGGAAGGTGAGGCAGGACACCGGTCTGGCCAGCCCGGCGGTCTTCGTCTACACCCTGCCGAACATCGGGGTGGGCGAGCTCACCATCCGTCACGGGATCCACGGCCCTTCGCTCTGCCTGATGACCGAAGGACCCGACAGCCCGGAAAGCGTGATGGCGGCCCGGCTGCTCCGGCGTGATCCGCGGGTGCGATGGCTGGTCTGCCTGTGGTCCGATATCTTCGCCGCTCGTTTCGAGGCCCAGGCCGTGCTATTCGGTCCGGACGATGACCTCCCGAACCAAGCCGACGCCACGACGTTATTCCCCAGCACTCCCTGACCATGGACGCACAGGCCCTGAAGCAGCAGCTCAAAGCGCAGATCATCGAACAGCTCAACCTCGAGGAGGTGAAGGTGGAGGACATCGGGGATGATCAGGTGCTCTTCGGCGAAGGCCTTGGCCTGGATTCCATCGATGCGCTGGAGCTGATCGTGCTGCTCGAGCGTCACTACGGCATCAAGATCACCGACCCCAAGCAGGGGCAGACGGTGTTCCGCTCGGTGAACACCATGGCGGAGTTCATCCAGAGCCACGGCAAGTGAACCGCCCATCGGTCGCCATCACGGGGATCGGCGCGATCTCTGCGCTGGGGACCGGGACCTCGGCCCAGTTGAGCGCCTTGCGCGAAGGCCGCTCGGGCATCGGGCGCCTCGCCCATCTTCCGCTCCCCTCTCCCGAGCTCTGGTTCGGTGAGGTGAAGGCGTCCAACGCCGACCTGGCCACCCTCGCCGGCGTGGATGCCGAACGCTCGCGCACCGTCCTGCTCGGCCTCATCGCCGCCCGCGAGGCGCTGCAGGATGCCGGGTTCGGCCCCGGAGCGGACATCGACCTGCTGAGCGCCAGTACGGTGGGCGGCATGGACCGCAGCGAGGCCTTCGCCACGGGCTGGATGGCCGGTGGCGCGGACGGCATCGACCGGGCCGTGGGCCATGCTGTCGGCGACCACGCACACCAGCTGGCGCGGCACCTCGGGCTGCGGGGACGGGTGACCACGTTGAGCACCGCGTGCTCCAGCAGCGCCAACGCGCTGATGCTCGGCGCCTGGCTCATCCGTTCGGGTCGCGCCGAGGTGGTCCTGGCCGGTGGCACCGACGCGCTGTGCCGCTTCACCACCGAGGGCTTCAGGGCCCTGAGCGCCATGGACACCGCCCCGTGCCGGCCCTTCAGCGCCGATCGCGGCGGCATGAACCTCGGCGAGGGCGCCGCCTACCTGGTGCTGGAGCGCAGCGACCGGGCCGAAGCGCGCGGGCGCACCCCGCTGGCCTGGCTCGCCGGCGCCGCCAACACCAACGACGCGCACCACCAGACCGCCACCTCGCCGGAGGGCGAAGGCCCGTTCCAGGCCATGCGCGAAGCCTTGGCGGACGCGGGCCTTCCTGCGGAGCAGGTGGACCTGATCAACGCGCATGGCACGGGCACGGACAACAACGACGGCACCGAACAGGTGGCCATGGAACGCCTCTTCGCCACCGTGCCGCCCTTCGTGAGCACCAAGAGCGCCACCGGCCATACGCTCGCCGCGGCGGGGGCGCTGGAGGCGGTGTTCAGCGTGCTGTGCATGCGCCACGACCTGATCCCGGCCAACCTGCGCTTCGGCGCTCCGATCGAGGGGCTCCGCAGTGCGCCGAACACCGCACCCCGAACCGCCAGCGTGCGCACGGTGCTCAGCACCTCTTTCGGCTTCGGGGGCAATGACAGTGCGCTGGTCCTCACCGCCACGCCATGATCATCCGCGCCGCCGCCCACTACACGCTGCGTCCGGGATCGGGCGAAGAGGCCGTGGTGCCAGGCATGGACCTGCTGCCCAAGCCGATGGCGCGCCGCATGATCGCCCCGGTGCGCCGTGCGATGGCCTGTGCCTTGGCCGCCCTGGCGGAGGCCGGCATCGAGCGACCGGACGGAATCTTCTACGGCACGGGCCTGGGCTGCCTGGCGGACACGCAGGAGTTCCTCCTGGAGATCGAGCGCAACGCCGGATCGCTGCTGGCGCCCACGAGCTTCATGCGCAGCACCCACAACACCGTGGCCGGGCTGATCGCGCTCGCCCTCAAGGCACAGGGGCCGAACCTCACCTTCAGCCAGGGCTTCACCAGCTTCCATGCCGCCCTACTGGCCGCCGTGATGCACCTGGAGCGCCGGCCCGGCGACCGCGTGCTGGTGGGCGCGAGCGACGAGCACCTGCCCCTGCTGGACCATCTCTTCGATGCGCTCCACGGCGCGGGCTTCGTGCCCCAGGCCGCGCGACCTGCGGAAGGCGCCGCCTTCTTCGTGCTCGGTGGTGCCGACGGTGTGGCGAAAGGCCGCGTGGTGGATGTGCGCATGGGCCCCGTCGACCGCGTGTTGGTGGACGACGGCATCCCGGCGTGGACCGGAGCCTTGGTGACCTCGGTGACCAACGGCGCCTCTTACGTGGACCGCACCGGGCTGCACCACAGCGCACCGGCGGTGGCCATGGCCCTGGCGCTGGCCGATGCCGTACCCGCCGTGCAGCTGATGGACCGTGAAGGGGAGCAGCACGGGCTGATCCACATCGCGCGATGAGCCTTCACCACAAGCTGCTGATCGTCCTGCTGCCGCTGCACCTCCTGCTGCTCGCGCTGGCCTGGACCGGCACCTGGTCCTGGTGGCCCTTCATCGCGCTGCTCGCCGCGCATCTGCTGCTGCTGGGCTGGGGCGCGATGGACCATGCGCTGGGTCTCTTCCTCCGTGCGCACCGCAACGGCCGGCCCGGCACCCTGGCGCTCACCTACGACGATGGTCCGCATCCGGAACACACGCCCGCGCTGCTGGACCTGCTGAAGCGCGAGGGCGTGCAGGCCGCCTTCTTCTGCATCGGCCGGCGGGTGGAGCAGCACCCCGCGCTCGTGAAGCGGATGGTGGACGAAGGTCATCTCGTGGGCTGCCACAGCATGGACCACCCCGTGGCGTGGGGCTTCATCAGCACGGCGCGGAGCGTGGAACAGATCTTGCGCGGCGTGGCCGCCATCGAACGCGCCACCGGCATGCGCACGCCCTGGTTCCGACCGCCCTTCGGGGTCACCTCGCCCAACGTGGCCGCCGCAGTGCGCCGCGCGAGTGTGCAGGTGATCGGCTGGGACGTGCGGCCGTTCGACACCACCTTCCGCACCACGGAGAAACGCCTGACGTGGATCTTCGGCGAGCGGCCCAAGGGCACCGTGGTGGTGCTGCACGACACCGTGGGCCCCGTGGTGGACACCACCCGCGCCATCATCGAACGCTGCCGCAGCGCCGGCATCCCGCTGCTCCGCGTGGACCGCTCCCTCGGCCTGGCCTGAACCACGCATGCGCACCACGCTCACGATCCTGCTGTTGTGCCTGGGCCCACTGCTGCACGCACAGCTCACCCCCGTCGGGCCCGACCACGCCGAGGTGAAGGCCCTGCTGGCCGCCACGCGATCGATGCGCACGGTGCAGGCGCGCTTCGTGCAGGAGAAGCACCTGCGGGCCCTGAAGGCGCCCGTGAGCGAGCCCGGCCGCTTCGTGTACGAGCGGCCCGACCGTTTCCGCTGGAGCGTGGAGGGCGCCGCACCGCTCACCATCCTCACCGCCGGCAGCGCGGTGCGCGTGAAGGAGAACGGTGCGGAGAAGCGCCTCGGCGCCGCCGAACAGCGGATGTACGCCTCCATCAACGCGCTGGTGCTGGACCTGGTGAGCGGCCGGCTGCTGGAGAGTCCGGAGATGAAGCCGCGCTACGAGCTGGGCGCCGACGCGCTGGTGGCCCACCTCACGCCCACCGGGGCCATGGCGCGCCGCGTGCACCGCATGACGCTGCACTTCGACCGGGCCACCCACAGGCTGCGCGAGATGGAGACCGTGGAGATCGACGGCGACCGCACCGTGGTGCGCTACAGCGAGGTGCTCGTGGACAAGCCCGTTCCATCCGGGGCCTTCACCGATCTTTGATGCCATGGACGCCGCCTGCCGCAGCCTTTTCCATGTGGAGACCTTCGCACCGCTGGCAGAGGGCCGCGGCTGGCAGGCACGCGCGGTGATGAACGTGCAGCACCCGATCCTCCAGGGTCACTTCCCGGACCGTCCGGTGATGCCCGGTGTGGCGATGGTGCAGCTGGCCGGCGCGCTGCTGAGCCGCGGGCTCGGGCGGCCGGTGCACCTGCGCAGCAGCCGCGTCATCAAGTTCCTGTCGCCGCTGGAGCCGGCCACGGGCACCGTGCTCGACCTCACCCTGCGCATCACCGGGGAGGATGGCGACAGCGTGACGTGCGACATCAGCGGAAGCTGCGGCGACCGCGCCGTCTTCAGCATCAAGGGCGGCTTCGGTCCCCTGCCGGCATGAGCAGCACGCGCGCCTGCGTCCTGGTGCCCACGTACAACAACGCCGCCACCGTGGAGGCGGTGCTGCGCGCGATCCAGGCGGCCGGCGAGCGCGACATCCTGGTGGTGAACGACGGCAGCACCGACGGCACGGCGGGGATCCTGGCGCGGATCGACGGTATCACGGTGCTCACCAACGACCGCAACCGCGGCAAGGGCTACTCGCTGCGGCGCGGCTTCGAGGCGGCGCTGGCGCAGGGCTTCGCGTACGCCATCACCATCGACAGCGACGGGCAGCACGCCCCGGGCGAGATCGCCAAGCTGCGCGCCGCCATCGGAGCCAACCCCGGGGCCATGATCATGGGCGCGCGCGACATGAGCGGCGCCGACGTGCCCGGGAAGAGCAGCTTCGGCAACCGCTTCAGCAACTTCTGGTTCCGGGTGGAAACGGGCTGGAAGCTCACCGACACGCAGACCGGCTTCCGGGCCTATCCGCTGGCGGCCACCTGTTCCTTCCGCGCGTGGACCACGCGGTTCGAGTACGAGGTGGAGACCATCGTGCGGCTGGCCTGGCGCGATGTGCCCTTTGTGCAGGTGCCGGTGAGCGTGCGCTACGACCTCCCCGAGCGCGTGTCGCACTTCCGCCCGGGCAAGGACTTTCTGCGCATCAGCCTGCTGAACTCGGTGCTGGTGACGCTGGCCTTCCTCTGGCACTGGCCGAAGCAGCTGCTCACGGGCGGCCGGCTGTGGCGGCGGCTGAAGGAGGAGGCGGTGCGTCCCGAGGAGAGCTCCTGGCACAAGGCGCTCAGCATCGGCTTCGGGCTCTTCATGGGCATCGTGCCCATCTGGGGCTTCCAGCTGGCGGTGGGCATCCCGCTGGCCTTCCTGTTGAAGCTGAACCGCGTGCTCTTCGTCGCGGCGGCCAACATCAGCATCCCGCCCATGATCCCGCTGATCGTGTACGCCAGCTACCGCATGGGCGCGCCCTTCGTGGGCGACGACCGGGTGCGCATCGAACGCTTCGCCGACCTCACGCTGGAGGCCATCCACTGGAACATGATGCAATACCTGCTGGGCGCCGTGCTGCTAGCGCTGGCGGCCGGGCTGGTGGGCACCTTGGTGAGCTGGGCGGTGCTGCGGGGGGCGCGGGGGCGGTAGGGTGCGAAGCTTCAGACCGACCCGCCGGCAGTTCACCGCTCCGCTCGGGCCGCCGCTCCCGGCATCGCAATACGCATTCCCCCAACCCCGGTCAAGAGGGATAAATACATGGATGCACCCATGTGAAAATACGTGTACCCGGAAGCATGGAGTTCCCGTGGTTCGTGGGAGCAACCCGAGGCCCAGCCCGAGCCCTTCGGACACGGACCTCACAACACCCCCAACGCCATGTGTACCGACCGCTTACGACCGCTATGGGCGCTTTGCGCCGCCGGCCTGCTGGCCCATGTCCTCGTCCCACCCACCGCCCGCGCGCAGACCGATCCGCTCTGGATCTCCGGCGCACAGACCATCACCTTCCCGGCCCCTGGAGGAACGGCCATCACCACGGCGGCCCTGCCCACCTCCTTCCTGCCCAACGTGGCCGATGCCTTCGAGTACCAGGGCGCCATCGCCACCGTGGCCCAGAACGCCCAAGCCGACGGCGCGGGGGCGGTGCGGTTCTTCATCGTCGATGGCCGCGTGTACAACGGCGACGGCCTGCTGATCGCTGACCGCGTTGACGACCCCGCGTGCGAAGTGTGCATGCTGCCCGGCGGGCCGCGCGTCTTCATCGCCCCCATCCGGGGCAGTTGCGAGCGCTACCTGGTGATGGCCCCACAGGTGGATACCGATCGGGACGAGGAGTACACCATCAACGTGCGCTTCGGCATTCTCGACATGAGCCTGGTGAACGACCATCCGTACTACACGGCCAACAACCTCACCGTCATGGGCCGCTTCCTGAGCATCAATGACAATGCCCTGTTGGATGACTTCGACTACTGGGACCCGCAGGTCGGTGGCATGACGATCACCTGGGTGAACGGCAACACCCAGGCCTACCTGGCGGACTGGACGCTGCCGTACTCGTTGATCGGACATCCGGATGTGGTGCGCATCGATGCGGCGGCCCTGGCCACCGGCGATCGGCTGATCGGTCTGGAATCCGCCGCGGCGCTCAACTTCCTGCTCAACACCGACCGCGGTCCGCGCTACGTGGATGGCTTTGGGAAGACGCAGCCCGAAACCGGTTGGCACGCCGAGCGCAGCGTGCGGGGCGAGCTGGAACTGCAGACGACCGGTACCCAACTGCTGGTGGCGTACAGCGGCTACAAGCGCGCAGGCGGAAGCCCGGACATCCACACCCTGTCGGTGGTCCACTCCGCCTTCGACCTCAACGGACTGCCGGGCGCCTTGCCCATGATCACCGGCCAGGGCTATCCGCGGATCTACGAAGTGGAGCACTACACGGACGGCACCGGGCTGGCCCAGCAGGACCACTTCGGCAACTCCATCGTGCATCCGCGCGTGTGCGGGCTGGAGTTCTCGCCCAACGGCGACCACATCTACTACCTGAAGAGCAGCTACCACGCCGCGCCGCACACCAACTTCGGGGTCATCGACCGC
>CALMPI010000047.1 GCA_937872175.1 uncultured Flavobacteriales bacterium | reverse complement strand
CCACACCAAGAAGTACCTTTACAATGCACTGCGCCTAAAAAGGGGGTGCTTACAGTGTCAAGCCTGAAAAATGATCTTCATGCGATGACCATCCTTCTGATCATCAACGACCCGCCCTACGGCACCGAGAAGGCCTACAACGCCCTTCGCCTGGCCATGGCGCTCCAAAATGACCATGTGGACGTGCAGGTGCGGATCTTTCTCATGGCCGATGCCATCACGTGTGCACTAGCTGGGCAGAACACGCCGCAGGGCTATTACAACCTGGAGCGCATGCTGAAGGGCGTACTGCTGAAGAGCGAGGTGAAGGCCTGCGGCTCTTGCATGGACGCGCGTGGCGTGAAGGAAGAGCAGTTCGTGCCAGGGGTGAAGCGCAGCAACATGGCCGAGCTCGCAGCATGGACCGCAGCGGCGGGGAAGGTGCTGGTGTTCTGAAGGGCTGATCACCGCCACCCCAACGTTCCCCCGCACAGCCACCACGTCCGTCCGAAGCCCAGGTCCCGCAGCAACTGCGCCGCCTGCGCACTGCGCCCGCCTCCCTTCGCGCACACCGTGATGATGCGCTCCTTCGGAGACCACTCTCGGGCACGCTCCATTAGTTCGGTGATCGGGATGTTGACCGCTTCCGGCAGGTGTCCGCTGGCATATTCCTCCGGGCTGCGCACATCCACCACGCGCACACCGGGTTCGTTCAGCAGCGGCTTCAGGTCCTCGGGCTTCAGGCACCTGCGCTCGCTGGGCATGCGCAACCACACCACCACGCCGCTGAGCACGGTGACCGCGCCGATCGCGAGGATGGACGCCGTGATGCCGAAGCGGTCGGCGATGAGGCCGGTGGCCAGCGCGCCGATGGCATAGCCCAGGTCGCGCCATAGGCGGAACACGCCCACGGCCTCGCTGCGCTGTTGCGGATGGGTGTGCGCGGCCAGCACGGCCAGGAAGGTGGGGTAGACCAGGGCGGTCCCCAGACCAAGCGCGGCGCTCAACGCGATGTACGCACCCTGTGCATGGACGAAGGGCAGGCCGATGATGGCGATGCCTTGCAACACCATGCCCACCACAAGCAGCAGTTTGCGGTTCACCACATCGGCCAATTTGCCGGTAAAGAGCTGGCCCAGTCCCCACACGGCCGGGTACACCGCGGCGATGGCACCGATCTGCCCTTGTCCGAAGCCCTCGCTGAAGAGCAGAACAGGCAGCAGGCCCCACAGCATGCCATCGTTCAGGTTGTTCACCAGTCCGGCTTGCGTCACAGGGCCCAATGTGCGGTGCGTGAGACTCGTCTCTACGAACACGCGCTTCAGCTTGGGTAATGCGCTTTTCGCGCCTTCGGCGGTCACGTGATGGGTGGTGTCCTTCACCCAAAGCAAGGTCATGAGCAGACCGACCACCGCGATGCCGATGCCCACTTGGAACGGCACCGGACGCGGGCCGTACTGTGCGGCGAGGTAGCCGGTGAGGAAGGCCATGCCGCCCACGGCGAGGTAACCGGCGAACTCGTTGAGGCCCATGGCCAGACCGCGATCTTTCTCGCCCACGAGGTCCATCTTCATCACCACCGTGCTGCTCCACGCGAAGCCTTGGTGGATGCCCAGCAGGATGTTGGCCGCCACGATCCAGGCCCACACATCGGCGTAGATGAGTAGGAAGGGCACAGGCAGGGCAAGCAGCCAGCCGGTCACCAGCAATGCCTTGCGGCCGTAGCGTCCGGCGAGCCTACCGGTGAAGTAGTTGGCCAGCGCCTTGCTGACGCCGAAGGCCATGATGAAGCTGAGCGCGGCTGCGTGCGAGGCGATGCCGAACTCCACTTCCGCCAGCAGCGGTAGCACCGTGCGCTCGATGCCCACCATGCCGCCCACGAAGGCGTTCACGATGACGAGCAGTGTGAACTGCTTCCAGTTCTGGCGGAGTCCAAGTGTGCTCATCGATCTGACACTAGCGAGAACGTTCAACAGCGAAACCAACCGCGTCTATCGCCATTAGGCAGTTCAACATTCTACATTTTTCATTCTCACAAGGGCCCGATCCATCGACCACTTCCCACCACCCTCGATGATGAGGTAGATGCTGCCCAGCAACATCGCCCAATCGGTGCGGCTGCCGTGCATCATGGGCCAGAATCCTTCATTGGCGAGCACGGCGCCTTTCGTGGTGAAGATCGCCACGAGCATGATGATGAGCGTGGGGATGGCGGCCAATCGCGTGAAGAGCCCGAGCAGGATCAGCGCGCCGGACAGGATCTCGAAGAAGCCCACGAAGCTGCCCAGGAACTCCGGGTCCGGCAGGCCGATCTTCTCGAAGCGCCCCGCACCGCGCAAGGCCGGGAAGAGGAATTTCTGGATGCCTTCGGAGAGGAACACGGCGCCCACCATCAGGCGGATGAGGAGGACGGTGGCGCGGGGGGAGGTGTGGAGGAGACGGCGCATGAGGGCGATCAGAAGATCAGAAAATTAGAAGATCAGAAGATGGGCTGAAGATGAGGCCGCTTGCTTGTTGCGCTGCCGCTAAGGATCGGACTTGCAAGGTCGGATCGAAGCTCCATGGTCGAAAGAGCAGACCACCACGGTTCGTAGCGCGCATTCAATTTTCTGATCATCTGATCGTCTGATCATCTGATCCATATTCCCACCGCTTCGCGATCCTGACCAGATGCAGCATGATGGGCACTTCGATCAACACACCAACCACCGTCGCGAGAGCCGCACCGCTGTTCAAGCCGAAGAGCGCGATGGCCACGGCCACGGCCAGCTCGAAGAAGTTGCTGGCGCCGATCATGCTGGCCGGTGCGCAGGTGCGGTAGGGGAGTTTCAGCCAGCGGCCGCCCTTCCAGGTGAGGAAGAAGATGAAGTAGGTCTGGAGGGAGAGCGGGATGGCGATGAGCAGGATGTCCAAGGGGTTGGCCAGGATCTTCCGCCCCTGGAAGGCGAAGAGCAGCACCAGCGTGAGCAGCAGCGCGGCGATGGAGAGCGGTTTCAGCGCGGGCAGGAAGTGCGTCTTGAACCAGGCCTCGCCCTTGGTGCGTATCAGCCAGCGGTGGGTGAGGTAGCCGGCCACGAGCGGGATCACCACGAAGACGATGACCGAGGTCACCAGCACGCCCCAGGGGATCGCGATACCGGTGATGCCCAGCAGGAACTGCACGATGGGGATGAAGAGCACCAGCAGGAGGAGGTCGTTCACGCTCACCTGCACCAGCGTGTAATTGGGATCACCGCCGCTGAGGTAGCTCCACACGAAGACCATGGCGGTACAGGGCGCCGCGCCGAGCAGGATGGCCCCGGCGATGTACTCGTTCGCCAGTTCGGGCGCGATCCAGGCCGCGTAGAGCTTGGTGAAGAAGACCCACGCGAAGAAGGCCATGGTGAAGGGCTTGATCAGCCAGTTGACCACCACGGTCAGGCTGAGACCCTTGATCTGCGGACCGATCCGCGCCACCGAGCCGAAGTCCACCTGCACCATCATGGGGTAGATCATCAGCCAGATGAGGATGGCCACGGGGATGTTCACCGTGTTCAGCTCCAGGTCGGCGATCACCTGCATGCCACTGCCCGCCACCTGGCCCAGCGCGATGCCGGCACCGATGCACAGCAGCACCCAAGCGGTGAGGTACTTCTCGAAGAAGCCGATGGAGGGTTGTTGGTCGGCCATGTTGTTCGGTTCAACCACGGATGAACACGGATGGACACGGATAGGGGAGGCAGAGGCGGCAGTTCATCTGTGTGCATCCGTGTCCATCTGCGGTTCTTCCTATTGTGCGGCTTGCTGCATCACGTACCACAGCTCCGCCGCGATCTGCAGGCAGCGTTCATCGTAGCGCGCGGCTTCCTCGGGTGTGCCATCGGCCTCCTTGGGGTCGTTGTAGGGCAGGCTGATGCGGTCCAACGCGCCGAACACGATGGGGCAGTTCTTGTCCGCCTCCGAACAGGTCATCACCGCGCAGAAGTCCTTCTGCGGATTGGCGGGGTCGTTGTACACCTTGCTCCAGCAGCGTTCCGCGGCGTGGTCCTTCGCGAACGACACCTCGACCACCGGGTTCTTCCCTTCGGGCTTCACCACCTGGAACCCTGCCCGTTGCACCGCCGCCACCGCGCGCGGGTTGAAGGCCGTGGCCTCCGTGCCGCCGCTGAACGTGCGCACATGGTCCTGCCCATGCGTCCACGCCGCGGTGGCCGCCCACAATTGGCTCAAGTGGCTGCGCCGGCTGTTGTGGGTGCAGATGAAGGTGAGGTCGGCGGTGGCGCCTGCGGCCTTGCGCTCCTTCACGAAAGCCGCGATGAGGTCGAGGCTCTCTTTGCGTTCGGCGGGAATGCGCGCCATGGCCGGGATCACCCGTTCGTTCACGTAGCGTTCCAGGTCGGGATGCAGGGTGCGGTCCATGGGCGTATCAGGCGTGAGCAGGGATAGGAGGAGCGTGGGGAACAGCATGAGGATCGGGGTGTAGGGTCAGCAGCAGCCTGAGCCGAGGTCGCAACCGGGCAGGGCGTGCACACCTTCGGGGTCGGCGGGGGTGTGGTCCTTGAGCGCTTGCTTATCCGCTTTCGGCGCGCAACAGTCCACGCTGCTCTTCTTGGCGAACACCGTGATGCTGAAGATGCCCGTGCCGCTGGCCTTGAAGGTGGCGAGCTCCTCGGCGTTCAGGTAGTTACTGAGGATGTCGTCCGGCACCACGATGGGCTTGCGTTTCTGCACAGTGATGTCCTCGAAGCCCAGGTCGCGGATGATGTCGAGGTATTCGCTTTCCTGCAGGGCCCCGCTCACGCAGCCCGCGTACATCTCGGCCGCACCTTGGATGGCGGGAGGCAGTTCGCCCACCAGCACCACATCGCTGATGCTGAAGTGCCCACCGGGCTTTAGCACGCGCAACACTTCGCTCAATGCTTGGCGTTTGTCGGGCACCAGGTTCAGCACGCAGTTGCTCACCACCACGTCCACCATGCAGGCACTGAGGGGCAGCGCTTCGATGTCGCCCTGCCGGAACTCCACGTTCTGGTAGCCGAGCTTGGTGGCGTTGTCCTTGGCCTTGGCGATCATCTCCGGGGTGAAGTCCACACCGATCACCCGGCCGTCCTCGCCGGTCTCGTGGCGGGCCACGAAGCAGTCGTTGCCGGCGCCGCTGCCCAGATCGAGCACGGTGTCTCCTTTCTTGATCCCCGCGAATTGCGTGGGCAGTCCGCAGCCCAGGCCGAGGTCGGCGTCCGGGGTGTAGCCTTCCACCTGGGTGTAGTCATCGGTCATGATGTTGTACACCTCGGTGCTGCAGCCCCCGGCGCCGCAGCAGCTGCTGGCGTTGGTGGCTTTGTCCTGGCGGGCGATCTCGGCGTACTTGGCGCGGACGAGGTCCTTGGTCTGTTGTGCGGTATTCATGGCATTGAGGTGTGAGGGCGGATCATGATCCGCGCGTACATGATGTCAGCAGCAGCTGTCGATGGGTGTGTAGGTGGCGAAGAGCTTGGCGAAGGCGGCCTCCGCCCTGGCCCAGGCTTTGGGTTCGATGCAGTAGCACACGCTGGTGCCTTCCACGGTCCCTTTGATCAGGCCGGCGTCCTTCAGCTCGCGCAGGTGCTGGCTGATGGTGGCCTGGGCCAGCCCCAGTTCCTCCACCAGGCTCCCGCAGATGCAGGTGTTCTCCTTCAGCATGTACTGCAGGATGGCGATGCGCGCGGGATGGCCCAGCACCTTGGCCCAGGTGGCCAGTTGGTTCTGCTGTGCGGTGAAGAGGTCGGCCTTGGTGACGCCCATGGGTTCCGTGAATAGATCGCAATATTACGATGAAATGGATGCATCGCAATATGCCGATGAAGGGATCGTGACGGAACGTGTGCTACTTCGGAGCCGTGCGGTACAGCCACACGCCCACCGCGCCGAAGATCAGGTTGGGCAGCCACACGGCGAACAGCGGGTCCAGCCCGGCATTGGTGGCGGCCACGGTGGTGATCTTGCTGCTGAAGATGTACAGGAGCACGAGCAGCACGCCCAGGGCCAGATGCACACCGGTGCCGCCGCGCACCTTGCGGCTGCTGATGCTGACGCCGATGAGGGTGAACACATAGGTGGCGAAGGGGGCGGAGGTGCGCTGGTGCTTCTCGATCAGGTAGAAGGCGGTGGTATCGCTGCCGCGCATGCGTTCCTCGGCCACGAAGCGGTCCAGCTCGGCGGTGGTCATGCTCATGGCGTTCTCGTTGCGCTGGCCGAGGTCCTTGGGCACCAGGGGGATCAGGGTGTCCATCACGCCGCCCTGCCGGAGGCTGCCGCCGGTGCTGTCGATCTCCTGCAGGGTCCAGTCCTCCACGCGCCAGCGCCCCGTGAGGCTGTCGTAGATGGCGCGCTCGCTCATCAGCTTGCGGGTGAGGTGGCCGTCCGCCCAGTGCTCCAGGCTGAAGCGGTAGCCGGTGCGCTTCTGGGCGTTGAAGCTCTCCACGTAGGCGATGGTGCCCGGCGCGATCTCGCGGTGGATGTTCTTGCCCTTCACCTGGAAGGCCACCCGGATGTGCTCCTCCTCGAAGGCCAGGCGCTCCTTGTTGGCCCCCGGCAGCACCAGGTGGTTGGCGGCCAGGGCCAGCAGCATCAGGAAGGTGGCCGACAGGAAGTAGGGCCACATGAGGCGGGGGAAGCTGATGCCGCTGCTGAGGGCGGCGATGACCTCGCTGCGATGGGCCAGCCGGCTGGTGAACAGGATCACCGCCAGGAAGATGAGCAGGCCGCTGAAGAAGTTCGCGTAGTAGATCACGAAGTTCACGTAGTACTCCCGCACGATCTCGCCCACGCCGGCGCTCATCTTGGCGAAGTCCTCCGTCTTCTCGCTGATGTCGAACACCACGGCGATGGCCATGATGAGCACCAGGATGAAGAAGAAGGTGCCCAGGAACTGGCGGATGATGTAGCGGTCGAAGAGGCGGAGCATGTGCAGGGCTATCGCGCAAGGGCCTGCGCACGGGCCACGGGCCGCGGGCTGCGGGCCGGATCGGGGACAAGCCCGCGGCCCGCGGCCCGGAACGCAACGTCGAGCTGGCGCATCATCATAGTCTCATCTTCAGGTTCGGCAACAACGCGTTCTTCCAGCCGGTGAAGCTACCGTCCAGGATGCGCGTGCGGGCCTCCCGCATCAACGCGATGTAGAAGCCCAGGTTGTGCAGGCTGGCGATCTGCTGGCCCAGCATCTCGTTGCTGGCGAACAGGTGCCGCACGAAGGCCCGGCTGTACGCGGTGTCCACCCAGCTGTGCCCGTCGGGGTCCAGCACCCCGTGGTGGTCGGCCCACTGCCGGTTCTTGATCTGCAGCACCCCCTGGCGGGTGAAGAGCATGCCGTTGCGGCCGTTGCGGGTGGGCATCACGCAGTCGAACATGTCCACGCCGCGGGCCATGTTCTCCAGCAGGTTCCACGGGGTGCCCACGCCCATCAGGTAGCGCGGCCGGTCGGCGGGCAGGATGCCGCAGCACAGCTCGGCCATGGCGTACATCTCCTCCTCGGGCTCGCCCACGCTGAGGCCCCCGATGGCGTTGCCCACGGCGCCCTGCTCCGCCACATGCTCGGCGCTCTGCTTCCGCAGCTCGGGGAAGGTGCTGCCCTGCACGATGGGGAAGAGCGCCTGCTCGTGGCCGTACTTCGGACCGGTGCTGTTGAAGCGCGCGATGCAGCGGGCCAGCCAGCGGTGCGTGCGGTGCATGCTGTCGGTGGCGTACTTCAGGTCGCAGGGCCAGGGGGTGCACTCGTCGAAGGCCATGCAGATGTCGGCCCCGATGCTCCGCTGGATGTCCATCACGCCCTCCGGGGTGAAGAGGTGGCGGCTGCCGTCGATGTGGCTCTGGAACTTCACCCCCTCCTCGGTGATCTTGCGGATGTCGCTCAGCGAGTGCACCTGGAAACCACCGCTGTCCGTGAGGATAGGCCGGTCCCATCCGTTGAAGCGGTGGAGCCCCCCCGCATGCTCCAGCACCTCCGTACCAGGCCGCAGGTACAGGTGGTAGGTGTTGCTGAGCATGATGGGCGCGTCCAGGTCGTTGCGCAGCTCGCGGGGGTGGACGGCCTTCACGGCGCCGAGGGTGCCCACCGGCATGAAGACGGGGGTGGGGATGGGGCCGTGGTCGGTGTGGAGCACCCCGGCACGGGCATGGCCGGCCGGATCGGTGCGGAGAAGCTCGAAATGCACGGGGCAAAGATGGGACGGCCCGGGCGGGCGGCACTTGCCCCCGGAAGCCTGTTCATAACCGGCCCCGGGTGGTCCGGAGGCGTGCGGGGGCGCCCGGTAGTTTCGCTGCCATCCTGTCCATGGTCCAGATGCTCGTGTTCGCGATGGGCGGTGCGCTCGCCGTGCTGCTGTGCTATCACGCGTTCATCTTCAGCAGGCTGGCCGTCCGCCGCCAGGTGGTGACGCCCGACCTCGACCTGCCGGTGAGCGTGGTGATCTGCGCCCGCAACGAGGCGCCCGCCCTGGAGAAGCTCGTTCCCGAGCTCATGGAGCAGGACCACCGCGAGTTCGAGGTGGTGGTGGTGAACGACCGCAGCCAGGACCTCACCGGCGAGGTCCTCGAGTGGATGAAGCCGCGCTTCCCCCGGCTGCGCGTGGTCAATATCCAGGCCGACGAGAAGTTCAGCTACGGCAAGAAGATCGCCGTGGGCGTGGGCGTGCGCGCCGCGAAGCATCCGCACATCCTGCTCACCGACGCCGATTGCCGCCCGGTGGGACCCGACTGGATCAGCTGCATGGCCAGCGGGTTCAGTGAGCGCCGCCACATCGTCATCGGCCACAGCCCCACCGAGGTGAGGCCAGGGCTCACCAACCTGCTCGAGCGGTATGACGGCATCACCAAGGCCGTGCAGTTCATCGCCTTCGCCAAGGCCGGCCTGCCCTACATGGGCGTGGGCCGCAACCTGGGCTACACGCACGAGGTCTTCTTCAACGCCAAGGGCCCGCGGCGCCACCACCATCTCATGAGCGGCGACGACGACCTGTTCATCAACGAGGTGGCGCGTGCACGCAACACGTCGGCGGTGGCCGACCCGCGCACCTTCATGGTCACGCGGGCCACGGAAGGGCTGGCCACCTGGATCCGGCGCAAGCGCCGCCATTACACCACGGCGCGCTACTACCGCTTCGGGCACCAGCTGCTGCTCACCCTGCTGCCCCTGGCGCGCCTCGTGTTCTGGGTCGCCTGTGCGGCCCTCTTCGCCCTTGGTGCCGTGCGTGAGGCCGGTGCGGGCCTCGCCGTGAAGGTCGGCGCCTTCCTCCCCGTCACCCTGCTGGCCATGCGCCGGCTGGGGGCCGGCCCCCTGTTGCTCACCCTGGCCCTCCCCCTGGAATGGCTGTTCTTAGTTTTGGAACCGCTGATCTACCTCAGCACCCTGGTCATCAAGCCCCGCCGATGGAAGTGAACGAGAACCTCTCCGAGAAGGCGCGTTACGACTACCTGCTCGTGCGCCGTGCCGTGGACAAGGGCGACCAGAAGGCGTACGCCGAACTGATGAGCCGCTACCGCGACTCCATCTACTTCATGTTGTTGAAGATGATCAACAACAAGGACGATGCGGAGGACCT
>CALMPI010000046.1 GCA_937872175.1 uncultured Flavobacteriales bacterium | reverse complement strand
TCAAGGTTAGGTGTTTCTACTTTCACCTGCACCTGTTTCAGGGGGTGCTTACACTTGGGCTCATCGAGCTTCTCCTTGAGGAACTCCAGATCAGCCTTGAGGCTCACGAACTGTTCGCCGCACAATCCCACTTCCCCCTGCACCCCAGGCGTGCCGAAGATGGGACAAGAGGTGTTCGCTGGGAAAGGCCGGCGTTTCCGCGCTGCACCATCGGCGGGTGAGTGGCAATGAACGATCGCCCGCGTGAAACCCGGATCGTCGATGTGCCCCACCCGGAGAAGCGCATGGCCGCGAGCACCATGGGCCGATGCGCTCCGCGGCCCGGCCAAGGCGTTCACGCGGTGTACGGCCGCCACACGGCGCTGGGAGGCGACCAGCCCGGCGGCGGGGCCGGGTCGGCAGGCGGATCGTCGCACGCGCCGCAGGCCAGGCCGGGGTTGGTGCTGCGGCGAAGGGCACGGGCCGCAGCGCGTTCCGCATCGTGCCTCGGTGCGCTGTCCGGTGTCCGCCAAGGCCAGCCGAAATAGGCTTCGTCCGGGGTCAGTCCGTTCAGGGCTTCGAGGGGGCGCACGGCGTTCTCCTCGTGGAAGGCGGCATCCACACGGTGGCGCAGCGCCGCACCGTCGGCCGGCGGGTCGCTGAGCAGGAAGCCATACTTGAGGCGCTTGTGCACCGCCTCCACCATGGAGTTGGACCACGGGGTACCTCGAAGAACCTCGCTCCGGCGGCGTTCATGGCAAGAGCGCACAGCGGTCATCGCTTGCTCTCATTCGCCCATACTTTGTTGCTCCTCAGTCGGATACTTCGTTCCAGTATCCTCTCTTCGGAGCGCCTCGTCTGGGCGAATGATAGCGGCGCGCGCCATCCGTTCGAGGTTCTTCGAGGCACCCCACGGGAGGTCGCGCAAGGCCACGCGGTGCTGCAGCCCGGGGTGCAGGCGGGCCACCAAGCGATGCACGGGCCGGCCCGTGTTCTCGGGCCCGCCATCGGTGAGGACCTCCACGGGCAGGCCTTCCGGCCGCACGGACCGGGCCCAGGCCTGCTGCAGCAGGGCCACCACATGCGCGGCGCGAGGCCGTTCGTGCACGGCCCAGGCGAGCTTGCGCCGGCTGTAGTTGTCCACCAGCACATGGATGGCCCAGCGCTGGCCGTCAGCGGTCCGGAACGGGGTCACGTCCACGTGCCAGAGGGCATCGGGCCGGGTGGCCCGTGGTGCGGGCGGGTGGCGCTTCTTGCGAGGCACGCGGCGGGAGGGGAGGCCCAGGGCCTGGCGGTGGCGGTACGCACGACCTTCCCACCAGCTGAGCCGAGCGGGAACGACGCCACGCAACGGCTGGGCGCGCGCACCGGTCACTTCCGCAGGTCCTCGAAGTAGCCCTTGTTGCCGCCCAGGTTGAAAAAGCTGATGAAAAGGGCGATGTAGCTGAGGTAGAAGAGCGATTGCAGCGCCACCACCAGCTTGCCCCAGCCGGTGACGGGGAAGTACTCGCCGAAGCCGATGGTGCTGGTGATGACGAAGCTGAGGTAGACCGCATCCGTCCACTGGTCGATGGGCCGGTTCATCGCCTGCATGGCCATGTGCAGCGCGGCGAAGCTGAACACCACCTCCAGGTAATTGAGGAAGATGAGGAGCTTGCTGCGGCGGTAGCTGCGCGGCGAGCCGAAGGCGTCCGATGCGAAGATGAGCGTGGGGATGTACAGGATGGTCTCGGCCATGAGCCACAGCACCACGGCCAGGGCCAGCGGGTGCCGCTCCCAGCCCAGGGCCAGCACCAACAGCGGCAGCATGGTCTTGACCAGCACCAACACCTCGATGGCGAAGTCCTGGTACAGCGGCCCCTTGCGCCAGAAGAGGTGCTTGATGTACATGCCCGGGAACAGGAACTGGCTGGCGGCGGGCCCCAGCCTCACCAGCTTCTCCAGCCCGGCGTCCTCCTCGAAGGTGTTGTTCCAGATGGCGCGCAGGTTGTCCCACCGCTTGGCGATGGTGGGATGCCGCTCACCGGGCCGCTGGCCCCGCCCGATGATGAGCTTGCGAACGGTGCTGCGCACGGCTCCAAGGTAGGCGGCCGTTGCCGCCCGGGTGGGTGACGCGCGTCAGACGGGGTCCGCTAGAGCTCCCACACGGTGCTGCGCTTGGCGAAAGGCCGCTTGATGCGCTCCTTGTGCTCCAGCACGAAGGCCATCACCAGGTAGACCACCAGGTGCAGACCGGCGGTGACGAAGCTGAGGTAGATGAAGCTGAGCCGCACCTGCTCGGTCTTGATGTTGAGCTTCTCGCCCCACCACGCGCAGACCCCGAAGGCCTGGCGCTCGAAGGTGGTCTTGATGCGGTCGATCATGGTCTAAGGACGTGTGGCCCGCAAAAGGTGGCGTCCGAAGCCGCAAGATAAGCAGCGGCGGGGGGTGCAGTAGTGCCGCTGCAGTTCCAGCAGGGCCTGACCCCGGGCGGCGGAGTCGACGACCACACCGCGGGCGGCCCATGGGGACAGCACGGCGTTGTGCTCGGGCGGCAGCTGTTCCAGCAGGGCGATGGCGCGGTCGCGCAAGGCTTGTTCACCGCGGGCGCGGCCCAGCACGAAGAGCAGGGGCACCACGGCATTGATGATGAGCTGATCCACCGTGGCGGCCCCGAGGGGCTTGGGCCGGGCGGGCGTGGCGTGGTCGAAGCGGTAGTGCGTGGTCCAGTAGGCCGAAGGGTCCGCCTGCAGCAGGCGGCGCAGCGTGGGCACATCGGGCGCGGCGGCCAGGTCGGTGAGGTCGCCCCGGATGCGGGCCACCAGGGCGGCGAGCTGGGCCAGGCGCACCGTGGGGAAGGCGGCGGGGCGCAGGCGCCCGAAGGTCCAGGCGGCCACCGGCGCGGGGCGCAGGCCGTGCAGGCGGGCCAGGGCGCGGTGCTCGGCCTGCAGGCGGCGAGGGTGCTCGTCGACGAAGTCCACCTGCAAGAGGCCGGCCTGGCCGAAGACGAGGGCCTCCACGCGGAAGGCGTCGTCGCGCACGCGGCGCAGCACGCTCCAGGGCAGGGCATGGGCCAGCATGGCGAAGGGCTCGGCATTGGCGCGCTGGCCGAAGGCGCGGCACAGCAGATGCCATGCGAGGGCGGCGCTGTCGCGCTGCAGCAGGCCGTACAGCTCCTCGGCGGCGGTGGTGCGGCGCACGAGGCGTTCCACGAGCACGCTCTCCAGCCAGGTGTGGAAGCGCTCCGGTCCGGCCGCGGGCAGGTGTGCGGCACAGGGCACCTCGCCGCGCCCCCGCATCAGGCCGACGAACAGGTTGAGGCTGGAGGTGCTCACGCGGGGCAGCAGCTCCACGGTGGGCAGCACGCGGCCGCCCACGGTGCGTACCTCGGCATCGTGCTCGTACACCACGTGCAAGGCCACGTTCTCGTAGGCCGGGTCGTGCTGGTGCCCGTGCTGGATCCATTCGCTGCTGCGCACGTGCACTTCCACGGTGCCCGCCCACTCCTGGCCGTCGATGCGCACCCGTGCATCGCGCAGGTCGGGTCCGGCGTCGCGCTGGATGCGGCCGGCATGGATCACCTCCACCGGCCGCCCGTCCACGGTGCGCAGGCCATGCCGGTCGAACAGCTGCGCCTCCCAGATGAACTGCAACAGGTCCTCGCCGTACGGGAAGGCCGGATCCTGAAGCAGGTCATGGGTGCTCGGGGCCGCTGGATCACGCACCACGTTCAGGAAGCCATGGTGCGGCGCGCATCGCCAGGCAAGGGGCGAAAGCTTCGGATGAAGGAACATCGCTTGACGTGTTTTTGATCAGAATGAAGACGGATAATATATCAACCCGGCAGGACGAATGGCCCATTGGTCCACGGAACGTTCATTGTGCCCGGGAGCGAACACGGGGAGCTGCGTAGTTTGGCCACATGCGCACCTTTTTCCTCACGATCGGAATGATGGCCGGCAGCGGGCTGATGGCCCAGCAGGTGGCCGACCCTGACTTCCGCCCGGACTTTGTGGACGCGGCCTTTGCCGCCGGCCGGGGCCCGGTGGTGGCCATCGACCAGGCCCACGGCAACTTCCACACGCGCGATGGCCGCTACCAGGGCTGTGCACGGGTGCTGGAGGCGGACGGCTACCGGGTGCGAGCGTGGGAGGACGTGTTCGCGGAGGGGGCCCTGGACAGCGTGCATGTGCTGGTGATCGCCAACGCCTTGCACCCGTCCAACGCCGAACAATGGGCCCTGCCCACGCCGTCCGCGTTCACGGCCTGGGAGATCGCTGCGGTGCGGAGCTGGGTGGAGGATGGCGGCGCGCTGCTGCTGCTGGCGGACCATATGCCGTTCGCCGGCGCGGCCTCGGACCTGGCGTCCGCCTTCGGCTTCACCTTCAGCAACGGCTTCGCGCAGCGCCGGCTCCATCGGGGGCTGGATCACTTCACCGTGGGCGATGGCCTGGTGGCCGAGGGCTTCGCGGCCGGGCTGGACACGGTGACCACCTTCACGGGCAGCGCGTTCAGGCTCGCGCCCGGGGCGTCACCGCTGCTGGAACTGGGGCCTGACTGGACCTTGCTGGAGCCCGACACGGCCTGGCAGTTCACGGACGGCACGCCCGAGCGCTCCGGCGAAGGGTGGTTCCAGGGGGCGTGGATGGAGTTCGGGAAAGGCCGGCTGGTCGTGCTCGGAGAGGCCGCGATGTTCAGCGCGCAGCTCGCCGGGCCGGAGCGGTCGCCCATGGGCATGAACAGTCCCGGGGCCGGCGGCAACGTGGCGTTGTTGCGCCGCACCGTGGGCTGGCTCAGCGGGCGCTGAGCGCCTGGGCCATCACCTGCTGCAGGCGTGCGGCCTCGCGACGGGCGGCGGGCAGCGCCTCCGCGCCTTCACCGGCGTACAGGATGCCCCGGCTGCTGTTGATCAGCAGGCCGCCCTCGGCGGTGAGCCCGGCGCGCAGTACGGCATCGAGGTCGCCGCCCTGGGCGCCCACACCGGGCACCAGAAAGAAGTGGTCCGGCGCGGTCCGGCGCGCTTCGGCCAGCACCTCGGGGCGCGTGGCGCCGACCACGAACATCAGTTCATCGGCCCGGCCCCAGGTGGCGCAACGGGCCATCACCGTGCTCCAGAGCGGGCGCCCGCCGTCCACCGGCAGCAGCTGGAAGTCCTCGGCGCCGGGGTTGCTGGTGATGCCCAGGACCACGGCCCACCTGCCGGACCGGCCCAGGAAGGGCGTGATGCTGTCGCGGCCCATGTAGGGCGACAGGGTGATGGCATCCACGTCCAGCCGGTCGAAGAAGGCCTCGGCGTATTTGCGGGCGGTGTTGCCGATGTCGCCGCGTTTGGCGTCGGCGATGATGAAGCTGGGGCCCGTGCTGCGGATGTAGGCGATGGTGGCCTCCAGGTCGAGCCAGCCCTGGTCGCCCAGTGCTTCATAGAAGGCCAGGTTGAGCTTGTAGGCCACGGCCAGGTGGTGCGTCACCTCCACGATGGCCTCGTTGAAGGCGCGCACCGGATGGCTTTCGGCGCGGAAATGGTCCGGCAGCAGGTGCTCCTCGGTATCGAGGCCCACGCAGAGCAGGCTCTGGCGTTGGTGGATGAGGTCGACGAGTTCGGCGCGGGTCATCGGAGGGCGAAGTTCGGCCGATCGGATGCTCACAACCCCGCCTCGGCCTGCAGCTTCTCGGTGCGCTCGGCGAGCTGAAGGGCGTCGATGAGGGCCTGCAGGTCGCCGTTCATCACCTGGGGCAGGTTGTGCGCGGTGAACTCGATGCGGTGGTCGGTGACGCGGCTCTGGGGGTAGTTGTAGGTGCGGATCTTGGCGCTGCGGTCGCCGCTGCTCACCTGGCTCTTGCGCTGGGCTGCCACGGCGGCCTCCTGTTCGCGCACCTGGTCCTCGTAGAGCTTGGTGCGCAGCATCTGCATCGCCTTGAGGCGGTTGCCCAGCTGGCTGCGCTCGGTCTGGCACATCACCACCAGGCCGGTGGGGATGTGGGTGAGGCGCACCTTGGTCTCCACCTTGTTCACGTTCTGGCCGCCGGCGCCACCGCTGCGGGCGGTCTCCATCTTCACGTCGCTCTCCTTGAGCTCCACATCGGTCTCCTCGGCCTCGGGCAGCACGTTGACGGTGGCGGCGCTGGTGTGGATGCGGCCGCTGGCCTCGGTGGCGGGCACGCGCTGCACGCGGTGCACCCCGGCCTCGAACTTCAGGGTGCCGTAGGCGCCTTCGCCGAGCACGTTGAAGATCACCTCCTTGTAGCCGCCCACGGTGCCTTCGCTCACATCCACCACCTCCACCTTCCAGCCACGGCCCTCGCAGTAGCGCGTGTACATGCGGAAGAGGTCGCCGGCGAAGAGGCTGGCCTCATCACCGCCGGTGCCGGCGCGCACCTCCACGGTGCAGTGGCGGGCGTCGTTGGGGTCCTTGGGCACCAGCATCAGGCGCACCTCCTCCTCCATGGCGGCGATGGCGGCGCGGCTGTCGTCGCGCTCGGCGCGGGCCATCTCCAGCAGGTCGGGGTCCTTCTCGGTGCGGAGCATCTCCTCAGCCCCGGCCAGGTCGTCGTGCAGCCTGCGGAAGCGGAGGAAGGCGGTCTCGATGGGCTCCAGGTCGCGGTAGGTGCGGTTCAGCTCCACGAACTTCCGCTGGTCGGCGATCACGGCCGGGTCGGCGAGCTGCTTGCCGATCTCGCTGCGGCGGTCGTGCAGAGCGGAGAGCTTGGTGAGGAGGTCGGACATGGGGTGGGAGCCTCACGCAGAGGGGCAGAGGGCGCTGCGATGGTGGAGCGGTGCGCGGGTGGAGCGGAGCGAGGGTGATCAGGAGCAGGAACGTTGAGGCGCGGGGCGTGGATCAGGTGTAGGTGAAGACCCCGTGCGGGCTGGTGAGCACGACCTCCTTGGCGGGCGCGGCCTCCACGCGGCCGATGACCTTCGCCCCGATGCCGAATGCGGTGGCGATGGCGACGATCTCCCGGGCGCGGGCCTCGGGCACATAGACCTCCAGCCGGTGGCCCATGTTGAACACCTTGTACATCTCCTTCCAGTCGGTGCCGCTCATCCGCTGGATGGTGGCGAACAGGGGCGGGATCGGGAACAGGTCGTCCTTGATCACGCGGAGGCCCTCGACGAAGTGCAGCACCTTGGTCTGTGCGCCGCCGCTGCAGTGCACCATGCCGTGGATGTCCGCGCGCAGGGCCTCCAGCATGGTCTTCACCACGGGGGCGTAGGTGCGGGTGGGCGACAGCACGGCACGGCCCAGGTCGAGCGGGGTGCCTTCCAGCGGGTCGGTGAGCTGCGCCTGGCCGCAATACACAAGCGCCGCAGGGGTGCCGGGGTCGTAGGTCTCGGGGTACTTCTCCCCCACCGCCTTGGCGAACACGTCGTGGCGGGCGCTGGTGAGGCCGTTGCTGCCCATGCCGGCGTTGTAGCCGCTTTCGTAGGTGGCCTGCCCGGTGCTGGAGAGGCCCACGATGACATCGCCGGCCTGGATGCGGGCGTTGTCGATGACGGCATCGCGCCGCATGCGGCAGGTCACCGTGCTGTCCACGATCACGGTGCGGACCAGGTCGCCGACATCGGCGGTCTCGCCGCCGGTGCTGCGGATGTCGATGCCCCGATCGCGCATGTCCTGCAGGAAGCGCTCGGTGCCCTCGATCAGGGCGGCGACCACCTCAGCGGGGATCAGGCGCTTGTTGCGCCCGATGGTGCTGCTGAGGAGGATGTGATCGGTGGCGCCCACGCACAGCAGGTCGTCCAGGTTCATCACCACGGCGTCCTGCGCGATGCCGTGCCACACGGACAGGTCACCCGTCTCCCGCCAGTAGGCGTAGGCGAGGGCGCTCTTGGTGCCGGCGCCGTCGGCATGCATCACGATGCAGTGGTCGGGGCTGCCGGTGAGCGTGTCGGGCACCACCTTGCAGAAGGCCTTGGGGAAGAGCCCTTTGTCCAGGTGGGCGATGGCCGAATGCACCTCCTCCTTGCCGGAGGAGACGCCGCGCCGGGCATAGCGGTCGGTGGAGCTCATGGCGGAAAAGAAGAACGCACCCACCGGATGGCGGATGCGTTCCGTGGTCGATCGGGGCTAGTTGTTGGGCGCCGGGGCCGGTGCGGGCTGCTCCTTGGGCACGTGGTCGAAGCTGAGCACGCGGAACTCGGTGCGTCGGTTCATCTGGTGGGCGGCCTCCTGCTCCTCCCTGGTCTTCATCTTGGCGATCTCGGCATCGCTGATGCGGAGCTTGGATTCACCATAGCCCACGGCCTGCATGCGCGCCGGGTCGATGCCCTTGCTCACCAGGTAGTTCACGCAGCTCTTGGCGCGGTTCTCCGAGAGCACCTGGTTGCGCTTGTCCGTGTCGCGCGAGTCGGTGTGGGCGGCCAGTTCGATCACGATGGTGGGGTTCTCCGTCAGCGTGGCGTACAGGAACTCCAGGGAATCCTTGCCGGCCTGGGTGAGGGCGAAGCTGCCCAGCTCGTACTGCACCTCGGGCATCTTGATCACCACGTCCTTGCGGGCGGGCTGCAGGAAGTACTCCTTCACGAAGGTGGTGCTCTCATCGAGCCCCACGGTGGTGATCTGGTCGTTCACCACCAGGTACTCGTCCTTGCTGACGCGGATGGTGTAGGTGGTGTTCTCCTTGATGAAGCGGTCGCGGCCGTTCTCGGCGAAGCTGAAGCCGCCGTTGTCATCCGCCAGGGCGTTGTAGCTGGTGCCATCGGTGCCCACCACCTCGATCTTGGCACCGGGCAGCGGGGTGCTGGTCTCCTTGTCGTACACCGTTCCCTGGAGGGCGAAGACGAGGTCGGGCATGTAGAAGCGCCAGATGTCGTCCTGGCCCTTGCCGCCGGGGCGGTTGCTGGTGAAGTAGCCGCGCTCCTCCTCGCCGTCGAAGATGATCCCGAAGTCGTCGGACGGGCTGTTGATCGGGTACTTCACGTTCTCCACCTGGCCCCAGGTGTTGTCGCCGGTCTTCTCGGCGCGGTAGATGTCCATGCCGCCCATGCCGGGGTGGCCGTCGCTGCTGAAGTAGAGGCTGCCGTCCTGCCGGTTGAAGGGGAACATCTCGTCCTTCTTCGTGTTGATCTCGCCGCCCAGGTTGGTGGGGGCGCCCACGGGCTTGCCGTCCTTGTCCAGCTTCACCATCCAGATGTCCTTGCCGCCCTTGCCGCCCTTCATGTTGCTGCTGAAGAAGAGGGTCTGGTCGTCGGGGGACAGGGCCGGGTGGCCGAGGGTGACCACGGGGGTGTCCAGCTTGCTCTCCTTGCCGGCGTTGGCGGGGCGCAGGGCCAGGAGCTCGGGCTCACTGTAGTTGCTGCCCACCTTCTTGGTCATCCAGATCTCGCAGCCGTGCACCTTGTTCTTCTCGAAGGCGCAGCGGGTGAAGTACATGATGCTGCGCTTGCTGTTGAAGGTCGGGGCGCCCTCGTTGCCCTCGGTGTTGATGCTGGGGGGCAGCTTCACCGGTTCGCTCCACTTGCCGAGCTTGTCGCGGCTGCTGGCGAAGAGGTCGCTGAAGGCCTCACCGATGATCTGGTCGGTGTTGGTGCCCGTGCTGGCGGCGCGGGTGCTGGTGAACACCACGTCCTCGTTCTTCTTGTCGCTGAAGCCGGGGGTGAAGTCGTACTGCTGGGAATTGAGCAGCACCTCGGGGTCCACGCTGTAGCGGCTGGGGTTGTCCTTCCACTGCTGCGCCACCTGGCAGGCGTTGATGCCGGCATCGGCGCGGGTGTCGCCGGGGTTCTTCTCCTTGTATTTGTTGTAGGCGGCGATGGCCTCGGCGTACTTGCCCTGCTCCTTCAGGGCCTCACCCAGGTGGAAATAGGTGATGGGGTCGCTGTACTGGGCCTTGTTGGCCTTCTCGTACCACACGGCGGCCTGCTGGGCATCCCCGAGCACGCGGTAGCACTCGCCCACCTTGAAGATGAGGGCGGCCTTGTCGCTGGCCTTCTTCTCGGTGGTGTAGGCCTTTTTGTAGAGCTCGATGGCGTTGAAGTAATACCCCTTGTTGAAGGCTGCATCGGCTTCCTCGGCGAGCTTGGTCTGGCCCATCGCCACAGTGGAGAACAGCAGGCCCGCGCTGAGGCAGGCCAGGAACATGCTTGTACGCATCGGATCGTGCAGGATAAGTCCGGTTGGTTCCGGGCGAAAGTAAACAAATGTTGGCACCCCCATGTGGAGGCATCAGGCCGGTGGGACGGCCCCACCGGCCTTTGCCGACGTCGGGACCTCAGCGGGTGAAGAGCAGTTCGCGGAGCTTGGGCAGCGGCCAGATCTCGTCGTCCACCAGCAGCTCCAGCTTGTTGCTGTGGTAGCGGATCAGGTCGAGGAAGGGCTTCACCGTGTCGCAGTAAGCGATGGCCTTCTCGCGGGCGTCGTCGATGGCATTGGCCTTCTTGCGGGCCTCCACCATCTCGTCCACCAGGGTGATGATGCGGCCGATGTGCTCGCTGATCTCCTCGATGAGGGCGATCTGGGCCGCGGTGGCCTTCCCGGCCTTCTCGGCACCGAGCACCTCGCGCAGGCCCTTCACGTTCTCGATCAGGCGGTTCTGGTAGGTGATGGCGGTGGGCACGATGTGGTTCTGGGCCAGGTCGCCGGCCACGCGGCTCTCGATCTGCACCTTCAGCATGTAGCTGTGCAGCTCGATGTCGTGCCGGGCCTCGAGCTCCACCTCGGAGAGCACGCCCATGTTGGCGAAGAGCTTCTTGGTCTCCTTGCTCTCCCACACATCGAGCGCGCGCGGCGTGTCGGGGATGTTGCTCAGGCCGCGCCGCTTCGCCTCGGCCTTCCATTCATCGCTGTAGCCGTTGCCCTCGAAGCGGATGCGCTTGCTGTCGGCGATCAGGTCGCGCAGCTCGCGCAGGATGGCCTCATCGCGCTTGGTGCCCTTCTCCACCAGGGCCTCCACCCGCCTGCGGAAGGTGGTGAGCTGCTGGGCCACGATGGTGTTCAGCACGGTCATGGGCCCGGCGCAGTTGGCGCTGCTGCCCACGGCGCGGAACTCGAACTTGTTGCCGGTGAAGGCGAAGGGGCTGGTGCGGTTGCGGTCGGTGTTGTCGAGCATCACCGGCGGGATGCGCCCGATGTCCAGCTTGAGCTCGGTCTTCAACGCCGGGCTCATGGTGCTCTTCACGTTGCGCTCCAGTTCATCGAGCAGCTTGCTCAGGTGATCGCCGATGAAGACGCTGATGATGGCGGGCGGCGCCTCGTTGGCCCCGAGCCGGTGGTCGTTGCTGGCGCTGGCGATGCTGGCGCGCAGCACGTCGGCGTGGGTGTTGATGGCCGCGATGGTGTTGACGAAGAAGGTGAGGAACTGCATGTTCTCCTTCGGCGTCTTCGCCGGGCGCAGCAGGTTCCTGCCCGTATTGGTGGCCAGGCTCCAGTTGTTGTGCTTGCCGCTGCCGTTCACACCGGCGTAGGGCTTCTCGTGGAAAAGAACGCGGAAGCGGTGCTTGCGCGCGGTCTTCTCCATCACGTCCATCAGCAGCATGTTGTGGTCCACGGCCAGGTTGAGCTCCTCGAACACCGGGGCGCACTCGAACTGGTTGGGGGCCACCTCGTTGTGGCGGGTCTTCACCGGGATGCCCAGCTTGAGGGACTCGGTCTCGAAGTCGCGCATGAAGGCCTGCGCCCGCTCGGGGATGCTGCCGAAGTAGTGGTCCTCCAGCTGCTGGCCCTTGGCCGGGCCGTGGCCGAAGAGCGCGCGACCCGTCATCATGATGTCCGGACGGGCGTAGTAGTGGGCCTCATCGATCAGGAAGTACTCCTGCTCCCAGCCCAGGGTGCAGGTGACCTTGGTGACCTCCTTGTCGAACCACTGGCAGATGGGCGTGGCGGCCTCGTCCACCGCCTTGATGGCGCGGAGCAGGGGCATCTTGTGGTCGAGTGCCGCACCGGTGTAGCTGATGAAGATGCTCGGGATGCAGAGCGTGCGGCCGATGAGGAAGGCCGGGCTGCCGGGGTCCCACGCGCTGTAGCCGCGGGCCTCGAACGTGTTGCGGATGCCCCCGCTGGGGAAGCTGCTGGCATCGGGCTCCTGCTGCACCAGCATGCTGCCGTCGAAGCGCTCGATGCTGCGGCCGTTGCCGATGGGCTCGAAGAAGGCGTCGTGCTTTTCGGCGCTGGTGCCCGTGAGGGGCTGGAACCAGTGGGTGTAGTGCGTGGCCCCCTTGCTGGCGGCCCACTCCTTCATGCCGCTGGCCACCTGGTCGGCCAGCTTGCGGTCGATGCGGGTGCCGTGGGTCATCGCCTGGCGCACCGCGAAGTAGGCCTCCTCGGTGAGGAACATGCGCATGGCCTCCTCGCCGAAGACGTTGGCACCGAAGTACTCGCTGATGCGCAGGCTGGGCGGATCCACGGGGCGGGGCTCCCGGTTGAGCACATCCTCCTGGGCCTTCGAGCGCAAATGGGGGGTGGACATGAAAAATGGGGTGTTTCTGGCCGCGAAGGTATTCCAACAAGGGGGTATGTACTCCGAAAGACTGATGTTTTCTTACGAACACCCTGTTCAAGGATGGGGGGTCGACCGGGAATAACGCCCTTCGCACAGACCCACGGCGAACCAAGGGCACACCTCGATGGGGCCTTCAGCGGAACGGAACGGAACGCTTAGGTGGCGGCCGGCGGATCCGCCGGTGGGGCGGTCGGCGGCGGCGCGTCGGGCATCGCGGGTTGCTGGGGGCTGCTGCCCTCGGCCGGCCGCGCCTCGAAGGCGCGCTGCTGGGCCTCCACCTCGCGGCGCACCTCGTTGGCCCCCTTGCGGATCTCGCGCTGCACATCGTCCGTGGCGTCGCGCAGCTGGCGCATGGTGCGCCCGGCGGTGCGCGCGATGTCGGGGATGCCCTTGGCGCCGAAGAAGAGCAGCACGAAGAGCAGGATGACGATCAGCTCGCCGCCGCTGACATCGAACAGGAGGAACATACCCATGGACCGGCCAAAAGTAGGAAGGTCCCGCAGCGCGCGCTGCGGGACCTTCGCTCACGATCCACGGATCAGGCCGCCACCGGCGTGGCCGCGGTCCGCCGTTCCTTCAACAGGTCCACCGTAACAGCACTGGCGACGAAAATGGAGCTGTAGGTGCCCACCAGGATGCCCATGAAGAGGCCGAAGACGAAGCCCTTGATGGACAGGCCGCCGAGCAGGAAGATCACGAGCAGCACCACCAGGGTGGTGGCCGCGGTGTTCAAGGTGCGGCCCAGGGTGGAGTTGATGGCGCGGTTGAACACCACGACATTGCTGTCGCGCTTATGCTCGCGCAGGTACTCCCGGATGCGGTCGAACACGATCACCGTGTCGTTGATCGAGTAGCCGATCACCGTCAGGATAACGGCGATGAAGGCCTCGTCGATCTCCAGACTGAAGGGGACGATGCCGTTCAACAGCGAGTACAGGCCCAGGACGAAGAGCGCATCGTGGGCCAGCGCCAGAAGGCCACCAAGCCCGTATTGCCAGCTGTTGAACCGGACCCAGATGTACAGGAAGATCGCGATCAGGGCGAGGGTGACGCTCCAGAAGGCCGAGGTCTTGATGTCGTCGCTGATGGTGGGGTCCACCTTGCGGCTCTCGGTGACCTCGTAAGCGTTGTTGAGCCCGGCCAGACCGGTGCGCAGGCGTTCCTCCACCTGGGCGTCGGCCTCCAGACCGGTGCTGTTCACCAGGTAATTGGTGACCACCTTCACCTGGCTGGCACCGCCATAGGACTTGACGTTCACCGTGCTTTGCTCACCGTCCGCACCGAAGCTGCGCTCCAGGCTGCCGCGCACCTGTTCCACGTCCACGGCCTGCTCGAACTTCACCACGTAGGTCCTGCCGCCACTGAAATCCACACCGAGGTTGAAGCCGCGGGTGACCATGCTGAAGAGGCCGACACCGATGATGACGGCCGAGATGAGGTAGAACACCCTCCGCTTGCTCATCCAGTCCACCTTGACGTCGACCAGCACGTTGCGGCTCCACGTGTTCCAGAAGTTGATCGTGCGACCCTGCTCGAGGCGCCAGGTCATGATCATGCGCGAAAGGAAGAGCGCGGTGAACAGCGAGGTGAGGATGCCGAGACCGAGGGTGGTGGCGAAGCCGCGGATGGGGCCGCTGCCGAAGAGGTAGAGGATGACCGCGGTGATGAAGGTGGTGACGTTGGAGTCGATGATGGCCGAGAGGGCGCCTTTGTATCCCAGGTCGACGGCGCTCTTGAGCATCTTTCCATGGCGCAGCTCCTCGCGCACGCGTTCGAAGATCAGCACGTTGGCGTCCACGGCCATGCCCATGGTGAGCACGATGCCGGCGATGCCCGGCAGGGTGAGCGAGGCCTGCAGGCTGGCGAGCGAGCCGATGAGCACGAAGAGGTTCACCGCCAGGGCGATGTCCGCGATGAGGCCGGCTCCGGCGTAATAGAGCCACATGTAGATCATCACCATGATCAGCGCGATGGCGAAGCTGATCATGCCCTTGTTCACGTTGTCCTTGCCCAGCGACGGACCCACGACGGTCTCGTCGATGATGCGGGCGGGGGCGGGCAGCGCGCCGGCCTTCAGGATGTTGGCCAGGTCGTCGGCCTCCTGGATCTGCTGGTTGAGGTCGCCCGAGCCCATGCTGATGCTGCTGCGGCCACCGGCGATCTCACTGATCACCGTGGGGGCGCTGTAAACAAGCTCGTCCAGGACGATGGCGATGGATTTGCCCACGTTGTCGCCGGTCATCACCTTCCAGGTCTGGGCGCCTTCGGCGTCCATCTGCATCGTCACCTCCACATCGCCCTTCATGTCGAAATCCTGGGCGGCGTTCACGATGGAAGCGCCGTCCAGCTTGGGCTTGCCGCCGCGGGGCACGCGCAGGGCGTAGAGGGTGAGCACGTCGGTGCCTTCGATGGGCTTGGCGCCCCAGGCGAAGCGCAGGTCGGCGGGGAACACCCCGGCCAGCGCCGGGCCGCGCAGGGTGGCGTTGACGGCGGCGGTGTCCACCGCCCGGGCATTGCCCACCGCGGCGCCCTTGGACAGCTGATAGCCCCCTGCCTGGGTGCCGAACACGCTGGGCGTGAGGATGGCGAAGAGGGGGTTCTCCTTCTGGAACTCGGCGCGACCACCGGCGGTATCCACGGCGGCGGAGTCGTTATCGGCGCTGAGGGCGTCCAGCAGGTCCTGGCCGCTGGCGCTGTCGGCGGCGGTGCTGTCGGCGGCGGCCACGGCGGGCGCTCCGGTCTCCAGGACGCGCAGGGCCATGCGGCGGTTCTTGGCGCGGCCCTCCTCGGTGGCGTTGCTGGCCACCGGATACTGGGAACCATAGCCCTCGGCCTCCAGGCGGCCCTTGGCCACACCCTTCTTCTCCAACTCGGCCACCACCGCCTCGGCGCGCTGCTGGCTGAGCTTCTGGTTGGCGGCGGCGTTGCCGGTGCTGTCCGTGTATCCGCCGATCTTCAGGCGCACCTCGGGGTAGGCCTTCAGGATCTCCACCAGGTTGTTCAGCTGGGCATCGCTGCTGTCGGCGTGCAGTTCGGCGCTGCCGCTGCGGAACACCACCCGGTCGAAGTTGAACCAGGTGGTCTTGTCCACCGGGCGACCGGCCTCCAGGAAGCCGAGCAGGCCGCTCTCCACACCGCCGGCCAGGCCGTCGATGGTGACACCGGTGGAGAGGGCTTTGTTGAAGGGGCCTTCACCGTCGGCCGCCGCGGTGACACCACCCTTCGCATCGCGCAGGCGCTTGTTGGCCTCCTCCAGCAGCGGGTACACCTCGGTGTTGTCATAGGTCTCCCAGAACTCGAGGTTGGCGGTGCTCTGCAGCACCTTGCGCACGCGCTCCTTGTCCTTCACTCCGGGCAGTTCCACCTGGATGCGGCCGCTGAACTGTTGCTTCTGGATCCCGGGCTGGGCCACGCCGAACTTGTCGATGCGGTTGCGGAGGATGTTCTCCGTGTTGTTGATCGCCGTGCGGGCCTCCCGACGGAGGGCCTCCACGATCTCATCATTGCCGGCCTCCCGGGGGAACATGTCCTTCTTGTCGGCCGAGTGGAAGACGGCGGCCATCTTGGCGTTGGGGGCCTGCTTGTTCCATTCGTCGGCGAAGAGGGTGATGAAGTCCTCGGTGCTGCTGCTCTGGCGGGTGCGGGCCGCGGCCATCACGGACTGAAAGGTGGCATCGGTGCTGTTCTCGCTGAGGTTGGCCACCAGTTCGGGGATGCTCACCTCCAGGGTGACGGCCATGCCGCCCTTGAGGTCGAGGCCCAGGTTGATCTCCTTCTCCTTGCACTCGCGGTAGCTGTAGCCGAACACCGGGTAGATCTTCTCCTCGGCCCTGTCGCGCAGCACGCGGTTCTCCATGGCGATGAGCAGGGAGTCGCGGTCGGCCGAAGCGTTCCCCGGAACGGCCATCACCGAATCGGCGAGGTAGGCGGCCTGATCGCGGGCCTCCCGCTCCACGCGCGAGGTGAACAGGGAGAAGGAAAGCTGCCACAGGCACGCGAGCGCCAGCAGGATGGTGAAGATCCACAACGCGCCTCTGTTCTGCATGTCCGACGGGGTGTTTCGGGGGGTGGGGGGCCACGCCCGGAGGGGGCACGGCCTTTCAATGGGGCGGCAAATATAGAAAGGGCCCTGACGCGCCGGAACCGCTGGGCGTCCACCTAGCTTTGCCATGGCCCGACCGGACAACGCGAACATGACCACGCCCGTCCGATAGGCACCCTCCGCATGCACACCTCGCTCCTACCCTTCGCCGCCGGATTCCTGTTGCTCGGCGCACCGGCCCACGCCCAGTTCGTCCTGCGCCACGACGGCAGCCTGCCCGTGACGCGGAACGGCAATGCCGTCCCGATGGCCTGGGCGGGCGGGCTCAATTGGTGCCAGGTGTCGCAGGCCGATCTGGACCAGGATGGCACGAAGGACATCTTCATCTTCGACCGGGCCGGGGACGAGGTGGTGGTGCTGCTGCACGATGGCGTGCCGGGCAGTACGAACTACAGCTACGACCCCGTGCTGAGCAGCACCTGGCCGTTCAACGAGCTGGACAGTTGGGCCCTGCTGCGCGACTACAACTGCGATGGCAAGGAGGACCTCTTCGGCTATGTGCCGGGCCAGGGCGGCTTCGGGGTGTACAAGAACGTGAGCGATGGCAACGGGCTGGAGTTCGAGCTCGCCTTCAGCCTGGTGGGCAGCAACTACGTGCCCACCTGGAGCCCCAACCTGTACGTGACACAGGTGGACGTTCCGGCCATCGACGACATCGACGCCGACGGCGACCTGGACGTGCTCACCTTCAGCATCTTCGGGTCGTACGTGGAGTACCACAAGAACCTCAGCATGGAGCTGTACGGCACCTGCGACAGCCTGGTGTACGAGGTGCGCAACCGCTGCTGGGGCTACTTCAGCGAGAACGTGAACAACAACTCCACCCAACTGAACCACCCCTGCGGCTTCAACGTGCCGAACCCCGAGTTCCCGCTCGAGCCGGGGGTGATCGCCGAAGCGGTGGGGGCCCTGCAGCAACGCGGTCACCAGGCCCTGCGCACCCGGGGCGACGAGGTGGTCGACGGGCGTTCCGCAGCGCACGTGGGCAGCACCCTGCTGAGCCTCGACCTCGATGGCGACACCGTGAAGGAGCTGATCCTGGGCGACATCTCCTTCAACACCCTGAACGCCCTGTTCAACGGTGGCGGCCTGAACGACGCGCTGATGGTGGCCCAGGACAGCACCTACCCCATCCAGGACGTGCCGGTGTCGCTGCCGGTGTTCCCCGGTGCCTACCACGTGGACGTGAACCACGACGGCAAGCGCGACCTGGTGGTGAGCCCCAACGCCACCAGCCTCACGCACAATTTCCAGAGCGTGTGGTACTACCTGAACACGGGCACCGATGCGGTGCCGGTGTTCGACCAGCAGAGCACATCCCTCTGGCAGGGTGACATGCTGGACTTCGGCGAAGGGGCCTATCCGGTGCCCTTCGACCACAACGGCGACGGGCTGATGGACCTGATCGTGGCCAACTACGGCTACTACAACCCCGGCGGCGACTACCCCGGCAAGCTGGCGCTGCTGGAGAACACGGGCAGCGCCACGGCACCGGCGTTCACCCTGGTGACGGACGACTACATGAGCTTGAGCACGAGCGGCATCGGCGCGGCCATGTACCCGGCCTTCGGGGACCTGGACGGCGACGGGGACAAGGACCTGATCATCGGCGACCTTCAGGGGCGGATGCACTTCTTCCGCAACACCGCCACGGGGCCGGTGGCCGCCTTCAGCCTGGAGACACCGAACCTCACCGATGGCAACGGAGACACCATGGACGTGGGCCAGTTCGCGACGCCGCAACTCGTCCAGGTGGACAACGACGCCCTGCTGGACCTGATCGTGGGCGAACGCAACGGGAACATCAACTACTACCGCAACACGGGCACGGCCAATGCGCCCATCTGGACCGCGGTGGAGGACTCGCTGGGCGGTGTGGTGGTGAACGAGTGGTGGAACGTGACGGGCTACAGCGTGCCCTGGATGTTCCTCAACAGCGACGGTGAGCGGGAGCTGGTGGTGGGCTCCGAATCGGGCTGGATCCACCAGTACAAGAACATCGACGGCAACCTGAACGGGGTGTTCACCTTGGTGGACAGCACGTTCCAGGAGATCCGCGAGGGTATGCGGAGCAGCATGACGCTGGTGGACATCAACGGCGACGGGCACCTGGATGCGTTCACCGGCAATTACCGGGGCGGGATCGGCTTCTGGCGCAACGACGCGGGCGTGGGCATCAACGGTCCGATGCCCGGTGCCGCGGCCACGCTGACCCTGCGGCCGAACCCCGCCGGCGACCGCGTGGAGCTGTTGCTCGCCGACGGCTTCACCAACGGCATGACGTACCGCGTGGTGGGGCCCACCGGTCAGCTGGTGTTGAGCGGGCGGGTGGAGCAGGCCCGGCAGGGCATCGACATCAGCCGGCTGAGCCCTGGTGCCTATGCGGTGTGGGTGGAAGGCGGCACCGTGGCGCAGCGTGGACGCCTGATGGTGCTTCGGTAGGCCACCTGGCCGGGAACGGAAGCGCCCGCCTTGCGCGCCGATCGGCGTCAAGGCGGGCGCTCCGCGTTCGGACCGGGACCGGCTCAGGCCGGCACGTTGTTCATCTTGTCCAGCACATCCATCACCTCCTTCACAGCCTTGGCGCTGGAGTTGCAGAGCTCCTGTTCGTCCTTGGTGAGCTTGAGCTCGATGATGCGCTCGATGCCGTTGCGACCCAGCACCACGGGCACGCCCATGTACACGTCCTTCAGGCCGTATTCACCGGTGAGCCAGGCGCACACGGGGAACACGCGCTTCTGATCGCGCACAATGGCCTCCACCATCTGGGCCGCGGCCGTACCGGGGGCATACCAGGCGCTGGTGCCGAGCAGGTTCACGATCTCGCCGCCGCCCTTCTTGGTCCGTTCCACGATGGCGTTGAGCTTGTCCTCGGCGATCAGCTCGGTGACCGGGATGCCGCCCACGGTGGTGTAGCGCGGCAGGGGCACCATGGTGTCGCCGTGGCCGCCCATGAGCACCGCCTGGATGTCCTTGGGGCTCACGTTCAGCTCGGTGGCCAGGAAGGCGCGGTACCGGGCCGTGTCCAGGATGCCGGCCATGCCGAACACGCGCTGGGCGGGGAACTTGCTGGTGAGGAAGGCGCAATAGGTCATCACATCGAGCGGGTTGCTCACCACGATGATGATCGCCTCGGGGCTGTGCTTCACCACCTGCTCGGTGACGCTTTTAACGATGTTGGCGTTGGTGGCGATGAGGTCATCGCGGCTCATCCCGGGCTTGCGCGGCAGGCCGCTGGTGATCACCACCACATCGCTGCCCGCGGTCTTGCCATAGTCGTTGGTGCTGCCGGTGATGCGGCTGTCGAACAGGCTGATGGGCGCGGTCTGCCACAGGTCGAGCGCCTTGCCCTCGGCGAAGCCTTCCTTGATGTCGAGCAGCACCACTTCATTGGCGAGCTCCCAACGGGCACAGGCATCGGCGCACGTGGCGCCCACGTTGCCCGCTCCCACGACGGTGATCTTCATGTGTTGACGGTTTGGACGGTTAAGGATGAACCCCCGGCCGGGCCGGAGCGGGGGCGAAATTAACCGAGCCGGGCCGGAGCGGGGTGAGCCCGGTCACCCGAAGGCCTGGAACGCGGCACCGGCGGGAAAAAGTGACGGACCGGGGTCGGGGCAGGCATCCTTTTCGGGCGCCTTGCGTCTGTCCATCGTACATGGCTACCTTGGCATCCACCCAACGTGCCACCATGCCTCCCGGCCTGGCAACCGACCCCATCGAACATCGTCTGCCTAGCGTGCAGCACGTGGAGGGAGGGCTTGAGCCCGGCTTCGAGCCCATCATCGATGGATGCATTGCAGGCGAACACCGCAGCCAGCAGCGGGTGTATGAGCTCTTCTACGGGAAGATGCTGGCCGTATGCCTGCGCTACACCAAGAACACCGACCAGGCGAAGGACATCCTGCAGGACGGCTTCATCAAGGTGTTCCGCAGCATGGACCGGTTCAACCGGAGCGGCAGTTTCGAGGGCTGGATCCGGCGGATCATGGTGAACACGGCCATCGATCATTTCCGGCGCACGAAGAACGCCTATCTGCTGCTGGGCGAGGAGCGCAGCATCGAGGATTTCGGCGACCAGGACGAGGAGGACGTGCTGGAGGACAGCAGCGGCGAGGAGGAGATGGACCTGAAGCCGGCGGACGTGATCAATGCCATGCAGAAGCTGACACCGGCCTACCGGACGGTGTTCAACCTGTACGTGTTCGAGGAGATGACCCACAAGGAGATCGCCGACATGCTCGGCATCAATGTGGGCACCTCCAAGAGCAATCTGGCGAAGGCGAAGAACAACCTGAAAAAGATGCTCAGGAAGGAGCGCAAGCTGCTCTGAGCGTGGAGAACTTGACATGAACAAGAACACGTTGGATCCATTCGAGAGGCGGCTGAAGGACTCCCTGGAGGAGTTCGAGGTGCCGTACAACTCGGCCGATTGGGCGCAGTTGCAGCAGGCGATGGCGGGCAGCACCGGGCGCTCACGCTTGGGCAAGGGTGGGCTTCTGGCCCTGCTGCTCACCGGTGGTCTGGCCGCCGCCGGTGCCGCGTACTGGCTGACGAGCGATGAGCAGATCGCGGATGTCGGGACCACCCCTGCGGTCTCCGTCCGGACCGATGCTTCCCCCGACAGTCCCTCTGCGACGCCTGGCACGGTCGTCGGAGAACCCGAGGGCGGGAAGGTCGATGGTCCGGTCGCCGAGGTCTCCGGTACGGCGGAGGCCGCGTTGCCTGCCATGCCGGCCCGCTCCACGACCCCGACAAGCGCGGGGGCCGAGCGCATCGAGCGCGGCACAGCGACCGGCGCGACGACCGTGGCGGCCACCGTGCCCCCCACCGCCCCGAGCGCCAAGGATGACGGCACCATGGCCTTCAGTGCCAGTGTTTCAGAGGGTTGCCCGGGCACAGCCATCCAGTTCACCGCCAACGGCACACCGGACGATGCCATCTACCTATGGAACTTCGGTGACGGCAGCTTCAGCAACCAGGCCCGCCCGGACCACACTTTCGCCAAGTCGGGCAAGTTCGAGGTGATGCTGTCGGTGTCGAACCCCGGAGGGGGCACGATCCTCAGCAAACCGAGCAGCGACCTCATCGTGATCCACGAAGCGCCGGAAGCGTCCTTCAACGCACAGAAGGTGGAGTATGAGGGGCACATCCCGTCGGTGCATTTCGAGAACCGGTCGATCGGCGGCAGGCACTACGATTGGGACTTCGGTGACGGCAGCAGCTCGGCCGTGGCCCATCCGGACCATATCTACCTGAAGAAGGGCGTGTACTCCGTGAAGCTCACGGTGACCAATGAGAACGGCTGCATGGACACCCGGGAGCGCGAGATCCGCATCGAGCGGGACTACAACCTGGACGCTCCGCAGAGCTTCTCCCCCAACGGCGATGGCAACGACGACCTGTTCATGCCGGAGGCCCTGCGGACGCTGGGCGTGCGGTTCAACCTGGTGATCCAGGACGCCGGATCAGGCCGCAAGGTGTATGAGACCGCCGACGCCACCAGGCCGTGGACCGGTCGCGTGGACAACCGCGGCGAGCTCTGCGCCGCCGGCGAATACGTGTGGATGGCCACCATCAAGGAAGGCGCGCATCTCGGCGATGTGGTCTTCAATGGCAAGGTGAGCCTGGTGCGCTGAACCGACCGACCGACATGAAAGGCCCCGCCCCGGCGGGGTCTTTTTCTTGGAACCCAAGGGTGCCCCGGCATGGGCCGTACCGTGAGGCTCCGCAGTGCGATCTTTGGCCGCCCGGGCGACGGACCGACCCTCTTCCACGTCACCTGCGCGGATGCCCGACCAGAGAACCCCCGTGAAGCGGCTGCGTCATTCCTTGCTCGTGCTGTGCGGCTCGCTCCTGATGAGCAGCGTCGCCGTCGCGCAGCCGGTGGTGCTGATGAACGATGGTGTGGACAGCCTGTGCAATGCCCTGTTCTATGACAGCGGGTACAACGGTGATCACGGCAACGGCGAGTACAGTGTGCTGACGTTCTGCCCGGGGATCCCGGGGGCCCTGTCACAGGTGGCCTTCCTTCAGTTCCAAGTGGGGCCGGGCGATGTGTTGAACGTGTACGATGGACCAAACACGGGCTCTCCCCTGCTCGCCTCGGGCACCGGCGGCAGCCTTTCGGGGCTTGTCGTGGCCGCCACAGGGGCCTCCGGATGCCTCACCTTCGAGTTCACGTCGGATGGGGCGGGCGTGGACCTCGGCTGGGAAGCGCAGATCCTGTGCGATCAGCCATGCGATGAACCCACGGCCGTGATCGCGCCACTGGCCGCCGACCCCCTGAAGATCTGTCCTGGCGAAGCCGTGACCTTCGACGCCGGCGGCTCCTTCGCAGCACCCGGCCGCCTCATCACCTCCCACCTCTGGGACTTTGACGATGGTACCACCGGCACCTCCGCGCAGGAGGTGCATGTGTTCCCCGCCCCGGGTGAATACACGGTGACCTTGACCGTCACGGACGACATCGGGTGTGTGAGCGTGAACTACGAGGACGTCAGGGTGCGTGTGGGAACCGTGCCCGAGCTGGACGTGAGCCTCGGTCCGACCACGATCTGCGACGGCGAAACAGCGACGCTCGTGGGCGCCACGGAGGGCACGGTGTGGACGAACGTACCCCAACCCTTCGTGGACGGCCTCACCGTACTCCCCGACGGAAGCGGGGTCTCTTACTCGGCGGGGGTGAGCATCAGCGGCTTTCCCGCCGGCACCCAGATCACCACCGGAACGGACATCACGCAGGTGTGCCTGGTGATGGAGCACTCCTACATCGGCGACCTGTCGGTGACGCTGACCTGCCCGAACGGCACACAGGTCACCCTTTTCGACGAGTACAACCTGGGCACGGGAGCAGGCAACACCTTCCTGGGTGACCCGATCGATCCGGGCACGGGCACACCGGGCAACGGTTGGCAGTACTGCTTCAGCACCACCGGTGTGTTCGGCCCGTTCTCCCTGGAGAACGCCGCCGGCAATCACACCCTCTCCACGATCAATCCGGGGAACAGCATGACGCCGGGCAGCTACACCTCGGAGGACCCCTTCACCGACTTCGTGGGCTGCGACCTGAACGGAACATGGACCCTGACCATCACGGACAATCTGCTGGCCGACGATGGGTTCATCTTCAGCTGGTGGATCGATGTGGACCCCTCGCTCTACCCCGCAGTGGTGGAGTTCACTCCGAGCTATGGGGCGGGATGTGACAGCACCTATTGGTCGGGCCCGGACATCGTGTGGAACGGTCCGGGCTGTGACTCGGTGGAAGTGGCGCCGAGCCTTCCCGGCACCTACGACTACACGTACACGGTGACCGACGACCACGGCTGCACCTACGACACGACGTTGACGCTGACCGTGACGCCCTCTCCCACCATCGATGCCACGGCCACCCAGAGCGCCTCATGCAGCGACCCGGTGCAGTTGGATGTGGACCTGCTGCCACCGCTGGCGCCGGGCGTACTGGTCTATCAGTGGTCCCCCCCGGCCGGGCTCACCAACCCCAACATCCGCGATCCGCTGGCGTCCCCGGCCCTGCCCACGTGGTACGTGGTGAACGTCTTCATCGCCGGTCATCCGCTCTGCGCTGCGGTGGACAGTGTTCTGGTGAACCCCATCACGGTGCTCGGGAACGACAGCGTGGTGACCGATGCGGTGTGCAACGCCGATCCCGGCACGATCCAGGTGATCACCATGGGGACCGGCGGACCCTGGGACTACACGTGGACGGATGCGGCGAACGACACCGTCCTGGCCGTGACAGGCGCGAACGGCAGCAGCTTCACAGGCCCTGCGGGCACCTACACCGTGGTGATCGCCGAAGGCCCCAACGGCAACGGCTGCACGGACACACTGACGGCCACGATCAACGAACCACCGCCGGTGACCATCGCCCTGATCGGGAACGACACCACGATCTGCCGCACGGGTACCGCCCTCCTCAACGCCGTCTCCGGCGGGGGATCCGGAGGCGTTCAGCAGCAGTGGTCGAACGGGCTGGCCGGCAATGGTCCCCATACCGTGAGCCCTGCGGCCAACACCACGTACAGCGTGTTCGCCCTGGATGCGAACGGGTGCAGTTCGGACACCCTGGAGGTGGCGGTGACCCTGTTGCCCTTCCTGAACTTCAGCCTGCCGGATACCGTGGTCACCTGTCCGGAGGTCCCGGTGGGCTTGGTGGCGGCCGGCGTGGTGGGCGGCGATGGGGCCTACACCTACGACTGGGGGATGGGCCCGGGTCCGCTTCCCACGGACACGGTGATCCTCACCAGCACGCAGACCATCTGCATGACGCTGCGCGATGGGTGCGAGACCCCGGCGCTGACCCGATGCACGGTGGTGGAGGTGACGCCCATCCCGCCATTGGTGCTCTCGGCGGACAGCACGCTGGGGTGCGAGCCCTTCGCGGTGTGGTTCACCGTGGAGGACACCACCGGCGGTGCACAGGTGGAGTGGGACTTCGGCGATGGCGTCACGGTGGACGGTCCGCCGCAGGTGGGCCATGCCTATGGCGATCCGGGCGGGTTCGATGTGACGGCGATCGTCACCTGGCCGAACGGCTGCACGGACACCACCACCATCGTGGACATGATCACCGTGCTCGCCCTTCCGCAGGCCTTGTTCAGCTGGACACCGCAACCGCCCACCATCCTCTGGCCGCATGTGCAGTTCCACGAGGAGAGCGCCGACAACGCCGTCACCTTCGACTGGGACTTCGGCGGGCTGGGCAGTTCCACGGACCCTGATCCACTGTTCACCTTCCCCGACCTGTTCGGCGGCACCTATCCGGTGACGCTCCTCGTGACCAACATCCTGGGTTGCCCGGACAGCACCACGCGCTGGGTGGAGGTGCGCGACGAGCTTCTGGTCTACGTGCCGAACACCTTCACACCCGATGGCGACGGCCTGAACGAGACCTTCCGGGTGATCGGGAACGACATCGATCCCGACGAGTTCGAGCTCACCATCTTCGACCGGTGGGGGGCGGTGCTCTTCAGCACCACCGACCCGGCCGAGGCCTGGAACGGCACGGCCAACAATGCCGGGGGGCCGCTGGTCACCGGTGTGTATCCCTACCTGCTGCGTGTCCGCTCCCTGTACAGCACGGAGTCCCGCGAGTACCGCGGCTCGGTGAACCTGTTGAAATAAGGGCGCTCCACGGGTCGTGCCGTGCCGTTGGATCAACGGCATCAGATCGGCGGCTCACGCGTTCGTCGACCACAACAGCGGGCTCGTCCAGATCCCGAAGTGCATGTGAGGAAGGCGCTTAGCTTCACGCGGCGCGCCAGAGCGCAGCAACCGCCCGCATGCATTGACCGCTACCCGGCCCGCATTCCCGTTGACGATCCAGCGCCCGGCGCAACCCGTGACCCAGGGGGCGCGCGGGCGATGCGTTGCGCTGCTGTTCGTGGTGGCCGCCGCGTGGCCCGCGTCCGCATGGTCCCAGGCCTTCGAGATCTCCAACGGCACGGACAACACGTGCGCAGGCGCCTTTCTGGACAGCGGCGGACAGGGTGGCACGGGCTACGGCAACAACGAGACCTACACCTACACGTTGTGCCCGGACAATCCGGGGGATGCGATCTCGGTGGACTTCATCACGTTCCAGTTGTCGACCGCGGGCCCTGCGCCGATCGACAACCTGGTGATCCATGACGGGAACAGCACCTCGGCGCCGCTGATCGGCACGTACACCGGCACCCAACTGCAGGGCCAGGTGGTGTCGGCCAGCCCGGGCAACAGCAGCGGCTGTCTCACGTTCGTCTGGTCTTCGAACACCACCGGCACGGGGGTCTTCGCCGGTTCCATCACGTGTTACGTGCCGTGCGTACGGCCCGTGGCGGCGGCCTCGATGGTGCCCGCAGCGCCGGCGATGATCTGTCCCGGTGAGAGCGTCAGCTTCAACGGCAGCGGGTCCACCGCGGCAGCGGGTTTCAGCATCGCGAGCCATACCTGGGACTGGGACGATGGCACCACCTCCACCTCGGCCGGCCCGAACGCCACGCACACGTTCAACGCTCCGGGTGAATACGTGGTGCAGCTGGTGGTGGAGGACAACAACGGCTGTGCGAGCGTGAACCTGTTGGACCTGCAGGTGCTGGTGGGCACCGAGCCGACCTTCACCGGCACGCTCGCCGACCCGGGCACCTGCGTGGGCACGCCGGTCTGCCTGGAGGGCGTGGTGAACGCCACCACCTGGAACGCCCAGCCGACGGTGGACTTCGGCGGTGGAGTGGCGCTTCCGGACAACGTGGGAAGCTGCTTCACCTCGCAGCTGCAGTTCAGCGGCTTCGCGCCGGGCGCCACGCTCACGAACGTCAATCAGCTGCAGAGCATCTGCATCGACATCGAGCACTCCTTCCTGGGCGACCTGGTGATCAGCATCATCAGCCCGAGCGGTGAGACGGTGGTGCTGCACCAGCAGGGTGGACTGGGGACCTACCTGGGAGTGCCGGTGGACAACGAGCTGACGCCGAACGCCGTGGGCACCTGCTGGACGTACTGCTTCAGCCCCACGGCCACCAACGGCACCATGGCGGCCAACGCGGGCGCGACCCTGCCGGCGGGCACCTACGAGAGCGTCGACCCCTTGAGCGGCCTGCTCGGCGCACAGCTGAACGGCATGTGGACGATCGAGATCTGCGACCTGTGGACCTTCGACAACGGCTTCCTCTGCGGCTGGAGCATGGCCTTCGACCCGGGGCTCTTCGGCACGCTCACCGAGTTCACCCCCACCTACGGTGCGGCCTGTGACAGCACGTGGTGGACCGGTCCGGACATCGTGAGCGGCACAGGCGACTGCGAGGAGATCTGCGTGCAACCGCCCGCACCGGGCACCTTCGACTACGTGTACCACGCCACGGACAACTTCGGATGCACCTACGACACCACCGTGTCCATCACCGTGCATCCACCGCCCACGGTGAACGCCGGAACGGATGCCACCATCTGCGCGGGCCAGGGCCCTGTGCAGCTCGGCGCCACCGCCAGCGGAGGTGCACCCACCTCGGCGTGCACCTACGTGCTGCAGATGCTGGACAGCTTCGGCGATGGATGGAACGGTGCATCCGTGACGATCACGATCAACGGTGTACCAGCGACGTACACGTTGAACAACGGTGCCAACGGCACGGTGAACCTGCCGGTGCAGACCGGCGATGTGATCACGATCGCATTCAGTTCGGGCACCTACGACAACGAGATCACCTACCGGCTGCGCAACGGCTCCAACGCCATCGTGTTCCAGGATGGACCCTCCCCCACCATCGGACAGGCGTGGAGCGGTGTGGTGGACTGCGGCAGCGTCCCGGTGACCTACAGCTACAGTTGGAGCCCCACCACCGGGCTGAGCGATCCGAACATCGCCAACCCCACGGCGAACCCCGGGTCCACGACCACCTATACCGTGACCGTGACGCAGAACGGCCAGCCCGGCTGCGTGGGCACCGATCAGGTCACCGTCACCGTGGCCACGCCCAATGGCGCAGGTTCCGATGGCGCCATCACGGTATGCAGCGATGCCGCACCGTTCGACCTGTTCACGCTGTTGACCGGTGCCACGACCGGAGGCACGTGGATCGCCCCCGGAGGTGCGACGGTAGGGGCCACCTTCACGCCGGGCTCCGATCCGTCAGGCATCTACACCTACACGGTGACCACGGGTGCTCCCTGTCCGGGGAATGACCAGTCGATCGTCACCGTCACCGTGACCGACCTGCCCGATCCCGGCACCGACGGCAGCATCACCCTCTGCAGCACCGACGCACCCGCCGACCTCTTCGCGCTGCTCGGCGGCATACCCGATGCCGGTGGCGCATGGAGCGGGCCCAGCATCCTGGCCGGCAGCAGCTTCGATCCCGGTTCCATGCTCGCCGGCGTGTACACCTACACGGTGAACGGTGTGGCGCCCTGCCCCAGCGCGAGCGCTGATGTAACGGTGGCCGTCAACACGCCGCCCGACCCCGGCACCGACGGCAGCATCACGCTCTGCAGCACCGACGCTCCTGCTGACCTCTTCACCCTGCTCGGCGGCACACCCGATGCCGGTGGCGCATGGATCGGACCCAGCGCACTGGCCGGAAGCAGCTTCGATCCCGGTTCCATGCTCGCCGGCGTGTACACCTACACGGTGACCGGTGTGGCGCCCTGCCCCAGCGCGAGCGCGGATGTGACGGTGCTGGTGAATGCGCCGCCCGATCCCGGCACGGACGGCAGCATCACGCTCTGCAGCACCGACGCACCCGCGGACCTCTTCACGTTGCTCGGCGGCACACCCGATGCCGGTGGCGCATGGAGCGGGCCCAGCACGCTCAACGGCAGCAGCTTCGATCCCGGTTCCATGCTCGCCGGCGTGTACACCTACACGGTGACCGGTGTGGCGCCCTGCCCCAGCGCGAGCGCTGATGTAACGGTGGCCGTCAACACACCGCCCGACCCCGGCTCCGACGGCAGCATCACGCTCTGCAGCACCGACGCACCCGCGGACCTCTTCACGTTGC
>CALMPI010000045.1 GCA_937872175.1 uncultured Flavobacteriales bacterium | reverse complement strand
GATCAAGGTTAGGTGTTTCTACTTTCACCTGCACCTGTTTCAGGGGGTGCTTACAGGGCGCCACCACATCTTGGAGAAGCACACCGATAGCGCTACCTTCCGGCTCTGCTGGGTCATACCAGCAGCGGAACGAACAACACCCACGCTCATGTGTCCGCCAGTGCTTCAACGACGGAAGATGGCAGTACCAAGTCCTTTGGTAAGCGCCGGTGCCGGCTGGACGACCTCGACCTGTGATGAACAGTTGGGCTTTTGCGCCTACCAGCGCATAATTGAACCCACTCCCCACCCCAACCAAGTCCGGAAATAAACCCCACTCTGGGTTCAACCGATAAGTTATGCCACAGCCCAATACGCTTACACGCAAGGGCCAACGCACGGGGGAATACGCCCAACACAGGCCCTCGCTCGATTGAGGACAGAACTCGGCCCGGCTGAGAGAACCCTAAATAAATGCGCCTCTCCGTAAAGCCGCGGCAGGATCATACCACACCGCACTAATGAATGCTTGCATTTTCTCCACGAAGAGCCAGACCACAGCAGGGTCAATAGGATGTGCTTGGTGCTGAGCACGAACTTCTGCATATTTCGTTCTCTTCTCGAAAGGCAATCGCTTCGCATGTCTCAAGAGTAGAACATTGTCAATAGAGGTTAGTCGGCAATCCTCCGGGGTCATGTCAAGATACTCGTTCAGAATGTAATACTGAGAATGTGGGCAACCCTGCTTCAGGCGAGCTGCTGTCCCTGCTGCCTCCTGAAACATTGTCTTATCCAAATTCACCTTACACTCTGCCGCCAGAACTGCCAACGACAATGACCCAGCCGTAGTTTTATCTGAGGCAAATAGGGGGTCAGGCGAGAGCCGGTAATGAATGTTCTTTCCAATTACAAAATCTTGGTCTTTCACCTTAACCGTCACTTCAGGCCTTTCATTCAGCGAATTGACAGAGGACGGAGTAAATGACAACGACATGAAGGCCGTGTTTGGCCCAACCGTTAAAGGAAATGATGGCAATCCTTTCAATATCTGAGGCCTCACTAGATCAATGAGAAACTCTTCAAGCACCGAGCTGTCCAATTTCATCTGACCCTTCTGGCGCTTCAGAAATGGACTACCCTTCTTAGCAATAATTTCAACCTCCAATTCATCCTTGTACAGATTAAGAAGCCTGGTCATCTCGGCGACGACTTCCTTGCCTTCCCCTTGTATTGCCGTGACACCAGCGCGCCAAGACGTGTAATGCGTTATGACTTCTTGCAAAAGTTCTCTATCTGCATTATCGCATTTCTGGTTGCGTAGCGCAGCATTCAGCTTGTCGAGGTGCGGAGTCAGTGGCATATGCTAAACGGAAAGAGTTGGTTCAAAGATTGGTGATTCGAGGATTTGCCCTGAACCCTGTATCGCATCGTCCAAGTCGGTAAGTACGTCACCAATTGCTCTGTGTCGCAATTCAGCGAGGGCATCTTTGGCTATACTCCTTGCTTCTCCGGGCTGCACTTCTTTCGGTGTGCGTCGGAAGATCAGAACGTCCTCGTAAATCGAAGCACCGAATCGGTTTGTGAAGCAGCGTTCAAAACTTCCTTCAGCATGAAAGCATCCCAATCCTTCAGCGATACTTGCAACGAGCTTTGAATTTAGAACTGGCAAACCTCGAACATTTGACTCCCTTCCAACAATCAACATCATTCGCCCGTTCGACTTTAGGGCCTTCGCCATACTATGTAAACACGCCTCCATATCAAGGGCATATTGCACTACTGTCCGTAAGCGATTCCCTCTATTCTTTCTGTTTGATCCTATCTCACTTGCAGCCACATGAAGTATATTGAATCCAACCATTTCCATTAGCGCTCGGTGGTTCTGATGATAGTTGAATACATTGATATATGGGGGACTCGTGATTATCAGGTCCACATTACCGGCATAGTGCCTATCAATGCTACGTGCATCACCGAGTGTTGCGCGTATTGGCGCGCTGGCGAATGCTAACCCTGTGAGGTTCCGAGCAACCTTTGAACTGGCCATGCGAAGAGCTTGACCTAGCAGCGGAACACGTAACGACTCAGCTTCAAACAGGGTTAGCAATACAAGAAGTCTTTCATCCCGATCTTGGGCCATTTCAAACATCTCCCGACCAGAGTTCAATAAGTTGGCAGCTCGTTCACGATAGTCCTCAACTTTCTCGAATAATGGCTGGTGTGAAAACCGTTCTTCTGCGTAACCAATGATTGCATCAAGACGCATTAGCAAGTCGCGGCGCTTCTCAGCGGGATGCTCGCTGAGAGTAAAAAACCTTGACATGGCATACGCCGCAGGGTTAATCTCAAACCCATGTGCTTCCCGTGAGCGTAATGCACATTCTTGCAACACTGTTCCACTGCCACAAAAGGGGTCAACCACCAGCCCACTTCCTACACCCGCCTCACTCAACAGGTATTCGACGAACTCGGGTGTGAATTGACCTCTCCAGTTGAATAGGTTGCTGCGCGTCTTGATTGTCACGTCCAGCTTGGCTCTGTTGAGTATCCGTGGCTGCCGCACAACCTCCACTGCATCTACCCTTGCCTCCTTTGTCGATGTACTCATGTCAGCGCTGATGAGCGACAAGTTTACGACCCCTGTGACTATGACCCAAGGAGCTATTCTGCGCTGCCCTACTCAGAAGGAGGTTCAGCGAAGTGGTTCCCACTACGCCTAACCTTCAAAGCCCAAATGCAAACAGCCGGGCCGGGTTCTGAGTCCCGCTTGTCCACTGACAGCAAGCCACTACCTTGCGGCAAACTCTTTGAGCAATGTCCGACAGACCCACTATCACTTGGACTGGAAAGAGCGGAGCGCAGTACAAGTTCACTGTGTTTGACATTGGCTCATCGCTCAAGGACGGACAAGATGGGGTATATCTGTTCGTGAAGAGTATCCCTTCCGCCAGCCGCATTGAAGCCGTCTATATCGGAGAGGGAGACCTTGGAGTTCGCACCAAGTTTCACAAGGCCAACGGATGCGTAGTCAGGAAAGGATCAACGCACATCCATGCTATGCTTGAACGCGATGGAGCGAGACGGCTTGCCATCGAGGATGACCTTCTTGCCGAACATACCGAAGCCTACTCACCATCAGGTTGCAACGAACGCAAAGGAGGTTGACTTTCAGCCTTCGGGGCTTCGGCGCGAACCCGCTTCCACTCCTCATCCACGAAAGTCACAACCAGGAACTCAGTCCCATGTGGTCCGTGGAGTTCATTCACAAGGTATCCCTGCGCTCGAAGTTTCTTGGCGAGATCTTCGTTGGCGAGAGGGCGGTTAAATGGCATGGACATGATGCAGGTTTTTTAGAGCCGGGCCGGGAGGAAGAAGAAACAAAAGGCCGTGGCATAACAGCCGCTTGCCGCAAGGCTCCTTGGGTCGCCCTTCAGCAAGCGGCGGGACGTTGAACGCCATCGCGCCCAGGGCGGCGCGCCAGCGTCCAACGCCGAATGACCACCGCGAGTAGGGCGCACGCGCCGCCCACCCTGTAGTTTCGCGGTCCCCCGCCGTGCCCGCCCTGCTCACCGTCCACGACCTGCACTTCGCCCACGACGGGCGGGCCATCCTGCATGGCGTGGGGCTGGAGCTGGCCGCCGGCGAGGTGCTGGTGGTGGTGGGGCCCAGCGGCTGCGGCAAGACCACCTTGCTGCGGCTCATCGCCGGGCTGGAGCGCCCTGCGGTCGGCCGCATCACCGTGCAGGGGCGCCCCTTGAGCGGTGGCGGGGCCTGGGTGCCGCCGGAGGAGCGGCCGGTGGGCTTCGTCTTCCAGGGGCTGGCCCTCTTCCCCCACCTCACCGTGCGCGGCAACGTGGGCTTCGGCCTGGCCGACCGTCCCCGCGCCGAGCGCGAGCGCCGCGTGCAGGAGGAGCTGGCGGCCGTGGGGCTGGCGGATCTGGGCGACCGCTACCCGCACCAGCTGAGCGGCGGGCAGCAACAGCGCGTGGCCATCGCCCGCAGCCTGGTACGGCGCCCCGCCCTGATGCTGATGGACGAGCCCTTCAGCGACCTGGACCCCGGCACCCGGGCGGCGGTGCGGCAGGAGGTGCTGCGCATCCTGCGCGACCACGGCACTGGCGCGGTGGTGGTGACGCACGACCGCGAGGACGCCTTCCACCTGGCCGACCGCATCGCCGAGATGGACCAGGGCCGCCTGGTGCGCATCGGTGCCGCGGCGGACTTCCGCGCGGCGTGGAGCGCCCATCCCTTCGCGCCATGAGCACCGACCGGCTGCCGCAGCTGCGCGCCCTGCTGGCCGAGGAGCCGGGCGACCTCTTCCTGCGCTACGCCATCGCCCTGGAGCTGAAGCGGCTGGGCGACACCGGCACCGCCATCGACGACCTGGAGCAGCTGGTGCGCGATGCGCCGCACCACATCGCCACCTACTACCAGCTGGCCCTGCTGCTGGCCGAAGTGGGCCGCGCGCACGATGCCCTGCACGTGTGCGATGTGGGCCTGCTGCAGTGCACGGTGGCCGGCGACCGCAAGGCCCGAGCCGAGCTGCAGGAGCTGCGGAACGCCATCGCCGACGAGGCATGAGGCGCCGCGCCACCCTCCTCCTGCTCACCGCGACCGCGCTGCTGGGCGTGCTGCTCACTGTGGCGCCGTGGCTGGCCCTCACCGCGCCGGTAGGCGCGCCGGCCCTGGTGGTGGAAGGCTGGATCCCGGACGACCGCCTGCCCGATGTGCTCCGGCTGGCGCAGGCCCGCGGGGTGCGCCAGGTCTTCGTCACCGGCGGCGAGCGGCCCCTGGCGCGTTACCTCCACGGCGGTGACACCTTGGTGATCGATGGTGCGCCGATGGCCGGGCCCTGGCGGATGCAACTGGCCGGGCTGCCCGGCGTGCGCTGGCAGCTGATGGGCGACACATTGCCGCTGCGCGAGGGCACGGCCGACGGCAGCCTGCACACCGAGGAGGTGACCGTGGGTCCGGGGGTGCGCCAGCTGCGGCTGGTGGGCCGCGCGGCCGTGGCGCCGGGCGACACCACGGCCCTGCTCTTCGTGCAGACCCTCTCGCTCTACGGCGAGGGGCTGGCCGCCACGGGCCACGCTGTGCGGGTGCACGGGCCCGACGGCGCGCGGACGGCCTGCGCACTGACCTGGGCCGAAGAACGGGCGCTGCGGCTGGTGGCGCTGGGGATGCGGGAAGTGCAGGTGCTGGCGGTGCCGGGGCTGCCCGATGCGCGCGGCCGCACGGTGTCTGCGGCGCAGGCCATGGCGGCGCAGGCGCGGTGGCTGGGGCTGGGCGCTTACGACGTGGTGAGCCTCGGCGTGCACGCCCGCCGCACGCGCCACGCCCATGCCCGGGCCAACGGCGACGCGGTGCTCGTGGGCGTGATCGCGCTGTCCGATCCGCAGGTGCCGCCGCGCACCTGGTGGCTGCGACCGGCGGCCTGGCCGCTGGTGGCCAAGGAAGTGGCCGGGCTGCTGCGCGATGCCGTGGCGGGTACCTTTGGGACGTGACCACCGCCCCCTTCCGCGCCCTCCTCCTCTTCGCCGTATGGAGCCTGCCCTGTACCGGGCCGGTGCTGGCGCAGACCACCCTGCGGGTGATGAGCTACAACCTGCTGGCCTTCCCCGAGCCGGTGCCGGCCGGGCGGCAGGACACCCTGGCCCGCATCGTGGACCATGTGCGGCCGGACCTGCTGCTGGTGCAGGAGATCGAAACGCTCGCCGGCGCCAACCTGGTGCTGAACGACGCGCTGAACACCAACGGCGTCACCCGCTTCAGCCGCGCCGATTGGGTGCCGCAGATCAGCGACCCGGGCAGCACCGTGAAGCTGCAGCAGCTGCTGTACTACGACCACGAGCGCTTCACCCTGGCCGGGCAGCAGACCCTGACGACGGCGGTGCGCGACATCAACGTGTACACGCTGTATGTGAACGACGTGGACCTGCCCCAGTCGCAGGACACCACCTGGATCACGGTCTATGTGGCCCACCTGAAGGCCAGCACCGGCGTGGTGAACGAGTTCGCCCGCCAGCAGATGGCGCAGGTGCTGATGGACCACCTGAACAGCCTGCCGCCGGGCCGCAACGTGATCGTGGGCGGCGACATGAACATCTACGCCGGCGATGAAGGGGCCTACACCACTTTTATGACGGCGGGGGTGGGCAACCCGCTGGACGACCCCCTTACGCTGCCGATCAGCTGGAACGGCAACTCGGCGATGGCCCAGCACCACACGCAGAGCACGCGCACCAACACGCTGTACGGCGAGGGTGCCGGCGGGGGGCTGGACGACCGCTTCGACATGATCCTGCTGAGCCAGACGGCGATGAACGGCGGCGACCGGCTCAGCTACGTGGCCGGCAGCTGCCGTCCGGTGGGCAACTCGGGCACCTGCTTCAACGACAACATCACCGACTGCGGCACGGGACAAACGCCGTTCGCGGTGCTGCGGGCGCTGTACTACATGAGCGACCACCTGCCGGTGATCCTGGACCTGAGCTTCGATGGCGTGGTGGCCGGTGGTCCGGCGCTGGAGGCGCCCTCCCCAGTGGCGCTGCGCCATGCCGCGGACGGCACGCTGCTGCTGGACGCCGACCGTCCGGGGACGGGTGTGCTGGAACGCTGGGACGCGCAGGGCCGGCTGCTGGAGCGGCGCACGGTCCGCTTCGCCGAAGGCACCTCCGCCTGGCCCGCCGAACGCACCGCACCCGGCCTTCAGGTGGCGGTGCTGCACTTGGAGCACCGGAGCCTCCGCCACACCTTGATCGTCACCCCATGAGCAGCGAGCGTCCCTTGATGGAGGAGATCCCCGCGTTCTACCGCGGCTACGTGCAGGAAGCGCCCGGCGCGGACGTGTGCGAGGCGCTGGTGCTCGCCGCCGAGGCGGTGCATGCCGCCTTCAGCGCGGTCCCGGAAGCGCGCGGCGACCACCGGTACGCGCCTGGCAAGTGGACGGTGAAGGAGGTGTTGCTGCACCTGATCGATGCGGAGCGCGTGTTCGCCTACCGGGCGTTGCGGTTCGCACGGCGCGATGCCACGCCCCTGCCCGGCTTCGACGAGGACACGTGGGTGCCGGCCGCCCGGGCCTCCCGTCGCACGTTGGCCGGGCTGCTCGCCGAGCACCGGGCGGTGCACGCGGCCACCCTGGCGCTGTTCCGCAGCTTCGAGGAGGAGGACCTGCTGCAGCGCGGCACGGCGAACGGGAACCCCATCAGCGTGCGCGCCATCGGCTGGGCCACGGCCGGGCACGCGCTGCACCATGTGTCGGTGCTGCGGGAGCGCTACCTTGGTTGACATGCGGAGCATCCACGACTGGTTCGCGGCGTACGGCGAGAGCCACCGCGACCCCACGAACAAGGCGCTGCACTGGGTCTGCATCCCGGTGATCTTCCTGAGCATCGTGGGGCTGCTGTGGAGCATCCCCTCCCCCGTGGCCACACCACATGTGTGGGCGTGGGTGGCGGTGGCGGCCGTGGCGGTGTTCTATGCGCGGCTGTCGAAACCGATGATGCTGGCCATGGTGGCCTGGTGCCTGCTGTGCTGCGGACTGGTGCTGCTGATGGAGCGCTGGCTGCCGCTGCCGCTCTGGGCGAGCTGCCTGGGCCTTTTCGCCGGTGGATGGATCGGGCAGTTCATCGGCCACCACATCGAAGGCAGGAAGCCGAGCTTCTTCCAGGACCTGCAGTTCCTGCTGATCGGCCCGGCGTGGCTGATGGGCGACCTGTTCCGGCGGGCGGGCCTGCGCTACTGAGGCAGGCGCCGGAAGTAAGTGGGCCGGTGCGCGGGATGGCCCGCGGGATCCAGCGCGGCCTGCAGGTCGGTGAGCAGCACATCGGGTTCCAACATGGCCCGGCCGAAAAGGTCGGCCTCGGCGCTGTTGGCCACGAACACGGTACCCGTTCGGAAGGCCGGGGAGTTCAGCATGCGTGCATCCACGCCGGGCAGGTCGGCCGCTGTGCGCAGTGCGGGCACGTCGGCCAGCACACCCCAATGGGTGCAGGAATGGGCGTCGGCCATCACCACCTCCAGCGGCAGGTCGATGTTGCCGCCGGCGATGCGGTCCGCGTAGCGGTAGCGCCCGCCGGCGTCGGCCACCAGGCGCGCCATGAGGCTGTTGCCCGCCGGCACGCTCCACACCCCACGCCAGGCGCTGCCGATGAAGACGAGCGGCGCATCGGGGCCGGCCGTGCGCACCGCGCCCCGGTAGCGGGCCGCGATGGCGGCATAGAGGCTGTCGGCGGTGGCCACGGTGCCGGTGAGCACGCCGAAGAAGCGCAGCCATTCGGCACGGCCGAGCGGATGCGGCTCCAGGTATTCGCAGACGGGCACCGCCACATGCTGTGGCGGCAACCGGTCCACCCCGCCGCCGAAGGGGTGGTGAAGCACCAGCGCGGGGTCCAGGGCGGTGAGCTGTTCCAGACGCGTCCCCTCCCCCTCCGCCAGGCCGGCCGTAGCGCCTGCGGCCAGCGCCGCACGCATCGTGCTGTCGCGTTGCCGGTCGGGCCAGGCGCAGGCGGACACGCGCGGCACGGCGCGCAACGCGGCGATGTAGGCGGTGTGCGTGGTGCTCAGCAGCACCATGCCCCGGTCGCCGGGCCGCAGCGTGGTCCACGCGCCGCCGCAGGGTCCGGCCGGTGCGGGATCGGCGGTGGTGATCAGCAGGCGGGCCAGGGTGTCGGCGGACGGCCCCAGGACCAGGAGGGCTTCAGCATCCGGGCCATGCCAGCTCCTAAAGTGCGTGGCGGCCTCGTTGGGGCGTTCGGTCCATGATGCGGCCGGAGCCTGATCGGGGTCGGGCGCGACCGCCGGAGCGCAGGCGACGAGCAGGGCCAGGGCGCCGGTGGCTGCGGGATGCCTCACTGCAGTTCGATGATCATCTCCATGAGCGCATCGCGCAGCAGGTCGCGGCCGGTGGCCAGGGCGCGGGCGTCCACCGCAAAGGCGTGGTCGGGCAGTTCGCCGCGATCGAGCGGGCCGCGGGGCGTGCCCTCGTACACGTAGCGGATGAGGGGGATGTGGAAGACGAGGCCGGTGTTGGGTGCGCGCAGGCGCAGGACACGACCGCCACAGCTGCTGAGGCTGTTGGTGCCCACCTCCTCGCCCACGATGCTGGCCCTTCCCGCACGGCGGGCCATCATCACCAGGGCGGCCGCGGCCTCCCGCGTGAGGGCATCGCACACCACGTACACCTTGCCATTGAAGGCGTTGGGGCGCGGTTCCAGGAGCTCCAGTCGGGGGTCATCGGGGCGCAGGTGATAGCGGCCGTGGTCGCCGGGCAGGTAATGGGCGCCCACGGTGGCGAAGAACTCCGGCAGGGGTTCGCACAGGCCATAGTGCTTCGGCGGACCGGTGAGGCGCACGGTCATGTCCTGCACCACGCGATAGGGCTTCAGGGCGAACACTGAATGCGCGAGCTCGGCCAGGGCGAGTTCACCACCGGCGGCCCCGCGCACATCGATCACCAGCACACGGGAGCGGTTCCGCTTGAGGTCGCGCCGCAGGTCCTCCACGAAGCGTTCGGGCCGGATGCCCGCGTTCAGCAGGGTGTCCGTGTGGAAGCTGCGGAGGGAGAGCCAGGTGGTGTGGTGATCGGCGTGGTGGGCGGCGCTCCAGGGCAGCAGGGGGCCGTTCTCCGGTCGCACCGAACGGCGGACCTCCTCGCCCGTAAGGCCCATCACCTGTTCGGTGCGGGCGCGGCCGCTGGGCGGTTCGAAGGTGACGGTGAAGGAGGGCGAACGGTCCAGGTGGCGGTACAACAGGTAGGGCAGGTCGCGCTCCACCTGCCGCACGCGGAAGAGGGAGTCGTTCGCATCGGAGAGGGCCCTGTCGGCCAGTGTGTCCAGGATGCCTGCGGCCGAACGGCCGTTGACGGAGAGGATGCGGCTTCCGGAGGGGATGGAGCGGAAGCCCTTGAGCTCCTCCTCCACGAAGAGGCCCGGGCCCACGGCACGCACGGCGAGGGGCAGCAGCGGCACCTGTTCGCGCAGCGCGCGCTCGACGGAGGCGGGCAGGTCCACGCGGGTGTGCGCATCGCCGATGAGCTGGAGCACGGGGGTGATCAGGTCGGCCACCTCGGCGGCGGTGAGGGGCACTCGGGCACGTGCGATGGCCTCGTCGATGGCGCGGTCCAGCGCGGCCCTGGTCACGTGCCGGTAGGGATCGGCGTGGGCTTCGTGCAGGGTGCTGCGCCAGAGCTCCAGGTCCGCCGCCACACGCTCCGGGTAGTGCCGTTCGCCCTCCAGCGGGTCAAGCGCCTGCGCCCGGGCCTCCGGCGGGGCCGGCCCGAGGGTGAGGAAGAACAGCCCGGCGGCCAGCTTGCGGAGGGTCATGCGGAACGGGCTGCGAATTTAGGGCCATGGGGCGCCGGCCGTGAATGACATGGCCCCGGCGCTGGGGCCGGGGCCATGATGCGCTCGGTCGTTGCCACCTCAGGCCTTCACCGTGGAGCGGGGCGCGGCGGCGAGCACCTCGGGCTCCACCCCGTCCTTGTACTTGGCGAAGTTGTCGTTGAACGCCTTGGCCAGGCGCTCGGCCTGCTGGTCGTAGGCGGACTTGTCCTTCCAGGTGCTGCGGGGGTCGAGGATGCCATCGGGCACATGCGGGCAGGTGGCCGGGAAGCTCACGCCGAACACGGGATGCTGGTGGTAGTCCACGCCGTCGAGCTCACCACGCAGGGCGGCGGTGATCATGGCGCGGGTGTACTTGAGCTTCATGCGTTCGCCGGTGCCGTAGGCGCCACCGCTCCAGCCGGTGTTCACCAGCCAGATGCGCACATCGTGCTGGCGCAGCTTCTCGCCGAGCATGGCGGCGTACTTGCCCGGGTGCAGGGCCAGGAAGGGCGCGCCGAAGCAGGCGCTGAAGACGGTCTTCGGCTCGGTGACCCCGGCCTCGGTGCCGGCCACCTTGGCGGTGTAGCCGCTGATGAACCAGTACATGGCCTGCTGCGGCGTGAGGCGGCTGATGGGGGGCAGCACGCCGTAGGCATCGCAGGTGAGGAAGAAGATGTTCTTCGGATGGGCGCCCATGCTGGGCACCGCGATGTTGTCGATGTGGTGGATGGGGTAGCTGACGCGCGTGTTCTCGGTCTTGGTGCCGTCGCTGAAGTCCACCTTGGTGGTGCCCTCGTGGAAGACGATGTTCTCCAGCAGGGCGCCGAACTTGATGGCGTTCCAGATCTGGGGCTCCTTCTCGGCGCTGAGGTCGATGCACTTGGCGTAGCAGCCGCCCTCGAAGTTGAACACGCCCGAATCGCTCCAGCCATGCTCATCATCGCCGATCAGGCGGCGGTCAGGGTCGGCGCTGAGCGTCGTCTTGCCCGTGCCGCTGAGGCCGAAGAACACGGCGGTGTCGCCGTCCCTGCCGATGTTGGCGCTGCAGTGCATGCTGAGCACACCGCGCTCCTGGGGCAGCACGTAGTTCAGCACGGTGAAGATGCCCTTCTTGATCTCGCCGGTGTAGCCCGTGCCCCCGATGATGATCATCTTCCGGCTGTAGTTGATGATGGCGAAGTTGTGCTGGCGGGTGCCGTCCTTGGCCGGGTCGGCGGTGAAGCCGGGCACGCAGACCACATGCCACTCGGGGGTGAAGTCCTCGAGCTCGGCCGCCGAGGGCCGGATGAACATGTTGCCGGCGAAGAGGGCGCTCCAGGGATACTCGGCCACCACGCGCACGTTGAGCCGGTACTCGGGGTCGGCGCAGGCGGAGGCGTCCTTGATGTACACATCGCGGTTCATCAGGTAGGCGCACATCTTCTCGTAGAGGGCGTCGAACTTGGCCTCATCGAAGGCGATGTTGACGTCGCCCCACCACACGGTGTCCTGCGTCTTGGCGTCCTTCACGCAGAACTTGTCCTTGGGGCTTCGTCCGGTGAACTCACCGGTATCGATGGCCAGGGCGCCGCTGTCCGCGAACACGCCTTGACCGTTGACGATGGTGTGCTCGATCAGCTCGGCGGGTTCGAGGTTCCAGTAGGCGTCGCCCACGAGGCCCAGGCCGATGGAGGAAAGGTCCGCGTTCTTCGGTCGCTTGCCGAACTCGTTCATGTCCGTTGGGTTGGAATAGGGCGGCAAAGGTAGAGGAAGGCCGGGTGGGCGGGCCAACATCCGTCAGTGTCCACGCCGGGTGCCCACCAGCAGCAGCCCCCACCCGGCGATGAAGCAGAGGCCCCCGAGGGGCGTCACCGGACCGAGGACCGGTGTAAGGCCTTGGGTGCCAAGCAGGTCGCGGGTGGCCAACAGGTAGAGGGAGCCGGAGAAGGCCACCACGCCGGCCAGGAGCAGCCCACCGGCCAGGCGGAGCGGACGCTCGGGGATCCGGCCGTGCAGGGCGGCGAGCAGCAGGAGTCCCAGGCCGTGGTAGAACTGGTATTCCACCCCGGTGCGCCATTGGGCGAGCGCGTCGGGGGACAGCACGCTCTTCAATCCATGGGCGCCGAAGGCGCCGAGGGCCACGGCGATGGCGAGCACGGCGGCCCCGGCGGTCAAAAGACGATGCATGGGGCAAAGGTGGGCCGAAAAGCAAAGCCCCCCGGGGGTCACCGGGGGGCTCGCGGGATCGATCGGGGGATCAGCGCTCGTTCTTGAGCTTCTCCATCTCCTTGTCGAAGGTCTCCTTGAACTTCTCGTAGTCGTAGTCGATGCGCAGGCGCTCGTCCTGGCTGAGGCGCTCGTTGTACTCGCTCAGGAGGTCCTGGGCGCTGAGCTCGATGGCGAGGTAGCTCTTGTAGGTGTTCTGCGGGGTCTTGGTGAGCTTCTCGCAGATGGTGCGGGTGCCGCTGAGGCGCTGGTCGGTGACCTCGCGGGTGAGGCCCTCGAAGCGCTCGGCGATCTCCTCCTTGTTGTTGAGCTCGCGGCTGTTCACGTAGTTGTCGACGACGCGCTTGACGGCGGTGTTGATGTCGGCGGCGAGCTGACCGCGGGCGGCGTTGAGGGCCTTGCTCTTGGCGGTCTGCTGGTCCATGCTCTCCCCTACGGCGTTGGCGCGGAAGAACTCCTTGTTGGTGAAGTACTCGGGGCCGGAGCAGAGCACCACCACCTCCACCTCGTTGGGGGGCGGCTGGGTGTTGTTCTCGGCGATCTTCTTCTTGGGCTTGCAGGAGGCCATGCCGGCGGCCAGCAGGGCGGCCGACAGCACAAGGGTGGCGGGGCGGAGGGTCGGAGTGCTCATGGTCGTCGACGTGGTTCGTGTCGTTGGTGGCGGGTTTGCGAACGGCGTGCCAAACTTCCGGAATGCGCGTGGATCCTACAAGATCGCCGTGATCAAGGCGGGCACAAGGTCCTTGCGGAGGTCCTGCGCACCCTTCTTGTAGGCTTCCAGGGCGGCCTTGTCGTAGGCCAGCTGCACGCCTTTCATGCCCTGGCGGCCGGTCTGGTGCACCAGCTCACCGGTGCGGCGGTCGGTGCAGGTGAGGGTGATGTCGAGGAAGGCGGTGTAGAAGCCGCTGGTGGTGCCCCCCTCGCGCGTGTCGGCGCTCAGGACGATCACCAGGTCGCTCTCGGCCTCGCGGTCCACGAAGCGGAAGCCGCGGCGGGCGAGCTCTTCGCGCAGGGCGACGGCCACGCCGGCGTTGGCGAGGGTGGTGCCATAGGCGCGTTCATCGGCCTTCAGCAGCACGCGGGGCATCCGCAGGTCGATGGGCACATGCAGTTCGGGCACGCTGAGGCCGGCGGTGAGCGTGCGCACCAGGGCCGGGTCGCCAGCCCCGTTCACCAGGGCGTCCAGGTCGAGGCGGACGAGCAGCTCGGGCGCTGCGGCATCCAGCGACACGCCCTCCACGGTGATGCGGGCGTGGCCGTCGGCACTGGTGCGCTTGTTCACCGTCACCTTGCCGGCGCTGCCGGGATAGGTGGCCGTGAGGGGCACCTGGGCCATGTCGCGCAGGGCGCCGGCGGTCCCGTGGCGCGCCCGGATGAGCAGCTCGCGGCGATGGCCGTTGGCCGGCTCCAGCACGCAGCGCTCCGGAAGGCTGACGAGGGTGAGGCCGGAGGAGAGCTGTTGAAGGCCGGCGTACAGCTCGTTGGCCAGCACCACGGACCGCCCCTCGACCTCCACCCGGTCGGCCTCGCCCCAGTGATCGCGGAGGGCGATGAGGGCGCGCAGCTCCAGGTCGAAGGCCCCCGGAAGGTCACCGGCGGACAAAGCGGACCGGCTGCGGTCGTGCAGGTCGGTGGCCTGGGTCATGGCGGCGCGCTTCTTCTCGGCCTGCAGGCGTGCGTGCTCGGCCTTGCTCAAGCGGTAGTAGGTCCACAGCTCGGTGCCGCTGTCCCAGCTGTCCACCAGTTCGAAGCCCTCCAGCTGCTGGCTGGTGCGGGTGCGCACGGTGCTGGTGTAGCTGTCGGTGAACTGCCCGCGTGTGTCCAGGGTGTACAGCAGGCTGTTGCCCTCCACGGTGACGCTGATCTCGCTGGCCAGGTCGTTGAGGGCGTTCTGCTTGGCCGCCTCCTGGAAGTCGGGGCGGTTCTTGGGGGCGATGCCGATGCCGACATAGTAGGCGCCGGTGACCGGGCGGCTGTCCACCCAGGCCGGGCGCACGATCGGGGCCGGCGGTGGCTGCTGCTGCACCTGTTGGGCGGGCTTGCAGCCGGCGGCAACGAGCAGGATGGACCAGCGGAGGGCGCGGCGCATCACGGGAGCTTCTGGGACAGGTGGCCCACCACCTCGCGGGCGATGCGGTCGCCGGCCTTGCGCATGGCCTCGTTCACCAGGGTGGCCACGGGCTTCACCTCGCGCGGAGCGTTCAGCAGGGTGCGCAGGTCGCGCCGGGCGCGGTCGGTCTGGTCGAGCGCACCGTTGAGGCTGGGGAGCAGGGCCTCGCGGTTGCCGGCGTAGCTGGCGTAGTAGGCGTGGTCCTCCTCGTTCACGTCCACCACGCTGCTCACGAGCACCTCACCCGTCTCCAGGCTCACCAGGCGGTAGCTGAAGGAGGCCACCACCTTGTTCTCCTGATAGTGCTCGGTGTAGTCCACGGGTTTGTACTTGGTCACCAGCACCGTTTCGCCGGTCTCGGGCACTTTCTGCCGCACCGGATAGGCTTCGTACCCGCGCTTGGTGCTCATCCTGGGCTTGCCCGCCTCCTCCCGATAGCTGATGAGGTCGCCCATCAGCACGGCCTTGGCGCCGATGAGGTTGCCCACCTGCACGGCGGTGGCCTGGTCCACCACGCCGCTGAGGCCCAGCCGCTGCTCCTCAAGGATGCGGTCCATGTTCTCCCGGTCCACCACCTTGAGGAACGGATCGCCAGAACCGGTGATGCCGCTCACGGTCTGCGCCTGGAGGCGGGCGGCGAGGTCCGACCGCTTGCCGCTGCTCGCGAAGGGCAGCACGGCGATCGAGTACTGCCCCTTGAGCAGGGCTTCGTTGCGGAGCGCCGAAGCGTCCTTGTAAGCGGGGTCCTTGGCCAGCACGCGGCTCAACTCCTCGTGGGCGCGGCGGAAACGACCACCCTCCAGATCGCTTTTGGCGGCGCGGTACAACGGTTCCAGGTAGGCGATGTTCTGCAGGCTGCTGGCGTCCTTGTAGCCGGGCTCCAGCTTGGCGATGCGGGCGAAGGTGGCCTCGGCCGCCTGGAACTCCTGGCGTTCCAACTGCCCCTGCCCCTTCGTGTAGAGCTCGACGAGGTGCTCGCCCTTCACGCGTTCATACTCGTCCTGATGGTGCTCGGGGATGTCGAGCACCACGCCGAGGCGGCCGGCGCGGTCGGTGTAGGCCTTGGCATCGAGGTAGGTGTCCACGGCCTTGGCCCGGTCGCCGGTGCCGTTCACCTCGCGGAAGAAGGCCCCCAGCTTGTCGTTCAGCAGGGTCTGCCCCGCCTTCTTGAGGCCGATCTTGGCCTCCACGTTCTTCTGATCGCGCTGCAGGGCCTGCAGGTACATGTCCGCCGCTTCCGCATAGAGCCCGGCCTCATCGAGCTTCTCTCCCTTCTTCACATAGCTCTTCGCACCGGAACAGCCCGCCCCAAGGACGGCAGTGGCACAGAGCGCGAGGAACGTTCGACGCGGAGAGGCCATGGTCGGTCCGGTTCAACGTGGGCGGGCTCAGCGGCCGCGGATGTAGGCGTTCAGCTCATCGACCGAGCTCTCGAAGGTGAACGCATCGTTCAGCTTGAAGTAGTTGCTCAGGTCGAAGGTGTGGTCGTAGGCGAACTTGGCGAAGTCCAGCTTGGTCTCCTCGAAGGTGAACAGCTCCATGATGCCCTTCACCTGGTCGACGGTGAAACAGCGGTCGGTGGCCACCTGTTTGGCGACGCTCATGCGGGTGTCCTCGAAGCTCTTGGAACCGATGCTCGCCTTCGCATCAGAGAACTCGCTGCTGCTCATCGGCCAGGGGCATCCGACGCGGCCGGTGTAGCCGGGCATGCTGTACACCGCGGGCTCCGCCGGGCGGGTGGCGCTGGTCTCCACGGGCTCGTCGAAGTCGGTGGTCATGGTGGTGGTCGTCGTGGTCGTCGTCGTGGTGGTGGTCGTCGCGCTGGTGCCCAGCACGGGGTCGTTCACGTTCACGTTCATGTTCACCCCCAGGCCGTTGAAGCCGACGGTCATGTTCACGTTCTCCCCGGTGCCGGGCGTGGTGGTGGTCTGCTCGGTGACCACGACCGTGGTACCGGTGCTTCCGGGGTTGGTCACACTGGTGGGCACATCGTCCTGGAAGCCCACAGGGCGGGGCTTCTCATCGACCACCAGGGCTCCGGCGGCGGTGCCAAGGGCGGCCTCACCCGTGGGGCGGAAGACCTTCTCGCCCTTCTTGTTGGTGGTCACCATCACGGTGTATTCCTTGCCCAGGGGGAAGTAGCCCTGCTTGCGCACCTCGGGGATCGAGAGATCCTCGAAGCGGACAAGCACGACGGGCGTTTCGTTGCGGATGCCGGTGGCCACCACCCGGGCGGCGGGCTTCTCGTTCTTCACGTCGCCGTCGACCACGAGGGTGAACCTGGCGCCGTCATCGGTGAAGAACACCAGGTCGCTGGTCTGTGCATCGGCAAGAGGGGCCAGGAAGAGGGCGGCGACAAGGGGGATCGGGCGTAGCATGGCTTCAAATGGGTTGCGAAGGTAGGTCCACGTCCGCCTTGGCAAGGCCTGTGCCAAAGAACCGAACGGTGCACGGTGCCCATCTTTGCGGACGCCGGTACCAGTCGGCAGCAGTGGCCATGCGCACGATCCTCATCCTTGGAGCGGGACGCTCCGCCTCGGCGCTCATCGCCCAGCTCATCCACGATGCGTCGCGCGAGGCGTGGCGCATCACCGTGGTGGACCGCGACCTGGCCCATGCCCAGGCCTTGGTGGCCGGCGGTGCTGAGGTGGCGCGGGCCGAGCAGGGCGACGCCAGCGACCCCGCCGTCCGCGCCCCCTTGATCGCGGGCCATGACCTGGTGATCAGCATGCTGCCGGCCTTCATGCACGTGGATGTGGTGAAGGACTGCCTGCGGCTGAAGCGGCACGTGATCACGCCGAGCTACGTGCCCGATGCCCTCTGGCCGCTGGACGCCGACGCGAAGGCGGCGGGGCTCATCTTCCTGAACGAGCTGGGCCTCGACCCCGGCATCGACCACATGAGCGCGATGCGCATCCTGGACCGCATCCGGGCCGAGGGCGGGCGCATGGAGGCCTTCGAGAGCTATTGCGGAGGGCTCATCGCCCCGGAGAGCGACGACAACCCCTGGGGCTACAAGTTCACCTGGAACCCGCGCAACGTGGTGCTGGCCGGGCAGGGCGGCATGGCCCGTTATATCAAGGACGGCAGCTACAAATACCTCCCCTACCACCGGTTGTTCCGGGAAACGGTGCGCGTGTCGGTGCCCGGTTATGGCGCGTTCGATGGCTACGCCAACCGCGATTCGCTGAAGTACCGCAAGCACTACGGGCTGGAGGAGATCCCCACGCTGGTGCGCGGCACCCTGCGCAAGGCGGGTTTCTGCGCGGCCTGGGACACGTTCGTGCAGCTCGGCTGCACCGACGACAGCTTCCCGATGGAGCTGCGGCCCAACGCCACGTGGGCGGAGTTCGTGGAGTCCTTCCTGCCGCACGATGTGAAGCGGGATGTGCGCGCGAACCTGGCCCACACGCTCGGCCTCGATCCGAAGGGTGAGGTGATGTCGAAGCTCGACTGGCTGGGGCTCTTCGGCCGTGAACGGATCGGCGTGCAGGGCCTGAGCCCGGCGGCCACGCTGCAGCACCTGTTGGAGGCGAAGTGGAAGCTGGGGCCGGCGGACAAGGACATGGTGGTGATGTGGCACCGCTTCCGCTACACGGTGGAGGACCTGCACCAGGAGCTGCAGGCCTCGCTGGTGGTGCTGGGCGATGATCCGGTGCGCACCGGCATGGCGAAGACCGTGGGGCTGCCCCTGGCCTTCGCGGCCCGGCTGGTGCTGGGCGGAGCGGTGAAGGACCGTGGCGTGCTGCTGCCGATCACGCCCGAGATCTACGACCCCATCCTCGACGCCCTGGAAGCGGCGGGCATCGTGTTCAACGAGGAGGAGGTCGAGAACTAGAATTTCAACAGGAACGGCGCCAGCAGCGTGCGATAGGCATCGCTGAACCGGCCCGGGCCGTGCTCCACGAGCAGGTGCTCCTCCAGCAGGCTCCCACGCGCCCGGTCCAGTTCCACGAGCACCCGTTTCGGCGGACGGCCCTCAAGGTACTGCAGCACGCAGCGGCGCACAGGATGAAGGCCGTGATCGGCGGCGATGGCGGTGAGCTCGGCCTCGCGGTTCAGGGGAATGATGCAGGCGAACCGGCCTCGCTCCGCCAGCAGGCGGTCCACCACGTCCAGCAGCTCGGTGAACCGCAGCCCGCCCCCGTGCTTGGCGACACCGGTGCGCGCATCCGGCGACCCCATCTCGCCGGCGTAGAACGGCGGGTTGCAGAGGATGCGGTCGAACGCTTCGTCGGCGTGCATGCGGCGCACGTCCATCCGGTGCACGCGGACCCGGTGGGACCACGGGCTCGCAGCCGCGTTCTCCGCCGCCTGTCCGGCCGAAGCATCGTCGATCTCCACGGCATCGACGCGGGCGGCGGGGTTGCGCTGGGCGGCCATCAGGGCCAGCACGCCGGTACCCGTGCCGATGTCCAAGATGCGCGCGCCGTCCACATCGGCCCAGGCCCCCAGCACCACGGCATCGGTGCCCACCTTCAGCGCGCAGCGGTCCTGGCGGAGGGTGAACTGCTTGAAGCGGAAGTCGGACATCGCGGGGACGAAGGTGGCAAGGTCGGATCAGGGAGCGAACAAGCAACCCAGCCGCGCATCCCGGAGTGCGGGACGAGTTGTGCCATGCGTCCATCCTGCTGAGGCGGGACAGGTCGTGGTCATTCCGCTGGGGCGGGACAGGTCGTGATCAGGTGTCCATCCCACAAGGCCACATGGATGTGCGCCTGCACGGATGAACTCCCCTCCTGCGCGTGGAACGCTCCACGCGCCGGGCAAGGAGGGGTCAGGGGAGGTTTCAACTCAGTCACGCCGCATTCTACATGAAAGCGGAAACCACCCCGTGCCCCTCCTTGATGGGAGCAGCGAGCGATCGCTGCTCAGGA
>CALMPI010000044.1 GCA_937872175.1 uncultured Flavobacteriales bacterium | reverse complement strand
GGCTCATCGGGGAGCAGGCCCCCGGGGCGGCCCTGGAGGCAGCCCGCCGCTTCCGGGAGGACCCCAGCACAGACTTCCACCAGATGATGGCGGACATGGCCGGCATCCCCCGGAAGCCAGCCAAGAACATCTTCCTGGGCCTGTCCTACGGGATGGGCGGGGCCAAGCTCTGCCGCGACCTCGGGCTGCCGACCGTCTGGCGGCTCAGCTGGACAGAGGGCCGCCGGAGGCGCTTCAAGGACTTCCAGACCCGCGAGGAGTGTGTCCAGAAGGCGAATGCGGGCCGCGCCGGGGGCTACAAGATCAGGTACTGGGAGGCTGCCGGGCCGGAGGGCCAGCAGCTCATGGACACCTTCGACCAGCGGGTGCCCTTCGTCCGCAAGATGGCGAACCACTGCCAGGACCTTGCTGAGACCCAGGGCTACATCGAGACGCTGAGCGGGCGGCGGTGCCGCTTCCCGATGAAGGACAACGGGGAGTGGGACTGGGTTCACAAGGCGTTCAACCGGCTCATCCAGGGCTCCTCCGCTGACCAGACCAAGATGGCGGTGGTGGCGATGGATGCGGCGGGCGTCCCCCTACAGCTCCAGGTCCACGATGAGGTGGACTACACGGCGGAGAGCCGGGAGGCGGCCCAGGAGGCGGCCAGGATCATGGAGGATGTGGTGCCGCTCCAGGTCCCGATGAGGGTGGACGTGGAGTGCGGCCCGAGCTGGGGCGAGGCGGAGTGACACGCAATCGGCCCTTCCCGGGCCGGGGCTGGCGGACGTATAGTGGAGGCTCCCCCCCGGAGCCAGAAATGGAGACGCAATGGACAACGGAATGGAGTGGGCCCAACGCGCGGCCCTGAACAGCAAGGACCCCAGCACCCAGGTCGGGGCGGCCATCTTCCGGGGCGGCAGCCTGGTCGCGGCGGGACACAACCACTTCCCGCACGGCATCCCGGAGGAGTGGTGGCACGACCGGCCCCGGAAGTCCCAGGCGGTGGTCCACGCTGAGGCAGCGGCCCTCCTCGTGGCCGGGCTCAGCGCCTCGGGCGGGACAATGTACGTGACCCACCACCCGTGCCCGGACTGCGCCAAGCTCATCGCGGCGGCTGGCATCGCCACCGTGGTCTGCCCGGCGGAGCCCTGGCGCGATGACCCGGCCATCCGCGAGCTGTGCGCGAGCGCGGCGGCCCTCCTCCGCCTCTGCGGCGTGGAGGTGCGCCATGCGTGAGTACCAGATGACGACCCGGGGCTGGTGCGTCCGCTGCCTCGGGCAGGAGGTCGCGGATGACGTGGCCGAGCGGGCGTGCCGCTTCATGGAGGAGGCGGCGGAGCTGTTCCAGGCCATGGGCGGCTCCCGGGACGATGCCGTGAAGCTGGTGGAGTACGTGTTCAGCCGACCAGTGGGGGAGCCCGGCCAGGAGGTCGGGGGCGTCTCCGTGACGCTGGCGGCCCTCTGCTCCGCTGCTGGGCTGGACTGGCAGGATGAGGCCCGGGCGGAGCTGGTGCGCATCCACCGGCCCGAGGTCATCGAGAAGGTGAGGGCCAAGCAGGCGTCCAAGCCCCACGCCTCGCCCCTCCCGGGGAGCCCTGCCGATGCCGAGTGAGCGCCAGATGTGGGAGGTGCTCCGGCCTCACATGGACAAGCTCAGGATGGACCCGGTGCGCGTGGAGAACCCAGCGCTGCCCGGGACCCCTGACGTCAACTTCATCGACGGCTGGGCGGAGCTCAAACACGCGGACAGGTGGCCGCCCAAGGGCGGGCCGCTCCAGCTGAACCACCCCCCGACGCCCGAGCAGCGCACATGGCTCCTCCGCCGCTGGCACTGCGGCGGGGCCGCATGGCTGGTCCTCCGGGTGGGCCGGGAGTGGCTCCTGTTCCGGGGGTGCGACGCCTCGCGCCTCTGGGCAACCGAACGCACGGCCCCGCCTGACCGGGCGGAGCTTCTCAACGAGTGCGTGGCCCTGTACGGGAGCCCGCGCGAGGTCGCAGAACACCTGAAGAGGGGGAGGGGGAACGCATGACGGTGAGGGGAAACAGCGCGGATGCGGTCCAGTTCCTGCAGGCCTGGAGCCCGGAGGGACCGTGGGTGCTCACGTCCATCTTCCCGGACGGGGGGAGGACCACCACCGTGACCTTCCAGGCCAGCCAGGCCCGGGAGGTGATGGCCTGGCTTGACGAGCGCCAGGGCAAGCAGAACATCTACTTCACCGTGAACCCGGTGATGAGGGCGGTCAACAACAAGCCGAAGAAGACAGAGATCAGGGGCATGGCGGCCATCCACGTGGACGTGGACCCGCGACCCGGGGAGCCCCTGGACAAGGAGCGCGAGCGGGCGGAGCGCCTGCTGAGGGAGTTCAAACCCACGCCCACGGTCATCATCGACAGCGGCGGGGGCTTCCAGGGCTTTTGGCTCCTGGACCAGGAGCACCGGACTGACGGGAGCGAGGAGAAGGCGGCGGAGCTGGAGGCGTACAACCTCCAGGTGGAGGTCCTCCTTCAGGCGGACAGCTGCCACAACATCGACCGCATCATGCGCCTCCCGGGCACGGTGAACCTGCCCAACGAGAAGAAGCGCAAGAAGGGCCGCACCGAGGCGCTCGCCCGCGTCGTGGAGGTGGACTGGACGCGCATCTACAGCCTCAAGCAGTTCACCCCCGCACCCCGGGTGCAGTCCAGCGCCCCGGGCGGAGGGGGCGGGCCGCAGGTCAAGATCAGCGGCAACCTCCCGAGGCTGGACAGCCTTGACGACCTGCCCAACACCGTCTCCTCGCGCACCAAGGCCCTCATCGTCAACGGTGACGACCCTGACGACCCGACCAAGTACCCCTCGCGGTCTGAGGTCCTGTTCGCGGTGCTGTGCGAGCTGGTCCGGGCGGGCGTCGATGACGACATGATCGCAGCGGTCATCCTTGACCCCGACTACGGCATCAGCGGCCACGTCCTGGACCAGCCCCGGCCCCAGCAGTACGCGGCCCGCCAGATACAGCGGGCGCGGGAGGAGGCGATTGACCCCTGGCTGCGGAAGCTCAACGAGGAGCACGCGGTGATTGAGGACATCGGTGGCCGGTGCCGCGTCATCAGCGAGGTCATGGACTACGCCCTGAAGCGGACCCGGATCAGCCGCCAGAGCTTTGACGACTTCCGCAACCGCTACATGCACATCCAGGTGGTGGTCGGCCAGGACAAGGACGGGAATGACGTCAAGATGCCCCTGGGCAAGTGGTGGCTCCAGAACGCGGCCCGGCGGCAGTACCGCACCATCATGTTCGCCCCCGGGCGCGAGGTCACGGACGCCTACAACCTCTGGCAGGGCTTCGCGTGCGAGGCCAAGCCGGGGAGCTGTCAGCTGCTCCTGGAGCACATCCTGAACAACGTCTGCCGGGGCAACGAGCTGTACAACGAGTACATGCTCAACTGGATGGCGCGGGCGGTCCAGCACCCGGACAGCCCGGGTGAGGTGGCCATCGTCCTCCGGGGCCGGATGGGCACGGGCAAGGGGACGGTGGTGAAGCACTTCGGCTCGCTCTGGGGCCGCCACTTCCTCCAGGTCACGGACAGCAAGCACCTCGTGGGGAGCTTCAACGCCCACCTCCGGGACTGCGTGGTGCTGTTCGCTGACGAGGCGTTCTATGCCGGGGACAAGAAGCACGAGGCCATCCTGAAGGGGCTGGTCACCGAGGAGACGATCATGATTGAGGGGAAGGGGGTGGACGCAGAGGCGGCCCCCAACTACACCCACATCCTGATGGCCTCCAACAGCGACTGGGTGGTGCCCGCCGGGGCCGATGAGCGGCGCTTCTTCGTGCTGGACGTGGGTGACGCTCAGATACAGCAGGCCGGGTACTTCAAGCGCATCCAGGAGGAGATGGACCGGGGCGGGCGCGAGGCGTTCCTTCACATGCTGATGACCCGGGACCTGAGCAACTTCGACGTGCGGCGCTTCCCCAAGACAGAGGCCCTCCAGGAGCAGAAGCTGCTGTCCATGAGCTATGAGGAGCAGTGGTGGTTTGAGAAGCTGATGGAGGGGCGCAACCTCGGGGAGGCGGACGGCTGGCAGGGCGAGGTCCTGAAGGCGGACCTCCAGCGCGACTACCTGATGTTTGCCGAGCGCCAGAAGATCATGCGCCGCGCCACACCCACAGCCCTCGGGAAGTTCCTGAAGCGCGTGCTCCCTGGGCACCACCCCCGGACCTTCCAGAGGTGGACCGATGTCAGCGAGCAGGACCAGTACGGCCACGAGCGCGTGCGCCGGTCCAAGGCGTGGTTCTATGAGTTCCCCAGCCTCCGGGAGGCCCGGGCGCACTGGGATGACCGCTTCGGCGGCCCGTACCAGTGGCCGCCCGAGGATGAGGCTGAGGAGGCCAAGGAGCCCTTCTGATGGCCAAGGACACTCCCCTCCTCTGGGTCACGCGTGAGCTTGATGCGGTGGGGGTGCCCTACAGCATCGAGCACGGCGGGCGGCACGCCAAGGTCCGCTTCACCGTGGGCGAGGTCACGCAGCTGTACGTCTGCTCAGGCAACGCGAACGCCATGAGGTCCAAACGGAACAGCCGGGCTGGGATCAGAAGGATGCTGCGACAACTCGGGGTGCTTGACCCCGAGGGCTCGCGGGGATAACCTTCCAGGAGGCTTGGGATGGTCCCGGGCCATGGAGAAATGGAGCACAACATGAGCAAGACCATCAAGCTGGAGGGCCGCGCCCTGGAGCTGGCGCTGGCCATCGACAAGACGATGGAGGACGGCAACCGCCAGATCGGGGAGCTGAAGGCCCAGGCGGACAGCATCCACGAGGCGGCCCGCTCGCGGGCGGAGAAGCTCCACGAGGAGCTCAAGCACGAGCTGGGCCTGTCCCGTGACGACTGCTGTCACCTGGACACCACCTATGCCGAGGAGCACGGCATGGCCTTCGTCAAGACCGGCTGTGAGCGCTCGGGCGGCATCGGGGACCTGCTGGGACAGCTGATGGGTGGCCGGGCGGAGAAGAAGGCGGGAGGGCTCCACTGATGGACGGCTCGGGCACCCCCGACCTGGGCCTGGAGCTGGTCCACGAGTTCCACGAGGCGTTCGGCATCGCCCAACCGGACGTTCCGACCATCCCGGATGAGCCGGTGCACCTCGCCCTGGCCATCTACCACCAGGAGGCAGCGAGGCTGGCGGAGGAGCTGAAGGCGGCATCCGCCCAGGCCGGGGGCAGCCAGCTGCTCATCCGGCTCCAGCTCATCCAGGAGGAGCTGGCGGAGCTGGCGGCGGGCTTCATCAGCCGCGACCCTGTGGAGTGCCTGGACGCCCTCACCGACCTCAGCTATGTGGTTGACGGCACCTACCTGACCACCGGGCTCGCCCGGTACAAGGTCCTGGCACTCCAGGAGGTCCACCGCTCCAACATGTCCAAGCTGGACGCGGACGGGCGGCCCATCATCAGCGAGGCGGGCCGGGTGGTCAAGAGCGACCGCTACAGCCCGCCCAACCTTGACCTTGTCATGAGGGAACGCTGATGGGCCGCCGTGAGTTCTACTCTACAGTGGACCTCGGGGGCCGCGCCCTCCTGGTCCGCTCGCGCATCGGCGGGGGCTTCTCCAAGGTGGCCGACTGCCGCACCGTCTCGGGTGCGCAGCGGCTGGTGGAGGAGCTCAACGGGGTGCGCTGCGTCCACGTGGACGACATCCGCGAGGCCATCCGCCTGCTGGGCCTCGGCACCGCCAAGGGGGCTGCCCAGGCGGCTGAGCTCCTGCGGCTCGCGGCAGGCCCCGAGCCCGAGGAGGACGACAATGCACCTGATGCTTGACCTGGAGACGCTGTCCACGGCGGCGGATGCCGCCATCACGCAGATCGGCCTGGCCCCGTTCTGGATTGACGGGGACGGCCCGCTGGAGCCCGGCCTGTGCATCAACGTGGACCCCCAGAGCTGCATCAACCTGGGCTTCCGGGTTGACTGGTCCACGACGCACTGGTGGATGATGCAGAGCCAGGAGGCCCGCGACAGCCTGCCCCGGCCCGGTGAGGGCGTCCCCCTCCCCGAGGCCCTGGACCGGGTGGAGGCGTACCTGGAGCACCTCAAGGAGGTCGCGGGAGACAGAAAGCTCCACGTGTGGAGCAACGGGGCCACCTTTGACATCCCCATCCTGGCGCACGCCTTCGCCCGCCTCGGGCGGCGGGAGCCCTGGAGCTACAGCGCGGCCCGCGACACGCGGACCCTCGCCATGCTGGCGCTCAATGCCATCCGGCCCGAGCCGGTGGTGAAGCACAACGCCCTGGACGATGCTGTGGCACAGGTCCGCTGGGTCCAGAACATGTGGCGGGAGGCGAGGCCCAACCACGTCACGACCGGCCCGGCCCCGGGCGGCTCCGGTGAGGTGGTGGTGGCCTGAAGGCGAGGGGAACCCACGGGGGAGGGCCGCAGGCCCCCCTCTGGCTGGCCAGCCTGACAACAACTCTACCGGAGCGCGAGGAACGGGGCAAGAGAAAGCGTTAGACCCCAACGACCTCGCCCGGCTAGGGTGACTTATCCCCGGTGAGGGGGGACATCAACCCAAGGGAGCGCCTCACCAGCCCCCGCTCAGAAATGGAGCACACCAAATGAGCACCAACTTCATGGACGACATCCTGGCGGAGGCGGTTGCGCGCCAGGCGGGCGAGAAGGCGTGGGACCGCCGTGACGTGGACATCGAGCACAGCGGCACCAAGATCACCCTCCCGGGCGAGCCCGGCCCGATGCCGCTGCGCAAGGCCATTGAGGCCCTGGAGCGCAAGGCGGCTGACGAGGAGACGCAGCTGGACGTGCACGAGGTCCTGGACGCCTTCCCCGAGGACGCCCTGGTGGCGCTGAACGCGGCGATGCGCGAGAAGTACGGCTGGGCCTCGCCCACCCCGCGCATGTCCTTCTTCGGCCCGGTGGCCCCGGACCTCATCACCGTCAAGACCGGCCCCGACCACGGCGACAGCATCCAGGTCCCCTTCGGCCAGTTCACCCTCCCGGGCGTGGAGAACCCCATCGACGTTCAGCGCTCCCGGGGCTCGCGCGGCCCGGTCCTGGTCATCACCGGCACCGTCCGCAAGCGCGAGGCGTCGGTGGTCCGCGACCTCGCCAACCTCGCCCGGGACATCCTGACCCGCTCCTCCATCTACAAGGGCAAGGCCATCCGCCTGAAGGTGGACGATGACGGGGACCTCATCACGAGCGAGGCCCCCGAGTTCCTCCACACCCGCTACATCAAGCCGGATGAGCTGGTGCTGAACCCGGATGAGCTGGAGCAGGTCCGCGCCTCCCTCTGGGCTCCGGTCCAGAACACGGCGGCCTGCGTCAAGCACGGCATCCCGCTCAACCGGGGCGTGCTGCTGGAGGGCACCTATGGCACCGGCAAGACGATGACGGCCAACGTCACGTCCAAGGTCTGCGTGGACAACGGCTGGACCTACATCCTGCTGGACGATGTCCGGGCGCTGAAGGAGGCGCTCCTGTTCGCCCAGCGCTACCAGCCCGCCGTGGTGTTCGCGGAGGACGTGGACCGGGTGGCCGCCCAGCGCGACCAGCGGGGCAACGACCTGCTCAACACCATCGACGGCGTGCTGACCAAGAACGCCCAGGTGATCACCGTCCTGACGACCAACCACGTGGAGAAGCTGGACCGCGCCATGCTCCGCCCGGGCCGCCTGGATGCCGTCATCACCGTCCGCCCGCCGGAGGCGGAGGCTGTCCAGCGCCTCATCCGCCTGTACGGGCGCGGCCTGGTGGCCCAGGGCGAGGACCTGACGGCGGTGGGCGAGGCCCTGGCCGGCAACATCCCCGCGACCATCCGCGAGGTGGTGGAGCGCTCCAAGCTCGCCATGATCGGGGCCGGGCGCGACGTGGTGGCGGCTTCCGACCTCCTCGTGGCGGCCAAGGGGATGGAGCGCCACCTGAACCTCCTGAAGGACAACCCGCCGTCCCCGACCCCGGAGCACGTCCTGGGCGCGGCCTTCGGCAAGATCGTGGAGGAGCGCATCGGCGGCGGCAACCTGGAGCAGACGATGGACCGGCTGGGCCGCCAGCTCATGGAGAGCAGCATGGTCAACATCATCGCCGCCAAGAAGTCCAGCGAGGCGGCGGCCCAGGGGGCCAGGAACGTCCGCGAGGCCATGAAGGAGATGGCCGGGCAGGTGGGGGAAATCCACGACAAGGTCTGCGACTAGGCCAGCAGAGCGCGGTGTGCTCCATGCGCGCTGCGCGGCCTGGCGGCCCCCTGCCCGTCCCGACCCCAGGGGGCTGGCCCCCGGCGCTTCACCGCGCCGGGGGCAACTTTTTTGCTGTCCCCAGCTCCGGGGGCCTTGACTTATCCCCGCTGCGTTGTTATGTAGGAGTTATCCCCGGCGCTGGGCCGGGCTAGAAATGGAGCACCGACATGACCAACACCTTCCAGGAAGCCTTCGCCCCGCTCAAGCCGCTCATGGTTGCCGAGTTTGAGGGCTACGTCACCCGCACCGTCAAGCGGTACGCGGACAACTGGGACACGATGTCGGACGCGGCCAAGCTCAGCATCCACCGGGGCCGCGATGGCGTGTGGCGCTTCGCCCGCCGCTTCGCGGTCATGGACAGCAACCGCGTGAACGCCCGGCCCACGGGCGAGGTCAACGCGGCCTGGCTGCGCAAGAACGCTGAGGAGAGCGCGGACGCGCAGATTGCCGCCTTCGCCGCCAAGCTGGAGAAGAAGCTGGGCACCCTCGGGGACTTCCAGGCCACCTTCACCCGGGGTGCAGACTTCACCATCACCGGCACCCGGAACGGCCACCGCATCGTCGTGGAGCAGCAGACCGTGTTCAAGGTCAGCACCCACGGCACCCCCTTCAACCAGTTCCCCGCCCGCATCTACGTGGACGGCAAGTTCACCCCGGCGGCCCAGTACGAGGCTGCCGTGGCCTGACAGACCGGCGGGGCCCCCGCCCCCCCCCCCCCCCCGAGAAATGGAGCACCAACATGTACCTCATCTTCAAGCGCAACATCTTCACCGGCACCGTCACCGAGCACCCGGCCCTCTGCGTGGACGGGACGCCCCCGGCGGAGGCCACCGGGCGCTGCCTCCGCTTCATGTGGAGCGAGGGCGGCAGCCGCGTCTGGGACCTCTGGGTGCCTGTGGTCGCGGACCCGGAGCGGCCCAGCTCCCTCCTCACCGGCGGCGGGACCACCGTGGAGCTGTGGGCGGCCTGGCGGGACACCGGCCCGGTCACGGCCATCATCGAGACGTGCCCGGGCGTCCCGGACCCGCAGACCACCCTCCGGGACGTGGCCCGGGCGCTCGCTGGGCGGAGCTTCGTCAAGCTGACCGGCCACCGCGAGGCGGACGCCTACATGGGGGCCTCCAGCCAGGCCATCATCTGGGAGGACGCTGAGACGGGCGAGCTGGCGATCATCGACCTGGAGGACGGTGAGCTGACCGTCCACGTGTACCGGGGCGAGGTCGGGTGGCGGCTGCTGCTGGACGGCTCCGCCCCGGTACACCTCCACGGGGAGCTGGAGGCTGACGACCCGCTCTGGCGCTTCCAGGGGGAGGTCCTCTGATGGGCGTCCTGGCCAGCATCAACAAGGCGTGGCCGCTGTGGCGGCCCGAGGCTGAGCAGGCCCTGGACCTGCTCCACACCTGGGGGAGCTTCCCCCGGGTGCCCGGCATCGCCACCGTCCTCCGGCTCGCTGTGCGCATCGACTGCGGCAGGAGCCCCGAGGAGGCAGCGGCCCGTGAGTACCTGTACCGCTGGGAGCTGGCGCTGCGGTCCCCCATCTTCGGGGTGCCGCACACCTTGGGGATGTAGGGGGCTTGACTTATCCCCGGGGAGTTGTTATCTAGGACTTATCCCCGGTGGGGAGGCCACCGGCCCGACAGAAATGGAGCACGACATGGAAGCCCAAGACAACGTCATCACCATCCTGGTCGCGCGGGAGGAGGAGGCCCTGGAGGCGCTCGGGAAGCTCGCCAAGAAGGCGCAGCGCTACGGGACGCCCCGGATCACCTGGACCCTGGGCGAGGTCCGCGAGGAGGACCGCCAGGACAGCGAGGGCCGCCGGTGCCGCGTCCAGGTCCGCGACCTCGTGCTGGGCGAGCTGGAGGCCCCCCGTGTCGGGGACTTCACCTTCATCGCCCGGCTGGAGCGGACGGCCCACGGCACCATCATCGACAGCATCCCGGGCGTGGAGCTTCCCGAGCGCTTCCGCCACAGCACCGGGGAGTGCGAGCACTGCCGCACCGACCGGGCGCGGGCGCACCTGTTCGTGGTCCGCTCGCCCGAGGGGGAGCTGGTCCAGGTCGGGCGCACCTGCCTCCGGGACTACATGGGGACCGACACCCCCGCGAGCGTGGCCGCCCGCTTCCGCTGGATCAAGGAGGCCCGCGAGTGGGGCGAGGAGTTCGGCGGGGGCGGCACCGTGGAGGACAGTGCTGAGGAGCTGCTGGCCGTGACCAGCGCCGCCATCCGCCTCTGGGGTTGGGTGCCCAAGAGCGCCCCGGAGGAGGCGGGCCAGCCCACCGCCTTCGCAATCGGCCCGTGGTTCTGGTGCGCCCCCGGGGACCGGGAGGGCCAGGCCCGCCGGGCGGAGCTCAGGGCGGCCCTGGGCGAGGAGGACTGGGCCACGGCCCGGGCCACGGTGGAGTGGGTGGCGAGCCCCGAGGCGGGTGACAGCGAGTACGTCCACAACCTCCGCATGGTCCTGGCCCCCGGCATCGTCCCGGCCAAGCGCCGGGGCATCGCCTGCTCCGCCGTGGCCGCGTACCACAGGCACCTCGGGAAGCTGGCAGAGCGCCAGCGGGAGGCAGCGGCTGCCGCGACCTCGCGCCACCTCGGCACCGAGGGCGAGCGGCTCCGGGACCTCCGGCTGACCTGCACGGCGGCCCGGGGCATCGACAGCCAGTGGGGGACCACCATCCTGTACAAGTTCCGCGACCAGCGCGGCAACGTCCTGAGCTGGTTCAGCTCGGGCGGGGCAGACCTGGACCCCGGGAAGGAGTACGTTGTGGACGCGACCGTGAAGGGGCACGGCGAGTACCAGGGGGTGGCTGAGACCCAGCTCACCCGCGCCAAGGTGAGGGAGGCTGTGTGATGGGCGAGCGGTATGAGATGAAGGCGTATGACGGCACGGACCCGGACGCGCCCCCCTCCTGGTGGGAGGGGTGGCCGCTGACGGCGGTGGCCGTCCTGTACTCGGCAGCGTTCTGGGGCGTCCAGCTCCTCTTGCTTTGGAGGTGGATCGCAAGCCTGTTCAGTTGACCCCCGAGGCCCGGCGGGGGTACCTTATCCCCGGGCGCAGACCCTAGAAATGGAGCACAACCATGGACGACATCAACAAGTACCTCCGCCCGCTGCCCGAGCGCATGCACGGCGGCATCCTGCGGTACCTCAATGACGGCATCCTCCCCGGGACCTTCCTGCGGGCGGTGCTGGCCAACGACCTTGTGGGCGCGTGCGGGCACGCGGACGATGAGAACAGGCACCTGCTGTTCCACTACGCCAACATGCTGTACAACGCCTTCCCCTCGCGGGGGACCGGCTGCTGGGGCAGCGAGCAGGCCCTGGCGGACTGGGAGGCCCTGGGCGGGCTGAACGGGCTCCGGCGCGGCCCCCGGACCTTCTCCCGGGCGGACCTCGGGGAGGAGCGGGCCCAGCGCCTCGCCTCCCTGGTCAACACGTTCGGCGGGCAGGGGGAGGTGGTGTCGTGAGCCACAACCTTTCAGCTGTGACGCTGGACCAGCGGGGCGGGCGGGCCAAGCTGTCTGTGTACATCGGGGCGGACGTCATGACCGACCCGAGGCGCAGCATCAGCCAGGGCGACCGCTTCCAGATGTCCTACGCCCAGACAGCCACCAACTTCGTGGTCCACCTCACCCCCGTCCGGGAGGGTGGGATCACTGCCAGCCCTCAGCCCAGCCCCGACCGGCCCCTGCGCCTGGTCCACAGCGGGGCCTGGCGTGACAAGAACATCGGCGGCTGGCACCCGTTCAAGATGGTCCGCTCCAGCATCCGCTGGGACGACACCAACAAGATGTTCATCGTGGACATCAGCAAGTCCCTGGCGAGGGCCCACCAGGCCACCGAGGAGGCGGAGCCCGAGCCGGAGGAGGCGGCAGAGGCGTTCGCCCCTGGCCCGGTCCTCATCGAGATGGCCCGTGAGGCGGAGGCAGAGATGCGCAGCCGCGTCCTGAACGAGGTCGCGGTGTGGCTCCTGCGGAACGCCCGCAACTACAAGCCGGGCGAGCTGGCCGGGGCGATGCTGGAGGAGCTGGACCATGGCTGAACCGACCATTGAGGTGATGGGGACCGGCCCGCGCCGGAGCCTCGGGCTGGAGGTCGGGGGCCGGGTGCTCCCGCTCATCGACGGCAGGACCGGGGAGCCGGTCCTGTTCGACAAGGCGGCGGTGTTCGCCGCGTCACGCGGACAATGCAACGAGGCGTGGTGGGCGATGCGCGCCCTGGCCCGCCCAGAGGAGCTGAGGCAATGCGGGAAGTGAAGCTGAGGGTGTTCATCCTCATCGGGGACATGCGCCAGGACCACGTGGTGAGCCTCCCCGGGGAGACGCCCGTGGTGGACGTGAAGGACGCGGCCCACCAGGCCCTGGCCAGGCGGCTCGGGACGGTGAGCTTCAAGGTCACGGGGGTGAACCTGTACCCCCACTGGAACAAGGAGTTGCACGGCAATGGACACGAGTGAGCTGAAGCGCTGGATGGAGGAGGAGATGGACCGCTGTGTCCAGGAGGTGGAGGGCGGCGGCTCCATCATCCCCCGCTTCATCGGCATCAACGACCGGCGCGAGCTGTTCGTGATGATGACGCCCTGGGACAGCGAGGCGGACAAGGTCCGCGCCCTGTTCCACGTCAAGCTGTTCTTCGCCTGGAAGGAGGTCACGGCCTACATCATGGTCAGCGAGGCGTGGGTGGTGACCCGCGAGGCGGGGAGCACCGACACCCGGCAACCGGCGGACTGCGAGGACCGCGAGGAGCGGATCATCATCAACGGCGTGACCCACGGCTGGAGGGGCGGCCTGAGCTCGGGCATCGCCCGGGACGGGGACGTGGTGGCCTGCCAGGTCCCGCAGTGGATGGACCCCCGGGTGGGGATGGAGGGGCGCATGACCCAGCTCCTCCCGCCCGAGGGGGTGGGGCCGCCCCCGCCGCACATCGAGCGGCAGCTGCGCGAGATGTTCGCGGGCTTCCCGCAGGGGGAGGTCCGGTGAGGAGGCCCGCCCCGAAGATGGGGGCCAGGCAGGCCCTCGCAATCTGCACCGTCCTCGGGGGCACCGGGTACGCCATCGGCACGATGATGTGCGTGGCGTTCCCGGTCCTGCCCCTCTGGGCAACCTGGCCGGTGGGCGTCCTGCTGGCCTTCAGGCTCGTGAAGGAGAGCGCAACATGACGGCGAAGATGTGCCGCGTCACCCTCGTGGTGGAGGTCGCGGCGGACAGCGACAACAACGACAGCGCGGCGATGCGCGGGCTGTTCCAGTGGGTGGAGGAGCTGGAGGACAAGGCCCGCGAGCAGGGCGAGGTCCGCCACCTGTCCATCGACGGGCTCCCGCCCCGCGTGGTCCTCGTGGACCTGGACCGGCGGGAGGACGTGCTGATGGCGCACCTCCGGGCCGCGCAGCGCGAGGGGGGCAGCTGATGAGGTGGCCCTGGGCGAGGGAGCGGGCGGAGCCGGTTGGGCCGCTCAAGCTCTGGGCCTTCTGGCCCTATGACCAGTTCCCCTTCCTGCTCAGCGGGAAGGTGAGCGAGCAGCTGGAGGACGGGCGCGTGAAGGTGGAGGGCTACACCGGCATGGTGTTCCGGCCCGTGTACCTGGCGAGCGGGGGAGCCGGTGAGCGGCTGGACCGCGAGCTGCGCCGCGTCCGGGAGGCGTACCGCATCCACGAGGAGTGCGCCAGGAACGGGGCGGGGCAGGTGGCCCAGGAGCACCTCGTGAACGCCGGGCTGCCCAGGGAGGTCCTCGGCAAGCTGGTCAGGACCGGCTGGCAGGGCGAGGCGTACCAGGACCTGTTCCGGCGGCAGCTGAGGGAGGAGCGGTGATGTGGGAGCTCATCGGGAGGGCCGCCGTGGCGGCTGTGGTCATGGTTGCCGTGTTCTATGCCGTGGTGGTGGGCTCGCTCCTCCGGGGCGGGGGCCTGGAGGAGGTCCCCCGGGCGATGGCCCGGGGCGCGGTGGCTGCCGTCCTGTGCCTCGCGCTGTTCCTCCTGCTCACCGGCTGCGCCTCCGCCCCCGTGCCACCCGAGGTCCAGGCCCGGGGCGCGGCGCTGCTCCTGGAGCTGAGGGCGATGGAGGAGGAGTGCTGCTGTGAGCGGTGACAACAGGCCCCCGAAGGTGACGCTGGAGCTCACCGAGGGCGAGGTGGAGGCCATGGAGGTGTTCCTGGCGCAGAGGCAGCGCGAGGCTGAGGCCCGCTTCGCCCAGGCGAACGCCCTGCTGCTCCAGGCAGCGAGCGACGTGGAGCTGTGCACGCAGATGCGCATGCGGCTCCGGGGCGAGCCCGTCGCGGGCCGCCACGTGTTCAGGTCAACGAGGGAGCAGCTGGAGCGGCTCCGGGAGGCGGGTGATGGGACGATGGGAGTGGATTGACGACCAGGACGGGCAGCGCCCGCCGTGGAGCTGGTGGGCCGCGGCCATCTGGGTGCTCGCGGCCCTCGGGCTCGGGAGGGTGACGGGGTGGTGGTAGCGTGTCCCGCGTGCGGCAGGGAGGTGGAGGGGCCGGGGCTGCCGCAGTCCGTGGAGGAGCCCTGCTGCTTCTGGTGTGGGCTGCCGGGGGCCGGGCAGAGGCTCACGCCCGTGCCGAGGAGGGAGCCGGTGAGGACACTGGACCCGGCGCGGGAGGCGCGGGAGGCCCGCCGGGAGCGGGCGAGGCAGCTGGTGGAGGGGGAGGGGATGAGCCTGCGCCAGGCCGCGAGGGAGATGGGCCTGGCGCACGCCTCTACAGTGCTGAGGATGCTGCGCCGCTAGGCGGCGGGCGGATCGGGCGGGATGGACGCGGGGTCATCGCCCTCTGCGATGGGCTGGTGGTTGTCCACCTCGGGCCGCTTGTCCGCGTTCTTGTTGGGCCCCCGGTTGGTGGCCTCGTCAATCGCCCCTCCCGAGCTGTCCACGGTGTCGCTGTCATCCTCGCGGCGGGTGATGCGGCGGGGGTGGTCCTGCTTCCCCAATGGGGGCCCCCCGGGGGTTGCCCGGGGGGGGACCGGGGGCCCCGGCCCCCCCGGCGGGGCTGTCCTGGGGGCCGCTGTCATCCCCGGGGGGGGGGGTGCGGTGTTTGTCGTCAGGCTCCAGGAGGGGCGCTCCTCGGAGGTGGCCTCGGGGGAGAACGCGGTGCCCTGGCCCGCCGTTCCGTCTTAACTTGCCACCGCCGTCTTAACTTGGACCCGGAGGGGTGGTGCGAAGTTAAGACGCATAAGCCCATGAGGGCAAACAGCAATCTGTGCGCGTCTTAACTTTCTCTGGTTTCTTACCCAGGGAGAGCTTCGCCCGTGCCCCGGGGTTTTTCACCCTCCCCTATCTAAGTTAAGAAAGTTAAGGAAGTTAAGAAATGCCTGGCAGGTCAGTCGGTTATGCGGAATGACTTCCCCTGGGCGAGCGTGCCGAAGTTAAGAAAGCAGTTCCGCCGGAGGGGTGCCCTGCTGGGCTCACGATGGGGTTGGAAGCAGATTGCCTTTCTTGCTCTTTGCGGCTATCCTCGCGCGCACGGGAGACTTCGGCCATGGCACAAGACGACAAACCACTCACCCCGCAGGAGCGCACCGGCATCGGGCGGCCCCCCAAGCTCACCTGGGAGGTGTTCCAGGCCATCTGCGCCCGCGTCCAGCAGACGGGCGTCAAGTACGCCTCGTGTGCCGAGTTCGGCCTGGGCGGCTCGTGGGTGGTCCAGCGGATCAAGGAGCTGGCGGAGCAGGGACAGCCCGAGTGGCTTGAGCTCTGGGAGCAGAGCCTGGAGCTGTTCGCGGACAGGCTGGAGCAGGAGATGGCCCGCCGGGCGATTGAGGGCGTGTCCAAGCCCGTGTTCTACAAGGGCAAGAAGGTCGGCACCGTCCAGGAGTACAGCGACCAGCTCGCCATCACCCTCGCCAAGGCTGTCCGCCCCGAGCGCTTCCGCGACAACGTCAAGGTGGACGCGGACATCAGCGGGGGCGTCCTCCTCGTGCCCGGCAAGATGAGCGTGGAGGAGTTCCTGGCCCAGAACAGGGACGGCCCGAAGGCCGCACCCGATACATCCAGCAAGTGAGAGGACAGCATGACCAATCCCGACTTCACCGGCTATGACGTGGACCTGGCCGACCCGGCCACCCGCCTCCACGAGGTGACGCCCAGCGATGACACGGACCTCCCCTGGCCCGCCCGCGCCCTGACCGCCCTCGTGGAGGGCAACGTGCGCGTCACCTCGCTCGGGGGCGACGTTGCCACCCTCCACGTGTTCGCAGGGGGCTGCCTCCCCGTCCAGGTCCGCCGTGTCTGGGCGTCCGGGACCACCGCAACCGGCATCGTGGCGATGGCTTGACATGGAGGCCCCCCGCCGCGAGATGAGCCCCGCTGAAGTTGGCATCCCCCGCGTCCACTCGCGGCGGGACCTGGACGTTGTGAAGGCCCGCGTCAAGATGGCGGCCCTGGCGCAGGTCGGGGCAACCCAGACCCAGGCTGCTGCGGCGCTTGGGACCTCCCGCGCCTCCATCCGCCGGATGGAGCAGGCGACGGGGGTGACGTTCCGGCGCGACGACAGGACGGGCCTGAAGCCCAGGGAGAGCGCCGTGGAGGCGGCCCTTCAGGCGGGCGTCATGCTCGTGGACCCGGAGGACCTCCGGGAGCGGGCCATGGACATGAAGCCCCTGGAGGCGGTTGACTACCTGCTGGGCATCGTGGAGGGCCTCACCCACCGGCTCCCGACGATGACGCTGGAGCCCTGGCCGGGCATGCGCCTGTCCAAGCAGGAGGCGCGGCTGCTCCACCACCTGGACCTCCGGGACGGGAAGCCCGCCACCAAGGAGGCGCTGATGGCGGCCCTGTACCACGAGGAGCCGGGGGACTGGCCCGAGGTCAAGATCATCGACGTGTTCGTGTACAAGCTCCGCAAGAAGCTGGTGGGGACGCCCTTCACCATCGAGACCATCTGGGGCGTCGGGTACCGGCTGCTGGGGGCGTCCAGCGACAACATGCGCCTGGACTGGCGCAGCTGAGGGGAGGCGGGCGTGAGCTTCTACAACAACGCGGACTGGTACCAGACCTTCACCGTGCGCGCCGGGGGCTCCGCCGTGGACCTCACGGGGAAGCTCCTGCGGCTGACCCTGCGCCGCCAGGTCGGTGACGCGAGCCCGCTGCTGGAGGCCACGACCGACAACGGCATGATCACCATCACGGACGGGGTGGCTGGAAAGTTCGCCCTGTCCGTGCCCTACGCCACCACCAGGGACATCCCCGCCGGGAACCACTACTGGGACCTGGTGGACGTGCTGAGCGTCAACAGCCAGACCCGCGTTGCGGGCGGGCGCTTCCTCGTGCGGCAGGGGGTGGGCGCATGACCGACATCACCATTGAGCTCCCCCAGGGCCTGGATGTGACCCTTGATGCGGCGTCCCTCGTGGACGTGGCGCTGGACGCGGGCGAGGACGTGACGGCGGAGCTGGGCACCCTCCAGGGGCCGCCCGGACCCCAGGGCGCGGCCCAGTCCACCTACGTCCACCAGCAGGCGGTGCCGTCTGCCATCTGGACCATCGACCACGGCCTGGGCTTCTGGCCCGATGTCATCGTGTACGACAGCTCAGGCCGCGAGGCGGAGGGGGCTGTGCTCAACCCGACCCTGAACCGCACCACCATCACCTTCTCCGCCCCCTTCGCGGGGACGGCTAGGCTGTCCTGAAGGAGGGGCCTGACCCATGACCAAGCAGATTTACCAGAGCCACGCCTTCAACGGCAACCAGCTCATCGACTTCCGCATTGAGAACCTCGGCAGCAACCCCACCGCCGGGAACGCGGGCCGCCTGTACTTCAACACGGCCACGGGGAAGCTGATGCTGGACACCGGCTCGGGCGTCACGCCCGTGCTGGACACGTCCGTCGCCTGGGCTGACATCACCGGGAAGCCCTCCACCTTCGCGCCGGAGGCCCACGGCCACGTCATCAGCGACGTGTCCGGGCTCCAGACGGCCCTGGACGCCAAGGCGGCGCTCGCCTCGCCCGCCTTCACCGGCACCCCCACGGCCCCGACGCAGGCCCCGGGGAACAACACCACCCGGCTCGCCACCACCGCCTTCGTCCAGGCCGCGATCAGCGGGGCCGGGGCAGGCGACATGCTCAAGAGCGTGTACGACAGCAACGATGACGGGAAGGTGAACGCGGCGGACGCGGCGGACAGCGTCCCGCTCAGCGGCGTGACGGGCATCAGTGCCTACGCCCTGACCCTGCTGGACGATGCGGACGCGGCGGCGGCCCGGTCCACCCTCGGGCTCGGGACCCTTGCCACGCTGAGCTCCGGGGGCACCTCCCAGATCACCCACACTGCCGCCTCCAACGCCAAGCTGGCGAACATGGCGACGCAGACGATCAAGGGCCGGAACACCGCCGGGACGGGTGCCCCGGAGGACCTCACCGCCACGCAGGTGAAGTCCATCCTGGCCATCGCCATCAGCGACGTGTCCGGGCTCCAGACGGCCCTGGACGGCAAGGCCGCGACCTCGCACACCCACACCGCGAGCCAGATCACGGACTTCAACACCGCCGTGGACACCCGCGTGGCTGCCTACTGGGACAGCATCGCGGGCACCGACGCGAACGTGGACACCATCCGCGAGACGCTGGACCTCATCCTGGCCAACGCCTCCTCGCTCCAGGACCAGATCGGGCGCTACAATGCCGACATCGGGGACGGCACCAGCACCTCCATCGCGGTGACCCACTCGCTCAACAGCCTGGACGTGACGGTGGAGGTCTATGAGAAGGCCACCGGCGCGACCGTGGGCGTGGACGTGGTGAGGACCAACGTGAACACCGTGACGATCAACGCGAGCCCGGCGCTGTCCAGCGCCTCGCACCGCGTGGTCATCAAGAAGTAACGGGAGGCAGGGGTGGCCGCACGCAAGGAGCTATCGGGCCTGGCAGTCCTTGGGTCACTGACCCTGGACGGCAACCCCGTGCCCACCACCGGCTCCGCCGTCCTGTCCCTCCTGCTGCCGGTGGACGGCCCGGGCTCGGGCCTCAACGCGGACCTGCTGGACGGCATCCACGCCTCCTCCTTCGCCCAGCTCGCGGGTGCGACCTTCACCGGGACCATCAACGCCCCCACCGTCCGCGTCGGGGGCGTCGATGTCTGGCACCCCGGCAACGATGGCTCGGGGACCGGCCTGGACGCGGACCTGCTGGACGGTGACCACGCCTCCGCCTTCGCCAAGCTGGACGGGGCGGTGTTCACGGGCGGCGTCACGGCCACCGGCTTCACCGGCCCCGGGGGCGGGCTGACCGGGCTCAACGGCTCCCAGATCACGACCGGCTCTGTGGCCAACGCCCGCCTCGCCTCCATGACGGCGGGGACGGTGAAGGGCCGCGCCCTGGGCTCCAACGGGACGCCCGTGGACCTCACTGCGGCGCAGCTCCTCGCCATCATCGCCACCGTGGACGGCCCGGGCTCGGGCCTGGACGCTGACACGCTGGACGGGGACCATGCTGCGGCCTTCGCCAAGCTCAGCGGGGCGGTGTTCACCGGGGGCGTGACCGCGACCGGCTTCACCGGCCCGGGCGGAGGGCTGACGGGCGTGGATGCCGCGACCCTCGGGGGCCAGGCCGCGAGCGCCTATGCCCTCCTGGCTGGTGCGACCTTCACGGGTGCCGTCTCGGCAGCCTCGCTGGCCGCAACCGGGGGCATCACCGCCGGAGCCCAGCTGGAGATCAGCAACGCCAACTACGGCCAGCACCTGAAGCTGACCCGCTCCACCGAGAGCTGGCAGCTGAACCCGAGCACTGACGGCTCCCTGGACCTCCGCCGCATCACAGGGACCGGGACGGCCCGCCTGGACCTCGCGGCGGACCTGACTGTCACTGGCCGCGTGGTGGCGGAGGGGAACCTGTACCTGGGCGAGAGCCTCGTGGAGGCCCACAACGGCACCCAGGGCGGGTACGGGGACGGCAACGGGACCGGCACCAACTGGGGCGTGCCCATCTGGAGCATGGGTGACGCATACATCGGGACCTCCCCTGGCGTGGGCTTTGTCCCGGGCACTTACACCCTGGCCTGGCTCCGGGCCACGGCGGCCAACGCCCTCGCTGACGTGGGCGAGGGGCTCTATGCCTACCGGGCCGGCACCAACATCTTCAGCGCCGGGCACGTTGGTGCCTACTTCAACCAGCAGCTGAAGGTGAACGGCAACACCCTCCTCCAGGGCCTCGGGGTGGGGGGCGCGAGCCCGGACGCCACCAACAAGTTCGCCTTCTACGGCACCAACATGCTGTTCAACTCGGGCGGCTCCATCGACGCGACCTTCAACAAGAACGCGGCTGGCAATGACGCGAGCTTCAGCTTCAAGACCGGCTTCGCGGCCCGGGCGCTCCTCGGGCTCCTCGGGGACGACAACTTCACCCTGAAGGTGGGCTCCGGCTTCAACACGGCCCTCGTGGCTGAGCACACCACGGGCCGCGTGACGTTCCCCCAGCCCGTCATCCTGGCCTCCCAGTCCAGCGCCCCGGCGGCCCCGCCCAGCGACACCCTCGCCCTGTACGCCCGGAGGCGGGCCGGTGCCGACTGGCCCGAGGTCCAGCGCCCGACCGGGCGTGACGTGCCGCTCCAGCCCCACTTCGGGCTCAACCGCGTGGCCACGTGGTCGCCCAACAGCGGGGCCAGCGTTGTCGTGAGCGGGATGCCCCGGACGGCTGTGGGGACCGCCTCCACCCCGGCCCTCGCCTCCACCAACCTGTCCACCTCCATGCGCCGCTGGCGGATGACCTCCGCCGCGACCGCGAACAGCGTGGCTGATGAGCGCTCCGCCGCGACCCTGTGCTTCAGGGGCAACGCGGCGGGCCGGGGCGGCTTCACCTACACCAACCGCGTCAGCCTGGTCACCCTCCAGGCGAACGCGGTTGCCTTCTTCGGGCTCCTCGCCTCCACGGCGGCCCTGTCCACCACCCAAACCATCGCGGCTCTGGTCAACTGTGTGGGCATCGGCTTCACCAACGGGGTGGACACCAACTGGCAGCTCATCTACAATGACGGCTCGGGGGCACCGACCCAGGTGGACCTCGGGGCGAGCTTCCCGGTCAACAGCACCACCAACGTGTACACGCTGGTCATCTACTGTGCCCAGAACGGCTCCGCCATCGGGGTGCGGGTGGTCAACGAGGTGTCCGGGGCGGCGGTGGAGTACAGCCTGACCAGCGACATCCCGGGAACCACGACCTTCCTGAGTGTCCGCAACTACATGAACAACGGCGGGGCCGCCGCTGCGGTGGCATATGACTGCTCGGGCGTTTACCTGGAGACGGATTACTGATGGAGGACGCGGGCATATGGCTGGAGTGGCTCAAGGGGCTCGGCATCAACGCCCCGCTCGCCCTCGTGGTCTGGAAGCTGTGGCAGGACCGCGTGGCCCTGGAGAAGGAGCTGCGCGACACCCACAAGCAGCAGGCGGAGTTCTGGCGGGAGGTCGCCAGGAGCGTGGAGGTGAAGAAGTGATGGAGGGTCTGAAGCGCTGGTGGCGGGGCCACAAGGTGGAGCTGGAGCAGGCCCGCCGCGAGAACAGGGCCGCCCGGGAGGCGGTGGCCGCAACTATGGCCAAAGCCCAGCAGGAGGGGGCCACCGTCCTCCTCAGCCGGGCCGCACTTGAGAGGATCGGGAACCTTGAACAAGCTCGTTGAAATCGCCACCGTGGCGCTCACCATCCCGGCCCTCGTGCTGTGCCTGATGGTCCTCGCCCACTGGCTCCCGGAGGCCACCCGCGCCGTCCGCGAGCGCCGGGATGCTGCCGACTGGCTCGTGCTGGGTGTCGCAGTGTCCTTCGCGGGCATCACCATCAACCTCGTGTGGTGGACCGTGTACTGGTGGGCCCGCATCGCTGAGTACGCGAACCAGGACTGGCTGCTGGACAACGGCTCCTGGATCAACCTCGTGTCGCGCCAGGGCGCTGTCATCATCGCCGCGTACTGCCACCTGAAGGCGTACCACCTGTTCAGCAAGGGCCGGTCCCGTGACCCGTCCATCCACCTGTGGTGGAGCCTCGGGGCGAGCGCCCTGATGGCCCTCGCCATGTTCATCAACATTGGAGGTCCGATGTGAGCAACAACCTTGAGATCAAGCTGATGGAGCGCCCCGACGCCTCGCGCTTCCTGGAGGTCCGCCTGACCTCCATCGTGAAGCCCCAGGTCATCGCCAAGGTCGCGGTGGAGGACCAGGGGGCGGAGGAGCGGACGCGCCAGGCTGTCCTCGCGGCTGGCGGGGCGCTCGCTGAGCACCTCGGCAAGCAGTACGGGGACCAGTTCAACACGGGCGAGGTCGCGCGGGAGGCCAGCGAGCTGTACCGCGAGCTCATGGCTGAGGTCCGCCAGAGGCTCCACTGATGAACGTACATGTCCCGATTGCCTGGGCACCCCAGCCCGGGAGCCAGACCCGCTTCCTGCAGTGCCCCCTCTTTGAGGTGCTGTATGAGGGGACGCGCGGCCCGGGCAAGACGGATGCGCTCATCATGGACTTCGCCAGCGACACCGGGCAGGGGCTCGGGGAGGCGTGGCGGGGCATCCTGTTCCGCCGGTCCTACCCCGCGCTGGCTGACGTCATCGCCCAGCCCAAGAAGGGGTTCGCCCAGATGCGCAACCGCCCGACCTTCAACGAGGCCAAGAGCGCCTGGACGTGGCCCAGCGGGGAGGCGCTGCTGCTCCGCCACATGGCCCGGCCCGATGACTATTGGGCATACCATGGCCACGAGTACCCCTGGATTGGCTGGGAGGAGATAACCACCTGGCCGAACGATGAGTGCTATGTGCGCATGATGTCGTGCTCGCGCTCCTCCAACCCGGACGTGGCCCGCCGCGCCCGCGTCCGCGCCACCACCAACCCCTACGGGGTGGGCCACAACTGGGTCAAGGAGCGCTTCCAGCTGCCCCGGATGCAGGACCGGCCCATCATGAACCCGAGGAGCCGCGACGGGGAGCAGGAGCCCCCGCGCATGGCCATCCACGGCACCGTCTATGAGAACAAGATACTGCTGGACGCTGACCCCAACTACATCAGCCGCCTCCGGGCGTCCGCCCGCAACGAGGCGGAGCTGAAGGCGTGGCTGGAGGGCTCCTGGGACATCGTCGCGGGCGGCATGTTCGATGACGTCTGGAGCCGGTCCCACAACGTGCTGCCCAACTTCCCCCTCCACCTCATCCCGACCGGGTGGCGCGTGGACCGGAGCTTTGACTGGGGCTCCTCGCGGCCCTTCAGCGTGGGCTGGTGGGCGGAGAGCAACGGGGAGCCCATCGAGTGGGAGGGTCAGCAGATCGGGGCGGTGCGCGGGGACCTCATCCGCATTGCCGAGTGGTACGGCTGGACCGGGAAGCGCAACGAGGGCGTCAGGATGCTGCCCGGGGACATCGCCCGGGGCATCCGGGACCGCGAGGATGACATGGGGCTCCGGGGGCGGGTGAAGCCCGGCCCGGCGGACAGCTCCATCTGGGACGACAGCACCGGGGTGTCCATCGAGAGCGCCATGCGTGCCGAGGGCGTCAGCTGGGAGAAGGCGGACAAGGGGCCGGGCTCGCGGAAGCAGGGCTGGATGGTGATGAGGCAGCTGATGAAGCAGGCCCAGCCCGACCAGCCGGGGCTCCCCCGGGAGAAGCCTGGGCTGTTCGTGTGCCACCGCTGCTCCCAGTTCCAGGACACCGTGCCGTACCTCCCCCGGCTGGACCGCGACCTGGACGACATCGACACCGAGGCGGAGGACCACATTGCGGATGAGACCCGCTACCGCGCCCGCCGCAAGGACATCACCATCAAGAGGCGCGTTTACTGATGGCAGCAAGGCGCGTAACCTACAACCCGGAGGGCCACCATGGCTGACAAAGACGCGACCCCGGCCACCCGCTCCGTGGCCTACAACACGATGTCCCCGCGCTGGGACCTCATCAACTCCCTCCTGGGGGGCACCGAGGCCATGCGGGCGGCGGGCACCGCCCTGCTGCCCAAGCACCAGGAGGAGAGCGACCAGAGCTGGTCCCGTCGCCTCCTGGGCGCGACCCTCCTCAACATGACAGAGCTCACGCTGGACATGCTGGCCGGGAAGCCCTTCAGCGAGCCCGTGGTGCTGTCCAAGGAGGAGGGCACCGGGGACGGCACCCCCTTCCACGAGTGGGCGGAGGACATCGACCTCCAGGGAAACAACCTGGACGTGTTCGCCCGGCGGTGGTTCAGGGACGGGATGGCCAAGGGCCTGTCCCACGTGCTGGTGGACATGCCCCGGCGCGAGGAGGGCGTGACCCCGCGCACCCTCGCTGACGACCGGGCGGAGGGCGTCCGCCCGTACACCGTCCACATCCCGGCTGAGAGCGTCATCTTCATGTCCGGCACGATGGTCGCGGGGCGCGAGGTCCTGGACCACGTGCGCATCGCTGAGGCGGAGCTGGTCCGGGACGGCTGGGGCGAGAAGCTCGTGGAGCGCATCCGCGTCCTGGAGCCCGGGCTGGTCCAGCTCTGGGAGAAGCGCACGACCAACAAGCGCAAGGAGGAGTGGGTGAAGGTGGAGGAGTGGGCCACTGACCTGGACTACATCCCGCTGGTCACCTTCTACACCGACCGCGAGGGCCTCGGGCTCGCCAAGCCCCCGCTGCTGGACCTCGGGTACATGAACGTGCGCCACTGGCAGCTGGACAGCGACCTGAACAACATCATCAGCGTGGCGTGCTTCCCGATGCTGGCCATGTCCGGGGTGGACAGCCAGGAGACGGGCGGGGACGGCGGGCTGATGCGCCTCGGGCCCAACCAAATCCTCGCCACCCGGAGCGAGCATGGCAAGTTCTACTACGTGGAGCACACCGGCGCGGCCATCGACACGGGTGAGAAGAAGCTGCGCCACCTGGAGGAGCAGATGAGCGCCTATGGGGCGCAGTTCCTCAAGGAGAAGCCCGGGGACCTGAAGGCCACCGTCCGCGCCCTGGACACGGCGGAGGCGCTCAGCCAGCTCCAGGCCATCACCCTCAGCTTCAAGGACAGCGTGGAGACGGTGCTGGCCATCATGGCCGACTGGATGAGCATCGCCAAGGCCCCGTCCGTGGAGATGGACGTGGACTTTGGGCTGTCCAGCCCCGATGAGACCGGGTGGAACGCCATCGACAAGGCCCGCGAGCGCCGCGACATCAGCCGCGAGGCGTACATCACCGAGATGAAGCGCCGTGGCTGGCTGTCTGACGAGTACGATGAGGAGGAGGACAAGGCCCTCATCGAACAGGAGGCTGAGGACGCGATGAAGGCCATGGCCGCCCTTGACCTTGACCCTGCGGGCGGCAACCCCAAGCCCGACCCCAACAACCCTCAGCCGAAGAAGGCCCCCAGCAATGAACCGAATGACGCTTGAGCAGATGCTCACCCAGTGCCTCCACAAGAACGTCCCCGCCCGCGTCCAGCCCGTCCTCGGGCGTGACGGCAAGGTGGAGTTCTACATCCACCCGGACGGGGCGGACGGTGCCACCCTGGACTTCCAGGTGAGCAACAATGAGCTCAAGCCGCTTGACCGGGCGGCGGGTGGCTGATGAGCGCCAACCAGGACCTCTTTGACGCGGCCCTCCGCCACCAGGTGGCGCTCCGGCGCTACAGCGTCAGCGTCCTCCGCCGCATCCAGCGGCTCCTGGAGGAGGCTGACCGCGACCTGGTGGAGCCCCTCCGCCGCAAGCTCGCCCGGATCACCGGGAGCCCGGACGCCATCGCCCGGCTGGAGGAGCTGCTGAAGGACGTGCGGGCGATGCGCGAGGCGGTCATGGCCCAGATCAGGGACCTGGGCCGGGGGGAGCTGCTGGACCTCGCCAAGCTGGAGGCGGACTGGGAGCACGCCATCATGGCCGCCTCCATCCCCATCGAGATGGCCCTGGCCACCGCCCCGCTCGGGCGGCTCAACGCGGTGGTCACCTCGCGCCCGTTCCAGGGCCGCTTCCTGCGCGAGTGGTTCGCCTCGCTCCAGCAGGCGGACCAGGCCCAGCTCACTCAGGCCCTCCGCCTGGGCATCACCAACGGGGAAACGCTGGACGACATCGTGCGCCGCGTCGTGGGCACCCGGGCGAACAAGTACAGCGACGGCATCCTGGCCATCACCCGGCGCAATGCCGAGGCTGTGATGAGGACGGCCATCACCCACGTCTCCAACGCGGCCCGGGCGGAGGTCTGGGACGCGAATGCCGACATCATCTATGCCCTCCGCTGGACCGCGACCCTGGACGGGCGGACCTCCGCCGTGTGCCGCGCCCGCGACGGGGACCTGGTGATGATGGGCGACAACGCGGCCCCGAAGGGGGCCCAGCTGCTGAAACCTGCCGACGCCCGGCCCCCGGCGCACATCAACTGCCGCTCTGTCATGGTGGCGGTGTTCAGCCCCGAGGGCATCCTGGGTGACCGGCCCTTTGTGAGGGACAAGCGCACACGTGGACAGCGGGAGCGGGACTTCAGGGCGGAAGCCCGGGCAGAGGCGGGAGACGCCTGGAGCGGGATGTCAGAGGCGGAGCGGAGGGCCGCCATCAGGCGGCGGCGTGACGCCTGGGGTGACGAGAACATCGGCCAGCTCCCCTCCACCACCACCTATGAAGAGTGGATGCGGCGTCAGCCTGTGGCCTTCCAGGATGAGGTCCTGGGACAGGCGAAAGCGCAGCTGTTCCGCTCCGGGCGGCTGACCCTTGACGACTTCGTGGACCGCGCCGGGCGCGAGCTGACACTGGACCAGCTTCGCCAGCGCTTCCCCCGCGCCTTTGAGGGCGGCGGGGTGGTCTGACCGACCCCGGCAGCGCCTTGCCCCCGGCGCTGTCTTGGGCTACCATCCGGGGGCACCAACCTCCACCCAGGGCGATCCCGGGGTGAGCGATTCACAGGAGAGTGACGCATGACTGTACTGAAGCATGAAGTGGACGGGGACGGCTTCAACACCATCCCGGAGAACCTGCGCGGCATCTACCAGCCCAAGGACACGGGCGACGGGTACCACGTCCCCGAGGCGCTGCGGCCCGTGGCGGACGCGATCACCGGCCTGTTCCAGGCGAACGGTAAGATCAGGCTGGAGAACAAGGAGCTGGCCAAGAAGGGCCAGGTGGACCTGTCCGGCCTGGAGGACTTCGGTGAGGACCTCCCGACCATCAAGGAGAACATCCGCAAGAAGCTGGATGAGCTGGAGACGGCTGCCGCTGCCGGCAAGGAGGGCAAGCTCAACGTGGACAAGGTCCGCGCTGAGATGAAGGCCGCCATGGAGAAGGCGGTGGGCGAGGAGCGCAAGGTGCAGGACGCCCTGCGGGGCACCGTCCACAAGTACCTGGTCACCTCCGGCGCGAGCGAGGCCCTGGCTGCCGAGGGCGGCCTGGTGGAGCTGGCCATGCCCTTCGTGGAGCGCCAGGTCAAGGTGGTGGAGCAGGACGGGGAGTTCAAGGCTGTGGTGGTGGACGCGGATGGCGACCCGCGCATCAGCGGCGGCACCGGCCAGCCCATGACCATCCGCGAGCTGGTCAAGGAGATGAAGGGCCAGGAGAAGTACGCCCCGCTGTTCAAGAGCGAGGCGAAGGGCGGCGGCGGGGCGCTCCCCGGCAAGACCGGGGCCAAGCCCGCGCCGGTCAAGGCGGACGCCTCCCCCATCGACAAGATCAAGGCTGGCCTCGCTGCCCGTAAGGCTGGCTGAGGCCCCGGCCTGTCCCGACCCCTGGGCCGGGGTGCTCCCCTGGCTCCCTGCCAGCCCCCGGCCACAGCGCGGGGGCTGGCTCGCGTTATGGCTTGACGCGGCAGGCATTGTCGAGTATATCTTGGTCAAGCCACACCCCTCCAGGGCGATCCAGGAGGCCAGCGTGCGATGCGCAAGTTGGCTGATGAGATTGTAACCCGAACCACTCTGGAGGACTGGACATGGCATCCGTCACCCTCGCTGAGTCCGCCAAGCTCGCTCAGGATGAGCTGGTGGCAGGCGTCATCGAGAACATCATCACCGTCAACCCCTTCTTCGACGTTCTGCCCTTCGACGGCATCGACGGCAACGCCCTCGCCTACAACCGCGAGAACGTGCTGGGTGATGTCCAGGTCCTGGGCGTCGGCGGCACCATCACCGCGAAGGCGGCTGCGACCTTCACCCAGGTCACGTCCACCCTCACCACGATCATCGGTGATGCGGAGGTCAACGGCCTCATCCAGGCGACCCGCTCGGGCGACGGCAACGACCAGCAGGCGGTGCAGATTGCATCCAAGGCGAAGTCCGTGGGCCGCAAGTACCAGGACATGCTGGTCAACGGCACGGGCAGCTCCAACGAGTTCAGCGGCATGCTGAACCTCGTGAGCTCGGGCCAGAAGGCCGCGACCGGCACCAACGGCGGTGCGCTGTCCTTCGCCTTCATGGATGAGCTTCTGGACCTCGTGACCGACAAGGACGGTGACGTGGACTACTTCATGATGCACGCCCGCACGCTGCGCTCCTACATGGCGCTGCTCCGCGCCCTGGGCGGCGCGTCCATCAACGAGGTGGTGGCCCTCCCCTCGGGCCGCGAGGTCCCGGGCTACCGGGGCGTTCCCATCTTCCGCAACGACTGGCTGCCCATCAACCAGACCAAGGGCAGCGGCTCCAACCAGACCACCGTGTTCGCGGGGACCCTGGATGACGGCTCCCGCATGCACGGCATCGCGGGCCTGACGGCGGAGGCGGCTGCGGGCATCCAGGTGGTCCCGGTTGGCGAGAGCGAGACCAAGGACGAAAGCATCACCCGCATCAAGTGGTACTGCGGCCTGGCGCTCTTCAGCGAGAAGGGCCTGGCGGCGGCGGACGGCATCACCAACTGAGGCGGTGCCCCGCCCCTGAGTCAATGGGTGCCCGCCCTCTGCGATGAGGCGCGGGCACCTTTGCTAAGAGGAGACTTGATCATGGCCATCGTGGCCCACCTTGTGGAACGCACCCCGAGCGCCGGGGACAACAACGTGCGCAACGACATCGCGGCGGTCATCGTGGCCATCAACGATGCCGTGGACACCACCGGGGCGGCCATCCAGGCCCGCGCCGTCACCGTGCTCAGGGCGGCAGGCTTCGACCTCCCGACCGGGTACTTCAACACCAACCGTGCCATCGCTGGCACCTTCGACGCGGCGGGAGACTTTGCCGTGTTCGGCGGTGACAAGCTGGGCGAGACGGTTGCCTAACGGGAGAAAGGCAGCAGCATGAGCATCATCACCCGCAAGCTCACCCTGGTGGGGGCCTATGAGGGCCAGACCATCAACCTGAAGGTCGGCACCAAGGAGTACCCCTTCACTGATGGGTCCATCGAGATCACCGGCCCGGACGTGGACGTGGAGAACCTGTCCAAGTACCTCAACAGGTGCTTCCAGGCGTACCCCGACCCCTCCAAGGAGCTGGACGATGCCCGTGCTGCCCTGAAGGAGGACGCGGATGCTGGTCAAGCTGAGCCGGATGAACCTGCCCAGGGGGATGAACACCCGGGCGGGGCCGATGACGATGAAGGCGGAGCTGGTCAGGAACCCGACCAGCCCGAGGACGCTGATGAAGTCAGCGGAGGTGACGACCCCCAGGCCGGGGGTGAGGGGGCAGGAGATGCCCCGGGGGACGGACAAGAAGGCCCCGTGGCTGCCGCGCTGAGGCAGCTGGACCCGGCGAACGATGAGCACTGGACGGCGGACGGCAAGCCCAAGATGGCCGCCGTGGAGGCTGTCCTGGGCCGCTCTGACGTGACCCGGGCGGACGTTGACGCGGCCCTTCCGGGCTTCAACCGGGAGAAGGCGCGTGGCAACGGGTAACGTCATCCGCAGGCAGGCGGCGTCCGCCACCGGCTCCTCCGTGGGGCCGGGCCGCTCGCGGGGGACGGTGGATGTGAAGCTGCCCGAGGAGGGCAACGTCAGCATCCGCAAGGCGGAGAACGGGGTGATTGTCACCGTCTGGGACAGCACCAAGAAGTACGATGACCCGGAACATGAGCGCACGTTCATCGTGGACCGGATCACTGACATCAACCTGAAGTGAGGAGAAGGACCATGGGTGTGAAGATGATGGGAGCCAAGCGCGGCGCTCCGGGTGCGGGACAGCACATCGGCGCGGTGAAGCCCTCCGCCCACGCGGGCAACTCGCAGAGCCCCCGGCCCTCCACGGGCTCGCGGAAGCCTGCGGCCCAGACCAAGCAGGGCTGAGCCTGTGGGCTGGGGCAAGAAGAAGCCCAAGGGGAAGGGCGGCGGAAAGGGGAAGTGACGCATGGCGTTCACCGTCCAGGACGACAACGGGCTGGTCAGCGGGGCGAATGCCTACGCTGACCTTGCCTACGTGCGTGACTACCACGCTGACCGGGGGGTGGACCTGTCCGCCCCCGGAACGTCCGATGCCGCCCTCCAGGCCGCCATCATCAAGGCCACGATGTACGTGGACACCCGGTACACCTTCCTGGGCGAGCGCCGGAACCACGACCAGGACACCGAGTGGCCGCGCCGTGACGCGTGGGACCGCTCCGGGTACCTCATCAACGGCATCCCCCGGGCGGTCAAGCAGGCTGTGGCGGAGCTGGCGCAGAGGGCGCTGTCTGCCGAGCTGATGCCCGACCCGACCCGGGATGAGACGGGCCGCACCGTCCTGTCCAAGAGCGAGGGGCTGACGCCCATGGGCGAGAGCGTCACCTATGCGGCGGGCGGGGCCTTCACCTTCCCCGAGTACCCCACCGTGGACCGGCTCCTTGCCTCTGCTGGGCTCATCCGCACCGGCCTGACAGCGGTGAGGGCCTGACATGGCGCGGTTTGACAAGTTCATCGCTCTCGCCCAGAGGCTCATCGCAAAGAACGGCCAGGACACGATCCTGCGCCGGTATGTGGACGCCCCGGCGGCGGACCCGGACAAACCCTGGCGCACAGGCTCGCCCGCGAGCGCAGACACGACCGTCAAGGCAGTGTTCCTCAACTACGGTGACCTGGGCCGCTCGGGCGAGCGCTACATGGAGGGCCTTGAAGTCCAGGTCGGGGACAAGCTCGTGCTCATCGCGGGCGGGGACCTCGCTGAGGCCCCGGCCCTGCGTGACCGGCTGTACCGGAGCGGCGGGGGGGAGGGGGACCCCCGCCTCGCCCTCCTGAACGTCCCAACGCCGGAGCCCAACCGGCCGCAGGGCCTCCCCAGCCCGCCGGGGGGGGCCCGGCGAGGCCGCTCACCACACCCCAGGCCCGCGATGAAATCCTGACCCGCTTCTATGACGACTGGCGGGCCAAGGCGGCCCTCGTGTGGTCTGGCGGCGTGCCCCAGGTCATCTGGGACGCCAAGGAGGAGAAGGGCGACAAGGTGCGCCCTGACCGCCCCTGGGCTCGGGTGAGCGTCCAGCACAACGTCAGCCCCCAGCGGACCTTCGGGGAGCCCGGCAACCGGCGCTTTGAGCGCCTCGGCATCGTCATCGTCCAGGTGTTCACCCCCATGAGCATCGAACAGTCCGTGACGCTGGCGGAGGACCTGGGCATCATCGCCCGGGACGCCTTTGAGGGGAGGACCACCCCGGGGGGCGTCTGGTTCAGGAATGCCCGGCTACAAGAAGTGGGGCCGGATGACCCGTGGTGGCAGCTTAACGTGAGTGCTGAATTCACGTATGATGAGCTCAAGTAAGGAGGCCCTGACATGCCCAACAAGATCGACAGCAACATCACCGGCCTCCGCTTTGCGGAGGAGACGTTTGGCAGCATCGGGGTGCTCCCCGGCTCGCCCGTCTGGTACCCCCTGGAGCCGAACAGCTATGGCGAGTTCGGGCCGCAGGTGTCCACCACCGCGCGAAACCCCATCACGCCCTCGCGCCAGCGCAAGAAGGGGGTGGTCACGGACCTGGACGCCACGGCTGGCTTCCAGTCTGACTTCGTGCAGTCCTCGCTGTACCGGCTCATGCCCGGCTTCTTCTTCGCGGACTGGCGTGAGAAGCCCAACCACCCCGTCACCTCCGCCTCGGGCACCGCGTACCCCGTGGCCTCGCCCGGCGGCAACAGCTACGCGGCTGGCGACCTCGTGTGGGCGGAGGGCTTCGGCACCGCCGGGAACAACGGCCTGAAGGTGGTCACCGCCGTCACCGCGACCACGGTGACCGTCTCCGGCCTGACGGCGGAGGCTTCCCCGCCCGCCGGTGCCAAGATCACCAAGGTGGGCGTCCAGGCTGGCTCGGGTGACGTGGACGTGACCGTGACCGGCGGCGTTGCCGTCCTGGGCAGCTCCACGCTGGACTTCACCGACCTGGGCCTGGTCCCGGGCGAGTGGCTGTTCATCGGCGGTGACGCCACGGCAGAGAAGTTCGCCACGGCGGCCAACAACGGCTTCGCCCGCGTGGCGAGCGTGACCGCGAACGCCCTGACCCTGGACCGCCAGCCCGGTACCATGGTCACCGACGCGGGGACGGGCAAGACCATCCGCCTGTTCATCGGCCACGTGATCAAGAACGAAAGCGACCCCAACCTCATCAAGATGCGGTCCTACCAGCTGGAGCGCTCCCTGGGCAGCGCGGGCTATGAGTACGTGCTGGGCTGCGTCGCCAACACCATGGAGATCAAGGTCACCACGGCGGACAAGGTGGTGGTGGACTTCGGCTTTGTCGGCATCGACGGGGAGACGGCGGGCAGCGCCAAGTCCGGCACCCGGCCCGACATCGCTGAGGAGGACGCCTTCAACAGCTCCAGCGACTTCTCGCGGCTGCGCATGCTCAACGAGAACACCGCCGCGACCCTGTTCACCTACCTCACCGAGCTCAACGTCACGATCAACAACAACGTGACCCCCTCCAAGTCCATCGGCACCCTCGGGGCGTTCGACGTGACCGCCGGGGACTTCGTGGCGGCGGGCTCCGTGACTGCGTACTTCTCCAGCACCGACGCTGTGGCGGCGGTGCGCAACAACCACGACATCAGCCTGGACTTCGCCATGGTGAAGAACAACGCGGGCTGGGTGTTCGACATCCCGCTCATCACCCTCGGGGATGGCCGGGCCCAGGTGGAGAAGGACACCGAGATCAAGCTGCCGCTCACGATGGAGGGGGCCGAGCACCCGACCCTCCACCACACGATGCTGGCCGGCAGCTTCACCTACCTCCCCACGGCAGCTGAGTAAGAGGAGACATCACTATGGCAGCACCGGAGAAGAAGGCAGTGGACGTCAAGAGCCTGAAGGGGCCGGAGGCCCTGTTCAAGCCCAGCGGCAAGCTGGAGCAGGAGGGCGTCTGGCTGGACTATGGCGACTTCCGCATCAAGATCACCCGCGCCGGGGCCACCAATGAGCGCTTCAAGAAGCTCATGGAGGCCAAGATGAAGCCCCACCGCCGGGCGATGGCAAACGAGACGCTGGACAACAAGGTGGCCGACCGGATCACCCGCGAGGTCTGGGCGGAGGCCATCGTGCTCGGGTGGGACAGCCCGCTGGGGCCGAACCTGATGCCCTACCGGGGCGAGGCGTTCACCTTCAGCGTGGACAACTGCGTCGCGCTCTTCACGGACCTCCCTGACCTGTTCATCGACGTGCGCGAGCAGTCCATGAAGCTCGGGCTGTTCCTGGAGGACACGGCGGAGGCGGACAAGGGAAACTGAGGGCGGTCCTCCGGTATGAGCTGGAGCATGGGAAGGCGGAGGCGAGGATTTTGGGGGCCGCGTACAAGCGCGGCCAGGAGCCCCCGGAGTTCATCGCCAACGCCCCCCAGCTCCTCCCCGGGCTGGAGCTGTACTTTGAGGCGTTCCAGGAGCTGAGCACATGTCGCCCGTACATTGGCTTGGAGGGGATGCCTGGGCCCATACCCTGGACCGCCATCGACCGCTACGGGCTGGCCCACGGGTTTGAGGAGGAGGGCCTGGACTATTTGGTGAGCATGGTCAGGGCTCTTGATGATGAGTTCCTGACCCACATGAGGGACAAGGACCGTGGCAACGCCGGAGCAGTTCAGCAAGAGGATCGCACAGCTGGGCGCTCACGTCGCAGCGGAGGCTGACCGGACTGTCCGGGCCGCTGCCCTCGCGGCTGACCAGGCGGTTGTCCTCGCAACCCCCGTTGACAAGGGCCGGGCGCGGTCCAACTGGCTCGTTGAGCTGGAGGCCCCGGCCCGCGCCCCCATCGACCCCTACGTGCCGGGGGAGAGCGGCACCACCGCCGGGCCGAACGCGGCTGCGGCGCTCGCCCAGGGCGGGGCAGTCATCGCCGGGTACCACGGCGACAGGAACACGTCCATCAACATCAGCAACAACCTCCCCTACATCGGGCGGCTGAATGACGGCTACAGCCGCCAGGCCCCGGCTGGCTTCGTCCAGAAGGCGGTGCAGGCAGCGGTCAAGCAAGTGAAGGGGGCGCGGCTGCTGCCATGACGACCGAACGCATTGACATCATCGTCTCTGAGCGCGGCTCCCGGGTTGTCAAGCGCAACCTGGAGGACATCGGGGGCTCCGCCCGGAGCGCCGCGACCGGCCTGGGCTTCCTGAAGCGAGCCCTCGCTGGCCTCGGGACGGCGGTGCTGCTGCGTGAGCTCCAGCAGATGGCCGACACCTACACCCTCATCACCAACCGGCTGCGGCTGGTGACGACCGGCGCGGCCAACCTCGCGGCGATCAATGACCGGCTGTTCGCCTCCGCCCAGCGCACGCGGACCTCCTATGAGGCCACGGGGGACCTGTACGCCCCCGTGGCGCGGAACGCCGGTGCCCTTGGGCCGTCCCAGGAGCGCCCGCTGTCCATCACCGAGACGGTCAACCAGGCCATCCGCGTCTCCGGGGGCTCCGCCCAGGAGGCAGCGGCGGGCGTGCGGCAGTTCGGCCAGGCCCTGGGCTCGGGTGCCCTCCGGGGCGATGAGCTCATCAGCGTCCTTGAGAACATGCCGCGCCTCGCCCAGGCCATCGCGGACGGGATGGGCGTCACCATCGGTGAGCTGCGCCAGCTCGGGGCTGACGGTGAGCTCACGTCGCAGCGCATCGTGGACGCCCTGGAGAAGTCCGCCCCCGAGATTGCCCGGGAGTTCAGCCAGCTCGCCCCGACCATCGGGGAGGCGTTCACCGTCCTGTCCAACAGCGCCCTGCGCTTCATCGGGGAGATGGACCAGGCCCTGGGCATCAGCCAGGCGGTGGCCAACATCCTCATCGTCCTCGCCAACAACCTGAGCCTGGTCGCGGCGGCTGCCGGAGCTGCCGCAGCGGCGTGGGCCGCCTTCACCCTGGCCCCCTACATCCAGGCGGCTGTCAACGCCATCCGCTCCAGCGCCCAGCTGGCCGCCGCTGTGCGGGCGGGCAACGCGACCCTCCTGACCGCCGTGGACATCGAGCGGGCCAAGGCTGCATCCGCCCTCGCCACTGCCGAGGCGGAGAGCCTCGCCACCGCCGCGAAGGTCCGCGACCTCCAGGTGGGCCGGGCGCAGCTCACCCAGAACCTCGCGCTCATCCAGCAACAGCGGGCGCAGGCGCTCGCCTATGTGGAGCTGCAGACCGGCATCGCGGCGGCCACGGGGCGGACGGCCCAGCTGACCTCCGCCCGCCAGGCGCTCAACGCCTCCACCCGGGCGCTCCTCGTGACCCAGCGGGCGCTCCGCCTGTCCAGTGCCGAGCTGGCGGCGGCCCAGACGGCTGAGGCGGGGGGCACCCACGCCCTCGCCGCGGCCCCGGGCCGCCCGGCGGCGGCCCCCGCGGCCGCCCGCACCCTCCTGGCGCGGCCCCCC
>CALMPI010000043.1 GCA_937872175.1 uncultured Flavobacteriales bacterium | reverse complement strand
TCAAGGTTAGGTGTTTCTACTTTCACCTGCACCTGTTTCAGGGGGTGCTTACACAGTCAACACATATCGGTAAGCAGGGACAAGGTCCACATCCGACCGAGCCCAGTGAAACACAATCCAAGCGAAGACAATGAATGCGCTCGACGAAGCGGAGAAGGGAGGGGCGTGCAGGGCGCAACACGACCCACCACGTCTGATCGAACAACTGCGATACGCGATATCGAGGTATGACCATTACTACGACACCGTCAACAACAAGGGGGCGTTCTTCGTCGCACTGAACACCGCCCTCGTTGGCGGTTTGTTGCTTCTGCAGTTCGAGTACGCGGGAAAAGCGTTCACCATGTCCCCGGGGATTGAGTGTTTGCTGATGGCCTGTCTCATCCTGTGCCTGTTCTCGATGGCGACCACGCTCCTTGCCATCCTGCCATACACTCGCCAAGGATCTCAATCCAATCTGTTCTTCGGCGGCGTTTCCACGCGCTCGCTTGAGAAATTCCGCGATGACATCAAGAAGGAGACTGAGGTGGAAGCAGAGGAAGACCTCATTGTACAAGCACACGCACTATCCGTAGGACTGCGGCGAAAGTTCATGCTGCTCAAGGCCGCCAGTTTCGGTCTGGCGGGAAGCTTCTTGGCCGCCATCCTGCTCACCTGGCTCATCATGCACAACCTAAACCCGCCAACACCATGAGGATCTTCGACGACTATACGAACCGCATCAAGAACGTCATGCAGCAGCCGCTGTATGAGCATTTCGAGGGACGGCAACGCCGCCAGCCTGTCTTGGCCGCGATGAGGGACGCTGAATGGAGCAAGCCCCTCGATAGTCTGATCCCGCTACAACAGGAACTCGGGACAACCCCTAACTACTCCCTACCACTAGGAGCACACCCGGACTTCAGCTATATCAGCACCTCGGAGACCGTAGAGCGCCATTATGTGGCCTCAATGTTCATCGACATCTGCAATTCCACCGGCCTATTCCGGAAGTACCCACCCGAAACCGTCAACTACATCACGAGCGTGATACAGAAGGCGGCCATGCACGTCTGCCTCATCTGTGGCGGGTACATCCAGCGCCTTCATGGCGATGGGATGTTCGTCTACTTCGGGCGACGGGGACAGGAAAAGCGTGATGCTGTGCAACTGGGGATGCTAGCGAGCAGCTTGGTGACCTACTTCGTCAGGGAGGAGCTTCCAAAGCTCTTCGAGGAAGACGGCATAGAGCGGATCAACACCCGGATCGGGTTTGATTTCGGGGATGATGACGTGGTAGTGTGGGTGAAGCAAGGAATCGGCGCTACGAGCGAAGTGACGACGACCAGCCTTCACACCAGTCTCGCTGCGAAAATGCAGATGTCGGCAGCCAACAACGGAGTTGTAGTGGGTCAGCACGTGCTGGATATTGCCGGCATCGAAACGCGGTTCTTCACCCCCGTTTCCCAGCGCACCAGCAAGGGGCCGGATGCCTTCATCTTCCCGAACTATCCAGCGGTGGGTGATGGTTACCGTCAGTATGACTTCGACTGGAAAGCTTACCTGCGGTCGATGAACAAGTTCAACCAGACCCCTGAGGGACAGCTCGAACTGAAGCGTAGTTCTGACCGCGTTCTGAGGCCTGAGCTCGTGGCGCCTCGCGCAAGCACAGTTCGCCCATACCGCCCTTGAGACCTGCGTGAAGTGACCATCGACAAAAATGACCTTGCTGAAGTAGAGCGGCGCTTCCCCAAGCTGCGCCTTGGTGAGTACTTGGGCAAGAAAGCCCTAGTGGGGGTCATCGACGTCTCGGACGCGGAGGGCAACTTCTTAGAGGAGTTTGAGGTTGCCCTCCTAATTCCGGAGAAATACCCTTACGGCGTACCCGATTTGTTCGAGACCAGTCAGAAGCTGTCGCGCGGCGAGAACGACCATGTAAACGCTATTGGACTCTGCTGTGTGGAAATGGACCTTGACCTCATGGTTCAGGCCCGACGAGGCATCCGATTGAGCGACTTCCTCACGCGGAAGGTCTATCCATTCTTTCTGAGCGTCCTTCACAAGATGCACGAAGGAACGTACCCTGGCGGGGACTATGCACATGGCACTGAAGGCCGCCTGCAGCGTTACCGCGAGAGGTTCAATACGAACGACAACTCCTTCGTACTGGATGCGCTGGAACTTGCCCTCTCGGGACGGAGTGTTGGGCGGAATGATCTGTGTTGGTGTGGCTCAGGCAGGAAGGCTAAGCGATGTCACTTGGACGACTTGGAGTGGCTTCGAGCTATTGGCAGCGCACAACTTCAGCAAGACCTGCACGACATTCGGGCGATACCCGATGGCCAAGGGTAGGGTTGCGTTAGGGATTGTACCGAAAAGCCCGCAAGCGAGGAACGAGCGCGGACTTGTAGGGAAAAGCCCGACGGCGAGGCCTTGGGAGCCGGAACGCCCAAAAGACCTCACGCCAGAATCTCCCCAACCCTCCCCCGAATCGCCGCCTCGAACTTGGCCCAGCTCAGATCTACACATGGCTATGAATTCCCGCCGCTCAGCCTTATGTTGAGTTCCACCCCATGACGGCATTCCCGTCAGGGCCAGCCCCATGAAGAACAGGACCATCACCGTGAAGGACACCGAGGTGGCCGTGACCACCGTAGGCCAGCAGGATTACATCTCGCTCACTGACATGCTCAAGGCCAAGGAAGGCGATGTCTTCATCGGCGACTGGCTGCGTAACCGGAACACGGTGGAGTTCCTAGGCATCTGGGAGTCGGTGCACAACCCGGACTTTAATTATGGCGGATTCGCCACAATTAGAAGCGAGGCCGGCCTTAACCGCTTCCGCATCAGCGTGAAGGACTGGGTGGAGCAGACCAACGCCATCGGCCTCAGGGCCTCGGCCGGGCGCTATGGCGGAACGTACGCTCACCCGGACATCGCCTTCGAGTTCGGCATGTGGATAAGCCCTGAGTTCAAGGTTTACCTCGTGAAGGAGTTCCGCCGCTTGAAGGAGGCTGAATCGGGCATGGCCTCCCTCGAATGGAACCTCCAACGCACTCTCGCCAAGGTGAACTACCGCATCCATACGGATGCGATCAAGGAACACCTCATCCCTCCTGTGCTTGGCCGCGACCAGACCAACCGCATCTATAGCAGCGAAGCGGACCTGCTCAACATGGCGCTCTTCGGGATGACCGCCGCCGAATGGCGCAACGCCAACCCAACGCTCCCCGGCAATATGCGGGACCATGCCACCTTGGAGCAGCTGGTTGTACTCTCCAACATGGAAAGCATCAACGCACTGCTCATCCGCCAGGGCCTGGATGCCCCGGAACGCCTGAGGCAGCTCAACGGCGTGGCGATCACGCAGATGAGGTCGTTGCTATCAGCACCGGTCAAGCACGCCATCGACAAGGCGACGGGTAAGAAGCGTTGAACGCAGCATGCTGTACACCGGACAGGAGCTCATGCTCAGCTGCCGCGAGTCTGCGGCCCGCGGCCACTACCCCACCTCCTACAACGCCTTCAACACCGCTGCGATCGCCTGTTGCTCTCGTTCGTCGGGCGGCAGTCCGTCCGTGTAGTCGATGGTGTATACCGGAGCGCCATCCACCCGCACGGTGTTGATCCCACTTCCTCACGTCCGTTCTTTCTTGCCTACTTCGCACTGCCAAGCCATGGACGTCATCTCCACCACGGCGCTGACCAAGCGTTACGGAACCGTCACTGCGGTGGACCGCATCTCGCTGCGCGTCGGTGAGGGGGAGATCCACGGCTTCCTCGGTTTGAACGGGGCCGGCAAGACCACGTTGATCCGCATGCTGCTGGGCATGGTGCGGCCCACGGATGGGGCGGTACACCTGTTCGGCAAACCGGTGAACAAGGCGTTCGACCGGTGGAACAATGTGGGCTACCTGGTGGAAACGCCCTTCGCTTATCCGGGGCTGTCGGTGTACGACAACCTGTGGGTCTTCCAGGAGCTGCGCCGCTTGAAGGGCAGGAACGTCATCGATGCCGTGATCGACCGCCTGCACCTCGGCCGGTACAAGCACCAGAAGGCGGGGCAACTATCACTGGGCAACCGGCACCGCCTTGGCTTGGCGAAGGCCCTGATGCACAAGCCGCGCCTGCTGATCCTGGACGAGCCCATCAACGGCCTGGACCCCGAAGGCATCGTGGAGGTGCGGCTGTTGCTGAAGGAGCTGGCGGCACAGGGCAGCACCATCTTCCTCTCCAGCCACATCATCGGTGAGCTGGCGAAGGTCTCCATGCGCCTTTCCATCATCCACGAGGGCCGGCTGGTCACCGAGTTGGACAGCAGCGAGATCGCCGCGCGGCTCGGGCAGCGGCTCGTCCTTTCCACGCTGGACAATGCGGCCGCCATGGAACGGCTTGCACGCCACGGCGTGCAAGCGCAGCTGCACCGCGAAGGGTACATCGCGCTTTCGGATCCGGACAGCGTGCGGCATCCGGAGCGCATCGCGGCCCTGTTGGTGCAGGAAGGGCTGCCACCCACCCTGCTGCAGGTGCGGTCGGAGGACCTTGAGGAGCTCTTCCTGCGCGTGATCCATCCACCCCCACAGCGCGCCACCGCATGAACGCCATCCGTGCCGAACTGCTGAAGCTCCGGGGCGCCACGGTGGTGTGGGCCACCTTCGTCGCCTTCGCACTGGCGCCGTTGATGGGCGCGGTGTTCATGTGGATCATGGGCGATCCCGAGGCCCTGGGCCGCGCCAGCGCGTTGGGCACGAAGGCCGAGGTGATGGGCATCACCGCCGATCGGGGCGCCTACTTCCTCATCCTCAGCCAGGCCATGGGCATCGGGGGCATCATGGTGTTCGGCTTCGTGGCCAGTTGGATCTTCGGCAGGGAATACAGCGACGGCACCGCGAAGGACCTGCTCGCGCTGCCCACCGGCCGTGCGCGGATCATCCACGCCAAGTTCATCGTTTACGCGCTGTGGTGCCTGGCGATCGCCCTGTGCAATTTGCTCATCGGCCTGGTCATCTCGCAGCTCATGGACCTGCCCGCCGGCTCGGGCACGCTCGTTCGGTACGTGCAGCACTACCTCATCACCACCGCGCTCACCATCGCCTTGGGCACACCCATCGCGTTCTTCGCCATCCGGGGCAAAGGCTATCTGGCGCCGCTGGGTGTCATCGGCCTCACGCTCGTGTTCGCGCAGGTGGTGGCCGCTGCGGGCTTCGGCACCTACTTCCCGTGGTCGATGCCCGGGCTCTACAGCGGTGCCGGTGGCGGGCACGACCTCGCGGTGAACGCATGGAGCTTCGTGGTACTCGGACTCACCAGTGTGTTGGGCTATGCGGCCACGGTGCGCTATTGGCGCGTGGCGGATCAGGGATAGGGAGGCCGTGATCGCAGTCGGTACGAACGTCGGGAGCCCGCCTTTGACCGGTCATTGGGGCTTCTTTCGCTGCGCTACCGCCGGTCCATGACCTGTGGCCTACCTTACGGCAGCACCTCCAGCGCGGCATCCAACCCGGCGTTCAGCCCATCGCGCTCCGCCACTGCCACGATCGTAGCAGGCAGTCTATGGCCGCCCCACCTCTTCCACACCCGGCCACAGCGTTACCGCAGGCGGTCCGGCCAGCAGCGGCATGGCCACTGCCTTGAAGGCCTCCAGGTGCGGCGTGCTGCTGTGCGCACCGGTGTAATAAGACTGGTCGGCCCAGCGCTCCACCAGCAGGATGCGGTCGGGGTCAGCCAGTGCATCGCGCAGCACGGTGATGCCCAGGTAATGCGGCTCTTTGCGCACCTCGGTCAGCAGCGGCTGCAGGGCGGCGTGGAGCGCAGCGCCCTGGCCGGGCAATGCGCGGTAATCCACGGTAACCGCGACCAGTGTCGGCTGTTGCGCGATCACACTTCCGCTGCACGCCAGCAGGCAGCAAGTGACGAGAATGGACAGGACGTTCCGCATGGTCAGGTGTATTGGATGATGCATCGAATGTAGTTACGGGCCATATCACTCGGCCTCAGTGAACCGTGCCTACACGTTCCTTCAGATCACCAGATGATCATCGCAACCATCTGGTTCCTTGTCCTCGTGCAGGGTGTCCACGAATTTCGGCCGGGTCACTGAGCGGATGACCCTGGTGATCCAGGAACGCACTGGGACGTGCCCCAAACCGCTGCATCGGGGCACTGCACCGATGCCTTCCCGATCAGGGAAGGGATGCTGGACCAAGGCTCGTGGAATGTATCGCGCCGATGTTCCATAAGGTGGACCAAGGCCATTCATTTCTTACCCAACGTCAACGGATCAAGGGAAGGTGCCGGGGGACCTTTGCCGCATGAAAACCCCGAACATGAAAGCAGTGATCTACCGGGACTACGGTGCAGCCGAAGTGCTGCATCTGGCCGAAGTGGCCCGCCCCACGCCCAAGGACAACGAAGTGCTCATCCGCATCCACGCCACCACGGTCACCAGTGGCGACGTCCGCTTGCGCAAGGCCGATCCGTTCGCCGTGCGGTTCTTCTACGGCCTCATGCGCCCCAAGCAACAGATCCTCGGGCACGAGGCGGCCGGCGTGGTGGAGGCCGTGGGCAGCAAGGTCACCCGCTTCCGCAAAGGCGATCGCGTCTTTGGTTCCACGGGCCTGGGCTCTGGCACCTACGCCGAATACATCTGCCTCCCGGAGGTTGGTGCGCTGGTAGCCACACCCGCGCAGGTGAGCGATGAGGAGGCCGCCACGCTCGTCGTGGGCGCCCTCACGGCCCTGCACTTCCTGAAGCAGGCGCGGCCCAGCCCCGGTCGGCGCATCCTCATCCACGGCGCTTCAGGCTCCATCGGCAGCGCTGCGGTGCAGATCGCGAAGAGCATGGGCGCGCATGTCACCGCGGTATGCAGCACGGCCAATGTGGAGTTGTTGCGCTCGCTCGGCGCCGATCGCGTCATCGACTACACCCGGGAGGACTTCACCACCATGGGGCTCACCTATGATGCCATCTTCAGCACCGTGGGCCGCGCCACCTACATGCAATGCAAGGCGCTGCTCAACAAAGGCGGCGTCTTCCTCACCAGCTCCGCCGCGCCGGGCGACTACATGCACATGCTCGGCTCCAAGCTCTTCGGTGGCGCGCGCGTGATCGGTGGCGTGGCATCCAATGGTGCATCGGGCCTCGAACAAATCCGGTCGCTCATGGAAACGGGCCGGCTCAAGGCCGTCATCGACCGCAGCTACCCGCTGGCCGCCACGGCCGAGGCGCACCGCTATGTGGAGCAGGGCCACAAGAAGGGCAATGTGGTGATCAAGGTCGCCGCGTAGATGCGCTCACACGGAAGCCGACCGCTTCGCGATCCGCTTGCGGATCCGGCTGAGGGACTCCGGCGTTACCCCGAGGTAGCTCGCCAGCAGGTATTGCGGCACCCGCTGCAGCAGTTCGGGCCGCGCGGCCATCAGGTCCAGGTAGCGTTGCTCCGGCGTCCTGGTGATGAAGGAGGCCAGCGTGTCCTGCGCGTCACCGAAGTCGTTCTCCACGGTGAATCGGCAGGGCGACTCCATGCGCGGGTGGCGGCGGAACAGCTCCTTCTCCGCTGCATACCCCCACACCGCCAGCGTGCAATCCTCCACACAGGCGAGATAATGGTCGGCCGGCACCTGGTTCACGAAACTCTTCAACGAGGCGATGCTCTGTCCTTCCGTATAGAAGGCCGTGGTGCGCTCGTTGCCATCCACGTTGTAATAGAGATGCACACAGCCCTGGATGCAGTAGTAGGATTCGGTCGCGACCTGTCCGGCCTCAAGCAGCACCGTGCCCTTCTTGAATTCACGGATGGGGACCAGCTCATCCAGGTCCCGCGCCTCCTCGGGCGAGAGGTGGTCGGCAGCACCGGGGACTTGAGAGGCCAGGATGGGCATTGTGATGAAGATGCGAACAAGGTATGACCGATGATGGCCCTTTGAAAGCGCGACCGCTCATGTGGTCCGGCCATCGATCAGAATGCACGCGGGTTCCTCAATGGCCGGCTGGTGCGGTTTACATTCGTGACTTTCAACCTGTGCACCGCACATGACCGGACATCGGATGACCATCCGCAACATGGTCTGCGACCGCTGCAGGGCAGCGGTCGGGCGGGTGTTGGAGGCCCAGGGCTTGCAGGTGAGGCACATCGAACTGGGCGAAGTGGAGCTGGAGCGTGAGCCACGGGCGGATGAACGCGCAGCCTTGCGCGATGCGCTTCTGGCATTGGGCTTCGACTTGGTGGACGACCGTGATGCCACCACCATCGAGCGGATCAAGGCGGCCATAGTCAAGCTGGTGCATCACGATGGCGACGCCCACCGGCGCATCAAGCTCAGCGAGCATTTGAGCGGGCTGCTGCACAAGGAGTATTCGGGATTGGCCGCGCTCTTCACGGAAGTGGAGGGCATCACCATCGAACAGTATTTCCTGCTGCAACGCATGGAGCGGGTGAAGGAGCTGATCAAGTACGACGAGCTCACCGTCAGTGAGATCGCCGACCGCACCGGCTTCAGCAGCGTGGCGCACCTGAGCGCGCAGTTCAAGAAGTTCACCGGTATGACGCCCACGGCGTTCAAGGCATTGGGACACGGGCGCAACCCGCTGGACCGGGTGGTCTAACAGGATGTAAACCTTCTCCCGAAGGATGTAACATGCCCCGCAGCATGTGCCCGGACTTTTGTGGCGTCGAACAAATAAAACCAACGACACCATGAAAACCCCAATGAAGACGGTCGAACTGACCAATGCGAGCTGCGGCAAGGCGAACTGCACCTGTGTCATTTGCATGTGCGGTCCGGTCTGCCCGAGCAGCGAATGCGCCTGCGGTTGCGCCGCGAAGTGATCCGCAAAGGGAGGGGCGGAATTGTTCCGCCCCTCCCGAACGGATCGCATCAATCTCCACCACCAACAAGATCCAAATGAAAGCGGAAGGCAGGACAGTAGCATACGATCTCCAAGCGAGCTCATTCAATTGGGAGATCGCTCCCGGGAAGACCATCCAGGCATGGGGCTTCAACAAGCAGCTCCCGGGCCCGGTGCTCAGGGCGAACGCCGGTGATACACTGGTCGTGCGCCTGGCCAACAACTTGACCGAGCCTACGATGATCCACTGGCATGGCATCCGCCTGCCGGCATCGATGGATGGCACCGAGGCGACCCAACGACCGGTGGCCCCGGGGGAGGTCTTCGAATACCGATTCGTTGTTCCGGATGCCGGCACGTTCTGGTACCACTCCCACGTGAACGAGACCGTCCAGATGGAGCGGGGCATGTACGGCGCCTTGATCGTGGATGATGAAGCGGATCCCATCGTGGACGGCGAACGGATCTTCATGATCGACGACATGAAGCTTGACAAGAACAACGCGTTCACTCGCCCGACCTGGTTCCTGCCGCGCATGGTGGAAAGGCACGATGGGCGACAAGGCGACACACTTCTGCTGAACGGCAGGGAGGACCTGGTCATCAACGTGCATGGCGGCCAGACAGAACGGTGGCGCTTCATCAACTCGTCGAGCGCGCGGTATTTCCATTTGTACCTCGGCGGAAGGGAATTCAAGCTCATCGCATCGGATGGTGGGCTGTTGGAACACCCCGTAACGGTCACCGAGGCGCTGATCACCCCCGGCGAGCGCGTGGACATCGCTATCGGTCCGTTCACGGAAGGAGAGACGATCGCTGTGGAGTCGTTGGCCTACAACAGGACGACCTTCCTCAGGTCCAAACGGGAGACCTTCGCTACGGTGAAGGTGGGAGCAAGCCGACCCTCGGTCGCCGCTATTCCGGAGCGCTTGAGAACGATCGAGGCGCTCGCCGCGCAGGATGCCGTTGTGACCAGGAGCGTAGAGCTCTCCGTTGACCCGAGGATCAGGGACCAGAAGGACTTCCGCATCAACAACACCGTGCATGGGAACGACAAGCCCGTGGTGATCGGGGAATTGCAGGTATGGGAAGTGGCGAACACCAGCAGGATGGACCACCCCTTCCACCTGCATGGTTTCTTCTTCCAAGTGATCGAGGAGAATGGCAAAGCTCCTGCTCACAGGGCATGGAAGGACACCTACAACCTGACGCCGAGGAGCACCATCAAGATCGCCTGGATGCCGGATGACCGCCCCGGAACATGGATGTACCACTGCCACATCATCGAGCACCATGCGGCAGGGATGATGGCCCACTTCGATGTCGTTGACGGCAGCAAGCCATACGAGGGGAACGCAACGACCCATGTGCATCATCACCATTGATCCGCAGTGGTGGGCTCCCCTCCGTGCCAGCATACCCGCCGCTCAACTCAGTCTTTGGCATTCCCACTCTACATTCGGAGACCTGCAACCGGCATGAACGAGATCCCCTTCCGCAGCCTGGCCACGGCCGCCACGTCATTGCGGCTATCGGATGAGTTCGACATCCGCTCCATCGAGCAGGTGCTGGGCGGCAAGGACGTGGTGCAGGCCCTGCACCGGCACGACCACTACTTCCTGCTCGTGCTGACCACGGGAGAAGGCCTGCACGAATGCGACTTCAGGCCACATACGCTTGCGCCGCATACCATCTACTCCATGCGGCCGGGACAAGTACACCGGCTGGAGCTGAAGGTCGGCAGCACGGGCTACATCCTGCAGTTCAAAGCCGACTTCCTGGCCACGGCCGAGCAGGGCGCGCGGCTGGTGCTGCGACGGGCCGGTCATATCGAGGTGTTCCACACGGACCCCAAGCGCTACGATGCACTGCTGTTTCTCTTGGACCGTATCGCGCGTGCATATGCTTCCCGGCAGGAAGGTCACCTGCACATCGCACGCGCCTATCTGGGCGCCTTCCTCGCGGACCTGGTGCTGCATGCGCCAGCGATGGTCCCGGTGAGCGAAGCCAAAGGCTACACGCAGGAGCGGCTGGAGGAATTGCTGGAGCTGATCGAGACGCATGTGTACGATACGAAGGAGGTGGGTGCCTACGCGAAGTTGATGCACCTCTCCACCTTCCAGCTGAACGCGATCGCAAAGGCGGGTACGGGCCGCACATGCTCCGAGCTGATCACCGACCAGATCATCCTCGAGGCGAAGCGTTACCTGCTCGCCACCACGGAACAAGTGGCGCAAGTGGCCGACCGCCTGGGTTACGACGACCCCTCGTACTTCATCCGCTTCTTCAAGAAGCACACGGGGCACACGCCGGAAGGCTTCCGGCAGAAGTCCAGATAAGTCCAGCACGATCACGCGATCGTCCTATCCACACGGGTAGGGCCCAGGGTTGCTTTGTCCCCGCAACCAACACTACCCATGAAAGCGAAAATGAAACTGCTGGCCTCCTTGAAGATCTGGGTGGTCATCTACCCCTCGATCACCCTTTTCCTGGCGCTCTTCGGTGAGCAGCTCTCCCCGCTGCCGCTGTACCAGCGCACCTTCCTGCTTACCATCTGCCTGGTACCGTGGATCGTGTTCGCCGGTGTGCCCTTCGTGGACCGCATCGTTCGCGCGCTCTCCCCTAAGAAGGCCGAAGCCTGATGCATCCACCGATCTGCCATGAACGTGCCAGCCGCCATGACCAGACGCCGCTTCATCGCCCTGGGCTCCAGTGCCCTTGGTGCGCAAGCCCTGCCGATACGTATGCTGGCCAATACCCTGCATGAGGACATGAACGAGAACCAGCATTTCGACGTGATCATCGTGGGCGGCAGCTATGCCGGCTTGGCGGCGGGCATGGCCCTCGGCCGCGCGCTGAGGCGCGTGCTCATCGTGGACAGCGGCTTGCCCGCCAATCGCCAGACGCCCTTCTCGCACAACTTCATCACGCAGGATGGTGTGCCACCGCAGCTCATTGCCTCCAAGGCACGGGCTCAGGTTGAGCGGTATGCCTCGGTGGAGTTCAAGCACGGACTTGTCACGGAGGTGTCCGTCACAGATGATGGATTCGATGTACGCGTGGAGGACACTCCCATACTCACCGCGAAGAAGCTCGTGTTTGCCACGGGCATCCGTGACCTGTTGCCCGCCACCCCGGGCTTCGCCGAGTGCTGGGGCATCTCGGTGCTGCATTGCCCCTACTGCCACGGCTACGAAGTGCGCGATGAAGTGACCGGTGTGCTCGGCAATGGCGAGAAGGCCTTCGAGCTCGTCCGCCTCATCTCCAATTGGACGAAGGAGCTCACGCTCTTCACCGACGGACCATCGGCGTTGACGGAGACGCAGGCCCAAGCGCTGGGGCGTCATGGCATCGCCATCGAGCAGGCCAGGGTGCAGGAACTGGCACACGACAAGGGCCAGCTGCACCACATCCGCCTTGCTGACAAATCCAGCCGTGCCGTGCATGCATTGTACGCCATGCCACCGTTCGAGCAGCATTGCACGATCCCACAACGGCTGGGTTGCGCGATGACCCCCGAAGGCTACATCCAGGTGGATGTGCAGCAACGCACCAGCATCCCGGGCATCTACGCGGCCGGCGATAGCACTGCACGCCTGCGCACCGTGGCCAACGCGGTGGCCACCGGCACCACAGCCGGGATGATGCTCAACAAGGAGCTCGTCGCTGAGGAATTCTGAACCTCTTCACCCGCAACACCATGCACACCGCCATCACCACGAAGCGACACGCAGGCATTACCGGCCTGTTCTTCATTGCTGCCACGGTGACCGCGATCATCGGCCTGCTCCTCTACAAGCCCGTCATCGACGCAGCGGACCCGATCGCCGTGGCGGGTACGAACGCCGGTCGTATCGGTTGGGGCGCGCTCTTCGAGGTCATGCTATGCGTGTCGGCCTGCGGCACGGCGCTGATGATGCTGCCTGTGCTCAGCTCGGTCTCGAAGCGGCTTGGGCCGGCCTATGTGGTGTTCCGCTCCCTGGAGGTGGTGAGCATCCTCGTGGGTCTTGTAAGCATGCTCGCGCTCGCATCCATCGCAGGGTCGATGGACCCGGAAGTGGCGGGTGCGCCAGCCGTGGGTCGGGCACTGATCGCGATCCATGACTGGTCGTTCGTGCTAGGTCCGCACTTCATGCTGGGCGTGAACACGCTCATCTACAATTCGGTGTTCCTGCGCTCGGGACTGGTGCCGCGTCCATTGGCGATGTGGGGCATCAGCGGTGCGCTTCTCATCCTTCTGGTGGGCACCATCGAGCTGCTCGGCGTGATCACACCCTATTCCGACACCACCATGCTGTTGGCGATCCCCATCGCGGTGTATGAGATGGTGCTGGCGGGATGGTTGATCATCCATGGCTTCAGAATGCCCGACCGAGTGATCTGACCGTGATGTAAACCTTCTCCAGAAGGATGTAACACCCCACGTACCACGCCCCTGGACTTTTGCGCCCTCGATCGGAAAAACCACAACGCACTCACAAGTACCCCTAAGTACTGATACACATGGAACACACCTGGACACGACCCATTGGCCTGGCCTTCGCGCTCAGCCTCTTCACGGGGGTCGCTGCGCTCGGCCAAAGCGCTGCGCGCTTCGTGCCCGACAGCGCTCAGGCCGTCCCAGTGCCCACGCATCATGTCCCTCAAGGGCATGGCGAAAGCAACCTCGAAGCGCTGGTCCTCTGGCTTGCACCCGGCATGGCGGACCGCGTGCATCGCGGGTCCCACCCGGCGCTCCGCATCCGTATCGGGCGCTCCTTCACCATCACTGTCACCAAGGGCTGAACCGATCATGCAACACACCTACACCTTCATGCTTCGCTTGGCATTCATGCTGAGCCTGATCACCGGGTCCGACCTGTTCGGGCAGAGCGCCCAGCACTTCACGCTGAGCGGCACCGTTTCGGACAGCCTCAGCGGCGAAACGCTCATCAGCGCCACCGTGATGGTGAGCGGGGCCGTGAACACGGGCGTGTCCACGAACGAATATGGCTACTATTCCATCACCCTTCCGGCAGGCACCTACACGGTCAGGTGCTCGTTCATCGGATACCGCGCAACGACCAGCATCGCAAAGCTCAACGCCAGTGTGAAGCTCGATCTCGAGCTCGCACCGGCCAGTCAGGAATTGCGCGAGGTGGAGGTATCCGCGGTGCGGAAAGGGGTGGACCTGCAACGAGCGGATATCGGCGTGGAGCGCATGGACATGAAGGAGGTGGAGAAGCTGCCCATGATCTTCGGCGAACGCGATGTGCTGAAGGCGCTGCAACTGATGCCCGGCGTGAAGAGCGCAGGTGATGGGCAGGCGGGCTTCCACGTGCGCGGCGGCGGAGCGGACCAGAACCTGGTGCTGCTGGATGAAGCACCGGTGTACAACGCGAGCCACCTCATGGGGTTCTTCTCCACCTTCAACGCGAACGCCATCAAGGACGTGCAGCTTTACAAGGGCTCCATGCCTGCGCATTTCGGAGGACGGCTCGCCTCGGTACTCGACATCCGGATGAAGGACGGGAACGACCGGAAACTGGGTGTGAGCGGCAGCATCGGAACGATCTCCTCGAACCTCACCGTGGAAGGGCCGATCAAGAAGAACAAGGCTTCGTTCCTCCTGGCCGCGCGCCGGACCTACGCGGACATGTTCCTCAAGCTGCACTCCGACCCGGGCGTCCGCGACAACAAGCTCTATTTCTATGACCTCAATGCGAAGGTGAACGTGGATGCGGGGCCCAAGGACAAGCTGTACCTGAGCGGCTATTTCGGTCGCGACGTGGTGGGCCTTGGCACCACGCTGGGCATTGATTGGGGCAATGCCACGGGCACGGCCCGTTGGAACCATATCTACTCGCCGCGCTGGTTCAGCAACACCTCGCTCATCTTCTCCAATTACCGCTACGGCATGGCGTTCGAGACCGATGCGCATGACTTCCGCATCACGTCCGTGGTGCGGGACCTCAACCTCACGCATGAGCTCAGCTTCTATTCGAAGCCCGGCTCGACGTGGAAGGTCGGCTTCAACTCCATCCGGCATACCATCACACCCGGCCAGGTGGAGTCCAGCAGTTCCTCGGGCGTCAATGCCTTCGCGATCCAGGACCAGCACACCTGGGAGAACGCGCTCTTCGCCTCATGGGACAGGACGGTCACCGAACGCCTCACCATGAACATGGGCATGCGTGTGTCCGGGCTCTCCGTTCTCGGCAAGGGTGAGTTCTACACGTTCGATCCCGACGGCGAAGTGACCAGCACCACGGTCCGAGGGAGCGGGGAGATCGTGCAGACCTACGTGAACCCGGAACCGCGGCTCTCCTTCAGTTACCTCATCACGGAGCTCTCTTCCGTGAAGGGGTCCTATGCGCGCATGACGCAGAACATGCATCTGCTCAGCAATAGCACCAGCGGCAACCCCACGGACCGCTGGATCGGCACGTCGAACGTCATCAAGCCGGAGATCGGCGATCAGGTGAGCGGCGGCTACTTCCGCAAACTGAAGGATGGGGCGTATGAGCTGAGCGGCGAGGTCTACTACAAGTGGATGCAGAACCAGATCGACTACCGCAACGGCGCGGACATATTCGTGAACCAATTCATCGAGGGTGAACTGCTCTTCGGGAAGGGACGCGCATATGGCCTGGAGCTGATGGCGCGCAAGAACACCGGTCGCCTCACCGGGTGGATCGGGTACACGCTGAGCCGTACCGAGCGCCAGATCGACGGCATCAATAACGGCGCATGGTACAAGGCGCGGCAGGACCGCACGCATGATATCTCCATCGTGGGCATCTACGCCATGAACGAGCGCTGGAGCTTCTCCGCCCTGTGGACCTACAACACAGGCAATGCCGTCACCTTCCCCACGGGGAAATACATGGTGGATGACCAGGTGGTCTTCTCCTACACCGATCGGAACGCCGGCCGCATGCCCGCCTACCATCGACTGGACCTAAGCGCCACACTGACACGAAAGAGGAAGCACGAAAGCGTCTGGAACTTCTCGCTCTACAATGCCTACGGGCGGCAGAACGCGTACATCATCACCTTCCAGGAGAGCGAGCACGACCCGGGCCGGACCGCGGCGATCAAGACATCCCTCTTCCGTTGGGTCCCTTCCATCTCCTACGGCATCAAATTCTGATCACGATGAAACAGCACTTCCACATCCTGCCCATTCTCCTCTTGAGCGTTGCGTTCACCGCCTGCCGGAAGGAGATCGATCTGGATCTCCAGAACGAAGGCAACAAGGTGGTGATCGAGGCCATCGTCTCCGAAGGGCCCGGCCCGCATACGGTGCGGCTCACCCGCTCGGTCGGCTTCGGGGCGGCGAACACCTTCCCGGCCATCACCGACGCCATCGTTACAATGAGCGATGACCTGGGCAACAGCGAACAGCTCACCGAGACCGCTCCAGGCATGTATGTCACAGCCGCGCTTGTGGGCGGTCAGCAACGCACGTACGAGTTGAACGTTGTGGTGGATGGCACCAACCATACCGCCCGGTGCAGCATGCCGATGGCGGTGCCACTTGATGCGCTATTGGTGGATAGCTTCCCGGCGTTCGGAGGCTACTCCAGGATGGTCATCCCCGTCTATTTCGACCCGGCGGGTGTGGCGAACTACTACAAGTTCAATGTGGTCGTGAACGGCGAACGGCAGAAGAGCCTCGATCTCGTGAGCGATCGCTTCACCGATGGGAACCTGGTGATGCAGCCGCTGTTCGTGAACGGTCTTGAACTGGAAAGCGGTGATGTGGTGGAGGTCACCATGGAGTGCATTGCCCCGGAGGTGTACCACTACTTCTTCTCGATGCCCCAGAACTCGAACAATGCCTCCACACCCGCCGACCCCGTGAGCAACATCAGCAGTGGCGCATTGGGATATTTCTCGGTGCGGACTTCGTCCACCAGGACCGTGGTGGTGCCGTGATCGATCCTGCATGTGATCGGGCTCAAGCCTGTGTCGTCCGCAGGTCCTGATCAACCGCTGCCAGCGACAACCTTCGCCAGTTCACCTTTCCTGAACCCTTGTTGAATGTGGCGGGAACTCCGCCATGGGTTGAAGCGAGATCGTTTCATCGGGCACAAGGGCTGATCGCGCTTCTCATCCGCGAGGGATCCATCGCTCGTTGAGCCGTCCCGAGTCGCTCCATGGGTCTCATGGTCCCCAGGAATTATGCAATGACCTGACCGGCGACAGGTCTTGGCTCAAAGCCCCATACCATCTTTCGCAAAAGCCTTCCTGTCATGTGGTGGAAAGCCCTCCTCTTCTGGTTCGTATTGATGGTGCTCGCCATCGGCAACGGCACAGTGCGCCTCAAGCTCATCATCCCGTTCACCGGACTCACCGCCGGGCTGGCCATCAGCACGGTGATGCTGTGCGCACTGATCCTGGGCGCCACCTGGCTAGGTATCCGCTGGATGGGACCGGCCGACGCGAAGCAGGCGTGGGGTATCGGCCTCTTCTGGTTGGCCCTGACGCTGGCCTTCGAATTCGGGGCAGGGCACTTCCTCTTCAAGAAGCCCTGGTCGGAATTGCTGTTGGACTACGACTTGACCAAAGGCCGCATCTGGGTGCTGGTGCCCCTCGTTACGGCGATGGCCCCGTGGTGGATGGCGAAGCTGCGGGATGTTGTGGTCTGACGGCATCGTCCACCAGCAGCGACCTTCCCCTCATGGACCGAGCAGCCGTGGTCGCTCAACTGAGCACACCGCTGGAACAGCGCGCAGCTACCCTCCGGGCCGACCTGTCCGCCTCCATGGAGGCACGCGACGGCGACACCAGGAGCAGTGTGGGCGGTGACCACGGGAAGGAGCGGATGATGCGACCGATGGTACCGTGGCCAGATAAAGGACCGTGGGGAGCCCCCCGCCATGTTAACGCAGTGTTAACCCGCCATGAAGTTCTGCGCACGCGATGCCGGAACGTCCGTTGCGGTGCGACCTTCGGGTGCGAAACGCACACCGCATGAGCACCACTACGACCCATCGCCTTGCACCGGTCGGAACGTTGCGCACGACCGGTGAGCACCTCAACCGCACCGGCCGCCTGCATGTGCTTCGTGTGGGGCGGAAGCAGGAGGATACCGCCGCGGGTCTCCTGTTCACGGGCAACCCCTTCTCGCGCGGGGGGGTCGCGCGCAGCCTGCAGATCAGCTTCGTACCCTCGGGCTCGGTGGTGCCTCCGGCCACCTTCGACGAGGCCACGGGACGCATCCACTTGCATTATGCCGACCGCGACCACCCGGAAGTTGTGGGGCTGCTCGCGGCCCGCCGCACCCGTCTGTGCTACTTCTGGCGCAGCGCTGACGGTCTGCGAAGCCGTGCCTGGCTGGTGATCTCCGGCTAGGGAAGGCGCGTGCCGATGGCTCCCCACCACGGAGCGATGCTGTACTTCAACCGGCCCACCTTCACGAAGGGGTCCTGCCTCAAATACCCCTCCACCTCTTCGCGCGTGTCGCAGTCGTAGAGCAGCAGACCGCGCCACCCCTCCCCGTTGGTGTCGAAAGGGCCGGCCATGACGATGAGGCCGCGTTTCGCCTGGTCACCCTGGTGGGCCAGGTGCTCCCGCTGAAGCGTGGCGGCGGTGAGGCTGTCCAGGACAGGCCCATCGCCCCGGGTGTACAGCACGAACCAGTATTGCTTCATGTGGTAGGTGCTGTCCGCGATGGTGACGTCGAAGGTGCGCTGGGCTTGGACGGCACCGGACAGGACCGGGAGGAGGAGAAGCAGGATGGTTCTCATGGAAGCGGAGGATGAGCGGCGCGGGCGCGTCGGAGCACCCCGGCGATGAAGGGTGTTTTGGACCGGGTATAGGCCGCGCGGTCGACGGGGTGGGCGGAGGCCAGATCATGCTTCAGCGCCTCGTACTGCCGGGCCACGTCGGGATTAGCACGGAGGAAGTCGCGGAACAACAGCCGGTCCACCGTGGCCTCGTCCGGCTCGACCATGTGCACGTGGAAGGCCCGTCGCCCGTCGAGATGCCGCGCGATGAACCACGCATAGTAGGGGGCCTTCTCACCCATCGTGGGCCTCCAGACGAACTCGTAGCCCAGGGCCTCCAGAAGAGGCACCACCTCCGAACGGATCCTGTGGAGGTCGGTGACCTCCACCTGGATGTCGACGACGGGCTTGGCGCTGAGGCCGGGAACGGCCGTGCTCCCGATGTGGGCGATGCGCGTGCAGAGGTCGGGCGGCAGGATGGCGCGGAGCCGGGCCTCCTCGGCGGCATAGCGGACCGGCCACTCCTCCGAATAGGGCACGATGGCGATGGGCTCACGGGACAGTTCGGCGATCCGCTGCGCGCTGATGTTGGTCGTGTCCGTCATGCGCCGCCCGCATAGAGGTTGAAGCGGTCGCCCCTGAGGAAGCCCGCGAGCGTGAGCCCCGCGTCCCGCGCCAGTTGAACGGCCAGGGAGGAGGGTGCGCCCACGGCGGCCATCAGCGGTATGCCGGCCACCACGCACTTCTGCACCAGCTCGAATCCGGCGCGACCGCTCACCAGCAGCTGACACCGGCCCAGGGGCAGGCTCGCCCGCAACGCGGCCCCGATCACCTTGTCCACCGCGTTGTGACGGCCCACGTCCTCGCGCAGCAGCACCAACTCACCTCCGCGATCGAAGAGCGCTGCCGCGTGGATGCCGCCGGTGTGCCTGAACACGGTCTGGGCCGCGCGCATGCGATCGGGCAGCCCGATGAGGGCGGCCGCATCGACCGGCCCCCACGAGGTGATGGTCCGCGTGCATTGGGCGTGCACGGCCTCTATGCTGCTCTTGCCGCACACCCCGCAGCTGCTGCTGGTGTAGAAGTGGCGCTGCCAGCGGACGGGATCGAGGTCCACGGACGGATGCAGTTCCGCGCGGATCACGTTGCCGCGTTCCTCCTCCTTCACGTTCGCGCAGTGCTCCACGCGCACCACCTGCGCCGCCTGGTCGACGATGCCTTCGGTGAACAGGAAGCCGAGCGCAAGCTCATCATCATGCCCCGGCGTGCGCATGGTGACGCTCAGTTGGACCTCGTGGCGTCCGTCCATCGGGCCGTGACCGAGACGGATCTCCAGCGGTTCCTCGGTCACCAGAAGGTCCTCCCCAGGGTGGACCGTGCCGGCGTCGAAGCGGGTGATGAGGATGGGAGCGACCGAAGCGCGCACGGGACAAAGTAACCGCACGCGGAGGGACAGGCCCTCACCGGATGAAGCGGAGCGAGCGGGTGCGGGCTCCCTGATCGAGCCGCACGAGGTACGGGCCGGAGGCGGCCGCCCAGGTCCATGGCACAAAGGCCGGCCCTCGCACACGACCTTGATGGATCACCTGTCCAAGGGCGTTCATCACCCGCAGGTCGATCGGCGTGGATGGATCCCCGGCCCTGACCTGAAGACCATCCGCCGCAGCGTCCCACCAGAGGTCCAGGCCCTCCTGCGGGATCTCGCTGATGCCGGTGGATGCAGTGGAGAAATGAACGATGTTGGCATCGTGACCGCTGGACCAGCCCGCGGTTCCGGACCGGACATCGATCGCGGTGCGCGGCACCTCGTTCGGAACGATGTCGGAGAACCAGGTAAGGCCGCCATCCACGGTGCGATGGACCCCGCCCAGGGAGCTGCCGCAGAGGCTACCGCAGGCCAGCCAGACCTCCTGCGCTCCGTGGATGGCCAGGTCGTTCACCGAACCCAGGGACGCGGGGAGCTGCACCGGTGTCCATGTGTTGCCACCATTGGAAGTGCGGAACAACCTGGCGTACGACGGGCATTGATCGGTGCCTCCCGCGCACCACCCGTTCAGCGCATCCACCATGGCCACCGCGCGGAGATCGATCGAAGGGATGTTCAGTTGCACGGTCCAGGTGTACCCTCCGTCCGAGGTGCGCATCACACGGCCGTAGTAGTCGGTCAACCAACCGTTCTGCGCATCCACGAACTTGATGTCGCTGATGTAGGTGCTGTCCATGGACCACCTCAGCTCCCAGGACTGCCCGCCATTGGACGTATGGCGCACGGTGCCCAGATACATTGGACCAAACCCTGCGAACCACCCCTGCTGATCACTGACCATGTGGATCTCCACGGCGCGAAGGGAACTGGTCCCCTGGGTCTCCCAAGTGAGGCCTGCATCGTTCGAGACGAGCACCCGGCTCCCTGTCATCCACGCCTTCTGGGGGGAGGTGAATTGAATGTCGGTGATGAATCCGGACAAGGGATCCGGTAGAACCTGCCAGGTCTGGCCGCCATCGGTGGTGCGGCGGATCTCATAGCCCGCAGCGAGGCCCACCTGTTCATTGGCCATGTCGATCGCCCAGAGGTGTTCGCCGGCCCCGTTCTGCTGCGTCCATGTCACCTGCCCGATGACCGAAGAGAGGAACGCACAAGTTCCAAGAAGCACGGAAGCGCGGAATGAGCGTACCATGGGGTCGGGGATTCGGGTGTTCAACGGGCGGTCCACCGGCAAGACGGAGCCCGAAGAACAGGGTTGCCGCCGGCGCATCTGCCCATCATCCGTTGCCGGCGCGGCGCCAGCAGCCCACCAGGTGGTCATCCACCATGCCGATGGCCTGCATGTACGCATAGACGATGGTGGTGCCCACGAAGCTGAATCCGGCCTTTTTCAGGTCCTTGCTCAGGGCATCGGAGATCGGGGTGCTGACCGGCAGCTGCTTGAGGTCCTTCCAATGGTTCACGATGGTCCGGTGGTCCACATGCCTCCAGAGAAAGTCGTCGAAGGAGCCCTTGCCCTGCTCCATGATCCGGAGCCAGGCCTGGGCGTTCTTGATGGCGCTCTCCACCTTGGCCCGGTTGCGGATGATGCCTTCATCGGCGAGCAGGCGCGCGATGTCCTTGGGGCCGTATCGGGCGATGCGCTCCACGTCCCAATCGTCGAAGGCCTTGCGGTAGCCCTCGCTGCGGTGCAGGATGGTCTTCCAGCTCAGCCCGGCCTGGGCACCATCGAGCACGAGCTTGGCGTAGAGCTTCACATCGTCGTGCTCGGGTACGCCCCACACGGTATCGTGGTACGCGATCATCCGTTCGTCGGTACCCGGCCAGGGGCAGCGGACCAGGAGCTTCAAGCTCTTCATGGCATGTCCCGCGAAGGTGCGCAACACCAGTGAACAGAAGTGTCGACCTGTGCCGGGAAGTTGCGCCCGGTGCATGACCTGTCCGCTCCGACCTCTCGTTGCTGCGTTCCGTCGGTACGCACCACTCCTGACCATGTCGGGTCTCCGATCGTCGATGGATGGAGCATGCGGGTGGATGCGGATGCCGATGGGTCCTCCATCGACGTTCCCCCCCGTTCACCGGCCGAAGAAGCGGTTCACCGCCTCGGTGCGGTTGCCCACGTGCATCTTCTTGTAGATGCGGTGGATGCTCTGCTTCACCGTGCCCTCGCTGACGCCGAACCGGTCGGCGATCTCCTTGTAGAGGGAACCCTCGGCCAGGAGCTCGAGCACGGCCATGTCGCGATCGGAAAGGCCGGCGGCGGCCTGTAGCCCGCTGGCCGGGGCGGGACGGAAATGACGGATCACGCGGCGGGCCACCGTCATGCTCATCGGGGCCCCGCCCTGATGGATGTCGAACACGGACGCGGCGATGCGTTCCGGGGAGGCGTTCTTGAGGAGGTATCCGTTCGCACCGGCACGCAGGGCCTCGAAGACGAGCTCATCGGTGTCGTTCACGGTGTACATCAGGAACTGCGCATCGGGCCATCGATGGCGCAGCGCGGTGATGCATTCGATGCCGGAGGCTCCGGGCAGGTTGATGTCCATGATGACCACATCGGGCGCTTCCTGCACGTCGGCCAAGGCCAGGATCTCTTCGGCCGAACCGTGAACGCCGCAAAGCCGGATGCCTTCGGTGGCGATGAACACGGCGCTGAGGATCTCCCGGATCACGGGGTCGTCCTCCACGATCCGCAGGGCGATGGGCGGGCGGGCTGCCATGGGGCGAAGGTGACCGGTGGCGGCCATCCCATCAAGCTAACTTTCGTTGCCCGAGGGGCACGGTGAAGCGCAGATGCGTGCCCCGCCCGGCGGGAACGAGCTCCATGACCCCTCCGATGCCGGCCATGCGCTTGCGCATGTTGGGCAGGCCGTTGCCACTGGGGCCGCTCAACCCGGACAGCCCGCGGCCGTCATCGACCACCTCGATGATCAGGCCCTCCGACCACCGGAGCACAAGGGTCACCCGGGTGGCATCCGCATGCTTCACGATGTTGTGCAGCGCCTCCTTCACGACCAGGAAACAATTGCGTCGCTCCGTGGTGCCCACGGTCAGGGACGGCCAGGGACCGTCGGCCTTCACGTCGAGCGGAATGCCGTGCTCGGTGAGGTAGGTGCGCGCGTGGTTGTTGATATAGGCCACGAGGTCGGCGAGCTCGCCCTGGTCGTCCTGCAGGGCCCAGATGATGTGGCGCATGCTGGCCATGAGCTCCTCGGCGCGGCGGGCCTGTTCACGGAGGAGCGACTCGCGGTCGATGCGGCTCCCGGGCATCAGGGCCATCTCGCTGCGCAACTTCAACCCGCTGAGGCCCACACCGAGGTCGTCGTGCAGATCGCGGCCCACCTGTTCGCGCACCCGCAGTTCGGCGATGGTCCGGTTCTGCCGCTCCCGCAGCAATTCGCTCTCCGCCAGGTGACGCCGCGTCTTCTGCCTGCCGGAGACGAGCAGGAAGATGACCACGATCACCCCCAGGAGCAGCCCGCCGATGGCCAGGATGAAGAGGCGGACGACGCGCGCGCGATCGAGCTCTGCGGCGATGCGCTGGCGCTCCAGGCGCTCCACTTCCAGATCGTTGTCCGCACGGAGCAGCTCGGCTTGTGCGGCCAGGCCCGACCGGATGTTGCGGGCGGTGATGGTGCTGTCGATGCGGTGCCAGTCCGCCAGATCGGCCAGGGCCCCCTGGACATCCCCCAACTGCCGCAGCGTCGCGCTGGCCACACGGGCGAAGTTGCGCTGGGTCACCAGCCCGATCCCGGAGCGGTTCTCCATGAGATAGGCACGGGCGCGTTCCAGCGCACGAAGCGCATCCTCCCGCCTCGCGGCGACGGCCAGCGCCCGTGCGCGCCCCACCAGCGCATCCACGCCGATGTCGTGATCGGCGTGTTCGGCGGCGATCGCGAAGGAGCGGTCATACCGGTGCAGGGCGCTGTCGGCGCGTTGCCGCTGCACGGCCAGGTTGCCAAGGCCCCACCACGCCACGGCGGCGGCACGGCCCACCCCGGCCTCCTCGGCCAGGGCCAGCGAACGGCGCAGGTGCCATTCGGCACTGTCATGCGCGCCCAGGGTGGTGAGGTAGGTGCCGAGGTTGCCATGGATGTGGTGCAGCTCGGTGACGGGATAACGCGCCTCGGGCCGCGGTGGGAACAGGCGCAGGGCCGCCCTGAGGTAGGGCAGGGCGAGCCGGTTGTCCTGGATGTTCTCGTGCAGCAGGCCCTTCATGTTGAGGACGTTGGCCATCAGCGTGCTGTCGCCGAGCCGGTCGGCCAGGGCTCCGCACGCATCCAGATCGCGCATGGCCTCGTTGAAGAGGCCTTCGTAGTAAAGCACTTCGGCGCGATAGCTGAGCAGGTAACAACGCGCCTCCTCATCGGCGCGTGCGCGCACCAGGGCCTCGTTGATCAGGCGCAGCGCCGAGTCCGCATGGAAGGCGTCCATCTGCAGCAGGATGCCCTCCATCCTGCGGTGGAGGTCGGCATCGGGAAAGGGCGGGAGCTGGCGCATGGTGCGGCCCATGCGCTGCTGCGCCCCGAGCGGTGGGACCATGGCGAGCAGCGCGGCCGCGCACATGCAGGCCCTGACGAACGCCGTCATCGACCGAAGTAGCGGTTCACCGCCTCGGTGCGGTTCTGGACGTGCAGCTTCTCGTACATGCGGTGGATGTGCTGCTTGATGGTGCCCACGGTGATGCCCAGGCGCTCTCCGATCTCCTTGTACAACAGGCCTTCGGCCAGCAGCGAGAGGATCTGTTGCTCCCGTTCGGTGAGCCGCACCCCGTCCACCGGGGTTGTCGACCGCGGCCGCAGATGGGCCACCACACGTCGTGCGACATGGGCGCTCATGGGGCTGCCTCCACCGTGCAGTTCCCTCACCGCCTCAATGATCTCGTCGGGGGTGGCGCTCTTGAGGATGTAGCCGTTCGCCCCGGCCTTCAGCGCCTCGAACACCCGGTTGTCATCGTCGTGCACGGTGTACATCAGGAACTGCGTGGCGCCGCACCGCCGGCTCAGCTCGCGCACACAGTCGATCCCGCTCAACCCCGGGAGGTTGATGTCCATGATGGCCACTTGAGGGCAGTTGGTGCCCAGGCGCAGCATGGCGTCCTCCGCACTGTTGTGGGCGGTGAAGAGCTCCAGGCCCGGCTCATCCCCGAACAGGGTGCGGAGCGTCTCCCGGATGATGGGGTCATCCTCCACGATGCTCACACGGATGGGATCGGTGTTCATGTGCTGCGAAGGTCATCCGGCCGGGTCGGGCGTCCAATAGAACGAAGGTTAGGGGGGGCTTCCATCGGCACACGGAAGCGCAGGCAGGCCCCGGGGTGGTCGGGGTCCGTGGAGCGCTCCAGGGTGAGCGTTCCGCCCAAGGCCGCGATCCGCCGGCCCATGTTGCGCAGGCCATTGCCCTCGGTGGCCTCGGCGTGGGCGGGAGGCCCCGGCCCATCATCCGTGATGCGGACGTCCAGCGCCCCCTCGCCCCAGGCCATCACCAGGTGCACCTGCCGGGCGGCGGCATGCTTCACCACATTGTGCAGGGCCTCCTTCACCACCAGGAAGATGTTGCGCCGCTGTTCGGCGCTCAAGGTCCGCAGCGGCATCCGCTCGTCCACGTCCACCCGCAGGCGGATGCCATGCTCATCACAATAGCGGCGGGCGTGGTTGGTGGTGTAGGCCACCAGGTCGGCCAGCTCGGCCTGGTCGCCGTTCATGGCCCAGATGATCTGGCGCATGCTGCCGATGAGCTCACCGGCGGTCCGGGCCAGGGAGCCGAGGTGCGCACGTTTGGCGGGGTCCTGTTCCACGCGAAGGGCCATTTCGCTGCGCAGCTTCAGCGCGCTGAGCCCGGCCCCCAGGTCGTCGTGCATGTCCCCGGCGATCCGCATCCGCTCGGCCAGTACGGCCTGCTCCCGCTCGAACGCCTCGCGCTGCCGCCGCAACCGCGCATGGAGGTAGGCCTTGAACCCGGCGAAGGCGACCGCACCGAACGCGAGCAGGGCCAGCGCCCTGAACCACCAGGTGGCGTGAACGGGTGGCAACACCTGCACGGCCGCCACGGCCTCTTCCGGCGCCCAGTGCACACCGTCAAGGCTGATCTGCACCACGACCTGATGCGATCCCGGGTCCAGATCGAACAGATCGATCCGCTTGGCGGTACCGATCTCCTTCCACGCGGGATCCGCAGGAAGGGTGCGGTAGCGGAAGAGCGGGGCCTCACCGGGCATCACGCCGAGGCCGCCCAGTTCAAGCATCAGGGCCTTTCGGTCGGGCTCAAGGGCCAGGTCCGCCGGCGCACCGAGCACGGTCGCATCACCCACGCGGTGGGCGGTGAACACCGGGACCGGCGGCGGCCCATGTCGTTCGCGCAGGGGATCGTGCAGCAGGATCCGCGGACCGACCCCGATGGCGAGGCGGCCGTCGGGCAGCTCCACCAGGGCCCGGGAGAACGCCTGCCCGTCCAGTGCCGAGGGCAGCTGCATGGCGGCGAAGGTGGCCGCGCCCGGTGGTCGACGCGCCAGCCCCTGTGGCGTGGCGGCCCAGATGGAACCGTCCCGCGCGGCGCACAGCGCCAGGATGCGCGTGCCGGGCAGTCCGTCGCGCCGCCCGAAATACCGCTCGGATACGCCGGCCGGGTCGTGCACAACGAGCCCATGCTCATGGGTGCCCAGCCACAGCAGGCCGTCCGGACCCTGGGCCATGCAGCGCACCACGCCGCCCACATGGGCGCCTGCGGCGTTCATCACGGCCGACCAGCGGCCCCCGTGGAACCGGGCCAGGCCTCCGCCGTTGTTCAGCCCGGCCCAATGACCACCGTCGGCCGTGGAGAGCCAGCTGAGCAGCATGAGGTTCGGCAGCCGCCCCCATGGACCGTCCACGGTGTCCACGCGCTGCGCTTCACCCGCAAGCGGGTCCACGCGCCACAGCCCGCGCTGCCAGGTGCCGAGCCACAGCGCATCCTCGGTGCGCTCAGCGAAGGTGAAGACGGTGGCCGCACCGTTGGGCAACAGCTCGGTGATGCCCCTGGCGGGACGAAGGGTGGCGGCGTGTACATCCAGCTCGGCCAGGCCACGGCCCGTGCAGACCAGCACGCGCCCACCGGCCATGGCACCGAAGGCATGCACCAGGTTGGCGGCGTAGCGGACATCATCGGGTGCTCCAGGCACGTCGACCCGGAGTGCGGTGGATGCGCCGGTCCGGCGATCGACGAGGTGCACACCAGCACCCTCGGTGCCCACCAGCAGCGTATCCTCTCCCCAGGCACGGAGGACGGAGACCGCGAAGGGCGACGCATCGAAGGGAAGGACGGTATGCGCCTGCGCCCCAGGCCGCAGCACGGCCAGACCCCCGGCGGTCCCGAGCAGGAACACACCAGAGCGCATCGGCAGCAGGCACCCCGCACGGGTGGATGGTGATCCGATCCCATCCGGTCGCACCTCCGACCAGGGCCCGTTCGGCGCGCGTACGAACAGGCGGTGCGTCCAGGTGGCGATCCAATGGCGGCCCTCGGCATCGAAGGCCTGGCAGCGAAGCTCGAAGCGATCGGGGCGTTCCTCGACAGCGGGCAAGGCGGCGAGGTCGCCGGTCCGCAGATCGTACCGGAACAGCGTGTAGGGGCCATGCCGCATGTACCACAAGGCCTGCTGATGCACGACCGGCGCCCCTGTGGCCGAGAGGTCCGACCATGGCAGCATCGTGCTGTTGCGGTGGTCCGTCCACCGATCGGTGGCGGCATCCCACGACGCGATGCCCCGGGCCGTGGCGGCCCAGATGGTGGCGCTCGGTGCATCCCAGAAGAGCGAGGAGTTGGATCGCACGCGGCCGGCCGGACCCTCCCCCGGTGGACGGTCCTGCACGCTGTGGAGCCGCCCGTTCCGCGGGTCGCCTCGGAAAAGCCCGGCCTCGGTGACCACCCAGAGCAGCGTGTCGCCCACGGCCACCACCTGGCGCATGCGGTTGGCCTGAAGGGCGTCATTACCCGAGGCCGTGACCCGCACGTTGACGAAGGTGCCGGAGCGGGGCACGAACCGGGACAGCCCGCTCATGGTGGCGAACCAGAGGGTTCCATCAGGCGCCTGGTCGATGCCGTTGACCTGGTCGTGCGCCAGGCTGCTGCTGTCGACCGGATCATGATGGAACGTCCGCACACGGGTCCCTTCCAGCCGGGCGAGGCCATCGGTGGTGCCCACCCAGACGAACCCATCACGGTCCTCGAAGAGGGCATGCACCTCGTCGGACGGCAGGCCCTGCTCCACACCGATACGGTCGAACAGCAGCTGGGCGTCCATGGCGAGGACCCTCAGCAAGGTGGCGATCAGCAGGACGGGACGCATGCGGGCCGGGCGAAAGCGGACAGGGCAAAGCTCGGCAAGCGGGGCACCCGGCCGCGGGGCTATTTTTCGGGCATGTTGACCGACCGGCACGGCCGCACGCACCGCAGCCTGCGCATCAGCATCGTGGACAAGTGCGACCTGCGCTGCACCTACTGCATGCCGGAGGACCAGCAGTTCCTGAAGCGCGAGGAGTTGATGACACGGGAGGAGATCGCCACCATCGCGCGGCTCTTCGCAGTGCGCTACGGGATCACCAAGATCCGGCTCACCGGAGGCGAACCGCTGGTGCGATCCGATGTGGTGGGCATCGTGCGCGACCTCTCGCAGCTGCCGGTGAAGCTGGGACTCACCACCAACGCGCTCAGTCTGCACAAGCACCTGGATGGTTTGCTCGATGCCGGTCTGAAGGGGGTGAACGTCAGCCTGGACACCTTCGATGCGGATCGCTTCCGGAAGATCGCGCGACGCGATGGTTTCGACACGGTGCATGCCAACATCCTGCTCGCCCTGCGGAAGGGCCTCCGGGTGAAAGTGAACATGGTGGTGATGCGCAAGGTGAACGACGACGAACTGCTCCGCTTCGTGGAGCTCACCCGCGACCACGACCTGCACGTCCGTTTCATCGAGTTCATGCCCTTCGCGGGCAACCACTGGGGCCGCGATCGCGTGTACACCTACGCCGAGATGCTGGGCCGCATCGGCAGTGTGCATGCCTTCGAGAAACTGAACGACGACCCGCACAGCACGGCCAAGGCCTACCGGGTACCGGGCTGGCCCGGCACCTTCGCCGTGATCAGCACGGTGACGGAGCCCTTCTGCGGCACCTGCGACCGACTGCGGGTGACCGCGGAAGGAAAGATGCGCAACTGCCTCTTCGCCCGCGAGGAGACCGACCTGTTGTCCGCCCTGCGCCGAGGCGAGGACATCGTGCCCTTGATCGAGGCGAATGTGCTGGCCAAGCACGCCATGCTCGGCGGACTACCTCCCTTCAGGCCCGATACACAGGAAGAAGTGCTCCACGACCTGAGCGCACGGCCGATGGTGGCGATCGGGGGATAGTTCATGTGGCCATGTGCACATGCGCACATGCCCTACAGTTCCTGCTCGTAGTAGATCTTGTAGAACTTCCGGCCGCTCTCGTCCACTCCCCGCTCGATCTTGTTGCGGTCGCCGTGGATGTAGATGTGGAAGTTCTTGTCCAGCTTCAGCACGCTCTTGAACACACGGGCCTGCTTCTTCACGGCGTCGGCGCTGATGGCGAATCGGTCCTCCAGGTCCACGGCGCGCTCCTCTTGGAAGCGGTCGCCGAAGCGCTCGAAGGAGCCGATCACCTCCTCGCTTTGGAACACCTCGCGGGCGAAGGAGCTCCGGTCGAACTCCGTATTGTCCTTGAAGTACTGGACGGAGCGGTTCAGCAGGTCGATCTGGTCGGCCTTCGGGATCTCGTAGTCCTGCGGGAGCTGCTCGGTGATGAACGAACGCGTCATCTCCAGCAGGTTGTTGGTGCTGTTCACGTGGTCCTGTTTGGTGCGGAGCCCGGCAAAGGCCTGCTGCCAGAACCCGCTGCGCGGATCGTCATCGATCACCAGCACGGTGTGCTCCCCGGGCGTGAAGAGCACCAGCAGGGCCTGGTCCGGCCTGCGCCCCCCCAGCCCGCGCTTGAGGCGCATGCCGATGTGGCTCCCGCTGACCTTGCTCTCCAGGAAGACCTCCTTGTCGTCGAACTTGAGGATGCCCACCGCATCGTGCACGGCCCCGGCCAGCTCCACGGCGTGGAAGCGGACGACGAAGAGGTCCCCTGCACGCACTTCATGCTCCGCGGCGGTGTCGATGAGGAGCTTGGCGATGGCCCTGGACACGCCGACCAGGTCCTTCGCCTTCGCAGCCTTGGCGCAGAGGGCCTGAAGCGCGTTGTCAGCACCCTGCGCTCCGTCGCCGAAGGTGTGGGTGACGGCCACCGAGGCGAAGGGCTTCAGGAAGAGGCGGCGCAGGAACTCCTGCTCCTCGGGCCCCTGCAGCACGGCGCTCACGTCGGAGAGCACGCTGGGCGATCCATCCGTGCCCACCCGGTGCAGCACCAGTTCCTCCACCATCGCCTCCTTGCCGTTGATCATGCGGCGAAGGTATCGGAGCCTCACCGACCGGAAGAGCTTAGAAACGGCCTATCGCCCATGCCTGAACGCATGTTCCTGCACCTTCACCACATGAAGCACGAACGGAAAAAGCGCATCCATCGTCTCCTGCGCCCCACGTGTGGAACCGGGCAGGGTGATCACCAGCGTTCTTCCGATCATGCCGGCGATGCCCCGGCTCATCATCGCCCAGGGCATGCGCTCCTGGCCGTAGCTGCGCGCGGCCTCCATGATACCGGGTACCTCCCGGTCCAGCAGGGGTGCGATGGCATCGGGCGTGCGGTCGCGGGGTGAAAGCCCTGTGCCGCCCGTGGTGAGAACCAGGTCCAGACCTTCATCGGCCCAGGCCTTCACCTTCGCGGCGACCTGATCAGGCTCGTCCGGGACCACCACCTGTCCAGCGACCTGAACGTCGAGCTTCCGCAGGCGTTCGGCAATGGCCTCTCCCGCTTTGTCCTCCTTCTTCCCGCTGCTCACCGAATCACTGATCACCAGCACGGCCGCCTTCACGGGCATGTCGAAGCGGTCCTTCCAATCGCTCTTGCCGCCTTTCTTCTCCAACAGCCGGATGCCCGAGATCACCACGCCCTTGTCGATGGGCTTGAGCATGTCGTAGATGGTGAGGGCCGCCACGCTGGCACCGTGCATGGCCTCCACCTCCACCCCGGTGCGGTAGATGGTGCGTACCCGCATGGTGACGACGATCTCCATCGCCCCCACCTCGAACGTGCACGCCGCATGCTCGATGGGCAGCGGATGGCAATCGGGGATCAGCTCGTGGGTCTTCTTTACGCCGAACAAGGCCGCCACGCGGGCGCTCTCCAGCACATCGCCCTTGGGCACCTGCTTCTCCTTCAACGCCGTGATGGTGGCCGGGTCGCTCACGGTGACCAGCGCCGTGGCCGTGGCCTCGCGCAGGGTGGTGGGTTTGTGCGTGATGTCGATCATGAATGCAGGCGAATAGCGAATGGTCATTGGAGAATGGAACCAGGATCGGCACCATTCGCTGATCGCCAATGACCATTCACCCTATCCATTGGATTTCCAAATATGCCCACCACCCTCCACGATCTCCTTCCCGAAAATGGGCAGCTCGGCCTTGATGCGGTCCACCACCCAGGCCACGGCCTCGCGCGCGGCAGCACGATGCGGTGCGCTGGCGAAGACCATGAAGCACAGCTCGCCGGCCTTGATGGTGCCCAGGCTGTGGTGCACGTGCAGGCAGGTCATGCTGGGCCATTGGGCGAAGGCCTCCTCGCGGATGGCGGTCATGCGCTCCAAGGCCATGTCGCGGTAGGCGGTGTATTCGATGGCGGTGACCGATCGACCGGATGGATGATCATCCGCCCCCGCAACGCGGTCCGCGCGCACCTGGCCCAGGAAGATCTCGTGGGCACCGATGTCCGTGCGGGTGGCATGCCTGGCGATGCTCGTGGCGATGAAGGCCGGATCGATCGGCCCCTCCACGAAGATGTCCCGCTTCTTATGCGGGGATCTTGCCGCCTCTGTATCCATCGGTGTCATCTGTACCATTGGCGGATCATCCTCCGGCGAATGGGGGCAGCACGGCGATCTCCTCGGTGCCTTTGAGGGGCATGTCGCCGTGTTGGATCCTGCGGTCCACGGCGATCGCGTAGCTCAGCGCGGCCAGGCCTTCGATGCGCTCCGCCAGCCGGTCCTTCAGTTCGCTTGTGCTGTTGGCGGACAGCTCGATCCTGTGCGTACCCGCGCGTTCCGCGATCAGTCCGAAGAGCAGCACCTCCATGGGCTCAAAGATCGGCCGGCGTATTGATGTTGCGGAAAAGATCGGGCGGCCAGCCCCCGCGCCCCGGGGTCACTTCCACGGAAGCCCACCTGACCCGCTCCAGGGCATCGGTGAGCTTCAGGTCGCCGGCGTCGGCCGCCTGTTCGAAGGGTGCCAGGCACCTGAGGTGGTATGCCGCAGCGAGCGGTTCGATGCCGCGATCATGCACGGGCACCGCCGCATCCACGGAGGCGTCGCAATTGGCCTTCAAGCGAAGGATCAGGCGGTCGTTCACGGCGGGCATGTCGCAGGCCAGGGCGATGATGCGGCCATAGCGGCTGCGTTCAAGCGCCGTGATCAGACCGCCCAGCGGGCCCAGACCGGGGCGGCGGTCGCCGATGGTGCGGGCATGCGGATGACCATGCCGGTCGACGTCACCGATGATGAGCAGCTCCCGCGCGTGCGGTCGCAGCAGCTCCACCGCACGGTCCAGCAGCGTCGACCCGTCGAGTTCGATCAGGGCCTTGTCCGTACCCATGCGGCGGCTGCGGCCACCGGCCAGCACCACACCGGTCCAGGTCCGATCGTTCATGGCAGGGGACGGATCACGCGCACCCGATCTCCGCTGTTGAGGCGCGTCCGTGCAGCCTCCAGGTGACACAGGACGGCACCGCCCACGAGGCCGCCGAGCAGGTGGGAGCCTTCATCGGGCAGCAGCTCCACCCGGCCGTCGCGCACGCTCGCCGCGCGGAACTCGTCGCGTTCGCCCTTGCGCTCCACGGATCCTGCCAGGGGCAGCAGCTCTTCCGCAGGACCGGGATGGCGGGCACCCTGCAGCGCGCGAAGAAAGCCGCGCACATACACCTCGAAGAGCACCAGCACCGCGCGGGGGTTGCCCGGCAGCCCGATCACGGGCGTACCGTCCAACGTGGCGAAGAGCATCGGCTTGCCCGGTTTCTGGCGGACACCGTGGAAGTGCAGTGTGGCGCCCAGCTGCTCCAGCACGGGCCGCAGCAGGTCGTGCTCCCCCACGGAGGCGCCGCCGGTGGTGAGCACCAGGTCAGCACCGGCACAGGCTGTTCGGAGCGCTTCGCACAGACGGTCACGGTCATCCTCCACGGTGATGGGGGGTGAGGCCATGGGCACGCCCACCTCCAGAAGCGCCGCCTGGAGCATCACCTCATTGCTGCTGTGGATCCGCCCCTCGGCAATGCCATCGACGGTGATGAACTCACCCCCGGTGCGGACCACGGCCACCCGTGGTCGTCGAGCCACCGTCACCGACCGGATCCCCGACGAGGCCAGCAGACCGATGGCGGCAGGGTCCAGGCGCTCGCCGCGATGCATAAGCAGGTCGCCCTGGCGATAGCCCTCGGCCCGACGACGGATGTTGGCGCCGGGCGTGGGAGTTCCGACCAAGGTGCTCACCTGCCCGGCGGCCTCATCGCAACGCTCCTGCATCAGGACGGCCGCCGCGCCTTCGGGTACGCAGGCGCCCGTGAAGATGCGCGCGCACTCGTCCGCACCGATGGGCCGGTCCAGCAGGTCACCTGCGGCCACGGTGCCGATGCGCCTCCAAGGGCCCGGGCCGGATCCCACGGCGTAGCCGTCCACCGCGCTCATGTCGAACCGTGGAAAGGCATCGGTGGCCACGACATCCGCGTACAGGAAGCGCCCCACGGCACCGGAGAGGGGTGCGACCTCCGCGGGAACTGCGCGGACATGCCGCATCAGCGTGGCACGGGCCTCCTGCACGTCGATCATGCCAGCAGCAGCTTGGTGGAGGCGAGCAGAAGCACGGCGCCCAGCACCTGCCGCAGCCGGAGATCGGGCAGCACGCGGGCACCCAGTGTACTGCCGATCAGCGCACCGGCCAGCGCGGCGAATAGCCATCGGATGTGCAGGCCGGCCGGCGGGCCGACGGCGTGAAGCCCGATGAGCCCTGCGGCGCTGTTCACCAGGATGAAGGGAGCACTGACCGCGGCGGTGCGATGGGCATCACCCCAGCGCAGCAACAGGAGGGCCGGGCTCAACAGCACGCCACCGCCGATCCCGACCAGGCCGGAGATCAGACCGATGGCCGCACCGAGGAGGGGTGCACCCAGCGGATGAACGCGGCGCAGCACGGTGGCGGGCGCTCCGAACACACCCAGAAGGCGCAAAGCCGCCAGCAGCAGGCAGAACGCCAGGAGGCTTTCGTAGGTCTCCGCCCCCAGGGTGATCCGCGCGCCGAGGTAGGCCATCGGTACGGACAGGAGCGCGAAGGGCAGGAAGAGGCGCCATGTGAAGTGCCCGGCACGCGCGTATTGGACCGTGGCCACGGCGCTCACCAGCAGATTGAGCCACAGCGCGGCGGGTCGCATGTCCGCCGGGGCCTGCCCCATCAGGGCCATCAGCGCCAGGTAACCGCTGGCTCCACCGTGGCCCACGGAGGCATACAGCAGGGCGATGACGGCGATGCCAAGGGCGGCGGGCATGGCGGTCAGGTCGGCAGCGGTGGCGCGAACCGGGTCCATCGGCTCCCCGCGTACAGGTCCAGGGCACCGTTCTCCACAGGTCGTCCGGCGATGAGGTCGCCCACCCGTTGCTGCATGCATGCGCCCACGGCCTCCAGAACCTCCAACGGCACCTGGCGCATGTCGCACTCGTCCTGGCCCGGACCCGGCCGTCCGGCGAACACCTGCGCACGCGTAAGCGACGGATCGCCTTGACCGTCCGGCGCATGCAGCACCAGCACCTGGCCCTCGCTCCCATGCACGGCTCCGCTGACGAGGGGGATCCGGTGTTCCATGCATACCCGATCGATCAGGGTCCGCGCATGCACATCGTCCGTGCAGTCCACCACGATGCTGTGCTGCTCGACCAGGTTCGGCAGCGAGTCCGCGTCAGCGAAGGCGTCCACCACGTCGATGAGGGTGCCCGGCATGGCCTGGCGCAGCCATGCGGCGGCCACGGCCACCTTGGGCCGTCCCAGGTCCACCGGCGCGAAGAGCGGCTGGCGCTCCAGGTTGTGCGGCTCCACCCGGTCGCCGTCGACCAAGGTGAGGCGCCGGACCGGCAGCCGGGCACAGCGTTCCAACAGCGCATGGCCCAACCCGCCGATGCCGATCACCAGCACAGTGGACCGGAGCGGTGGAGCCGTGGAGCGCATGCCGCCAAAGTAAGCCGACGGAACAGGCATCGAACGAAGGAGCCTCCGGCGCTTGGCCGGAGGCTCCATTCACTCAATGACGATCGATCAGCGCACCGTCAAGCGGGTCACGCGCTGGCGATCGGCGGAGGCGAGGCGGACGATGTACTGTCCTGCGGCCAGATCGCTCACATCGAAGGTGAGGCGTCCCGCATTGCCGGCACCGCCCACACTGCGCACCACACGACCGCTGAGGTCGGAGACCTCGACGGTGACGCGGGCGTCGCCGGCGGGGAACACCACGGCCACGGACTCATCGGCCGGGTTGGGCATCAACTGAAGTGCATCCGCACCATCATTCTCCCCGATGCCCACGGAGCTCACGGTGACGATGGCCTCGGTGCGGGGGCTGGCGCAGTCCACGCCGAAGGCCTCCACCTGCCAGTCGTAGAAGAAGTAATAGTACTGCAGGGCGTTCTGCCCACCGATGTTGGTGCCAGTGATGGCGCCGAGGGTGCCCAGGGCGTAGGGGTATGTGGGATTGCTGCCGAGGCCGTCCCGCCACAGGTTCGGGGTGCCCACGCAGCGCAGGGCATAGTTCCCCGGGCCCGGCACTTCCAGCCCGAGGGTCACCACTTGGGTGCCGGTGGGGATGTTGGGCGTGACGCTGGCCACCGTGCTGTTGTCGCTCATGTCGATCACCGAGATGGTGCGCACACCGGCGGTGTTGGAGTACACCTTCACCGTGTTGATGGTGAAGCGCTCATAGGCATCGAACAGCAGATAGAAGCCATCGTTCTGGTGGTACTGACCGCTGGTGGTGTTGTCCACACGGCCTCCGCTGGCCGCGCCACCTCCGAAGGTGTTCACATCCTCGGCCCAGAAGCTGGTGGTGCTGTTCACGAAGGGCGTGGTCCACGTATTGCCGCCGCCCAGTGCGGTGCCGCCGGAAGGCTGATCGTACCAGGTGATGGCCGCGCCCGTGGCACTGATATCGGCCGTACCCGGTCCCAGGATCGTGGCGCCCGTGGTGGCCGGTGCGTCAGGCGTGTCGATCACCTCCAGTTGCACAGGGGCGGAGGTGAAGTTGCCGCAAAGACCGGCCACGGTCACTGTGATCGGTCCGTCCGCCGTGGCCTGCACCGTCTGCGTGGTGGCGCCGTTGCTCCACGTGTAGCCGTTCGCCGGCGAACAGGTCAACTCCACCGCACCTCCCTCACAGAAGGTGGTCTCGCCGTTCACCGTCACTGTCGGCGTCTCATCGGGGTTCTCGGTGACGGTCACCGAGGCCTGGCTCCAGCAGCCCGTACCATCATCGATGGTCACCGTGTAGGTACCCCCGGCGGTGACGTCGATGCTCTGGGTGGTGGCGTTGGTGCTCCAGGTGTACTGGAAGCCCGGGTTCGCCGTGAGCGTCAGCGGGGTTCCACCTGCGCAAACGACCAGATCCCCACCCGCCGCGATCTCGGCCACCGGCGCGATGCAGATGCCTTCCAGGAGGGTGATGGTCTGGTCCGCGTCGATATCGGTGTAGCTGTCCACCGCACCGCTGGGCCATTGCACGACCAGGCTGTCCACCTCGGTGATGGAGCCGAGGCCGAAGTGGAGGGTGGCGCTGTTCACCACACCGTAGCTCTCGCCGCTGCGCACCTCGCGCACCTGCACGCCCCAGGGGCCCCAGATCTTCACCTTGGCACCGATGGCCTCCTTGTTGCTCTGCACGCCCACCAGGTCGATGTCCAGCCAGTGGTTCCCGTTCGGGGTGTTCATCCACAGCCGGTCGGGGAAGCTGGGGTCGCCATCCACATAGGCATCCCCGTAGCTGGCGTACACGTCCGTGAACCCGTCCTCGTTGAGGTCGCCGAAGGCGAAGCTCAGCATGTTCTTGCCGGACGGGAACATGGTGGGCACCTCGGTGAACGTGCCGTCCCCGTTGCCCTTGAAGTAGTGGTCCGCCGAGCCGGTCATGATGTCCAGCCAGCCGTCATTGTCCAGGTCGCGGAACAGGCCCTGCAGAAAGAAGCCGGTGTAGGCCTCCAGGCCGCTGCCCGCCGTGACGTTCACGTAGTTGTTCGTGCCGTCGTTCTCGAACAGCATCAGCGTGGTGCTGTGCGTGGTGCTGAAGGCATCGAGGTCGCCGTCGTTGTCGTAATCGCCGAAGTCGGTGGTCCACACCTGCTCACGGTTCTGAAGGCCGTAGTTGATGGCCAGGTCGGTGTAGTTGTTGTTGCCGTCGTTCACGAACAGGCGGTCCCAGCGCCGGGGGTCGTTCGGGTTGTTCACGCCCTGGCGGCAGTGGCTGATGTGCAGGTCGATGTCGCCGTCGTCATCGAAATCGGTGAACACGCTGGCGTAGTTCCCGCTCATGTCCGAGGCCGGGTTCGTGTTCCAGTCGATGAAGTTGCCATCATAGAGCAGGTTCCCCGTGCCGTCGTTGATCCAGATGTTGTTCGGGCCCACATCGTTGCAAGCGTACAGATCGGCCCAGCCATCCCCGTTCATGTCGGCGATGCTCACACCCTGGTGGAAGATGGTGGGACCATTGAGGTCGACGAGCTGGGACACGCCGCGCGAGGTGATGCGCAGGTACCGCGTGACGGACACGCCGCTCATGATGTCCTTGTGGCCGCTGCGGTCCATGTCAGCGATGGCCCAGCCCCATTGGTTGCTGCCGTCCACCACCCCGTAATCGATCGTGGTGAAGGAGTGGTCGGGGTTCTGGTACAGGATGTACACATGCTTGCTCATGTCGAGCTGCACGATGTCATCCAGCCCGTCGAAGTCCATGTCCACCACCGCCATGCAACCTCCGCTGCTTGCGTTGTGCGACAGGTTGGTCGACTGGTTGGTGAACACGGGCTGCGCGATAAGCCCGGTCGCGGACAACAGGAGCGCCGCCGCGGATGAGTAACGATGGACCATGTGAAGGTTCGTGGTTGGGTGGTTCGGTTCCTTGCGGATCCCCCAAAGCTAGGCGGCTACCGCAGGCCGGACAACTGATCGTTGGCAGGTGCTTAGGATCCTGCCGCGGGTTCGAGGGCGCGTTCCCAGGCTTCGGTCTGTCGTCGGATGCTCTCCTGGTGGACGGCGTTCATGAAGGCTTCGATGAAGGCCGCACTAAGGCCCGATCGGCGGCCGAGGTCGTGCTGGGCGGCCATGATGCGTTCCCAGCGCTCGGGCTGCAGGATGGCCACGTTGTGCTCCTTCTTGTACAACCCGATGCGTTCGGCGATGTCCAGGCGCTCGGCGAGCTTCTGGGCGATGTCCGCGTCCAGTTGGTCGATCTGATCGCGCAGTTCGTCCAAAAGATCGCGCAACCGGGGGCCCGGGGCTGCTTCGCGATGCGCCAGACCGGCCAGAAGCGCGCCCAAGGCCTCAGGGGTCACCTGCTGATCGCCATCGCTCAGGGCGTGCTCCGGATCGGGGTGCGCCTCCACCATCAGCCCGCTGAAGTTGAGATCGAGCGCCTGCTGGGCCACATCGGCAAGCCGGTCGGGGTGGCCGGCGATGTGGCTGGGGTCGCACACCATGGGCAGCCCCGGGCAGGCGGCCATCAGCCGGATGGGGAACTCCCACATCGGGGTGTTGCGGAACGGCGTGTGCCCCGACCAACTGAATCCGCGGTGCACGGCGGCCATGCGGCGGATGCCAGCGCGGTGCAGACGCTCCAGCGCACCCACCCACAAGGGCAGGTCCGGGTTGATGGGGTTCTTCACCAGCACGGGCACGTCCACCCCGGCAAGGGCGTCGGCGATGGCTTGGACGCTGAACGGATTGGGCGTGGTGCGGGCGCCCACCCAGAGCAGGTCGATCCCCGCCTTGAGCGCGGCCTCCACGTGGTGGGGTGTCGCCACTTCGGTGGCCACCAGCAGTCCGGTGGCATCGGCCGCGGAACGCAGCCAGCGCAACGCGGGCTCGCCGGCCCCCTCGAAGGCGCCGGGCCGTGTGCGCGGCTTCCACACCCCCGCGCGCAACACCCGTACACCAGGGGCATGCCGCCGGATGCCTGCAGCCACGGCCATCACCTGCTCCTCGCTTTCGGCACTGCACGGCCCCGCGATGTGCAGCGGACGCTCCAAACCCAGACCCCATTGGTCCAAGGGGAGCGGGTCCAGCTCCGGCGTCAGGCGGCTCATGCTGCAAAAGTAGACCGCCGTCCCCGGGACATTGTTCGCGGCGAGGGCCCAAGGCCGGGTCAGTCCTTGACCAGGTTGTACAGCGCGGTGAGGTCCGGGGTGAGGATCACTTCGATGCGGCGGTTCTTCGATTTATCGGCCGGGTCCACCGGCACGAACTCGCTCCGCCCCGCCGCCGTGATCCGTCGTGGTTCGATCGCGCTGCCCTCCTGGAGGATGCGCACCACGCTCGTGGCGCGTTCCACACTGAGCTCCCAGTTGTCCTTGTAGGTGCTGCCCGGCAGGATCATGTCCGTATCGGTGTGGCCCTCCACCAGGATGCTGATGTCGCGGTCGGACTCGATGGCCTTGGCCAGTTTCACCAGGGCGTCGCGCCCCTGCTTGTCCACCGTGGCGCTTCCGCTGGGGAAGAGCAGCTTGTTCTCCAGGCTCACGTGAATGCGCCCGTCGCGCTGCTCCACGGTGAGGCCCTTGCCCTCGAACCCGGTGAGCGCCCGGCTCACACGGTCCTTCAGGTCGCGCATGGCCGCGTCCTTGCGGTCCAGCTCGGACTGCAGTTCCGACAACCGCGCCTCGCGCTCGGCCAGGCGCTTGCTGCTGCGGGCGATGGAGTCCTCCTTGTTCTGCAGGTCGAGGCGCAGGGCCTCCAGATCGGTGAGCAGTTTGCGGTTCTCGCTGCGGTCGCCCGCGAGGAGCTTGTTGTATTTGTCCAGGAGCTCGTCGTTCAGTGCATTGATCTTGTCGTACTGCTGCTGCATCTTCCGCAGGGAGGTGCCCAGCGTGGTGGTGTCCTGCTCCAGGAGCTTCACGCGACGCTTCAGGTCGCTCATCTCGTTGGCCTGGGCGTCCAGGGTCGCCTGGGCGTCACGCGCCTTCGCCAGCGCGGCCTCGGATTCGGTGCGCATGGCGTCCATGGAGGACTGGAGCTCCTCGTACTTGCGCTGCGGCACGCAGGCGGTGAACAACAGGGTGAAGGCGAGGGCGGCCGGGGCGATGGAACGAAGCTTCATGACATTACCTTTCGGTTCACACAAAGGTCCCGCCCCCCGTGTGCGCCATCACCAGGGCGCAACCTTTTTTGTGAACACGCCGTTCATCGTACGAGCCATGGCCCAAGCCCAGCTGCCCAAGGACTGGATCCTGATCCCGGCGATCGACCGGGAATTGAAGCACTACACCCTGCTGGCCTACCTGCAACGGGTCCGGCAGCGGTTCGCCGAGCGCAAGCTCTACCCCTACCTGCTGGATGTGGCCGACCACCTGAACGACCTGCTCGAACTGCAGCAGCGCGCGGAGGTTCTGCGGGCCACCATGCCACGGGACATCACCGGGCTCGACCCGCGCAAGGGCACGGTGGCGTATGCCCCGCTGCCCGAGCCGACCGGTGCGCTGGGGGTGATCGATGAGGTGATCGACGATGCCGTTCCGGAACTGCGCGACCACCTGGCCCAGGGCAGCGAGCTGCGCGAGCGCATCCGCGAGCACATCCAGTTCGGGTCGGTGGGGGTGCTTCCGCTCGATCCGCGCGCGGGCTACCTGCTGCTTCGCCAGGGCCGTGAGGCACGCATCTACACGTACTCGGTCTCGTTGCTGCGCGACGCCGACGTGGACCTGCACTGGCGAAGCGTGGTGACCCATTTTTTAGGCAGCCGGCCCCTGGGTCTCCGCACCACGTACGAGGTGATCCGCGCGGAGCTCATCGCCGGCCGGCCGCACCTGCCGGTGCCGGCCACCTTCGGCTTCGAATGCGACTGGGAGGTGCCGCACATCGAGACCTTCATGCCGCTCGCCAAGCAGCTGGTGCACCGCTTCATCGCCACGGAAGTGGCGGGGGACCGGTTCAGCGGCTGACGCCGGGATCGGACCACACGCGGCCCAGGTCGCGCAGGTCCATCGCGTTCAGGGGCATGTCCCGCACATCGGGTCGCAGCAACCGGATGGTACGCTCGTGGTAGAGCGGGGTCACCGGCGCATCGGCCATGGCCTTGTTCTCCGCGGCAGCATAGAGCTGCATGCGCCGGGCGTCATCCACGGTGCGCTGCGCCTCGGCGAACAGGGAGTCGAAGCGCGCATCGGCATAGCGGGTGGTGTTCAGGTAGGTGGGCAGGGCCGTGTCGGCCTGGGCGTTCTTGCCGTACAGCAGGGAGAGGAAGTTCTCGGCGTCCGGAAGGTCGGCCACCCAGCCCTCGCGCCAGAAGCGTGCGCGTCCGCGCTCGATGGACGTGTAGTGCTGGTCCATGGGCAGTACGGACAGGATGAGGGGCACGCCGAGATGGCGCTGCAGCATGTCCTGCACGGCCTCCGCCACCTGGATGTACCCAAAGCCAGGGCTGGCGTTCAGCACCACCTGGGGAAAGCCCCTCCCACCGGGGAAGCCGGCCTCGGCCAGGAGCGCCCGCGCCGCCTCGGGATCGAACCGGTGCCCGGCCACAGCGTCGTACGGATAACCGGACAGGCCGGGCGCCACCAAGCCATGCTCGGCGGGCACGGCCAGCCCGCCCAGCACACTGTCCACCAGATAGCGCCGGTCGATCGCGAGGCTGAAGGCCCGGCGCACCCGGGGGTCCTCGAACGGGGGGGCGTGCAGGTTGAACCCATAGAACTGCACCGCCGAGCCAGGGACGGACTGGAGGATGAACCGCTTCCTGCCCGCCGCATCCACCGAGTCCTTCACCAGGCCGAGGCGGTCCACCGGCAGTTCGGTGAGGCAGGACAGGCGCCCGGCCAGAAAGGCCTCGAGCTCCTTGTTCTTGTCGGGGTCGAGGGTGATGCGGACGGCATCGAGGAAGGGTAGCGGGTTGCCATGCTCGTCGCGGTCCCAGTGATCGGGGTCGCGCTCCAGCACGAAGGCCTCGGCCGGCGAATAGGTGCGCAACTTGAACGGTCCCGTGCCGATGGCGTGCGCCATCAGGTCATCGCCGTAGGCCTCCACCAGCTGCCGCGGATAGATCCAGCAGCCCTGGTGCGCCAGCACCTGCAGGAAACCGGCGTTGGGGTGGGCCAGCTTGATGCGGAAGGTGTGCCGATCAAGCACCTCAAGCCCGGCGATGGGCGCTTCCCGGTCGCCGCCGGCGGCGGTGTTCGCATAGTGGGTGTTGGCGCCGAGCACCTTGTCCTGGAACAGCCAGAACATGCGGTTCTCAGGGTCGGCCGTGCACAACGCGCGGAAGCAGTACAGCACGTCCTCCGCGTCCACCAGGCGGTCGTCCTCGGAGGTCAGCGCCGGATCCGCGTGGAAGCGGACGTCCTTGCGCAGGTGGAGGGTGAAGGTGGTGGCGTCGGCATCCACCTCCCAGCGTTCGGCCAGGCAGGGCAGCACCTTCAGGTCGGCCGGATCGAAGCGCACCAGGCCTTGATAGATCTGCGAGGCGATGCGATGCTCGGCGGCCTGGGAGAGATGAAGCGGGAAGATGCTGCGCACCCCGCCGTCCTCGTTCATGTTGAAGACCCCGCCGTACTGCTTGCCGCCTTGAACGCGCCGAACGCGGTCCTCACCGTCGCCGCCGCAGGCCATCAGCAGGGCCAGGGCCGCGGTGCACAACAGCCACGGGTTCCGTGCGTTCTCCAAGGTCACCGGCCAAATGTACCCGGGCCCTCAGTGGAAGGTCAGCGGCCTCCGGGCCGCTCATCAACGATCGGATCTTGATGGGCACCGGCTGCGTGAACGGGCTGGGTAATTTTCCGCCCTTGGGGCGCCACCCTACCACCACCGCACCGCGTCCGGCCCGTTCCCGGGGGGTCGTGCTCCTGCCCCTGCTGCTGGTGCTGGTGCCGGCGCTGCAGGTCCTGGGTCAGGGCCCCGGTGACAACCGGCGCACGCGCAGCATCGTGCTCACCGGCGACACCCTTGTGCTCGACACCCTGAGCATCGCACCGGGCAGCCTTTCCCTGTGGCGGGCAGGCGCCGAGATGCCGTCCACCGACCACCGGCTCGACCCCTACCGCGCCAGGCTCTGGGTGATCGGCGGCGCGGTCGGCGACACGCTCATCGCCCGGTACCGGGTGTGGCCCCTGCTCTTCGCCGGCGAACGGCGGCACAAGGACCGCATGCGGCTGCTGAGCGAGGACCCCGACCGGCGCGACCCCTTCAAGTACGAGGCGCCCTCGCAGCGCGAGGACCTCTTCGGCAACGCCGGCCTCAACAAGAGCGGCAGCATCTCGCGCGGCATCCTCTTCGGCAACAACCAGGACCTGTCGGTGAACTCCTCGCTGAACCTGGAGCTCAGCGGCCGCATCACGGACCGCATCCAGGTGCAGGCCTCGATCACGGACAACAACATCCCCATCCAAGCCGAGGGGAACACCCTGGAGCTGCAGGACTTCGACCAGGTGTTCATCAAGCTGTTCGAGGAGAACTGGGAGCTGATCGCCGGCGACTTCGTGCTTCAGCGCCCGAACAGCCACTTCCTCACCTACCTCAAGAAGTCGAAGGGCCTCTCGTTCAACACCCGCATGAAGGGTGCGAAGGCCACCAATGCGCTGGGCACCTCCGTCGCGATCTCCAAGGGCAAGTTCGCGCGCAATGTCATCCAGGGGGTCGAAGGCGTTCAGGGCCCCTACCGGCTGCGCGGCGATGCCGGTGAGACCTTCATCATCATCCTCTCGGGCACCGAGCGTGTCTTCATCGACGGCCAGCAACTGGTGCGCGGCCAGGAGAACGACTACGTGATCGACTACAACACCGCGGAGCTCACCTTCACCGCCCGCCGCCTGATCACCAAGGACCGCCGCATCACCGTGGAGTTCCAGTACTCGGACCGCAACTACATGCGCACGCTGGTGCGGCTGGACGACACCTGGACGCGTGGCCGGACGACCCTTCGGCTCAATGTGTTCAGCGAGCAGGATCACAAGGGGCAGCCATTGCAACAGGACCTCACGGACGAAGAGCAACTGGCCCTGGCCGAAGCGGGCGACGATCCCCTGGCCGCCGTGGCACCCGGGGTGGACACCGTGGCCTACAACGCCGACCAGGTGCTGTACAAGGCGGTGGACTCCCTGGGCTACAGCCCGGTGTACGTGTACAGCACCTCACCGGACAGCGCGCGGTACCGCATCACCTTCTCCACCGTCGGAGCCGGGCTGGGCGATTATGTGCAGCAGGAGTTCACGCCCAACGGCCGGGTGTTCCGCTGGGTGGCGCCGGACACGGTGGGCGGTGCCATCGTGCGGCGCGGTGACCATGCCCCGGTGCGTGTGCTGATCCCGCCCCGCTCCCAGCAGGTGGTGACCCTGGGCGCGGACCACAGCACCGCCGGCGGGCTGAGGCTGAGCACCGAACTGGCCTACGGCCGCTATGACCGCAACACCTTCAGCGGCCGGGATGCGGCGGACGACCAGGCCTTCGCCGCACGGGTCAAGGCGGACCAGGCCATCCCCCTGCGTGCGGCCGACAGCACCTGGGCGCTGGAACTGGGGCTGGAGACCGAGGCGCTCACCGCCTCCTTCACCCCCGTGGAGCGGTACCGTGCGGTGGAGTTCGAGCGCAACTGGAACGCCGTGGGCCGTCCGCTCGACGGCGACCAACTGCTGGCCGGCCTGGGTGTGGGCCTTCGGGCGGGCAAGGCCGGGCGGCTGCGCTACGTGATCAACACCTTCCAGGTCCGCGACCGGTATGCCGGATGGCGCCACGACCTGATCAGCGACCTGCACCCGGGCCGCTTCGACCTCACCGGCACCGCCAGCCTGTTGACCACCACGGACCCGGTGCGCACCGAATTCCTGCGGCACAAGGCCCGGCTGGCGCGGCGCATGCGCTGGTTCACCATCGGCCTGCAGGATGAGCACGAACGCAACCGCTTTCGGGCGGACACGGGGTCGGCGCTGCTGGCCGGCAGCTACCAGTTCTACGACTGGGAGGCCTTCATCCAGAGCCGGGACACGGCCCGCACCACCTTCCGCGTGGGCGGCGGCCAGCGCTACGACCAGGGCCTGCGCGACGGCGGGCTCGCGCGCAGCACGGTGGCCACGGCCGGAACGGCCACCTTGGGCGTGGGCCGCGATGCGCGCCACCGGCTGGCCACCACCTTCACCTACCGGCAGCTCCGCATCGTGGACAGCACCCTCACCGCTCAGCGGCCGGAGGACACCTACCTGATGCGCATCGACCACGACCTCACCTTGGGCAAGGGGGTGGCCGTGTGGGACCTGTTCTATGAGCTGGGGTCGGGGCTGGAGCAGCAACGCGAGTTCCTCTATGTGGAGGTGCCCGCCGGGCAGGGCCTGTACATCTGGAACGACTACAACGGCAACGGCCTCAAGGAGCTCAACGAGTTCGAGCAGGCCAACTTCGGCTACGAGGCCAACTACGTGCGGGTGTTCGTGCCCAGCAACACCTACTCGCGCACCTTCAGCAATCAGCTGAGCGCCTCGCTGGACCTGCGGCCGTCGGTGGCTTGGGGCGGGCGCACGGGCATCCGCCGGTTCATCGCCAAGTTCTCCGACCTGGCCTCCTTCCGCAGTGACCGCAAGACGAGCACCGCCGACCTGGGGCAGGCGCTCGACCCCTTCCGCATCGATCCGGCGGATACGCTGCTCACCGCCTTCACGAGCTCGCTGCGCAACACCCTGTTCTACGACCGCACGAGCCCCAAGTGGAGCGTGGACCACACCTTCCAGAGCGACCGCACGAAGACCCTGTTGTTGAACGGCTTCGAATCACGCCTGCGCGAACTGAACCAGGTGCGCATCCGCTGGAACACCACCCAGCAGTGGACCGCGGACCTGGAGGGAGAGGCCGGGCGGGTGGCCAACGCCTCGGACCTGTTGAGCGGCCGTACGTACAGCATCCGCCAGTACACCACGCGGCCACGGATCACCTGGAGGCCCAACACCGACCTGCGCGCAGCCTTGAGCTACCGCTACACCGACAAACTGAACCGTGAAGAACTGGGTGGCGAGGCCGCCACCGTGCAGAACCTGGGGCTGGAAGCCCGCTGGAACACCGCCGGCAAGGGCAGCATCCAGTTGAACCTGGACCTGGTGGACATCCGCTACGACGGTGACCCCAACACCAGCCTGGGCAACGAGATGCTCGGCGGCCTGAAGGTGGGCACCAACTGGACCTGGAGCCTCAGCATCCAGCGGCGGTTGAACCAGAACCTGCAGGTGGACATCACCTACAACGGGCGCAAGAGCGAGAACACGCCTGCTGTGCACGTGGGTGGCGCGCAGATCCGCGCCTTCTTCTGAGCGCTGGAAGCGGCCTACTTCAGGTCGAAGGTGGCGCGCCCCACCTTGCCCCCGCCCTCGTACACCTCCACGATGTACTGGCCGGTGCGCATCTCGCCGCTGGCGGTCCAGAACATGCAGGCATCCACCGGCACGCCCTGGTAATTGACCTCACGCTTCACGCTGAACTCGCCCTCCACGCCCTCGAACTGGAAGCGGTTGTTGGACTCGCTGGCCGGCAGCACCTGGCCGTCCGGGCTGATGATGCGCATGTAGAGCGTCTTGTCGCCGGCGCGGGCCACCCGGTTCTCCCCGATGGTGAAGCAGCACTTCACCATCTCGGCCTTCTTGGCGCGGTCGGTGTCCACCTGCTTCCCGTTGTTGCGCAGCATCACGGCGCCGGCGCTCATGGTGGTGGCCGTGAGCACCGAGCCCTTGGCGATGAGCGCCTGCTGTTCGGCGGTCTGTTGCTCCAGCGCGTCCTTCTGTCCCTTCACGGTCCCCAGCTCCTGCGTCAGGTTGGCCTTGTCGGCCGTGAGCTGCAGGTTCACCTGATTGAGCGAATCGATCGTGGCCACATAGCCCTTCATGATCTTGCGCAGGGTGGCGGCCTCCTTCTGCGCCTTGGCGAGGCTGTAGTTGCCCTTCTTCACCTGCTCCAGCAGGTTCTCGATCTGCTGCTTCTGGGCCTCCATCTCCACGTTCAACTGCTCGTTCTCGGTCTCCAGGGTATCATATTGTGCGAGCATGTCCTCCAGCATGCGCGTCACGTTCTCCTTCTCACTGGTCACCTTCACCACCTCACCCTGCGTCACCTCCTCCTGGCGCTTGCTCTGCATGAGCAGATAGAGCATCACCACGTTGCTGATGAGCAGCAGCACCACCAAAGCCAGAAGGGCGACGTTGGAGCGGGGCTTGGCGGGCTGGGAGGGGCTGGAGGTCTGGTCCATGGGGGTTCGGGCTCAGGCGGCTAAATTACCCCCGTGCTTCGGGGTCTTCAGGGCTTTCGATGGCAATTATCAACACGTCGACCGGGATGGCCCAACCAACGACGATGGGGATCGGACAGTGGCTGCTGGACGCGGCCGAGCTCTTCCTTCCCCGCCGATGCAGCGCCTGCGACCGCCCATTGATGACGCACGAAAAGGCCGTGTGCCTGCCGTGCGTGCTGGACCTGCCGCGCACCGGCATGCACCTGCAGGCGGACAACCGCGTGGAACGGCTCTTCCATGGCAAGGTGGTGGTGGAGGCCGCCGCGGCCCTGCTCCAGTTCAACCGCCGAGGCCGCACCCAGCGGATGCTGCACCGCCTCAAGTACCAGGGTGACCACGCCGTGGGGCTCGAACTGGGCCGGTGGATGGCCGAAGCCCTGCGCGCCAGCCCCCGCTTCGCCACCGTGGACCACGTGCTGGCCGTGCCGCTGCACCCGCAGCGGTTGCGCGAGCGCGGCTACAACCAGAGCCAGGTGCTGGTCGACGGCTTTCGCGAATTGTGGCCCCTGCGCATGCCCGACCAGGGGCTGATGCGTGTGGTGCGCACCACCACCCAGACCCGCAAAGGCCGCTGGGAACGCTGGACCAACGTGAAGGAAGCCTTCGAGCTCGGTGATACACGCTCGCTCGCCGGTGCGCATGTGCTGCTGGTGGATGATGTGATCACCACCGGCGCCACCCTGGAAGGCTGCATCCGTGCTTTGCTGCGCGTGCCCGACCTGCGGGTGAGCGTATGCACGGCGGCGACGGCGTGACCGTCCACCCCGCCACCTCCGATACCTTTGCGGCCCTTTCCCCCGCATGGAGACCACGCTTTCACTGCCGGCCACCACGGACCGGGTGTCGCTCTACGCCGCTCTGATGCCCCAATTGCGCGCGCTGTTGGCGGACGAACGCGACCCCATCGCCGCCATGGCCAACGTGAGCGCCGCCCTGCACCAGGCCTTCGGGTGGCACTGGGTCGGTTTCTACCGCGTGCTGGGCGCCGAGCTGGTGCTGGGTCCCTTCCAAGGGCCGGTGGCCTGTATGCGCATCGGCTTCGGCAAGGGCGTGTGCGGGACGGCGTGGCAACAGGAACGCACGGTGGTGGTGCCCGATGTGGAGCAGTTCCCCGGGCACATCGCCTGCAGCCCCCTGAGCCGGTCGGAGATCGTGGTGCCCCTGCGCGACCGGCACGGGCACGTGGCCGCCGTGCTCGACATCGACAGCAGCACGCTGAACGACTTCAGCGAGGTGGATGCCCATGCCCTGGCGCAGGTGGGTGCCCTGCTGGAACCCCTCTTCGAATGAGCCGGCACGCGGCGACCGCCCTGGTGGTGTTCCTAGCAGCCTGTGCCCAGGTGCGCGACCCCACCGGCGGCCCCAAGGATGAGGATCCACCCCAGTTGGTGTCCGCCGAACCACCGAGCGGCACAACGGGCTTCACGGGCGGGGCCATCACCCTGCGGTTCGACGAGCGGATCGACCTGCGCAAGGTGCGCGAGAACGTGGTGGTGTCCCCGCCTTTGGAGCTCCCCTTGGAGGTGACCCGCACCGGTCCACGGGAGGTGCGGATCGACCTGCCCGGCCCGCTGCTGCCTAACACCACCTACGTGATCAACCTGGGCCCGGCCGTGGTGGACCTCACCGAAGGCAATGCCGCGGACGAGCTGGTGCACGTGGTGGCCACGGGCGAAGCGGTGGACAGCCTGGAGGTGACCGGAGCGGTGCGCCACGCCTACACCGGGATGCCTGAAAAGGCCGTGGCCGTCCTGCTCTACCCGGAAGGTGACACCGCGGCCTTCACCACCGGCCGCCCGCGCTACATCGCCCGCACCGATGCCGAGGGCCGCTTCAGGCTGCGCTACCTGGCCGGTGGCCGCTACGCCCTGCGCGCGCTGCGCGACATGAACGGCAACCTGCGCTACGACCTGCCCGGTGAGGAGATCGCCTTCGACACCGTGGTGGTGGCGCTGCCCGGCGACAGCGCCCTCCATGTGCTGGAGCTGTACCGCGAGCCGGGCCTTCAGCCGCAGGTGATGGAAGACCGGGTGCTGCCGGAAGGCGCGCTGCAGCTGGTCTTCAGCAAGCCGGTGGACAGCCTCTCGGTGCGCACCCCGGCGGAAGGTCCCCGTCCCGCCTGGACCTTGGAGTGGGGCCTCGGAAGGGACACGGTGCTGGCGTGGCCGCAGGACACCACCCTGCTGCACGGCGTGCGCGTGATCCTGAGGCCGGATACCGCCCCGGCGGACACGGTGACCTATCGCAGGCCGCCTCGCCCCCCCTTCAACCTGGTGCTGCGCGCGGGAGGCCCCGGGCCCAAGGGGGTGCCCCTGCGCGCCTCCCGTCCGATCGACCGGGTGGACACGGACCGGATCGAGGCCACCGGCCCGGGGGCGGACAGCGTGCACTTCGCAGTGGAGCGGGATACGACCGACCGACGCGTGCTTTGGATCAGGCCGAAGGCCGGGCCCCAGGCCGGCCGGACGGGCTCCATCCTGCTGAAACCCAAGGCCGTACACGACCTGTATGGCGGTTGGAACGACAGCACCACGGTGGCCCTGACGGCACCTGACCCGGCCACCTTCGGCAGCCTGAAGCTCACGTTCGTCGGCGGACCCGAGGAGGCCCTGATCGCCTTGCTGCAGGATGCCCAGGGGCGGGCCGTGCGCCGGCAACCGCTCTCCGGCGGGCCGCAAAGCGTGTTGTGGGAGGGGCTCACCGCCGGCACCTACGCCATCCGCGTGGTGCGAGACCTTAATGGGAACGGCCGCTGGGACCCCGGACGCTGGCGGGAGGGCGCTCTGCCGGAACCCGTGCTCACCCATCCCGAGCCCGTGAACGTGCGCGCCGGCTGGGACCTGGAGGTGAACTGGGCGCTCCCCTGAGATGTTTTTGTGCGGCTGGCAACGCCGGGCGGACCCTTCGCGTCATGTAGTCGGTCCACCAGCGGCTGTGCACGACCGGTTCCCGTTCCCTGCGGTACCTTTCAGCACCGACCGACCTTTGAGACCCGAACGAACCTGACGATGATGATGCGATCCTTTCTGCGCGCACTGCCCGTGGTGGCGGTGCTGAGCCTGGGCCAGGTCCATGGCCAGGGTGTGGTGCCTACGATGGGCAAGGAGTTCTGGCTCGGTTTCATGCAGAACTACCAGGGCAACCCCACCCAGAGCCTGGACATCTTCATCAGTTCTCCCGTGGCCACGGTGGGCGTGGTGACCATGCCGCTCGTGGGCTGGACGCAGGCGTTCAACGTGAGCCCGAACGTCACCACCACCGTGACGATCCCCATCGCCACTGCGATGCACTATCAATCGGACATCATCGACAACAAGTCGGTGCTGGTGCAGACGCAGGACACGGTGGCGGTGTTCGCCATCAACTTCGAGCAGTACACGGCGGACGGAACCACGGTGTATCCCGTGCAGTCCCTGGGCACCGAATACCGGATCCACGCGTACGGCGGTCTATCCGGTGTGGCGGGCCTCGCCTCCGAGTTCCTGATCGTCTCCACCCAGGATGACACCGAGGTGGAGATCACCACCACGGTGAACACCGAGGGCGGCCACGTGGCCGGTGTGCCGTGGACAGTGCAGCTGGACTCCGGGCAGACCTACCAGGTGAAGGCCGCAGGCACGAACGTGACGGACGACTTCACGGGCACGACCATCATCGGCACGGCGCAGAGCGGTAGTTGCAGGCCGTTCGCGGTCTTCAGCGGTTCGGTGTGCACCAACATCCCCACCGGCTGTTACGCCTGTGACCACGTGGTGGAACAGAACCTGCCCAGGAACGTGTGGGGCCGGAAGTACTATTCCGTCCCCTACTCCACCACCACGGGCTACACATACCGCATCCTGGCCGATCAGAACGGCACGGTGGTGACGGTGAACGGTGGTCCGCCCATCAACCTGAACGCCGGACAGTTCACCGAGGTGAACGCTTACGGACAGGCGGCCTGCTTCGAGGGCAACGTGCCCTTCAGCGTGGCGCAGCTCATGGAGGGCATCACCTGCAGCGGCAACGGCGACCCTGCGCTGCTGATCCTGAACGCCGAGGAGCAGCAGATCGACAACATCACCTTCAGCACGGTGTCGTCCACGGTGATCACGAACCACTACCTGAACATCATCACGGAGACGGCGAACATCAACCAGGTCTCCCTGGACGGTGTGCTGGTGCCGGCGGCCAGCTTCACGGCCTACCCGGCCTGCCCCACAGCGGCCTATGCCAGCGTGCCCCTGACCCAGGGAAGCCACACGCTCACCTGCCCGGGTGGCCTGTCGGCCTATGTGTACGGCATGGGCAGTGCGGAGAGCTACGCCTACTCGGTGGGCTCCTTCACCCCGCTGCCGCCCATCAACATCGACTCGGTGTTCTGCGGTGTGGACAGCACCGGCACGCTGACCCTGGCCCCGCCCAACCCGCTCTTCAACCCGTTCTGGACGGTGATCTCCGACCCGACGGACACCCTGCACTACGGGTTCTCCTACACCTTCACGCCCCCCGGGAGTGACGTGTACGTGGTCACGGGTTATGAGAACCTGAGCCAGTGCGAGGAGCAGTACTTCTTCAGCGTGGAAGTGGACACGCCGCCGCTGCTGACACCTTCCGCCAATGGGGTGCCTTCACCGGCCTCGATCACGATCTGCGAGTATGAGACGGTGCAGTTGAACGTGGATGTGGACCCACCCGGCACCTACCTCTACAACTGGTGGCCGGACCCGCAGTTGAACGATGGATCGCTGCAGAACCCGATCGCCACGCCCACGCAGAGCGGCTGGTTCTATGTGAGCGTGAGCACCCTGAACGGGTGCGCCGTGAGCCTGGACAGCGTGTACATCGACGTGATCCAGGGCGACATCCTGCTCTACGAGGCCAGCACGGCCGTGGACGCCCTGTGCCTGGGTGATTCCTCGCAGCTGGACCTGCAGGTGCACCAGATCATCGCCGAGGACCCCTTCGACCTGGTGTTCTCGCCGATGTGGAGCTCGATCCAGGGCGGAACCATCAGCAATGCCTGCGGATCGGTGTTCGGCGATGCGCTCTATTTCGACGGCGTGAATCCGCGGCAGGCCACCACGGGTGCGATGAACGTGATCAATGGCGGCAGTGTGAGCTTCGCCATCAAGATCGGGGCGGCGGCCCCGCCCTGCGACGATGCGGACCCGGGCGAGGACGTGGTGCTGGAATACTCCACGAACGGCGGTGGTGCGTGGACCGTGATGGCCACCCTCTGGGAGTACCTCTACCCGAACTTCACCACGGTGAGCTACCCCATTCCCCCTGCCGCGCAGACGGGAGCCACCCTCTTCCGTTGGCGGCAGCTGGCCAGCAGCGGCCCCGGCAACGACAACTGGAGCCTGGACAACGTCGCCATCGGCGCCCAAGGCACCACGGGGCTCACGATCAACTGGTCGCCCGCCGCCACCCTGAGCGCGGCGAACATCACCAACCCGATGGCCTACCCCACCAGCACGGGGTGGTACTATGTGCAGAGCACCCTCACCGGCACCCAGTGCAGCTATCAGGACTCGGTATACATCGAGGTGGGTGCGCCGTTCAGCATCGCCATGACCCCGGACACCGCGATCTGCGACCTGGGCGGCATCCAGCTGAACGCCGCGCCAAGCTCGGGCACCAACCACACCTGGACATGGACCCCGAACAACGGCACGCTCTCGGCCACCTTCGTCCAATCACCCATCGCCACACCGGCCACCACCACGGAGTACTTCGTGACGGTGACCACCGGCCAGGGCTGCAGCGCCACCGACAGCGTGACCATCACCGTGAACCAACTGCTGGGGCTGACGATCACCACACCGGATGACGACCTGTGCCAGGGGGAAAGCACCCTGCTCGACGCCACCATCGCCGGCAACACCACCAACCTGGTGTACAGCTGGACGCCTGCCGGCTCGTTGAGCGACGCAACCGTGCAAGATCCCACGGCCACGCCGTTGACCACCACCACCTATGTGCTGGCCGTGACGGACACCATCAGCGGATGCGTGTTGACGGAGGACATTGACATCACGGTGAGCACGGCCTACGTCGTGGAGGCCACCCCGGACACCTCGCTCTGCGATCCGGTGGGCTTCGTCCTTGACGTGCAGCACAACGTGCCGGGGGCCATCATCAGCTGGACCCCGACGAACCAGCTCGTGGGGGCCAACACCGCGAACCCGGTGATCACGTTCGACTCCACCGCCCAGTACATCGTGGTGGTGCAGGATGCCCTGGGCTGTTCGGCCCGTGACACGGTGAACATCAACGTTCCTTTCGACGACCTCACCTTCATCTCGGACTCGTCGCTGTGCGCGGGCCAGAGCATGGTGATCGATGCAGGATACCCGGGCAGCACGTATGCCTGGAGCACCACCGCCACCACACAGACCATCACCGTCTCCGCGGCGGGTGCCTACACCGTGGTCATCACCGACACGCTCGGCTGCCAGGCCACCTTCACCACCAACGTGACGGTGGACCCCCTGCCGGTGATCGTCCTCGGGCCCGACACCTCGCTGTGCATCGGACAGAACTGGACCCTGGACGCCGGCAACCCCGGCAGCCAGTACCTGTGGAACACCACTGCCGTCACGCAGGCCATCACGGTGAGCACGAACGACCTGTACTGGGTCGAGGTGACGGATGGGAACGATTGTGTGAACACCGACAGCATCAACGTCGTGTTCGATCCGCTGCCGGTGATCGATCTGCGCGACACCACGGTGTGCATCAGCGAGACGATCACCCTGGACGCGGGCAACGCGGGCAGCAGCTACCTCTGGAGCACGGGTGAGACCACCCAGGCCATCCAGGTGGACAGCGTGAGCGCGACCTACTCGGTGGTGGTGACCACGCCCACGTGGTGCGTCGATTCCGCCGATGCGGTGATCGACATCATCCCCTTCCCCATCGTGGACCTTGGTCCGGACACGGCGCTGTGCGACACCGACACCATGGACCTGAACGCGGGCAACCCCGGCCAGGCCTTCATCTGGAGCAACGGCGCCCTGACGCAGACGACCTTCGTCACCACCACGCAACAGGTGTGGGTGGACGTGTTCAACGGGTATTGCACCACGCGCGACACCGTGGAGGTGGTCTTCAACCCCCTGCCGAACATCATCACCGAGGAGGAGCAGGTGATCTGCCTGGACTACTGGCCGAAGAAAACCCTCCTGGATGCCGGAAACCCCGGTTGCACCTACCTGTGGAGCACCGACGAGGAGACCCAGACCATCGAGGTGAACACCTACGGCTGGTACATCGTGGACATCACCACCCCGCTGAACTGCACCATCACCGACTCGATCGAAGTGGTGGAGTACTGCCCTCCGCAGTGCTTCGTGCCGAACAGCTTCACGCCGGACGGTGACGGGGTGAACGACCTGTTCATGCCGAGCGGCTACAACATTGCCACCATGGAGATGAAGATCTTCGACCGGTGGGGCGAGGAGATCTTCGCCGGCAAGGATGCGGAAGTGGGATGGGATGGCAAGCGCAACGGCACGGACGTCCAGGACGGCGTGTACGTGTGGAAGCTGAAGTACCGCTTCATCGAGGACGTGAACGGCATGATCGGCGCGGAGAAGGAGAGCGTGGGCCATGTGACCCTGATCCGCTGACGACGGGCGACCGTTGCTGCGAAGGGCCGGGGTTCTCCCGGCCCTTCGCCGTTCCAGGCCGGGAACCTTGACCGGTGGATCCCGTATGCACGGCGCGAACCACCCCGCTCTTCGGTGGACATGACCGCCCGAACCCCCTTCCTGCACATGCGCCCGGCACTGGTCGTCGGCCTTGTCGTCCTGTGTCTGAGCAGTGCATCGGCCCAGGTGAACGGCCCGATGCCGACCCTCGGCACGGACCTGTGGACCGGCTTCATGCAGAACGCCTATGGTGCCCAGGAGACGCGGTTGTACATCAGCGCGCCCTCCGCCACCAGTGGCACGGTGAGCATTCCCCAGACCGGCTGGAGCCAGGCCTTCAGTGTTCCGGCGAACGGGGTCGTGCAGGTGAACGTCCCCAACACCGCCGAGCACGTCGGCTCCGAAACAGTGACCGGAAAAGGGGTCCGGATCCAGGCGGTCGCACCCGTGGCCGTCACTGCGGTGAGCTACCAGAGCTACACCCATGATGGCACCCAGGTGCTTCCGGTGGAAGCGCTGGGCACCGACTATTTCGCCGAGGCCTACCGGGGACTCCCCGGGTTCAACGAATTCTACAAGAGCGAGCTGCTCATCGTGGCCACCACCGATGACACGGAAGTGGAGATCACCCCCAGCGTGAACACCGCCGGGGGGCGGCCCGCAGGCGTCCCCTTCACGGTGATGCTCGACGAGGGCCAGAGCTATCAGGTGCAATCGGCCCTGTCGTCGCTGGACCTCACGGGCACGCGCGTCCGGGCCACAGCGGCGAGCGGTCCCTGCCGTCCCTTCGTGGTGCTCAGCGGAAGCATGTGCGCCAACGTGCCGGTGGGCTGCCCGGCCTGCGACCACGTGGTGGAGCAGATGCTCCCACTGGAGCGCTGGGGCACCTCGTTCAAGACCTTCCTGCCCGGCGGGATCTCCAATGCGACCGTACGCGTCCTTGCCGGCCAGAACGGCACCAGCGTCACCGTGAACGGAGGCGCGCCCATCTCCCTGAATGCCGGCCAGGCCCACGAACTGAACGGACTTGCAGGCACCGCGTGCATCAACGCGTCGGCGCCCGTCTCGGTGGTCGTGATCTATGAAGGGTACAACTGCGCCAACGCGGGCGACCCCTCGATGGTGGTGATCGAACCGGACGACCGCACCACCACCTCCACCACCTTCAGCACGGTGAGTTCACCGCAGATCACCGGCCACCGGGTGGAACTGGTGGTGCCCACCGCCGTGGTGGGCCAGGTGGCCGTGGATGGCACAGCAGTACCGGCAGGCAGCTTCACGGCCTTCGCCACGTGCCCCACCTGGTCGCATGCCAGCCGCACGATCACCTCGGGCACGCACCGCGTCACCGCCCCACAGGGCATCCATGTGTACGCCACCGGCTTCGGCACGGGCGAGAGCTATGCGTTCAACGCCAACGCCACCGAGGTACCGGTGGTGGTGCAGGACTCGCTGCTGTGCGTGAACGGACCGGTGACGTTGACCTCGCCCGAGCCCATGGACAACCCGCAGTGGGAGGCCGCCAGCGCACCGGGGGTGGTGCTCGCCAACGGGCTGAGCTACTCGTTCACCCCCACCACCAACGACACGTACACGGTCTCCGGCACGGCACCGGGATCCACTTGTCCCGTGGAGTTCACGTTCCACGTCGGTATCGAGGTGCCCGTGTCGGTGGAGGCCACGGCCAACGGAGCGAACACGGCCCAGATCTGCCAGTACCAGCCCGTGCAGCTCGGCGCCACGCCGAACCTCGACCCCAACGCCTATTCACTGTACTGGACACCGGCGGCCCTGGTGAGCGATCCCACCATCCCCGACCCTGTGGCCTATCCCATGACCACCACGTGGTTCAAGCTGAACGTGACCAGCCCACTGGGCTGCGGCAGCGCCACCGACAGTGTGCTCGTTCAGGTGACACCGAACACGGTGCACAGTGTGGAGGCCACCACCGCCGACAGCATCGTCTGCCTGGGCGATGCGGTGCAGCTGGGCACCCGCACGCAGCGGGTGATCGGCTTCGATCCGCTGGACAACAGCACCTCGGCGATGTGGGCCCAGGTGCAGGGCGGTGGCGTGAGCGGCACCTGCGGGGCGGTCAACGGCAACGCGCTCCTGTTCAATGGAGCGGGCACGAGGCAGGCACGCAGCACCCCCGTCAGCGTGCCCCAGGGCGGCAACCTGATCTTCAGCCTATGGATCTCGGGCGGCACGGCACCCTGTGACGGTGCCGAACCCGGCGAGGACGTCGTGGTGGAATACAGCTTGAACGGGGTGGCCTGGACGGTGATCCAAACCTTGAACGAGTCGCAATACCCCGCCTTCACCCCGCTTACCCTGGCCATCCCACAGGCCGCATGGTCCGCCGCCACGCACTTCCGCTGGCGCCAGCTGGTCAACAGCGGTGCCGCACAGGATGTATGGGCATTGGACAATGTGACGCTCACCCGCGTGGACAACACCGGGGTGCCGCTCCTGTGGTCGCCAGGTGCCACGCTGAACGATCCGACCAGCGCAAGCCCGGTGGCCACACCCCTGGCCGACACCTGGTACACCGTGGAGGCCACCAGCGGAACGGGATGCACGGTCAGCGATCCGGTGTTCGTGCAGGTGGCCCCGGCCTTCACCATCGACGCTGGAAATGATGTGTTGCTCTGCGGTGGCGGGCAGACCCAGCTGCAGGCCACCGCCAGTTCGGGCCAGGGCATCCAATGGAGCTGGGCCCCGAACAACGGAAGCCTGAACAGCACGACCATCGCCGCGCCCATGGCCAGCCCCACCGCCACCACGACCTACACCGCCACGGCCACCAGCAGCATCGGATGCACGGCGAGCGATGCGGTGACCGTGACCGTTGGCCCGCAATTGGCGTTGATCCTCAGCGCCAGTGACCTCACGCTGTGCCAGGGGGAGAGCAGCCAGTTGAACGCCGTGATGCAGGGGACCGGGAACCTGCAGATCCTCTGGAACAACGCCGGCAGCCTCAGCAGCGCCACCGCCCCGAACCCTGTGGCCACGCCAAGCGGGACGACCACCTACACGGCCACCCTCACGGACACGCAGACCGGCTGCAGCACCCAGGCCTCGATCACCATCGCGGTGACCACGGCGTACAGCATCGCGGCCACGGAGGACACCACCCTGTGCAACGCACTGGGCTTCCAGCTCGATGTGCAGCACAACGTGCCCGCACCGTTCACCATCGCCTGGACCCCGGCCTTCCTGCTCAACTCCGGAACCATCGCGGCGCCGACGGTGATGGCCGACACCACGATGCTCTTCCAGGTCACCATCACGGACGCCAACGGATGCTCCGTGACGGATTCGGTGCGCATCACCGACGCGTTCGACAGCATGGTGAACCCGGTGAGCGTCGCAGGTTGCATCGGACAGAGCCTTGTTCTCGACGCCGGGTTCCCGGGAAGCACCTACGACTGGACGCACGGCCCGACGACCCAGACGGTCTCCGTGAACGCGACCGGCACCTACGTGGTGGAGATCACCGACGCCCAGGGCTGCCAGACCACCAAGACCTTCAACGTCGCACTGAACGCGTTGCCCGCGCTCGACCTGGGGCCGGACAGCCTGGTCTGCGGGTCCGCCTCGTTCACCATTCAGGCCAACAGCCCGGGCAGCACCGTGGTGTGGGGCAATGGCAGCACCGGGCAGCAGTTCCAAGCGACGGGCAGCGGCACCTACACTGCCACCGCAACGAGCCCGCAGGGCTGCGTCAGCGCGGATACGGTCACGCTCACCTTCGCCCCGGCTCCCGTGGACCTCTTGCAGGACATCACGGCCTGTTCCACCGCACCGGTCACACTGGACGCCGGCAACGCGGGCAGCAGTCACCTTTGGAGCACCAATGCGACGGGCCAGTCGATCACCGTGTCCGCTAGCGGTCTTTACAGCGTGCAGGTGACCAACCCACAGGGCTGCAGCGGCACCTTCGACGCACAGGTCATCTTGGTGGATCCTCCGGTGGTCGACCTGGGGCCCGACACCACGATATGCACCGGCCTGGGTGTCCTGCTGGATGCCGGCAATCCGGGCAGCACCTACCAGTGGAGCACCGGCGCCACGGCACAGACGATCAGTCCCGCACAGAGCGGCATCTACGGGGTGACCGTCAGCAACCTCGCGTGCCAGACCTCGGACAGTGTGACCTTGACCGTGCTGGACGGACCGGTTGATGTGCTGACCGATGCCACCGAGTGTACCGGCGAAGTGGTCCTGCTCGACGCAGGCAATCCCGGAAGCACCTACGCGTGGAGCACGGGGGCGATCACACGCACCATCACGCCCACAACGGCCGGCACGTACACGGTGCAGGTGACCACACCCCAGGGCTGCAGCACGACCTTCAGCGCCGTGGTGAGCTTTGTGGCCTGGCCGGTGGTGGACCTCGGTCCGGATACGGCCCTCTGCCAGGGCGATGTACTGACGCTCGATGCCGGGAACCCGGGAGCCACTTACGCGTGGAGCACGGGGGCTGCTACACGGACCATCGACGTGATCCAGAACGGCACCTACAGCGTCACGGTGGACAATGGATATTGCAGCGTGAGCGACGCCGTGGTGACCGGCTTCAATCCGCGTCCGAGCAGCATACCGGTACATCAGGTCTTCACCTGCCTGGACGAGGAGCCGCACTTCGTGGTGATCGATGCCGGGAATCCGGGCTCCCGCTTCGACTGGAGTTCGGGGGAGACCGCGCAGATCATCCTTGCCGGCGCGTACGGCTGGTACTTCGTCGACATCACCAACACGTTCAACTGTGGGCTGCGCGACTCGGTGAAGGTGAACGAGTTCTGCCCGGCGAGCATCTATGTGCCGAACACCTTCACGCCCAACGCCGATGGCATCAACGACACCTGGGGGCCGGTGGGCAAGAACGTGGCCACGATGGAACTGATCGTGTTCGATCGCTGGGGGGGAGTGCTGTGGCAGACCAACAGCCCCACGGACCAATGGGACGGCACCGCACATGGTGCGGAGGTCCCCAACGAGGTCTATGTGTGGAAGATGCGCTACCGCTTCGTGGACGACGAGCAGGGTGGCGTGGGCATGGAACAGGAGCGCATGGGGCACGTGACGGTCATGCGCTGACCCGATCAGAGGCGCAGTTCGAACGCATCAGCCTCCAGGGCCACCGGGAACTTCGCCCGGAAGTCCTCCAGCTCCGCCCGATCAAGGATGGCGGTCGCCACGCCCTCCTGGGAGGGCTCCACAGCGACCACCGCAGCCCCACGGGGACCGATCACCACACTGTCGCCGCTGTAGTGGATGCCCTTGCCGTCCATGCCCACACGATTGACCCCGGCCACGTAGCACTGGTTCTCGATGGCGCGCGCGATGAGCAACTGGCTCCACGGATAGCGCCGCGCCTCCGGCCAGTTCGCGACGTACAGGATGGCATCGTAGTCGCCGCGGTTGCGCGCGAACACCGGGAAGCGCAGGTCGAAGCAGATCTGCAGCAACAGCCGCCATCCCCGCCACTCCACCACCACCCGCTCAAGGCCCGGGCTGTAATGGTCCGTCTCGTTCGCGAAGCGGAAGAGGTGCCGCTTGTCATACACCGTGACCTGCCCGTCGGGCTTCACGAAAAGCCCGCGGTTGAACCGGTGGCCGCCCTCGGCAATGATCACGCTCCCATAGAGGGCCGCATCCAGCGTGGCGGCCTGCGTTCGCATCCAGTCCACAGTGGGACCCTCCGGGGTCTCGGCCAGCTCACCACTGCGCATGCTGAAGCCCGTCGTGAACATCTCCGGCAGCACGACAAGGTCGGTCATGCCGATCGTTCCAGCGAGCTTTTCGCTGAACATATCCCGGTTCGCGGCCGCATCCTCCCAATGGAGCATGCTCTGCACCAGCGTGACCCTCAGATCCTGCATAGCTTCTCGATCGCTGCGTCCAAGGTAGCGTCCTGCTTGGCGAAGCAGAAGCGCAGCAGCCGCAGACCGGGTGGCGGGTCCTTGTAAAAGGGCGAGAGGGGGATGCTGGCCACACCATGCTCCCGCGCCACACGCTCTGCGAAAGCCCGGTCGCCCTCGTCACTGATCGCACTGTAGTCCGCCGTCTGGAAGTACGAGCCCTCGCAGGACAGCAGCTTGAACCGTGAACCGCGCATGCCGGCCGCGAAGCGATCTCGCTTGGCCTGGTAGAAGGCCGACACCTGCTCGTAATTCGCAGGCTCCTGCATGTAGGCCGCCAAGGCATGCTGCATCGGTGTGTTCGCGCTGAACACGTTGAACTGGTGCACCTTGCGGAACTCGGCCATCATGGCCTTCGGGGCCATGGCATAACCCATCTTCCAGCCGGTGGCGTGGAACACCTTGCCGAAGCTGAAGATGACGAAGGCGCGATCGCGCAGCTCCGAATAGTTGATCGCTGAAGCGTGGGGCTCACCATCGAAGACCAGGTGCTCATACACCTCGTCGCTCAGCAGGAGGATGTCAGTGCCCCGCAGCATGTCGGCGATCTGCAGCATGTCCGCATCGCGCAGGATGGTGCCTGCCGGGTTGTGCGGCGTGTTGATCATCAGCATGCGGGTGCGGGGCGTGATGGCCTCCTTCACCGCTCCCGCATCGAACTTCATGTCCGCACCCAGGCGCACATGCACGGGCCTGCCGCCGAACAGCTCCACCGTGGGCGCGTAGCAGTCATAGGCAGGGTCGATGATGATCACCTCATCGCCTGGATGGACGACCGCCCCCAGGGCCGTGAAGATGGCCTGTGTACCACCCGCTGTCACCGTCACCTCCGTGTCCGGGTCATAGTTGAAGCCGTACAGCCGCTGCACCTTGGCCGCGATGGCCTCGCGCAAGGCCGGCAGGCCCGGCATGGGCGCATACTGGTTGTACCCGGCCCGCATGGCCTTGTCCACCAGATCGATGAGCCTGCTGTCGATGGGGAAGTCGGGGAAGCCCTGGCTCAGGTTGATGGCACCGCACTCCTGCGCGAGCTTGCTCATCACCGTGAAGATGGTGGTGCCGACGTGGGGGAGCTTGGAGGAGATGCGCATGTGCAACGAGGAATTGCAGGTGTGCTTATCCGACAAGTTCGATCAGCGGTTCGTTCGCATTGATCATGGCCATGATGTGCTCCCAGCGGGCTGTCAGCACCTGCTTCAGCCGGGCATTGCTGGTATTGCCTGCGCGCAGCCAGAGAACACTGGGCGGTGGGCCATGTCGGTGCAAGAGGTGCACCATGTCCACATCCTTTGTGATCAACAGGTCAGCTTCCTTCCTGGCGCGCATGAAGAGCACCTCGTCCGTGGCGCTGGTATGGGCGAGCTCACGTACCGGGAAGCAGGTGACCTTGAAGGTGTTGCGGATCCAGTTGGCCAGGACCGGCGAGAGCTGAGCGTCGAGCCAGATGGTCACGCGGCAAGGATCGGATGGTCGAGGCGCCCGCTGGCGAACTTCAGCGCCGCCTCCACATCCGCCAGCTCCAGATCCGGCAGCTCCTCCACCACCTGCTGGGCGGTAAGGCCGGCTGCCAACAGGTCAAGAATGTCCGTCACGCGGATCCGCATGCCCCGAATGCAGGCGCGACCTCCACAGACCTGCGGGTCGACGGTGATGCGCTCCATCAAATAGGTCATGGTCAACGGCTTGACGACCAAAGTTAGGGCAATGCGCCACACGCCGCCGCCAGCTTGCTCATCATCGTGAAGAGGGTGGTGCCGACGTGGGGGAGTTTGCTTGGAAAGAACATGCGTTCTACGACAAGATGCTAGCACCAACAACTGCGTGAACCATTACAAGCACGATCCATACACAAAGCAGCACACCGCTCAGCAACTTGATCGCTTTTGCTCCGACCAGTTTGAATGAGGTAAAGCAATGCGCACCGAGCGCAATGCCTTGAAGCAGGAATAGCCAGTGCTTGATGGCCTGCGTGTCCTGTATTGTATCGTCCAAGGAAAACAACCCAGAGCCGATCATGACCTGGGAGATGTCATACCAGTACCGGGCGATGACAAAGCTTGATGACGCGAGAAGGACCAGAAGGATCGTCAGGAGCCTTCTCTGCTTCATAAGGTCACTCCTTCGTCACGCTCGCCGCCAGGTACTCCCTGTTCATGCGGGCGATGTGCTCCAGGCTGATCTGCTTGGGGCATTCCACCTCGCAGGCGCCGGTGTTGCTGCAGTTGCCGAAGCCCTCCTTGTCCATCTGGTCCACCATGGCCAGCACGCGGCGCTTGGCCTCGGGACGGCCCTGGGGCAGCAGGGCGAACTGACTCACCTTGGCGGCCACGAAGAGCATGGCGCTGCCGTTGGGGCAGGTGGCCACGCAGGCGCCACAGCCGATGCAGGTGGCGGCGTCGAAGGCCTTGTCGGCGTCATCCTTCGGGATGGGCACCGCGTTGCCGTCCACCAGGTTGCCGCTGGTGTTCACGCTCACGAAGCCGCCGGCGGCCTGGATGCGATCGAAGGCGCTGCGGTTGGTGCTCAGGTCCTTGATCACCGGGAAGGCGGCGCTGCGCCAAGGCTCGATGAAGATGGTGTCCCCATCCTTGAACTTGCGCATGTGCAACTGGCAGGTGGTGATGCCGCGGCCCGGGCCGTGGGGCTCACCGTTGATGAACAGGCTGCACATGCCACAGATGCCCTCGCGGCAGTCGTGGTCGAAGGCGACCGGGTCCTTGCCCTCACGGATCAGCTGGTCGTTCAGCACGTCCAGCATCTCCAGGAAGGACATGTCCTCGGACACGTCGTTCACGGGATAGGTCTCCATGCGGCCCTTGTCGTTGGGACCGTTCTGGCGCCAGATCTTCAGTGTCAGTTTCATGGTGAATGGTCAATGGTGAATGGCGAATGGGCAGGCCTCATCTGCCATCACGGTCCTTGCGAAGTGATTCGTAACGGGCCTCGATCTTCACGATCATTTTGTTCAACATCCGCGCTATCGAGGTGAGGCGAGATGTGATCGGCGTAGGGTCCAAGCGGAGCTTGCGGTATAGCCGACGAGCAAGTTCCAGATGTGTTTCGAGCTCGTACAGTGAACCACGCGTGATCCGGAGGTAACTGAGCAGTTGGCGATCACTACTGGTGCCGCGGCCCCATCCTTCTGCGATGTTGGCAGGCATGGAAACCGCCGCCCGGCACATTTGGCTGACCAGGCCGAAACGCTCCTCGTTGGGCAGCAGCGCCGCGAACTCATACACCATCTCTGTGGTGTCCATGGAGTGTTGCCAGATGATGAGGTCACGGTAGCTGCTGATGGACCCATAGAGTTCGTTCGGCTCCTCCACGCAGAGTTCATTGAAGGCATCCAGTCGTTCCTGGCTCATGTCAGCTCCGGGTATTTCCCATTCACCAATGACCATTCGCCATTCACCTACTTGTAGCTCCGCTGCGTCAGTTTCACCTCCTCGAAGGTCAGCGGCTCCTTGTGCAGCTCGGCCTTGCCGGCCTCGCTCAGCCACTCCCAGGCGGCCACGTAGGCGAAGTTGGCATCGTCGCGCTTGGCCTCGCCCTGTTGAGGGCCTTCCATCTCCTGGTACTCCTCGCGGAAATGGCCGCCACAGCTCTCGTTGCGGTGCAGCGCGTCCATGCACATCAGCTCGCCCAGCTCCAGGAAGTCGGCCACGCGACCGGCCTTCTCCAGCTCCTGGTTGAACTCGTTGGCCTTGCCGGGCACGCGCACATCCTTCCAGAACTCCGCGCGGATCTGACGGATCTCCTGGATGGCCTCCTTCAGGCCCTGCTCGTTGCGCGCCATGCCGCACTTGTCCCACATCACCTTGCCCAGGCGGCGGTGGAACTCGTCCACCGGCTTGGTGCCCTTGTTGGTGATGAAGTGGTTGATGCGGTCCGTCACCTCCTTCTCGGCGGCGTCGAACTCGGGTCGCTTGGTGTCGATGGGGCCGGTGCGGATGTCGTCGGCCAGGTAATCGCCCACGGTATAGGGGATCACGAAGTAGCCGTCGGCCAGGCCCTGCATCAGCGCCGAGGCCCCCAGGCGGTTGGCGCCGTGGTCGCTGAAGTTGGCCTCGCCCAGCGCAAAGAGGCCCGGAACAGTGGTCTGCAGGTTGTAATCCACCCACAGGCCGCCCATCGTGTAGTGCACGGCCGGGTAGATCTTCATCGCGTGGTCGTAGGGGTTCTCGCCGACGATGTTCTCGTACATGTCGAAGAGGTTCCCGTACTTCTCGCTCACCACGGCACGCCCAAGCTCTGTGATCTTCTCCTTGCTGGGGTTCTCGATCTTCAGCACGTTGGCCTGCAGCTTGCCGTAGCGCTCAATGGCCGCGCTGAAATCCAGGTAGACGGCCTCCCCGGTCCTGTTCACACCGAAGCCCGCATCGCAACGCTCCTTGGCGGCACGGCTGGCCACATCGCGCGGCACCAGGTTGCCGAAGGCCGGGTAGCGGCGCTCCAGGTAGTAGTCGCGGTCGGCCTCGGGGATGTCGCTGCCCTTCTTCTTCCCTTCACGGATGGCCTTGGCATCCTCCAACTTGGCGGGCACCCAGATGCGACCGTCGTTGCGGAGCGATTCGGACATCAGGGTGAGCTTGCTCTGGTGCGTGCCGCTCACCGGGATGCAGGTGGGGTGGATCTGCGTGTAGCAGGGGTTGCCGAAGAAGGCCCCGCGCTTGTGCGCCTTCCACGCGGCGGTGACGTTGCTGCCCATGGCGTTCGTGCTCAGGAAGAACACGTTGCCATAACCGCCGGTGCACAGCAGCACCGCATGCGCGCCGTGCCGCTCGATCTCACCGGTGATCAGGTTTCGGGCGATGATGCCGCGCGCCTTGCCGTCCACGACCACCACATCGAGCATCTCGTGACGGTCGAACATCTGCACCGCGCCCTTGCCCACCTGGCGCATCAGCGCGCTGTAGGCGCCGAGCAGCAACTGCTGGCCGGTCTGTCCACGGGCATAGAAGGTGCGGCTCACCTGCACCCCGCCGAAGGAGCGGTTGTCGAGCAGTCCGCCGTAGTCACGAGCGAAGGGCACGCCCTGGGCCACGCACTGGTCGATGATGTTGGCGCTCACCTCGGCCAGGCGGTACACGTTGGCCTCGCGGGCGCGGTAGTCGCCGCCCTTCACGGTGTCATAGAACAGCCGGTAGGTGCTGTCACCGTCGTTCTGATAGTTCTTGGCGGCGTTGATGCCCCCCTGCGCGGCGATGCTGTGGGCCCGGCGGGCGCTGTCCTGGAAGCAGAAGGCCTTCACGTTGTAGCCCATCTCGGCCAGGGAAGCGGCGGCGGCACCACCGGCCAGGCCGGTGCCCACCACGATGACATCGATGCGGCGCTTGTTCGCAGGCGCCACGATGCGCATGTGCCCCTTGTGGTAGGTCCACTTCTTGTCGATGGGACCGGGAGGGATCTTGCTGTCGAGCTTGCTCATGGAATTGCGGACGGATCTAAGGGAAGGATCAACCGGGGAAGGCGAACATCCACACCGGGATGAGGGCGAAGAGGATGGGCACCACCACGCCGAAGAACACCCCCACGTTCTTGATGATCGGGGTGTACCGCGGATGGTTGAGGCCCAGGCTCTGGAAGGCGCTCTGGAACCCGTGCAGCAGGTGGAAGCCCAGCACGGCCATGGCCACCACATAGAACAACACGTACAGGGGCTCCCGGAAGGCGGCCGCCACCACGGTGAAGAGGTCGGTGTTGCCCTCGGCATCCACCGGCAGGCCACCCCAGTGCATCTCGTACCAGAAGTGCTTCATGTGCAGCACGATGAACACCAGGAGCAGCGTGCCCAGCAGGGCCATCTGGCCGCTGTACCAGGTGCGGTTGGCGGAGGGATTCTCCTTCACGTAGCGCGTGGGGCGGGCCTGGCGGTTCTGCATGGCGAGCAGGATGCCGTCGAAGGCGTGGAACAGGATGCTGAAGTACAGCACGTAGCTCACCACCTTGATCAACGGGAAGGTGGTCATGAACTTGGCGTAGGCATTGAACTTCAGCCTGCCCTCCGGGCTTGCGTCGAGCAGCTGAAGATTGCCCGCGAGGTGGATCACCAGGAAGAGACAAAGGAAAAGGCCCGTTAGGGCCATCCAGTACTTCTTGGTCAGGGAGGAGCCGAGGAGGGCGGATCGTGCCATGGTGTCCAGTGAACAGCGAACGGTATGGTCGCGTTCGCGGCGGCGAAGGTAGGCGGCCTGCGCGAATTCCTAAGCTGCTGGAAATCAGCGCCACGGATAGGCCTTGCGCGTGGCCGCGATGGACCGCTTGATCATCGCCTTCAACACCTTCAGGTCGATGTCGGCCAGGCGCTTCACGTAGAGGCAACCCTTTGTAGCCCGGTGCTTCCCCAGCTTGGCCAGTGCCTCCGGCTCCAAGGCCTCCTGGCCCAGGTAGATCACCAGCTCCGGCTTGCGGGGACTGAAGGCCGCCAGGGGCGCGCTGCCCGAATGGCCGCTGGGGTAGGTGTAGTGGTAGGTGCCGAAGCCGATGATGGACGGGCCGTACATGTGCGGCTCCTCGCCGGTGAGCTCCTGCATCAGCTTCATCAGCACCCGGCTGTCATCGCGCATCTCCTCCTTGGGGTGCTTGTCGATGAAGGCCTCCACGCTGGCGGAGGTGGCTTGGGTCTTGTTGGCCTTCGCCATGGCTCAGAACTGCTTGTCCAGCTCGAAGTACTGCACCTCGGCCATGTACGGGAAGTAGGGCAGGATGCCGATCAGCTCCTTTGCGCGGCCCAGCTCCACACCGCTCAGGAGCAGGAACGCTCCCGTCCGGTCGGCGCTGATGAAGAAGCTCTCGAGAAGCCCATCCTCCTTCCACTTGTTGACGAACTCCATCTCCGCCTTCTGCAGTTCCGGGGTGGCGCGGATGTGAGCCATGCCTTCGGGGGTGAGGGAGATGGAGGCGAGGATGTGAGGCATGGGTACTGTGTTGGACGTACCAAGGATACGGAGCGGAGGTGATGAAGGTGGCACCACTCTATTGAGCAGGTGATCCCGGGAGGATCGACAGCGTGAGCGGGCGAAGCGGCAGCCCGGCGCGGGAAGGGCCTTGCAACCACGAGCGGCGAGGAGGCGACCGAAGGAAGCCACCGCAGCGCCGTGGGTGCCGGCCCTGACAAGTCCGGCTACAGCGGAGCACGCGACCCCGAGGCTTTTGCGAGGGGGTACGCCCAGAACAAGCCTCAAGTCACAAGGCTGAAGTCTCAAGCTTCAAAGGCGGGCCTTGAAGCTTGGAGCTTGAGAATTGGAGCTTCGCGCCCGCCATACCTTCGCCCTATGCGTTACAACCCGCTCTCAGCCGCTACCTACCGCGAGCACCGCGCCCGTTTCCGTCAGCACCTGGAGAAAGGCGGCCTGGCCGTGTTCCACAGCAACGACATCATGCCCACCAGCGCCGATGGCACGATGCCGTTCAAGCAGGCCAGCGACATCTTCTACCTGACCGGCATCGACCAGGAGGAGACGATCCTGCTGTTGTTCCCCGATGCGGTGGACCCGAAGGACCGCGAGATCCTCTTCGTGCGCGAGACCAGCGAGCTGATCGCGATCTGGGAAGGCGCCAAGTTCACCCAGCAGGAGGCGCGCGACCTGAGCGGCATCGCCACCGTGCTGTGGACGAGCAGCTACGAGGCCACGATCAAGCGCCTGGTGCCGCAGTGCGAGCACCTGGTCCTGAACAGCAACGAGCACCTGCGCCAGCACAACGAGGTGGAGACGCGCGAGGACCGCAAGAACAAAGAACTGCGTGCCCAATACCCGCTGCACAGCGTGAAGCGCAGCGCGCCGATCATGCACCGCATCCGCAGCCGCAAGACGCAGGAGGAGGTGGCGCAGATGAAGCGCGCCATCGCCATCACCGGCAAGGCCTTCGAGCGGGTGTGCGGTTTCGTGAAGCCCGGCGTGAAGGAATACGAGATCGAGGCCGAGATCACGCACGAGTTCCTGCGCAACGGCTCGCGCGGCCATGCCTACACGCCCATCATCGCCAGCGGCTACAACGCCTGCGTGCTGCACTACATCACCAACGACCAGGTGTGCAACGACGGCGATGTGATCCTGATGGACTTCGGCTGCGAGTACGGCGGCTACGCCAGCGACCTCACCCGCTGCATCCCCGTGAACGGCCGCTTCACCAAGCGGCAGAAGGACGTGTACAACGCCGTGCTGCGCGTGAAGAACGCCGCCACGCAACTGCTGCGCCCGGGCACCCTGCTCGCCGACTACCACAAGGAGGTCGGCAAGATCATGGAGAGCGAGTTGATCGGCCTGGGCCTGCTGGACAAGGCCGACGTGGCGAAGCAGGACCCCGAACGCCCGCTCTACAAGAAGTACTTCATGCACGGCACCAGCCACTTCCTGGGGCTCGACGTGCATGACGTGGGCCTGTGGAACGAGATGATCCAGCCGGACATGGTCTTCACCGTGGAGCCGGGCATCTACATCCGCGAGGAGAAGCTGGGCATCCGCCTGGAGAACAACATCCTGGTGTCGCGCGACAACCCGATCGATCTGTTCGCGGACATCCCCGTGGAGGCGGATGCGGTGGAGGAGTTGATGAGCCGGAGAAACGTGGTGGCGTGATCCGCTCCTCCATGCACCAAAGAGCCCCGCGAACGATCGCGGGGCTCCTTGGTGGTCGATATGATCAGGCCTGCCGCTACTCCTTCACCAGCATTCCGGTGAAGCGCGCTCCACGGTCCGTCACTTCGCAGAGGTACACGCCCTTCGCGAGGTCGCTCACATCGATGGCCGAGCGTTCACCGGTTGTGCGCATCGCACGGACGAGGCGCCCGGAGGCATCACGCAGCGTGAGCTCGGCACCGGCGGCGGTACCCGGTGTCAGGACCACGAGCTGATCGGTCGCCGGGTTCGGGAACACTTGGACACCCATGGAGCGGCGGTGGTCCACCAGGCCCACAGTGACGAGGTGCGGGGCACAAACGGACAACGCGTTCTCTTCGGCGATGCCGAACACACCGGCCATGCCGCCCACGTCGCCGATGACGTTGACGAGCGCACTGTCCGCCGCGGCCTGCAGGGCGGTGACACTGGCCAGCGGACCCCCGGAGGGCGCTTGGGCGAAGAGGTAGGCGAACAGCAGATCGGCATGTTCTCCGGATTCCAGCACAAAGGGACCGGTGACGCCGACCATGCGGCGGTCGCCCGGTGTGTTGCCCTCACTCACCTCGGACCACGGCGCTTGTGCCGCACCATCCGTGCCCGCTCCGAGGGGATCGCTGTCTCCAGGGTACACGAACCGCGCAGGGGTCGCGTTCGGATCCAGCGAGTACCCGTTTCCCCCGTAGGTCTGCGGCAGGCCGTCCAGCCATTGACCGGCCAGGTAGCGCTCCACGTCCACGGCGCTCTGGGGCACACCCGTGGCGCCAGAGGTCGTGGTGTAGTACCGGCTGCCCGTGAGCCCGAAGCGCTCATTGTCGATCTGCTGGTCGGCGAAGCCCTGGCCGTTGAAGCCGGGGATCAGCGGAACGACAGGGTCGTCGTTGCCATCGGCCTCCACCAGCGGACCCTTGATGAGCCGCACACCGAAGGCGGGGGGCTGGCCGCCAAAACCAGGGCCCCAGATGGACGGACCATCGAAGCCATCCCCGTTGTAGGCGAACCAGAGGTTGCGGGACGGGTCGGTGCCGATCATGTCATCCTCCGGGTCCCCCAGGTCGAAGTCGGTGTGCAACCCGATGCGCACATCGGTGTACGCGTTGCTGCTGCGGTTGATCACGTGCGCACGCAGGAAGAGCGTGTTGGCCAGTTCGGGGTCGTTCGTATCGAAGACGAAGGGCATCAACCTGAGCTCGATGCCGAGCGGAAGACCCTGCGAGAAGCTGTGCGGCCGTTGGTCGTTCAGCACCATGAAGCAGGCGCGATCGCCCAGGATGCAGGGCACATCGCCGAGATCCGGATCGTAGGCGCCATCCCCATCGCGGTCCACGAACGGCGCCTGGTAGGGATCCAGGCCGAGGGCGATGTCGCCCATCGCCGGCCAGTCGATCAATGACTGGGCGGGTTGGTATCCCGGGAACACGAGGGCCTCATCGCAATCGGGGTCGTCCACGCAGTCGTGGAAGTTCAGGTGCTGTTCGATGTCGAAGCGCTCCACGCACCAGATGCGGTCGTAGGCCTGGGCCACGCCGGGCAGGGCGGTGGCGGAACCGTCGGTGGTGAGCGGGCCGGTCCAATAATCGGAATCGAACAGACCTCCGTAGTCCGCACCGGCGGCATGCAGCGCATCACCCGGACCACGCCCGGTGACCCACAATCCGCTGCCCCATAGGACATGAGCGCCCGCTCCCGGCGGCACTTCGAACGCCGGGCTGGCCCCATCGGCCCCCGCACCGATCAAGCCCCAGGAGGTGAGCCCCACCTCCAGGCGGTCGTTCCCGATGGATGTGATCGCCGTGCCCTGTGCGGTCCCGTCAACGGGGATCGCCCAGGCATACGCGGACAGCAGCGCGAGACATAGTGAAGATCGGTTCATGGCAACAGGGTTTGCCACCAACCTATCGGACGGTGAAGCGATCCGTATGCGCGGACCGACGGAAGGCGGTTCCGGTTCAGGGAGCGGTGCGGGAGCACCGATCAGCTGCGCTCCTCGGATGCGGCGGGCACCAGCACAAAGACCACCTCGACCCGATCGCCGGCCGTGGTGCTGCTCTCGAAAGGAACATGGGCCATGCCGTTGCGATCGATGCGCAGCACATTGCCCACGATGGTGAGGGCCCGGTACGAGGGAATGACGGCAGCGGGTGCGATCATCAGACGGCGCGGCGCAGGTGGATGGGCTTCACCGTGCTCACTTCGCCATCGAGCACCATCAGGAAATACTCCTCCCCATCCAGGTCGGTGATGCGCACGCGCGTGACGGGCCCACTGACATCGCCGGTCTTGACGATGCGTCCATTGGGATCCACAATGTCGAAGAGCGCATCCTGGGAGGCGGGGTCATAGTCGAACATCAGCAGGCGCTCGAGCTGGTCGATGCGCACGCGGATCTCGTGGGGGGTGGTGTGCTGGGCCATGGGCCTGTTCTTCACCCCGTTGTACGCCAGGAGCGCCGGAAGGGTTGCCGAAGAACGCCGGAGGGCCGGCCCACCACCCGGCGGACCGACCCTCCACACCAAAACCTGACATGAGCACTGCGAGGTTCAACTGCCCTGGTCGGAGAAGATCCAGAGCCTGTGATGGGAGTTCATGGGAACCATGGCAACAAGGGATTTGCGTTCAATGGTGACCCCAAGCTACCATGCCCGTCGTCCGATCGCCAGCGCGATCCGGGCAACGGTCGCGACGAAGAGAAGAACGGTCGCTCCGGTGGTACCGCTATTTTCGCCGAAATGGGGGCGCAGCGGGTGCGGGCATTGATCGTGGATGACGAGGAACCCGCCCGGGAGAACCTGCGGCTGATGCTGGAGGACCTATGCCCCGAGGTGGAGGTGGCGGGAACGGCCGATGGACCGGTGAGAGCGCGCGAGCGGATCGCGGAACTTGACCCCGACCTGCTCTTCCTGGACATCCGCATGCCCAGCGGCACCGAGGGGCTCGACCTGCTGGCCGAGCTCCGCGACCTGCGCGCCCTGGTCGTCTTCGTCACGGCCTTCAAGGACTACGCGCTGCAGGCCTTTCACACCCATGCGGTGGACTACCTGTTGAAGCCGATCGATCCCGATGAGCTGCGGGCGGCGGTGATGAAGGCCCTCGGGCGGATCCGCGAACAGCATGAACGGCCAGCGGAGGCGAGGGCGTATCGGGCAAGGTTGAACGCCGCCGTCCGCGAGGCCTCACTGCCCGCGGGCCGCATCGTGATCGATCACGCCAAAGGGTTCAAGCTGTTCGACCCGCACCGCATCAGCCACCTGGAGGCCGAGGGCAACTGCACCCAGCTGCATTTCAGCGATGGCACGCGCTACCTCGACACCCGCACCCTGCGCGTGTATGAGGAACTGCTCGATCCGGCCTTGTTCCTGCGGGTGCATCGCTCGCACATCGTGAACCTGGAGCACCTGCGTGAATACCTGCGCGACGACGGCCATTGGGCGGTGCTCCGCGACGGGCGGAGGGTCCCGATCGCACGCGAACGCGTGGCCGACTTCCTCGAACGCGTCCGTTGACGGTCCACATGGCCGCAGCAACGGTCCGCTCGATCGGGCGCACCGATCAGGCGACGGTCACCCAAGCCACCGCGGACCGCCCTAGCTTGAGCCCACCAAACCCCTCGGCCATGCGTGTACTGATCGTGGACGACGAACCCGACGCCCGGGAGAACCTGCGGATGATGCTGGAGGAGCACTGCCCCGACCTGGTCGTGATGGGCTCGGCCGGAAGCGCCCAGGAAGCGCGCGAACTGATCGCAACGGAACGCCCTCAGGCACTGTTCCTGGACATCAAGATGCCGGGCGAGGATGGCTTTGCGCTGCTCCATTCCCTGCAAGGACAGGAGCTTCCGGTGGTCTTCACCACCGCCTACGACGAATATGCGCTGCAGGCCTTCAAGGAGAACGCTCTTGACTACCTGGAGAAGCCGATCGATGTGGAGGAGCTCAAGCGGGCGGCGGCAAAGCTCCGCCGCATGGCATCGGACCCCTCGGCCGCACCGCAACAGACCGGTGCCATCGCGGCGCTGCTCCTGGACCCGGCCTCACCCTTGAGCAAACGCATGGCCGTTCCGGGTCGCGACGGGCTCACCTTGGTGAAGCACGAGGACATCCTCTACCTGGAGGCCAGCGACAGCTACACCACCATCCACACACGCGACGGCAAGCGGCAGATCAGCAGCAAGCACATCCGGGTCTTCGAGAACAACCTGGACCCGAAGCGTTTCTTCCGCGTCCACAAGTCATACATCATCAACCTGGAGCACCTGCGCGCGTTCAGCCGGGGGGAAGGCAACATGGCCGTGCTGGACAATGGCGCCATGATCCCCGTTTCGCGCCGCAAAATGCCCGACTTCCTCGCCCTGATCCCCACCTTCTGATGCGGCGCACGGGCTTGCTGCTCGGGCTGCTGCTCGGTTCCATGGGTCTGCTGCATGCCCAGCAGTTCGGTTTCATCCACTACACCACCAGGGACGGGCTCGCCCAAAGCCAGGTGCGCACGATCGCCCAGGACGAACAGGGCTTTCTGTGGGTCGGTACGCTGGGCGGCGTGAGCCGGTTCGACGGCAGCGGGTTCCGCAACCATGCTCTGCAACAAGGGTTGCCCGACGCGCAGGTGAACGCCCTTCTTCCGCGTCCCGACGGCTCGATGTGGTGCGGCACCGGCGGAGGCCTCGTGAGCTTCAGGCACGGTACGGAGGTGATCCCCATCCCGCTGCCGGGCCTCGACCGCCCGCGCATCACCGCCCTGGCCACGGATGCCCGCGGGCGGGTGCTGATCGGGGTGGAGGACCGGGGTGTGCTGGTGCACGAGGACGGCAGGGTGCATGATCTGGAGGGCTTTCCCACGGATACCGCCGGTACTGTGCGATCGCTGCTCTGCCTGGCGGATGGCACCGTCCACATCGGCCTGCGCAACGGCCTGCTCCGATGGGCCGATGGCCGCTGCTCGACCGTGATCCTGGGCAGCGAGGACCGCTCCAACGTGAGCAGCATGGCCGCAGGCGAGGATGGCACCCTCTGGGTGGCCACGTTCGGACAAGGGGTCTTCGCGCTCCGGCCCGATGGCACCGTGGAGGAGATCGATGAGACCGACGGGCTCCTGCAGAACAACGTACGCAGCGTGACGATCGATCGCCAGGGCCGCGTATGGCTGGCCAGCAAGTTCGGCGTCAACGTCATCGAAGGCGGACGCATCCGGGCGCTCACCGTGAACCAGGGCATGCCGAACGACAACATCTGGTGCGTATCGGTGGACGACAATGGCGACCTGTGGCTCGGAACGGATGGGGCGGGCATCCTGCGCTGGACCGGGGACCGGTTCGTCACCTACACGCAGCGCGACGGATTGTGCAGCGATCAAGTGATGTGCCTGGTGGCCGATAGCGCGAACGACCTATGGCTGGGGACGTACGGCAACGGGATCTGTCGGATGGACGGCATGGCGCTGGTGAGCACGCTGGACGGGCTGCCGAACAACACCGTATGGACCGGGCTGCGGCGCCGGGACAACAGCCTGTGGTTCGGCACCAGCGATGGGTTGTGCAGGCTGCGCAATGGCGTGGTGGTGCCGCTTCCGGACAGCCTGTCCCTTCGCGATGATCGCATCGTGGCCCTGCACGAGGATCCGGACGGGACGCTGTGGTGCGGCGCCCGGGAAGGGCTGTTCTCGATCCGCGAGGACCGGTTGCGGCGGGAACCCGGACCGCCCGGCGTACCGCTCCGGTCCATCCGGGCCCTGCATCGCGACGGCGAAGGCCGTTTATGGGTGGCCCATGAAGTGGGCGTGGCGCGGCGTGGCGCGAAGGGCTGGACGACCTGGGCCGCCGGCCGGGAGCTCCCGACCGGGGCGGTGTACTGCCTGGCTGAGGACCGCCGCGGACGGGTCTGGGCCGGCACCGCGGACGGTCTGGTCTGCTTCACCGGATCCGGCCCGCGTGTGCTCCGCCTTGCACCGGACTTCGGCTCCAATTACATCGATCTGCTGCGTGTGACGAGCGACGGACGGATCTGGGTGGGCACCAACAACGGCCTTTTCCAGGTGGCACCGGACAGCCTGCTGGCCACCGGGGGCGGGGTGACCCACTACACGAGCAGCGACGGGCTGCTGAGCCTGGAGTGCAACCTGAACGCATCGCATCTGGACACCAGGGGCCGGTTGTTCTTCGGCACCTCGCGCGGACTGGTGCTTCATCCGCCCGCATCGGAGCCCACCCGGCACGCGGACGTCATCCCGCTGCACATCACCGGCCTGCGCTGGTTCCTCAGGCCCTCGGGCTGGGAGGGGCGGTCCACCGGTACCGACCCCTTGTCGGGGCTTCCCACCGGCCTCCTGCTCCCCTACGAGCGCAACCACCTGACCTTCGATTTCACCGGCATCAGCCTGAGCGCTCCGGAGCAGGTGGTCTACCGCTATCGCCTGCTGGGCCATGACAATGACTGGCTGCCGGAAACGGATGTGCGATCGGCAAGTTTCAGCAACCTGGCCCACGGTCACTACGTGTTCCAAGTGATGGCCAGGGGACGCAACGGCCGATGGAGCCCACCGAAGGAGTACTCCTTCGATGTACAGCCGCCGTTCTGGGCCCGATGGTGGTTCTTCGCGCTTACCGGGGCGGTGGTGATCGGCTCGGTGGGCGGTGTGGCCCGGTATCGATCCGTTCAGCGTCATCGCCTGGAGCGCACCCGCCAGTTGATGCTCCGCTCACGCATGCTCCAGCTCGAGCAGCAGGCATTGAACGCCAACATGAACCGGCACTTCATCTTCAATGCCCTGAACAGCATCCAGTTCCACATCAACAAACAGGACCGGGCCACGGCGAACCGCTATTTGACCAGCTTCGCCAAGCTCATCCGCAAGAACCTTGATGCCAGCCAGAGCGATACCACCAGCCTTGCGGAGGAGCTGGAACGACTGGAGCTGTACCTCGTCCTGGAGCACATGCGCTTCAAGGACCGCTTTCGCTACGTACTGACGGTGGATCCGGGAGTGGACACGTTCCAGGTGCGGTTGCCGGCCATGATGCTGCAGCCATACGTGGAGAACAGCATCTGGCATGGCATCCTGCCCACCGAGCGCCAAGGTCAGGTCAGCATCCGGGTCCACCCGGGAGAGGCCGGCCGGGTGCGGGTGGTGATCGCCGATGATGGGCTTGGCATCGAACAGAGCAAAGCGCTCAAGCAGAGCGGGGACCACATCTCCAGAGGGATCGAGATCACCAAAGGGCGGGCGGACGTGCTGCGGAACCTCCAAGTGACGGACATCCGGATCACCGGTCCCGAGCAGGTGCAGGGCGGAGACGGTCGGATCAAGGGCACACAGGTCACCATCGACCTGCCGAGCAACGGTCCATCCCCTTCCACCGCTCCGGATTTGCGATCCGGCCCCGGGCACCTTACCTTTGGAACATGATGGTCCGGAACCTCATCGTCTTCCTGCTCTTGGTGGTGGCTTTGGCCGCCTGCACCAAGGAGCAGGTCGTACCTGCAGGTGATGTGCTGACCGGTGAGGACAAACGGCTGCAACAGGGACCCAATGAGGCGGACAACGGTTCGACGTCCATCCTGAAGGAAGAGCCACAGAGCTCGGAAGGCATCCTGCGCTCCGGAGACCTCGACGAGCAGGGTGGTGAGGACGACGGGGACATCTCCGATGATGGGGATGAGGATGCCGACGGGGAACGGAACAAGAAAAAGAACATCGGTTCGTCAGGGAACTGAACTGACCGAACGAACATGATCAACGCCCTGGCCTGGTCCAGGGCGTTGTCGTTCCCACCTGTTCGAGCCGCTGCCCGCAGCAAGCGGGCCGTTCCTCGTGGTCGGGCACCCGGGGTGGGGTATACCGGCTAGCTTTCATCTATCCAAGTCCGGAACCATGTCCAGGAAAGCGTCCGATCAGGTCCACCGTCTGATCCGCACGATGGACGCGGCGGAGAAGCGCTACTTCAAGCTCTACGCAGGTCGGCATCGCATCAAGGGCCAGAGCAACCATCTCCTGCTCTTCAACGCCATCGCCTCCATGGAGACGTACGACGAGGAGGCGCTTCTGCAGCGCTTCAAGGGACGCGGCTTCACGGCGCGATTCGCCATCGCCAAGCAGCGCCTGCACAACACCATCCTGGAAAGCCTCTCGGCCTATCATGCGCATTCTTCCGTGGACGCACGTCTTCGTCGCCGCATGCATGAAGTGGAGGTGCTCTATCAACGCGCCCTGTACGCCGATGCGGAACGGCATCTGGCGGGCGTTGAACGACTGGCCACCAGGCATGAGAAGCTTCATGTGCTGGTGGAGGTGCAGGAATGGCAGCGACGGCTGATGGAACGCACGCACTACCAAGGGGTGACCAGCGCGGAGATGGATGACCAGCGCGAGCGTGCAGCAGGGCTCCTTTCGCGGATGGCCGAGCTCAACGCGCTGTGGGACCTGAAGAGCGACGTGTTCCTGGCGCTCTATGGCGAAGGCCAGGCCCGCAGCGTGGCACAGGTCGAGCGGGTGCGGACCATCATGGCGCGCGCGGGCCGACCCCGGGTGGATGAGCGGAGCTCCGGACAGGCCCGTTACCTGCATCATCATCTCGAGTCCGTGGCCGCGTTCGCCACCGGCGATCTGGAGGCCAGCCGGGCGCATCTGCTCGTGAACCGCGACCTGATGATCACCGAGCGTGCCCTGTTCATCGACGAGCCATACCGTCTGCTGGCGGTGCTCAGCAACCTGGCCTATGTCTGCGTCCGCACCGGACGGTTCGACGAGGCCAGGGACCACGTGCACTCCTATCGCGCCGCGCCTGCCGAATGGCGCATGCCCGAGACCGAGGACCTGGAGATGAAGCTCTTCGCCACCGGCACCTCCCTGGAACTGAGCATCCATTGCGCCAGTGGCGCGTTCGACCAAGCGCTGGCCATGCTCCCTGGGGTCGAACGCGGGCTGGCCAGGCACGGCGAGGCCCTGGGGGCATTGCGACGGACCGGATGCATGTACCAGATGGCCGTGGCCCTCTTCGGAGGTGGCCGGCCGGCGGAGGCCTTGCGCTGGTGCCATCGCCTGTTGAACGAGGCCCACGACGACCTGGGCGGCATCGTGGCCTATGCGCGGATGCTCGAGCTGATGCTCCGGCTGGAGACCGAGGACAAGGAACTGCTGCCCTACACCCTGCGCAATACGGAGCGGTACCTGAAGGACCGTTCGCGCACCCATCGCTTCGAACAGGTCTTCCTGCGCCTCGTCCGCGACCTGCTCAAGCCCTTGGACCAGCGTCAGCAGCGCGCGGCCTTCCGGCGCTTCCACGACGACCTCACCCTATTGGCCGAAGACCCCTTGGAACAGCCCGCCTTCGAGCATCTCGATCCCCTGACCTGGGCCGAGAGCCATCTCACCGGCAGGCCCTACGGTGAGCTGGTCCGTGAGAAAGCGCGCGGTGGGAGCCGGGCGGCCTGAGCCGCCGCTACACCCGGCCCATCCCTCATTCGTCCCGCTCCATCAGCATGAAGAACGGCGTCCGTCGCCGGTGGGCAACGCCGCGCTCATGGGCCTTGTCTTCCCGATGCACGATCACCCATGAGAACTCATCACCCCCTCGCCATCCTGGCCGCACTTCTGGTGCTCACCTCATCAGCGCAACAACCCGACTGGCTCGTGGGCTGGCCCGTGAACTGGACCATGAACCCCAGCATGCCCCGGCATGTGCTGGCCTCCTCGCCCGAAGGTGAACTGATGACCGCCCGGGTCGACGGGGTCACCCAGATCTATGGCAGCGAGGTGTTCGGCGCGGCCGTGGTGCATCGCCTGGACCCCGGCATCGGCCAGCCGTTGTGGTCGTGCGCAGTGGGGACCACCACCACCGTGAACTGCGGCGCGGTGGATGACGCTGGGAACGTCTACGTGGCCGGCCAGTTCATGGACACCCTTGCGCTCTGTGACGGGTCCACGCTCGGGCACACCGGCAGCGGGCTGGATGTGGACCTCTACCTCATCAAGTTCGGCCCCACCGGCATACCCCTGTGGAAGCGCAACATCTCGATCGCGCAGCCCAACGCGACCATGATGGCCGCCCTGGCCATCGACCCGAACGGGGACCTGTGGTACGCCACGAGCGACTTCATGCTCACCCACATCAACCGGGTGGATGCCAGCGGCAACGACGTCGAGTTCCGCACCATCGATGGCGGAAAGACGATCGGCGGCCTGAGCTTCGATCCGTGGGGTGGACTGTACGTGAGCGGGGGTACCGATAATGGTGGGCTCGCCTTCGGCGGCCTCACGCCTACGCTCCCGGTGAACGAGCCTTACCTCATGTTCCTGTGCCGCTTCAAGCCCGACGGCACCGGCGATTGGGCCCAGTTCGCGCACGATGTCACCTTCCAGTTCCCCGTGGTGGTGGCCGACGCCTTCGGGCACGCCTACATCGCCGGCAGCATCCTGGACGCAACCGTGTGGGGAGGCCTGCCGGTGAACGGCGCGGACTGGATCTCGGCCATGTTCCTGGCCAAGGCGGACAGCACCGGTCAGTTCCTCTGGACCGTGGAGAGCGACACGGCGGGCGGGCCCATCACCGGTGATGTGGAGGCCGGCCTGCGCGGCTGCCTTGCGGTGGATGGTGCCGGCAACCCTTACCTCATCGGAAGCGTGCGCGGCCAGGTGGACTGGGGCAACGGCGTGGTAAGCGATGCGGTGAGCATGGGCCAATACGCGCAGACGATCGTGGCCTTCGACCCCAACGGCACACCTCGATGGGCCTCGAACAGCGCGCCCCTCGGCGTCGTGGTCAGCCAGAGCCTCACCAGCCCCGCCAACGGCACGCTCTACTTCAGCAACCACGCGAACGACCTGTTCAGCTTCCCCCCGCTGCAATCAGGCGCGAGCGGCGTGCAGACGTACACCATCGGGCGGATCAGCAACAGCTCCACCGGGGTCCAGGACCAGGCGCACGGGACGGAGATCACCGCCTACCCCTCCCCCTTCACCGATGGCTTCCGCATCAGCCCGCGCCCAACGCCGAACACGATCATTCGCGCCATGGATGCCAGCGGACGCGTGGTGTACAGCGGGAGCTACCGTGACGACCTCGGCTCCGATTGGCCGGCCGGGCTGTACGCCGTGGAGCTGCGGGAAAGCAGCACACGCAATGTGCTGCGTGTGGTGAAGGAGTGACCTACCCCTTCTTCAGGAACGCGTCCCACCCCTGGGCCGTGAGCTCGTGCTCGCCACCCTGCTTGTCCACAAGCCGGTAGCCGCTGTTCGCATCGGTCATGTGACCCACCACGGTGAGGTTCGGGTTGCCCTTGATGGCCTCGTAGTCGGCCTGGCGGACGGTGAACAGCAGCTCGTAGTCCTCGCCGCCGCTGAGCGCGCAGGTGGTGGGGTCGAGGTGGAAGTCTCGGGCCGTGCTGAACGTGTGCGGGTCGATCGGCAGCTTCTCATCATAGAGCCGCACGCCCACGCCGGAGCTGCGGGCGATGTGGATGGCCTCGCTCGCCAGCCCGTCGCTGATGTCGATCATGGCGGTGGGCTTCACCCCGAGCTGCTTCAGCAGGGCCACGATGTCCTTGCGCGCCTCCGGCTTCAGCTGGCGCTCCAGGATGTAGTCGTGCCCGGCAAGGTCGGGCTGGGCGCCGGTCTCGGTGAACACGGCCTTCTCGCGCTCCAGCACCTGTAGGCCCATGTAAGCGCCGCCCAGGTCCCCGCTCAACACCAGCAGGTCGTGCTCGCCAGCGCCGCTGCGGTACACGAGCTCCTCCGGCTTGGCGGCACCGATAGCCGTCACCGCGATCACCAGGCCGCTGCGGCTGCTGCACGTGTCCCCGCCCACCAGATCCACGCCGTAATGCCGGCATGCCAGCAGCATGCCCTCGTAGAGCTCATCCACCGCTTCCACAGGGAACCGGTTGCTCAGGGCCAGCGCCACCGTCACCTGCCTCGGCTCGGCGTTCATGGCGTACACGTCGCTCAGGTTCACCACGATGGCCTTGTAGCCCAGGTGCTTCAGCGGCATGTAGCTCAGGTCGAAGTGCACGCCTTCCATCAGCATGTCGGTGGTGACCACCTGGTGCAGACCTTGTCCACCTGTGCCTGCCGAAGGGTCGATCACAGCGGCATCATCGCCGATGCCTTTCACGGTCGAGGGCTGGGCGAGCTGGACGCGCGCGGCCAGGCGCTCAATGAGGCCGAACTCGCCAAGGGCGGAGAGCTCGGTGCGGGAGGAAGGGTCTGCCATGGCTCTTGGGCCGCGAAGGTACCCGGTGAACCTCGGGACCGCGACAGGTGTTCCACCGCCACCCTTGGCCGCCATGGCCGCGGGCTGTACCTTTGCTCTGGAACTTGTTTAGACCGTTTCTAAATAAGAGAACAGGACCCCTCCTCCGCCGAGGCTATGGCGGGTAACAGATGATCAAGGTCTCCGAACCCGCCAAAGCGGAAGTCACCAAGCTCCTGGGCCAGGAGGGCCGCGGCCCGAACCACTTCGTGCGCGTAGGCGTGAAAGGCGGCGGCTGCAGCGGCCTGATGTACGACCTCACCTTCGACGACCAGATGAAGGAAGGCGACAAGGTCTTCGAGGACAACGGCGTGAAGGTGGTGGTGGACAAGAAGAGCCTGCTGTACCTCCTCGGCACCACCCTCGATTTCAGCGGCGGCCTCAATGGCAAAGGCTTCCAGTTCGTGAACCCCAACGCCAGCCGGACCTGCGGCTGTGGCGAGAGCTTCAGCATCTGAGTGTGGTACCGATCATCCAAATAGGCACCTGTAGCGTCGACCCACCGGGTCGACCTACCCTGTTCTAGCCAACCCCACCATGGCACAAGACACCGACGATATCCTCCGCGAGGTCACCTCGAAAGAGTACGCCTACGGCTTCACCACGGACATCGAGAGCGAGAAGGCGCCCAAGGGGCTCAACGAGGACATCGTACGCTTCATCAGCGCCAGGAAGAACGAGCCCGAGTGGATGCTGGAGTGGCGCCTGGAGGCCTTCCGCCTGTGGCAGAAGATGGAAGAGCCCGACTGGGCCCACGTGCACTACCCCAAGATCGACTACCAGAACGCGTACTACTACAGCGCACCGAAGAAGAAGCCGCAGCTCAACAGCTTGGACGAGGCCGACCCCGAGCTGGTCAAGACCTTCGAGAAGCTGGGCATTTCTTTGGAAGAGCAGAAGCGCCTGGTGGGCGTGGCGGTGGACGTGGTGTTCGACAGCGTGAGCGTGAAGACCACCTTCCAAGCTGCACTGAAGGAGAAGGGGATCATCTTCATGAGCTTCAGCGAAGCGGTGAAGGAGCATCCGGATCTGGTGAAGAAGTATCTGGGCAGCGTGGTGCCGCGCACGGACAACTACTTCGCCGCGCTCAACAGCGCCGTGTTCAGCGATGGCAGCTTCTGCTACATCCCGCCGGGCGTGCGCTGTCCCATGGAGCTCAGCACCTACTTCCGCATCAACGAAGCCATGACCGGCCAGTTCGAGCGTACCCTGCTGATCGCCGATGAAGGCGCGTACGTGAGCTACCTCGAAGGCTGCACCGCCCCCATCCGCGATGAGCACCAGCTGCACGCGGCCGTGGTGGAACTGGTGGCGCTGAAGGACGCGGAGATCAAGTACAGCACCGTCCAGAACTGGTACCCCGGCGACAAGGAGGGCAAGGGCGGCATCTACAACTTCGTCACCAAGCGCGGACTCTGCCTCGGCGAGCGCAGCAAGATCAGCTGGACGCAGGTGGAGACCGGCAGCGCGATCACGTGGAAGTACCCGAGCTGTGTGCTGAAGGGCGACAACAGCATCGGCGAGTTCTACAGCGTGGCGGTGACCAACAACCGCCAGCAGGCCGACACCGGCACCAAGATGGTCCACATCGGCAAGGGCACCAAGAGCACCATCGTGAGCAAGGGGATCAGCGCGGGCCTGAGCAACAACAGCTATCGCGGCCTGGTGAAGATCGGCCGGGGTGCGAAAGGGGCACGCAACTTCAGCCAGTGCGATTCACTGCTGCTCGGCGACCGCTGCGGCGCGCACACCTTCCCCTACATCGAGAGTGAGAACCCGAGCGCGATGGTGGAGCACGAAGCCACCACGAGCAAGATCGGCGAGGACCAGATCTTCTACCTCAACCAGCGCGGCATCGAAACGGAGAAGGCGGTTTCGTTGATCGTGAATGGTTACTGTAAGGAGGTGCTGAACCAGTTGCCTATGGAGTTCGCGGTGGAGGCGCAGAAGCTGTTGGCAGTAAGTCTTGAAGGATCTGTCGGATAGGTAGTTGGGCGTGCCCCCTCGCAAAAGCCTCGGGGTCGCGTGCTCCGCTGTAGTTGCCTTGCCCCGGCCCGCATCGCATCGGGCTGCGGGGTCTGCTCGTACCTCGCAGCCTCCTCGCTCCGTGCGCTGAAGGGCCGGTGCTCCGTCAAGCTGCCGCTGCGCCCGCTCACGCACTACGGCAAAAAGTGATCGGCCAGGTTTGGAAATCTACACGCTGGGCATTATCTCTGTATCGCTGTTGGTGGCTGCGCGGGGTGTCATCGAAACCACGGAAGAGCCATGAAGATCCACAGTTTCGCGGTATGGTGGTGTTTGCTGCTAACGGGTTTGGCTGAAGCGCAGGTGGCCAATGATGACTGTGCTGGGGCCATCGCCCTTGGAGTGACCTACCTGCCAACCTCCTGGCATTGCAATCCACTGCAAGGCGGGTCCGGATTCTCGCCGCCGATCATCGATTCCACAGACCAAGCCCTCGTGAATTTCCCTTATCCAACGAATCCCAATGCGTGCCTTGGTCACACAAACGCGATCTCAGCTCCAAGTCGTGATGTGTGGTATGCTGTACGGGTAACCTGCGACCTATTGTTCGAGATAGAATGTTCAGACAGCTGCCAAGTCAGTGTTTGGGTCGGGGGTGATTGTACAACGCTTTATCCGGGATATTGCTTCACTGCGCTGCCCGGCATACCGATGTTCGGCTTCGCGCAAGGTTTGGCCCCACCACAAGATACTATCCTGCTACAGATCAGTGCCATGAACTCATCCGTTGACCTTGGCTACACGTTGTGCATGACCAACCAGACCCCGCCATGTACACCAACACCGTCGAATTGGACCGAACCTACGCCGGTCCTATGCTTTGAAGCTTCCTTGAGCATCAACTCTTGCACTGCGCCTGGTGCCATGGATGGTGGGGTACAAGTGAACGTACTGGATGGCAACGGACCATGGTCGATACTTTGGATGGATGGAGATACAGGGTTCACCCGGACCGGTCTGGGTGAAGGTGCGTATATCTATACGATCACTGATGCCATAGGCTGTTTCGCAACGGATACAGCGCATATCGGCGTGAACGCCCCCCTCTCGACGATAGTAACAGAAGAACCAACCGGTTTTGCTGTTTGGCAGAACTCTGGGATGATCGTTATCCAAACCAACAATCCCCTGTTCGCCGGGCAAGCTTTTTTCATGGATTCGCTCGGACGTATCCTGACCCAACAAGAGATCATCGGAGGGAGGGCCATATTCGGTAATGTCGGCTTTCCCGCTGGCGTCTACTTCGTTCAACTCGTCTCCCCTGAATCGATCACCACGAGCCGCTGCATCCGAATGTCTGAATGAGCGCTCTCGATCACCACCCCGACCACCATGAAAGCAGCGGACCTTTTCCTGGATTATCGCTTCATCTTGGCCCTTACTCACGCACTACTGTCCGTTGGCGCGTCCCATGGACAAACGGTGAGGGACCGTTTCGGGGCTAGCTATACGAGGCAGGACATTCGCCTTCCGGAAGCGGGCTCTTTCCGCGGCTCCGGTGGTTCTTGCCAAGTAGGTATCTTCAATCTGATCTTCGAGAATTGGGGGCCGGTCGGGTTCAATGATCCTGTTGACGGTCCTCAGCGACAGGCGGCGGCCTGTCAGGTCTTCTCCGATCTATCTGAACTGATCGAGGCAGCTCCGAATCCATACCCTTTGCCGAGACCTTCGGCCTTTGTCAATGTAAGGATCAATCAGACTTTCTTACCTGTCCTCAACCAGGTGGGTAGAGGAACCCCCTTGTACAACTTCATCACCATTCCGGATGGAGATGCGAACCCCTTCAATGACTTCACGCCACAGGTCTTACGAGAAGGTGTGTTAGACGGGGAGGCTTGGCGCACGATAAACGGTGGGTTCGACGCATGGTACGCGTCCACCCAGTGCTTTCCCGATGAGGGCAACTTCGCCCACTATCACGCGGATATTCAGATCGACTTCGACCAGTTCACGTTCCATGAACTACCTGCGGCACCGCCACTTGGTGTGCTCGACCTGTATACCGTCATTGCACATGAGGCGATGCACTGTCTGGGATTTCTTTCTCACACAGCAGAGCCTTCTCCCGGTATTTTCGGAAGTTGGTGGGATCCATCGGCTGTTTTCTTTTCGCGTTATGACCTGGGACTTTACCCCAACAGCTTACCATTCATCAACAATCATCTCCTTTGCACTGCCTGGGGCGGGAACTATGCCGCCAGCGCAGATCTGGAAGATCCTTGTAATGTGTTCTTCGATGGCCCGACCACTTCGCCGCTGGAAGTCTATGCCCCGCTTTCGTTCGGCGGAAGTAGCATGGAACATCTGGATGCCACTTGCCCTGGGGCCACACCCTACCTGATGCACCCGGGAAATGTCGCCGGCCAGTCACGCATACCCACACAAGATGAAGCGAATGTTCTATGTGACATCGACTATCATGTCAACGATCATCACGGTGACCTGTGGTCTGGTTGGGTGGACACGTATGCGTCTCGTCTAGAATGCGGCAGCAGATTGGCCGGAGTGGATGACATTTTCTCGGACTATGGGACGCTGGCGCCGTACGTCTACAAACAAGGGCAGCTAGGTCCCCTGCTCATCGACAATTTCCTCGATAATGATGAAGACCAAATGGTCGGCGGCGGCATCCCCACCGAGCATACCTGCCTTACCATCATACGGGGCGGCGGTGTGATAACCAATGCATTGTCCGCCTCCTTCGAATACACCCCAGACCCTGGTTTCGCCGGATTGGCCATACTACGCTATGAACCACTTAACTCGGGTTCAAATAGGAAGGGGAACTTGACCTATGTGTTCATTGAGGTATGGCCACCCGATATCTGTGGCATCGACCCATGCAACATCGTCAACGGAGGCGATTTTGAACTATTACCATGGGAAGGTCAATCAATGACGGGCACCTCTAATAACCTGTTGATAGGTTGAGCGGGATAGATCTTGATGATCCGG
>CALMPI010000042.1 GCA_937872175.1 uncultured Flavobacteriales bacterium | reverse complement strand
CCGGCACGGCCTGCGACGATGGCAACCCCAACAGCAGCAACGACACCTGGGATGCCAACTGCACCTGCAGCGGCACCCTGGCCAACGACTGCGAAGGCACCCCGGGCGGTCCTGCCCAGCCGGGTACGCCCTGCGATGACGGCCTCGCCACCACCGGCAACGACCTGTGGGATGCGAACTGCGTGTGCGTGGGTCTGCTGATCGACTGCGAAGGCACCCCGGGCGGCAGCGCCCTCCCCGGCACGGCCTGCGACGATGGCAACCCCAACAGCAGCAACGACACCTGGGATGCGAACTGCAACTGCAGCGGCAACCTGGCCAATGACTGCGAAGGCACCCCGGGCGGATCCGCCCTGCCGGGTACCCCCTGCGATGATGGCCAGGCCCAGACCGGCAACGATACCTGGGACGCCAACTGCAACTGCATCGGTGAGGTGATCGACTGCATGGGCGTTCCGGGCGGCAGCGCCCTGCCCGGCACCGCCTGCGACGACGGCAACGCGGCCACGATCAACGATGTATACGACGCGAACTGCACCTGCGCCGGCACCCCGCTCGGCAACTGCACCGAGATCCTCACGCTGGACATCACCCTGGACAACAACGGGGCTGAGACCACCTGGGAGGTGCGCGACGAGACCGGTACCACGGTGATCCTGTCCGGTGGTCCGTACCAGAACGGTCAGGCCGGCAGCATCGTCACCGAGACCCTCTGCCTCAACCAGATCTGCTACCGCCTGATCGTGAACGACGCCGGTGGTGATGGCATCAACGGTGGTGGCTACGTCCTCACCGATGCCAACGGCCGCCGCATCGTGGACGCCAACGGTTCCTTCACCAGCAGCAGCAGCGTGATCAACGAGTTCTGCCTGCCGCTGAGCGTGGCGCGCCTGATCAACGCCAGCTGCGACCGCACGAACCTCACGTACAGCAGCAGCACGCAGATCTACGCCAGCTTCTACCCAGGTGCCAGCGGCTATCAGTTCTGGATCTTCGATCCGCATGGCTCCTACAGCCGCCGCGTGTTCAAGACCACGCAGAACCTGGTGCCCGCCAACCTGCTGACCCTCCCGGTGCCCGCCGACCTCGACCTGAACGTGCGCGTGCGTGCCCTGGTGGGTGGCAACTACACCGCGTTCGGTCCGGCCTGTCGCTTCCGTCTCAACACCCCGGGTGGTGCCGGTCGTGAGGCCGTCCTCTTCGACGAGGCCAGCAACGTGACCATGAGCCTCTACCCGAACCCCAACCGGGGTGAGGTGGTGAACGTGGCCTTTGACGGCATCGCCGCCACCGAGCGGATGGACATCGACGTGATGGACATCTTCGGCAAGCGTGTGATGGCCGAGCAGATCGCCGCTCCGGGTGGTGCCTTCGTGCACACCATGGACATGGCCTACCTCGCCCCTGGCGTGTACATGGTGAACGTCCGCGTGGGCGAGCGCCTCTACACCCAGCGCCTGGTCCGCCAGTAAGCTGAACGACCTATGGCGAAGGGCCGCTCCTCCGGGGGCGGCCCTTCGTGCGTTCGGGGGTCACGTGGTGCACTGAACATCCAGTCGAACGATACCTTCACACGCATGACCACCCCGACCATGTGCAGGACGGCACTGCTCGCAACCATATTCCTCGCCCACGGCCTCAGCGCACAAGGTCCACCGGTGATCGCGCATGCACGCGCCTTGGGTGGCAACTACAGCGACTTCATCCGGGACATGGCGCCGGCCGACGGGAACCGGGCCATGCTGGTGGGCATGACCACGTCCAACGACGGTGATGTTTCAGGATACCATGGGTCGAACGACGGCTGGGTCGTCCGGGTGGATACGACAGGGATACTCGATTGGCAGCGATGTCTGGGCGGAGTGGGCAGTGATATGCTCAGCTCCATCGTGAACCGACCCGGTGGAGGCCATATCGTGTCGGGGCAGACCACGAGCAGCAATAATGGCGATGTCGGCACGAACCATGCCATGGGAACGAGCGACGCCTGGATCGTGGCCTTGGATGCTGGTGGGACCATCCTCTGGCAGCGACTGATCGGCGGCACGATGAACGAGGATGCGACCATGATCCATGCGACCTCGGATGGCGGGACCATCTTCACGGGCACTGCCACTTCCATTGACGGCGACCTGACCCAGAACAACGGCGGGAGCGACCTGTTGGTGGCCAAGCTCGACGCGAACGGTGGACTTCAATGGGCCAAGACCTTCGGCGGCACCAATGATGAAGGCGGCTTCAAGGTGATCGAACTGGCGGGAGGTGGATACGTTGTACTGGGCCAGACGAGTTCCCCTGATGGGGATGTGGTGGGGTACCATGGCAACGTGGATACTTGGATCATCGGGCTCGACGGAAGCGGTCAGTTACTGTGGCAGCGCGCATGGGGCGGCGCCGAGTTCGATCTGCCTCAGGACCTACTGCCGGATGCCAGCGGCGGGTTCGTCATTTCGGCATACACGAATTCCGTCGATGGCGACATCAGCAGCCCGATGGGCCAGTATGACTCATACCTGGTGGGCTTCGATGCCTCGGGGAACGTGCTCTGGGATCGCCAGTTCGGGAGCTCTGCGAACGATGCCTATGGGAAGATGCTGCGCACGAACGATGGAGGCATCCTCCTTTTCGGGGGGTATTGGGCCTGCGAAGTGACGAAGCTCGATCCAGCCTACAACGCCGGCTGGGTGTTCGATGACGATGGGCTGACCCATGCGCAGCCCACGGCCGGATTCCTTGCGCCCGATGGGTTCTGGCTGTCCGGCACCATCCTGTCCGGCCCATCGAGCATCCCCAACTTCCACGGGCCGGGCGATGGTTACGTGATGAAGCTGACGCACAACTACGACCTCGTGCGCGGCCAGGCCTTTGTTGACCTCGACAGCGATGGCGCGATGGGGACGTCAGAGAACCCGCTGGTGCATCATCTGTTCCGCATCGCCGGAACCGATCGCATGGACCTCTCCGGATCAAGCGGCTCCTTCGAGCTGTCCGTGCTTCAACCCGGAGGCTGCCTCACTGAACCTGCACCCCTTGCACACTTCACCTCGGTGCCCGTCTCGCATGCCTCGTTCTTCAGCGCGTTCGGTGAAGTCGACAGCAGCGCCGTATTCGCCATGCAACCCAATGGCGTGGTGAATGACCTCCGCGTAGAGCTTATTCCTGTTGGTCCCTTTCGGCCCGGCTTCTGGTCGCAGTATGCCGTGCACTGCACGAACACAGGGACCACTGCGATGCAAGCCACGCTCGTCCTTCATCCGGATCAACACCTGGACTTCGTCGGATCGAACCCTGCACCGGACATCGTGACCGATTCCCTCATCTGGAGCCTGGGCAGCATGGCACCGCTTGAACAACGGATGTTCTGGGTCACATTCGAAGTGGCCACCACTGCGCCGGTCGGTTCAGAAGCGCTGTCCGAGCTCGTCGTCCACCCGATCCTGGGGGACGCCCTGCCCACCGACAATCGGACGACCGGACCGGTCATGTACACCAGCTCTTGTGATCCGAACGTGGTCCGCGTGGATCGCGTCGTCGTCGGTCCGGGTGAGATCGGTGGCCCGCTGGAGCTGGAGTACACGATCGAGTTCCAGAACACTGGGAACGACACGGCCTTCACGGTGCTCATCGAGAACCCATGGCCCACCAACTGCCGGATCTCCAGCTTCCAGTTCGTGACCACGTCGCATCCGGTCTCGATCACGATGGACGCCGATGAGCATCGGACCTGGTTCCGCTTCGATCATATCCTCCTACCGGACAGCACCACGGATGAAGCGGCCAGTCATGGCTTCGTCCGGTACCGCATCAAGCCCGACGACGATCTGGTGCTGGGCGACACCATGTCGAACCAGGCCGGGATCTTCTTCGACTACAATGCGGTGGTGATGACCAACTCCGCCACGACCATCGTTGGCACCAATACAGGGGTTCCGGCATCCGTATCGGCACCCTTCTCGGTACACCCGAACCCCACGACCGGACACCTGACCGTCCGCGTTGGGCAAAGGGACGCGAATGCGCTCGTGATGGTACATGACGCCTTGGGCCGCCCTGTTCTGAGTTCTTCCATGCCCGATCTCCAGCTGTATATTGACCTTTCGAACCTCTCGCCGGGACCATACCATGTTATCCGCCGGACCGGACACGGTCGATCCTCCACACATGTGATCCTTCAGTAGTGCGATCCAGGTCGCCGAGGTCACCCGCGCCGACCTCGCCACCACCGCCATCCGAGCCACAACGCCAGGCTGGTGCCGACGCCCATCACGAGCCAGATCCAGGGAAAGCCCTGTTCGAACTGCACGGGTCGCACATCTCCGACCAGGACCAGCCCGGCCCAGTAATAAGGTAGAAGGAGCTCATCCTTCGCTGCATCGAGGTGCTCCAGCTTCGCCACCCGAAGCGCCTCATGCTTCGGCAGGCCGTCGGCGAGGTGTTCGTAGAAGCGTGTGATGATCTCCGAGGACACCTTCTCATCGATGCTCCACAGCGCCATCACCAGGCTTGGGCAGCCGGCATAGGCGAAGCTGTGCCCCAGTGAACGCACCCCCTCACCCACGTCCTCACGGCCGCTACCGGTCTCACATGCCGTGAGCACGGCGAGCTGGGCGCGAAGGTCCAGCTCATAGATCTCATAGGCATGCAGGTAGCCGTCGTCGTCCGTCCCTCCATCCGTGCCGCCCTTGCTCAGCACGAGCCGCGCGTACATCGGGTCGGATGGATGTAGTTCGGCATGCGTGCCCAGATGAAGGACGCCATGGTCCGCGGCACGATCGCGCAGCGCCTGTTCATTGGCCGCACTGCCCAGCAAGAGCGTGGCGGACCATGAGCGGCCCAGACCTTCCGCCGTGCGAAGCGCGAAGGGCTGCCGAACGTAGGAGAGATACCCCCGATCGATGCGCGTGCTGTCCGCGATGCGCTCCACGTAGCTGCGCTTCACCTCGTCGGTGAAGCCGGGGGCGAGCGCAAGGGTCCTGCCCGTGCGCTCCCGCGCGAGGTCGGCGAACTGAACGGCGGTGGTGGCGGAGAGCAGGTAGGCGATGGCGTAGCGGCGCAGCAGCACGTGTTCGCTCATCCGTGACGGGACACAAGGTGCGTCCACCAGTGCCTCGAAGCTGACCTGATACAGCGGCCCGTCAGGAAGGATGAGCAGCTCCCGGCCGCTGAGGGCGGTGGCCACTGGCGCGATGAGCCGATCATACAGACGATGCGCGGCGGCGATGCCGGGTACGGCCAGCCGCTCCCGGACCGCGGTGTTGAACGCCTTCACATCGGCCTCCAATCCCCTACCATCAGTGCGGACCAACAGGCTCGTGTCGCTGCGCACCACCAGGATGTACAGGTGCTCCTCGTGCGCGGTGTAGGCGAGCAATGGGCGCTGCGGGGTCACGAGCCTCTCCCGGACCTGATCGAGCGTGACGGTGGGCTCTCCGTGGCGCAGGGCGAAGTAGCGGGGATGCTGGTCGGCCAGGAGGTGCAGCAGGTCGCGCAGTTCCGCCTCACGCCGGTCGAGGCCCAGGACGGATGTGCGGTCGTCCGCATCCACGGCCAGGGCGCGGATGAGCTCTTGCTCGCGGGCGGCCAGGGAATCCGGCAGGCCGGCGTAGCGAAGACCGGCGAAGGTGTTCAACCGGGCCTTCAGCAGCACGGAGCGATCGGCCTCGGCGAGCTGCAGGAAGCGTTCCAGACGCCCGCGACCGGGGTTCTCCGCGTACGCTTCGTAGGCGAGCTCCTGGGCCAGGTCGAACAGCCGCTTCTGTGCGGCCACCAGCAGGAGCTGCGATGCGGCATCGTGCATGGCGGAGCGGTTCCGCGCCAGGGCCGTGATGGCCATGTCGAGGTCGGCGTTCCACACGTCCCACGGACGCGGACCCGACGGGGCCAGGGCATGTGCGGCGCGCAGCTTCCAGTACACGGCGTCGGGGAGAAGTTGCGGGGCGGTGTAGGCCTGTGGCAGGGGATCGGAGCGCGCGGCCACCACACGATCATGAAGGACGAGCAGGGCATGTTCGGCATACCGCAGGGCCGTGCGCGCGTCACCGGCGGTGAAGGCGGCCTCGGCGCACTGGATGTCCACCTCGGCCAGCCGATGGTGGGTGCTGTCGTGGATCCTCAGCAGGATGCGCCGCGCCTGATCGAGGTCCTGGAGCGCATCGGTCGGACGGCCGGTCCCTATCCGCCATGCGGCGCGGTCCTGCAGGGTGCGTGCCAGCACGGGATCGCTGGCGGGATCACGACCGGTGCGGCCCGCAGTGATGCTGAGGGCGAAGAGCGAATCGGCCTCCGCCGTGCGGCCCTGCCGGGCGAGGACCCTCGCGAGCTTGGCGGCGGACCGCACGTGCTCCTCGCTGTGCGGACCGAACCGTTCCCCGGCCGCGATCACATACGCCCGCAGCAGGTCATGCGCCTTGGCCAGCTCGCCGGCATCCAGCTCCAGGTCCGCGAAGCGCTCCTTCACGGCGAGGAGCTGAGGGTCCTCCGGGGAGAGCAGCCCGCTGCGATCGCGCCAGCACAGTTCAAGCAGCTCGCGCGCACGGCCATGGTCCCCCAGCCCGAAGTACACGGTGGCCAGGTTGAGGTAGGTGCGCGAGCGGCTCATGATGGCCTCGTCGCGGGTGAACGCGTCGGTGGTGCCGCGCAGGATGAGCTCGCACTGCCGGAGCGCGTCCTGGTAGTGGCCCAGGGCCCGCGGCAGGTCACCCGCGTTCTGCCAGAGGACGCCGAGGTTGCCGTAGGTGCTCGCCTTGCGGCTGATGCTGGCCTCATCGGTGCGATCGCCCAGGGCGTCGAGCGCGCGGGCGTACTGGGCTTCGGCTTCGCGGACACGACCGAGATGCCAGAGGGCGACGCCGACCGCCGTGTACGACTCCGCCCACTGGACCGCCGGCACGGAGTCCGCGAGCCCGTACTGCTTGAGGGCTTCCCGGGCCCAGTGCGCCGAACGCTCGTGGTCGCCCAGGATGCTGTGGTCGAAGGCGAGATACTGACGGGCCCGGCCCTTCTGGCCGAACGGGATCGAGGGATCACCATCGGCGACCGCCACCGCGAGCGAGTCGACACGCGCACATTGACGCGCCTCGCCGACCTCATAGTACACCCAGCTGAGGTCGAAGAGCGCCTCCAGTTCGTTCGGCGCCGTTCCGCGCTCGCGCACCCGTCCGAGGATGCGTTCGCCTGCTGCGATCCCGGCCTCGGCACCGTTCACCTTGCGTTGCGCCCGGGCGAACTTGTAGAGGTAGCGATGCAGGGAGTCCGCGTAGGGCGTGCCGGGCACCTCCCGCAACTGGGCCTCCACTTCACGGATCACGCCGGCGTGGTCCCCGGCCTCGTACAGGGCGCTGATGCGCGCATGGCGCGCGGCCACGACCGCAAGGTCCTGCGCCGGCAGCGAAAAGGGCAGCGCTCCTGCGAGGAGGAACAGCCACCGGGTCATCGTGCCTTCAGCTGTTGCTTGATCGCACGGGCCTGATCGCCCCGCAAGGGATCCTCCTCCACCGGAAGGGCGGCGGCCTTGTCGGTCTCACCAGTGCGCAGGTAGGCCAGAAAGAGGTACCACCGGGCCTTGTGGAGGAAGGGCGATGCGGGCGACGCGGCCAGCGGTTCCAGGAGCGGGATGGCACCGGGCAGGTCACCTTCGGCCATCAAGGCGGCGGCGACGTAGTACTGAAGGGTATCGCTCCCGGGCCGCTCCTTCAGGAGGGAGGTCCAGCGCGAGCGGGCTTCCGCATAGTGACCCTCCTTGAAGGACACCATGGCGTCCGCGAAGACCGGATCATCGGTGACGCTCATGGCCACCGGCAGTCCGGGGTCCACCGCGAAGTGCTCGGCGAACAAGCGCTCGTTGGCCGGCGGCCTCAGCATCCACCAGAGGGCCGCACCGATCAGCAAGGCGATGCCCGCGGCGTACTTGAGCAGCCCGCCCCATGCGGGTCCTCCGCCGTTGCGCAGCTCCACCTCCCCGATCGCCTGCAACGTGCGCTGCAGCCCGCCCAGTTCAACGGCCAGGATGTGCTCGCGCTCCAGATCCAGCTCGGCGCGCAGCGCCGGGTCCGAGGCCAGCCGCTGCTCGAATCCAGCGCGCTCCGCCGCGCTCATGCGGTCCAGCACGTAGGCCTCGATGGCCTCGAAGGTGGTCCGGTCCAGGGCTCCGTTGCTCATGCCTGCTCGTGATCTTCGCCTCCGATGGCGTTCCGATGCGCACGCAGTTTCATCATGCAGCGGTACTTGATGGTGCGGATGCTCTCCTCCTCCACGCCCAGTTCATGTGCGATGGTGGACAGGTCCTTCCGTTGGAAGTAGAACCGGTCCAGGACGGTGCGGCACTTGTCATCCAACCGTTCATAGATGGACCGGAGCCGGGCCAACCGGTCCTCCACGCCGTCGTCCGGCTCCACGGCCGCTGCGTGCATGCGTTGATCGTGCACGACGTTCATGTGGCGGTGGGCTGCGGACCGGACGGTGTCCAGCCATTTGTTGCGGGCGATGCTGAAGAGGAGGGCGCCGGGGTCGGTGCCGGTGGACAGGGTGCCATCGCGGGCACGGAGCCAGAGCACGGTGATGGCCTCCTGGAACACGTCCCGTGCATCATCCCCCGTGCCTGAATTGGCCAGCACGAACCGCCGTACCGTGCCGAAGTGCGCGGTATAGAGCGCACGGATGCTGGCGGGGTCGTTCCGCAGGAGGCCGATGAGCCGATCGTCGGCCAAAGGGCGGGAGTGCGCTGGCGTAGGCACGGGCTGGCCACGCGATGATACGGCGAAAGGCCGAGCGGGTCCATGGGTGGCGTTGGAACTGGCATCCGGATCATCATCGGGGAAGGTCGCGCAATGTGAACAGTGGGGTATTCTTTCCGCCCGATCGTTCACATCCGCGGACCCATCCCGATGAAGGGGCATGGAACGTACACTCCCCACCCCCTCGGCCAGGCCAACGGCCGTTAACCGCCGGGTCGTGATCGCCGTGATCGACCTTGCGGACGGCGAGCCCGAGGGACCGATGGTCCGCAACGGCCACATGATCACCCTGGACGGTGCGATGCCGGTGGAGGGCCTCATCGCCGGTCTGCTGAACCGACCGCCATGCGTGCCGATGCACCCGGGAGTGGAGCGTGTGCAGGTGCAGGTGATGCGGCACGAGGCTCGACAGGAGGTGCGCTTGAGCCCGCGTGAGCACCAGGTGCTGCAGGCGCTGGTGGCGGGGCTGAGCTACAAGATGATCGCGGACCGGCTGGGGATCGGTTTCCAGACGGTGAGCACGCACCTTCGTCACATCTACACGAAACTGGGCGTACGCACCAATACCGAGGCCGTGGCGATGGCGCTGCGGTGCGGCATGCTGGCGGAACGCGCATGAACCGAGAACAGCAACCCACAAACCAAGACCCATGAACCATCGATCGACCCTCGTTCTGGCCGTTACCGCCCTGTTGTGCGCACCGGCCGACGCACAGCTTGAACGCATCGTCGTCCAAGGAAGCGGCGCCCCCCAGGTCTTCACCTCCATCTATGACGCTGTGGCGGCGGCCCAGCCGAACGACAAGCTCTACTTCAGTGGCGGGACCTTTCTGGCCGATAGCGGCCTGACCCTCACCATGCCCCTGCACTTCATCGGTGCGGGCATTCATCCGGACAGTAGCAGCGTGACGATGTCCACCACCCTGACGACCAATGGGTCCAGCGATATCACCTTCATGACGAGCGCCAGCGGCAGCAGCTTCACCGGGATCATCTTCAATCCTGGCGGCGAGGTCTACTATGGCACCAACGGGACGGATGACGATGCGGTGAACATGGTCTTCGAGCGCTGCTCGTTCAAGTTCGTCCGGCTGGGATGGGTGGAACCCTCCACATCCAGCAGCACCTTCAACGAGTGCATTTTCTTCGGCGGAGTGGGCGGCTATGGTGGAGCCGCCACGATGGACCGTTGCGTGGTGCAGGGCGGTCCGCTCAATATTTTCCGACCCAGCGGTCTGGTCCTACGAAATAGTGTGGTGCTGAGCAACCGCCTTCAGAACTCGCAGAATGCCATCGTGCAGAACTGCGTGTTCACCTACAACGGTGCACCGCTCTGGCAGGTGAGCGGCGTGCAGATCACCGACTGCATCATCAACAGCGCCGGTATGTTCAGCAACTCCGGTGGGAACACGGAGACCAACACCATCTACAGCCAGACCCCGGCGATGACCTTCGTGAGCGAGACCAACGGCACCTACGAGTTCACCGATGACCTGCACCTGCTGCCGGGGAGCCCCGGGGTGAACGCGGGCAACGACGGAACGGACATCGGCCTGTACGGAACGAGTTCGCCGTACAAGCCCGGCAACGTGCCCTACAACCCGCACTACAGAAGCGCCATCGTCGCTCCGGCCACCAACCCCAATGGCGAGCTACCGGTGAACATCCGCGTGGCCGCGCAACCTCAATAAGCCGGACTCCGGTCACCCCCTGCCTGGAAGTCCGCTGCTTCCTCGATGGCCCATCGGATCACACTGGGGATCGACCGACCGGTACCAACCCTAGCAACCCACGAACCGAACATGAACCCTCAGCTCATCCTTCTCAGTATCACCGCCAGCCTGTTCGCATCCGGCGTGCACGCACAACTGACCCGTATCGTCGTGCAAGGAACGGGCGCGCCGCAGGTCTTCACGGACCTCGATCAGGCCGTCGCCGCCGCGCAACCGGAAGACAAGCTCTACTTCAGCGGCGGTACGTTCCCATACACCGGTGGTCTGGTGCTCGACAAGCCCCTACACTTCATCGGGGCCGGCATCATTCCGGACAGCGCGCAAACGACGGGCGTCACCACCCTGAACGGTGTAACGGTCAACGAGCCGTTGTACATTCTGACGCAAGCCACCGGGAGCACCTTCACCGGCATCCGCTTCACGCGTACCCAATGGGATGGGTCCCCGAACACCACGAGCGTGATGTTCGGGAACTCCATCACCAACGACGCGCCCACCGACGTTGTATTCCAACGCTGTTGGTTCCAGCGGCATTTGGTGCTCGGCCAGCCCAACTCCCCGGCGGCGAACACGAACACCACCATCGACGAGTGCATCCTTCTCGGTCTGCTGGTGGGTGAGAACCACACCGCGACGGTCACTCGGAGCATCGTCGCCCATGGTTCCAACCAGGTCGCCATCGCGTCCTTTTTGGCGGGCGGCCTGACCGTGGAGAATTGCGTCGTGCTCGGGACCATTCAGAACACCTATGGAGCCATCATCCGGAATTCGGTCATCCGGACGAACGGCGGTTATTCCACCTACGGATGTGCGAACTGCGTGCTGGAGCACAACATCACGCCGAACACCACGATCGCCAGTTCCGCTCCAGGGGCTGTCCTGACGAACAACCTCGAGAGCGTGGACCCCGCGACCATTTTCATTGCGGAGACCAATGGGTTCTATGAACTGACGGATGACCTGCGCATGGCGCCAGGGAGCCCCGGCCTGGGGTTCGGAACGGACAGCACCGATGCGGGTGTATACGGGACCTCCTCGCCATACAAAGCGGGTGGCGTGCCCTACAATCCTCATTATCGCGATGCGGTCATCGGCCCTGCGACCAACCCCGACGGCACTCTCCCCGTGAACATCCGCGTCTCCGCACAATCCCACTAAGAACATGCGCACCCTCCTTCTCCTGCCTGCAACAGCTGTGCTTTGCGGCGCGCAGGCCCAACAGATCGACGGCTACCGCTACTGGTTCGACGATGACGCCGCCAGTGCGGTCACCACCACCGTGGGCGCCACCGATGAACTGACGCTTTCCACGGTCTGGCCGACCGGCTCGATGGCCCCGGGCTATCATCGCGTGAGCTTCCAGTTCCGCGACACCAACGGCGAATGGTCCGTCCCCGGCACCAGACAGTTCGTGCGCGGCGCACACGACATCATCGGCTATCGGTACTGGGTGAACGATGACATCGGCACGCTCACCACCGGTTCCGTCGGACCCGCCCAGACGGCGGACCTCAACGCCCTGATCGACCCGGGATCGCTGACCAGGGACTACAACACCGTCACCATCCAATTCCGTGATGCCGATGGTGAATGGAGCGTACCGAAGACCTCCGTGTTCGTCCTCAACAGCGGCCTGGTGAACGGTTACCAGTACTGGATCGACGATGACATCGCGAACAGCCAGAGCGGAAGCATCGGCCCGGCCGATGTGGTCGACCTGATCGCGGACCTGCCCACCGGCGTTCCGAACGGGAACCATCTCTTCACCATCCGCTTCAGCGGAGCGAACGGCAGCTGGAGCGTCCCGCTCACCGCGGAGTTCAGCGTGATCCTGAGCACACCGGAGCTTCCCGGCATCACGGACCTGCTGCTGTTCCCCAACCCGGCCACGGATCAACTCGGACTACGGCTCACCACCGACCAGGCGCGCACGCTTCAGCTGGAGGTGCTGGACCTGTCCGGTGCCGTGGTGGCCGACCTGAGCAGCTGGAGCGTGAGCACCACGGCGCACCGCAGCTGGGACATCAGCGCATTGGCCAGCGGGAGCTACCTGCTCCGGATCACCGGTGAGCACGGGGCCTGGACCACCCGGTTCGTGAAGCCGTGAGCGCGGTCACCTGACCGGCGGACCCGCCGACGTTCAGAAACGAAGGGCTGCTCCACATGGGGCGGCCCTTCCTGCATTGAACCGATCGGCACGCCGCGTGTACGGGGCGGGAGCACGGTGCCTTCCTTTGCACCGTTCCACTCCCATGCGCACCCTCCTCCTCTCCCTGCTCACCGCGTCGACCGTGCTCCAGGCCGCGGAAGGCGAACGTCCGCTCACCAGCCGCATCAACGCCGCCAAGGTCTTCCTGAGCGGCGCCCAGGTGAGCCGATCGGCGACCGCGACCGTTCCGGCCGGGCGCACCACGCTGGTCTTCACCGGCCTCAGCCAGGAGCTCGACCCGATGAGCATCCAGGTGACCGGCAAGGGGGGCTACACGATCCTGAGCGTCAACCATCGGATCAACTACCTGACGGAAAGCCCGAAAAAGAAGGAGATCGAGGAGCTCAAGGAGCGGATCACGAAGCTCGAGCACGACTGGGCCATCGAGAACGGACTGCAGCAGGTGTGGGTGAACGAGGAGCAGCTGTTGCTGAAGAACAGCGCGGTGGGCGGGCAGCAGAACGGGCTGACCGCCGCGCAATTGCAGGCGGTGAACGACTACGTGCGCGAGCGGATGAAGGCCATGAAGGCCGGCTGGCTGGCGCAGGAGGAGAAGAAGAAGGCCATCCACGAGGAGGCCGAGAAACTGCGGCAGCAGTTGGGCACCCTGCAGGCCCAGGCGCCGCGCCCCACCAGCGAGGTGGTGGTGGAGCTCGACAGCCCTGCGGAAGTGGCCGCCAGCTTCACCCTGGGCTACTTCGTGCGCAGCGCAGGCTGGACGCCGGCGTACGATCTGCGGGCCAGGGCGGTGGGGCAGCCGATCGAACTGCTGATGAAGGCCCAGGTGGTGAACAACACCGGCGAGGACTGGATGAAGGTGGACCTGGGCCTGAGCAGCGGCAACCCCACGCAGGGCGGGGTGATGCCCGAGCTGCAGGCCTGGGTGCTGGACCAGCCGGTGATGTTGGAGACGATCGCCATCCGAGGCGCACGGACCAGGAGCGAGGCCTACCGCGAAGTGCCACCGGCCGCCATGGGCGATGTGACGATGCAGCGGGAGGACATGGACGCGATCGCGACGGTCAACAACACCGTGGTGTACCGCACCACCACCGTGGAGTTCACCATCGACGCACCGTTCAGCGTGCCCAGCGACGGGCAGGCGCATACCGTCGGCGTGCGCACGCACAGCATCCCGGCCACCTACCAGCACTATTGCACGCCGAAGCTGGACCCCGACGCCTTCCTCTATGCCCGCACCACCGGATGGGAGGACCTGAACCTGCTGCCGGGCCAGGCGAACGTGTTCTTCGAGGGCACCTTCGTGGGCCAGAGCCATCTGGACCTGAGCCGGCCGCAGGACACCTTGGCCATCAGCCTGGGCCGCGACAAGGGCGTCGTGGTGGAACGGGTGCGCCGCAAGGGCACCGATGACAAAGCGGTGATCGGTGGCCGTCGCACGGTGACGCGGGGGTGGGATATCACGGTACGCAACACCAAATCCACTGCTGTGGACCTTGAGCTTCGCGACCAGTATCCGCTGAGCCCGCGGAGCGAAGTGGAGGTGAAGCTCGAGGACGCCGGTGGTGCCTCGGTGAACGAACAGACCGGCCGGCTCAGCTGGCGCCTCAGCCTCGAGCCCAAGGCCATGCGCAAATTGAGCTTCGTGTACACGGTGAAGCACCCCAAGGACCAGCCCGTGGTGCTGGAGTAGTTTCGCGTGCATCTGAAGCCTGCGGACCGCACATGCGCCACGCACATCTCCCCGCCGCCCTCCTCCTGCTGGCCCTGGTGCCGCTGCACACCTGCGCACAGCGTGTGAACGCCACCTTCATCGGCAACTGCGCCTTCCGGATCGGGCTCGAGGATTGGACGCTCTTCACCGACTTCCCGTACCAGCCCGGCTACTCGGGCTATGACACGTACGAGATGCCCGCCGACATCGCCGGCGTCCGGGGCACGGCCCTGATCACGCACGGGCACCTCGACCACTTCGACAGCAGCCGCTTCGCCACGACACGCCTGGACCTGATCGCGCCCTTCCTTTCCGAAGGCGAGCAGGCCGCAGCCCTGTCCGCACTCGAAGCCCGGGGCATCTACGTCTACCCGCAAGCCACAGCACATGCGGAGATGCCCCATGCGTCGTACATCGTCAGCATCCGGGGTCGCCGTCTCTACATCGCAGGCGATACCGAGGACCCCGCGCACCTGCTGGCCTCCCGCGACCTGGCGGTGGCCTTCGTCACGCCCTGGCTGCTGCGCACCGTGCACGCTCAAGGCAAACGCATCGATGCACGGGCCGTGGTGGTGATGCACCACGAGGCCGCCATGGTGGACAGCCTGGAGCTGCCCACCCCGTGCGATGGGTGCCGCTTCATCATCCCACGTCAGGGCGAGGTGATCGAGCTGTTCCGCTGATCCGGACCGCAAGGGACGTTCGTGCGATCGTGCCCGCACCGAGGACCCCACGCGCACTTTCCGGATCCCCAGGCCATCGGTCCGGACGACCTTTACCGGCCAAACCATCCCGGTATGCGACCCATCATCCTGTTCCTTGCGCTCACCGCACTACCGGCCTGCCAGACGCCACACCGCACGGACGACCCCGCCGAGTTCCTTCGGCGCCACGTGGAGACCGGGCTGTGCAACCCCGTGTTCATCGAGGGCGACAGCCTGTGGACCATCGAGGAACGCATGAAGCACTACGGTGTGCACGGCGTCAGCATCGCGGTGATCGACAGCTTCAAGATCGCCTGGGCGAAGAGCTACGGGGTGATGGACACCGCCACGAAGCTGCCGGTCACGGACAGCACCTTGTTCCAGGCCGCCTCCATCAGCAAGCCCGTGTTCGCCATGGCCGCGTTGAAGCTGGTGGAACAAGGCGTGCTGCAGCTCGATGCCGATGTGAACACCCGGCTCAGCTCGTGGAAAGTACCGGAGAACGAATTCACCGCCACGGAGAAGGTGACATTGAAGCGCCTGCTGGGTCACGTGGCGGGCACCACCGTGCATGGCTTCCAAGGCTATCGGCAGGGCGCTCCCTTGCCCACGCTTGTCAACATCCTCAATGGCGAAGCTCCCGCCAACTCGCCCCCTGTGGTCGTGGATCAGGTACCTGGAAGGGCATGGAGGTATTCAGGCGGCGGCTATTGCGTGGCCTCGCAGCTGATCCTGGATGCGAAAGGCGGCACCATCCCGCAGCACATGCACGAGCTGGTGCTGAAGCCGCTGGGCATGACCCGAAGCACCTACGAACAACCCCTTCCTTCGACCATGGTGCACAACGCCGCCAGCGGCTACGTGCCCAACGGCTCCATGGCAGTGGGCAAGTGGCACGTGTATCCCGAGATCTCGCCCGATGGCCTGTGGACCACCGCGACGGACCTCGCGCGGTTCGTCATCGATATGCAGAGGACCCTGGCGACAGACAGCGGTAAGGTGCTCACACGCGCCACGGCCAGGCAGATGGTGGAGCCCATCGTGGAGCCGCAGGGAGGTGCTGGCTTGATGCTCATCGAAAAGCGCGGCGAGCGTTATTTCGAGCACGGCGGCTGGAACGAGGGCTTCTGCGGCGAGATCATCGGCCATGCCGGGAGCGGCAAGGGGGTCGTGATCCTCATCAACGCCAACCAACCTGCTTTCATGTACGAAGTGGTCCGCTCCGTGATGCGCGCATATGACTGGCCAGGCATCGTTCCATCGCTCAAGCAAGTGCCGATGGACGCCGCAGCGATGCAGGCGCTTACCGGGCGCTACGAAGGCGGCAACGACGACCTGGTCACCATCACGGTGCGCGACGGCAAGCTCCTCCGCGGACCGCTGCGCGAACCCGCGACCGAACTGGTCCACATCGGGGAAGGGGTGTTCGTGAGCCGCACGGATGAGCGACGGCGCCGCTTCGTGCCGGACAGCGCGGGCCGCATGACGCTCCGCGTAAGCAATGGCGACCCCGATGAGCTGATCGCGGCGATGCCCCGCATGCAGGACGATGAGATCATCCCGTTCGAGCATGTGCAACGCGGCGATCGCGACGCGGCCCTGAGGGCCTACACCGCGCTCCTGGCCGCGGACCCCAACGACGAAGCCGTGAACGAACAGCGGTTGAACGCGATCGGATACGAGCTGATGAACACGGGCAAAGCCCAACAGGCGCGCGACCTCTTCTTCATCAACATGAAGCTCTACCCGAGGAGCTCCAACGTGTACGACAGCTACGCCGAGGCCTGTCTGGATCTCGGCGACAAGCGCGAGGCGCTGATCCACTACACGCGTGCCGCGCAGATGGACCCGAACAACGCGAATGCGGCGAGCATCGCAGCGGAACTGGAACGCGAAGGGATCAAGGCCGAATAGACCTGCCGATCAGTTCTTCGGCTTCAGGTCGTACACCTTGCGGATGGCCATGAACTCCCGCTCCATGTTCAGGCCAAGGTCCTTGAGTTGACCGGTGCGCACATCGAAGACCCGGCCGTGGATCATGGGCAGGCGTTCCGTGTACCAGCGATCCCGCTCGTGGTGCGGATCCGACCGTTCAGGCAAGCGATGCGCTCAGGGTGATGGGTACGCTGCGCAACAGCTGGCTGATGGGACAGTTGGCCTTGGCATCCTCGGCGCAGGCCTGGAACTTCGCCGCGTCGATGCCGGGTACGCTGCCGGTGAGGTCGAGGTGGATGCCCACCACGCCCATGCCGTCGCCCACCTTGTCCATGGTCACGGTGGCGGTGCAATCGAGCCGGTCGGCGGTGAAGCCGGCCGCGTTGAGCACGAAGCTCAGCTTCATGGTGAAGCAGCTGGCATGGGCGGCGGCGACGAGCTCCTCGGGGTTGGTGCCGGCGCGACCGTCCTCGCTCACGAAACGGGTGAGGAACGAGTGCGGGGTGCTGCTGAGCGCGCCGCTCGTCGTGGTGACGTGGCCTGAGCCTTCCTTGCCGGTGCCGCTCCAGGTGGCGGTGGCTTTTCGGTTGATGGGCATGGGATGTGTGTTAGGTCGCCGCCGAATGTAGCTTCTCAGCGCCGCATGAGCTTGAATGCGATGCCGCGTCCCATCCTCTGGAAGATGGCCAGGTCGATCCACACCAGCGCGAAGCCCTCCAGGATGGGCACCTTGTCGTCACCGCCGAGGTCATGGCACTCCTCAAAGCCCACGGTCTTCACCAGGTCGCGCACCGTTCCCTTCGCGCGTTCGCTGCCTCCGGCCATGAACATGTCCGCCACTTGATCGCCGTAGCGCACATCGGCGAGGTTCTCCCAGCCCGTGCAGTTGAAGACCTTCACGGCATCGGCACCGGTCGCGCGCAGGGCCTCGAAGCCGGGCGCCGTGCCCAGGGGACCCGCCATGTTGGTGGCGTCCATGACGAGCTTGCCATTGAGCGCGTCGCCCAGCGACGCGGCCAGATCGGCCACCACCTTGCCGGGCGTGGCGATCAGCACGGCATCACCGGCCTTCACCGCGTCCGCGATGGGCATCACACGGGCGCCGATGCCTTGGGCCCACTTCAGGGTCTCCTCGTCGTTGGGATCGCGGGCGCCGATCAGGATGTCGTGTCCTGCGGACTTCCATTTCTCCGCGAGCGTGCCGCCGATGTTGCCGGCGCCGATGATGGTGATGGTCATGGATGCTGTGGTTCGTGGTCGGTTGTTCGTTGTCAGTGGGCCTTCGATCGGCCTTCGAAGCTCACCCCGAAGGTCCACACCAGGTCCTCGTACGTGTTGCGCTGCTGCACCACGCTCTCGTAGCTCCAGTTCACGGCCTGGCGCAGGGCGAAGCCCTTCTTCAGCGGGATGCTCAAGGCCGCATCCACGTGGGCACGCAGGTTGTCCGCATCCGTGAGCGAGGGCTGCACCCACGCTTCGTATTGCAGGCGCATCAGGCCCTTCATGATGCGATGTTCTCCGTAGAGCCGGCCGGTCAGTCGATAGGTCTCGATCAAAGGATCGGTGAGGTCCGGACGTTCCCTGTACGTCGAACTGCGGAAGGTGCTGGTCTCGTAGGTGGCGGTGGCGGATAGCTTCAGCAGCTGTGCGTTCTTCCGGAGCAGCACATAGGTGAGCCCGGGTCCCACCTGCGTGCGGTGGTCGATGCCGCGCTGGTAGCTCTGCTGGTACCAGAGCATGAGGTAGGGATAGAGCCGGGCCCGCGGGTCCGCGTACACGAAGTTGCGCCAGATGCCCTCGCCCAGGGTCTGCCGGTAGAAGAAGGTGCCGTACTGATAGGTGATGGCGCTCTTGAAGCCCCAGCGCTCCTTCACATGGGCGATCTCGGCGGTGCCCAGCAGCATGAACTGCTCGATGTTGCCGCGCAGCCAATTGCCGGTGGCGCTCACCCGGTACTGCCAGCGCAGCGTGTCTACTTCGCTGAGTTGCGCGCGGCCCATGATGGAGAGCGCAAGAAAGCCGATGACGCAGCGCACGCGCATGGATCAATCGAGGTAGCCGTCCACGGGCTGGCGCTTCGCGGGCAGCTCCGCCTCGCCCAACAGCTCGCGCAGGTCGCGCTCGATGGTGTTGCACAGGGCGTTGAGCGGCACATCGGTGATGCGGCCCTCGAAGGGGTCCTCGTTCACCTCGCCCACCTTGCCGATGATGGCGAACACGAAGCTGATGACGAGCGCCACGGGGACCACGACCCAGCCGATGCCCATGCGATCCAGGTCGGCCACCAGGCAGAAGGGCAGCAGCACGATGAAGACCTGCAGGAAGAGCCGCGTGAAGAAGTGGTACTGGCGCAGCAGGGGCGTGTTCTTGATGCGCTCGCAGCCGCCCTGGTGGTTGGCCAGCGCGAGCAGTTGCCCTTCCATCTGGAAGCTGTCGAAGCCGCCCAGGGTGCCATCGGCCATGGCCCGGTAGATCCGCTGTCCGATCAGCTGCATCACCACGTTCGGCTTGTTGGCCGCCGCGTCCACCGCGGCCCGCTCCTCCGCTGGCATCAGTGCTGCCACGACCGACCAGTCGCTCTGACCGCGCAGGTGGAAGCGCAGCGCGTGGGCCCAGGCGATCACCTTCCACACCATCTCCCGCTTGAAGGCCTCGCTGCGGGCGCGATCGAAGTGGGGCTGGTGCGCGTGGCTGTCCGTGAAGGTGATGATGAGCCGCGCCAGCACCCGTGTGCTGTTCACGATACCGCCCCACAACGTGCGCGCCTCCCACCACCGGCCGTAGGCGCTGTTGTTGCGGAAGCCGATGAAGATGGCCAGCGCTCCGCCCAGTGTGGCGGCGATGCTGAAGGGCAATGCCACCAGCGGTTCCCAGCGGTGCAGCGAGAAGGCCAGCAACGCCGTGACCAAGGCCAGCAGCAGCTCGCCCTGCACGTAGGGCAGCACCTTCAGGGGGTGGAAACGGCGCTTGATGATCATCGGAACAGGTTCATTCGGATGCTGGGATCAACGGGCCAGCGCACCCGGTAGGTCGACCCGGTGGGTCGACGCTACAGGTGGGCTGCCCCGACGTAGTGCTAGGCGCCAAGCGCCTCGATCACCATTCGGGCCGTGGCCGCGCCGCTGAACTGCTGCTGGCCGGTGATCAACCGACCATCCCGCACGGCGAAGGCCTTGAACATCCCCCCGGTGATGAAGTTGGTGTTGGGCAGCTTCCGCGCCTCGGTCTCGATCCAGAAGGGCTGGATGCGCTGGCCCACGAAGTTGTCCGCGAACTGCTCCTCGGCATCGGCGAAGCCGGTCCAGGTCCTGCCGTCCACCAGCAGCTTGCCATCGGCGGTCTTCGCCTTCAGCAGGATGCAGGTGGCGTGGCACACGATGGCCACCACCTTCTTCGCCTCGTGGAAATCGACCACCAGCTGGTGCAGCTTGGTGTTGTCAATAAAGGTGTACATGGGGCTCTGGCCACCGCTGAGGAACACGGCGTCATAGTCGGCCACCTTGATCGCGCTGATGGGCTTGGTGTTCTTCACGAGACCGGCGTGCTTGGCGCTCTTCTTGAAGCCCAGGCTCAGGATGTCGGCCGCGCTGTAGCCGCTCTCGTGCTCGGGATCGCTGAAGCCGTCGGCCTCCAGATCACCGCCGTCGGGGCTGAAGATGTCCACCTGGTAGCCCTTCTCCACAAATTCCCAGTAGGGGTGCGTGAGTTCGGCCCACCAGAAGCCGATGGGCCAGCCGGTCTGCTTGCTGGTGCTTGCGTTGGCGGCGAGGAGGGCGATGCGCTTGGGCTTCGCGGGGTCGATGAGGTTGAGTGCTGCGCTCATGGGGGTGGGGTTGGTCCAACAGGCAGGCTGCCTGTTGGTGGGTTGTGTTACGTCCAACAGGCATCCTGCCTGTTGTTGTGCTGGGTTCGTTGCGTCGCGGTGGTTGCGGCTGCAAACCTTCAGCTCATACAGGCTCTTTCGGCAGGTAGCGCGCATCTGTGAGGTACTCACGTCTTGGTAAGTATTGCGCAGGACAAGGGGTTCGCGACGACCTTTGCCCCGCCAGGGATGGGAGCGGCAGCCTGCTGATGCCGAGGCGATGGTGGCGCGCGCAGCGAGGAGGCGACCGGAGGAAGCCCCCGCAGCCGCAGCGACACCCGCTGAGGCGAAGCAGCTACAGCGGACAGCCCGCCCGGCGGCCCAACGCGCCAACACGCAACCATCCAACACGCAACGCCCGCTTCCATGCCCGACTTCACCCACGACGGCCACGTGTACTACAACCCGCTCGAGTTCGCCATGGCGCACATCGGTGGCACGTGGAAGAGCCCGATCCTGTATCGCTTGAAGAAAGAGAAGCAGCGCTTCAGCGAACTGAAGAAGAGCATGGCGCACATCAGCGACCGGCAACTGGCCGCGGCGCTGCGCGAGTTGGAGCAGCACGGGCTTGTTTCCCGCAAGGTGTACGCGGAGGTGCCACCACGCACCGAGTACGCGCTCACCCCGCTGGGCTTACAGGCCATCCCCGTGATCGAAACGCTGCGGCAGTACGGGCTTGATCTGATGAAGGCGGCGGGGATCACCAGCGAGTTCTACTTCCCGAAAAAGAGACCGGCTGGAAGGAAGTAGTTAAGCAGCAGGTGGAGCAACGCCGTTCACTCGCTTACCTTGCCTCATGCTCCTCCTCTTCCGCAAGCCCTCCGGGCTGATCGCCCATGCGGTGGAGCACATCACCTTCCATCAGGGCTACCTGCCCACGCATGCACGCGAGGTGTTCGTGCCCGACGGCGGTTGCGAGGTGGTGATCGACCTGAGCGATGCGCCCAAGCAGCGCTGGCACGATGAGCACGGCGAACGTTTCGACATGCACAAGCGCGGATGGGTGAGCGGCATGCGCAGCTCGCGCATCGTGATCGGTGTGGGCAGTGGTGCTCCGATGCTGGTGCTGCGTCTGCGGCCGGGCGTGCTGCCCTCGTTGGTGGGAATGCCCGCGCATGAACTGAATGATACCGTGGTGGACCTCGACCTGCTGCTCGGCGCGGTGTTCAGCACGGTTCGTGACACACTGGGCGAGACCTTGGAACAGCACGGCGCACACGCGATGCTCGATAAGGCCGAAGCGATATTGGCTCCACTCTTTCCTGCGCGCCAAGTGGAGCGCCGCGTGGATATCGCTTTGGATGCGATGCTTAAACGCAACGGCATCGGTACCGTCGGCTCGATCAGCGATGAGCTGGGATGTTCGCAGAAACACTTGAACGAGCTCTTCCAACGCCATTGTGGTCTAGGTCCCAAACGCTACGCGAGCCTGGTGCGCTTCCAAACGCTGCTACGACGCCTCGAGCACGAGACCGACCCCGATTGGGCGCAACTCGCACTGGAGCATGGCTTCTACGACCAGTCGCACCTGGTGAACACCTTCCGCGAGATGACCGGCCTGAGCCCCACGCGCTACATGGAAGCCAAGGGTCACTTCCTGAACTGGCTGCCCGTGGACGGCCGGTGAAATTTTTCCAAGCAGATCTCCACCGCGGTCGATTCCTTCGCAGCATACCCGCACGCCATGGATGTCCACCTGAACCACCTCGCCATCATCCTTGCGGCCTTGAGCGATCTGCTCGTGGGCGCGCTCTGGTATTCACCGCTGCTCTTCTACAAAGCTTGGCGCGATGCGAACGGCTTCACCGATGACGGCATCAAGAAGGCGATGAACCCAGCGAAGACCTATGGCCTCACTTGCCTGTTCGCGCTCATCATCAGCTACAACCTCGCCTTCTTCCTCGGCTCGCCGGACATGAACGCGGCGCAAGGCGCGACCTACGGTCTGCTCACGGGCGTATGGGCGGCGCTGGCCTCCATGATCGTCGGGCTCTTCGAGCAACGGAAGTGGGGCTACATGCTCATCAACGCGGGCTACATGCTGGTCGCCTTCACACTGAAAGGGCTTATCATCGGGGCATGGCGATGAACGGGTACGCACTATTCGCTTCCCTGATGGTCCTCCCGGCCACGCTCGCATGCGGGCAATCTGGGCAACTCGCGTGGTTCAGCAAGCGAGACAGTTTCCCGGACATCCACCTGATGTCGGTGGACAAACCGGCCGCTTTGAGGCGGTTGACCCATAGCAAGGACCAGGAATACGGATACGCATGGTCGCCTGACGGTCGCTATCTGGCCTTCAACCACTACATGAAGGACAGCATGCGGATGGAGGTGTTGGACCTTGATATGGACAGCGTGATCCATTTGGGGCCTAAGGACATGCGCGTCGCGAGCTGGGCGCCCGATGGCAAAGCCTTGCTCATGGTGGCGAAGGACTCCATCATTAAGGACCAGGTCTTTCGCATGACATGGCCGGAGGGCGAGATCGAACAACTCACGTACGACCGGTATGCCTCATCATCGCCGCGCTACTCACCCGATGGTCAACGTGTGGTGTTCCTGCGCACCTTCCCTGCACGAGATACCGCCGTACACCAAGCCGATGGTGAATTGATGATCATGGAGCTCGTTACGCGAAATGAAACCCTGCTGCCCGGCACCGCCCGCTTCGATGGTCTGGCCGACTGGTCGCCCGATGGCTATTGGATAGCCTACCACAGTTGCGACCGATCCGGTTGCCACTTGCGGAAGATCCGGCCCGATGGCACGGGCGATCAAGCACTGGTGCAGGATGGCTTCGACAACCGGTGGCCCGCGTGGTCGCCCGACGGCCAGTGGATCGCCTACACCAGCGTTCGGCCGTGCAGCACTGAACTGGTCATCGTGCGGCCCGATGGAAAGGACATGAAACTGCTTACCGACAACGATGGCCGCGATGAGGCGGGCGCCTGGCGTCCGAAACGAATGCATTGAACCATGAGATTCGCCATCCTCCTTCCCGCAACACTCATCACCGCGTGCTCCGGTACGCCATCATCAGAGCCTCAGCAGGAAGCACCTGAGCTCCGCATCGCCTACAACGTCTTCACCAACTCACCCGAGGACAACTACGAGATCTTCGTGATGGACCTCGATGGCAAGAACCGGCGCAACATCACCAATACGCCCGGTGTGGATTGGGTGTACGCAGCGTACGATGATCGGCTCCTGTTCCTCAGCGACCGCGACACCTGCCACCGCTGCTACTTCCTCTACGAGATGGACGCCGACGGGAACGACGTGCGCCGCATCAGCGACCGTCAGTTGCAGGACAGCTGGATGAGCGCGCGCGTGAACGGCAGCGAATTCATCGTGGACCCGAAGGGCATCCACGACACCGCCTTCTTCCGGATCAACAAGGATGGCGCGATCCTCGACACGCTCTACCACGGCCTTGCATATGCCAACGACCCGTGCTTCTCACCGGATGGCCAGCAGATCGTCTTCCGTGGCGCGGAGGAGAAAGTGAAGCATGGCTATCCCGCCGAACTGCACATCATCAACACGGATGGAAGCGGCCTGCGGCAGCTCACGCATTATCCCGCCAACGATACCACCGCCGAGTGGTGGGCCTACCATGCCGGTCCACCGAACTGGCTGAAGAGCGGGCGCATCACCTATTGCTCCAAGCGCAACGGCAACCTCAGCATCTTCAGCATCAAAGCCGACGGCACCGGCGAGCAACAACTCACCGCTGACGGCTTCGATGAGGACTGGCACAGTTGGAGCCCGGACGAGCAATGGCTCGTGTACAGCGGCACCCCGCTCGTGAGCGAAGAGGAGCGACCGGTGTACGACATCTTCCTGATGGACATGCGCACCAAGAAAGTGAAGCCGCTGGCGACGGATACGCTGAGCGAGCAGGCGCCGGTGTTCGTGCGGGTGCCGACCCCACAGTGAGTGCTTGCCTAGGGCATCGCCAACTTCGTCTCCGTCAAGCCCAACTGGCTGATGTGTTCCAACAGTTCCTTCGCCGGCTCCCCTCCGCGCGTGGCGTGGTGAAGCAACGTCAGCCCATGCGGCCCTTTCGAGCGCAACAGGTTCGGGAAAGCCGCCAGCAACGCCTTGACCTCCGTGGTACGGCCGAGCATGGTGAGCACGAAGATGTTGGCACGCGCTCCCTGGCCGATCAGGTACTCCGCGATCTCCCGGTCGCCCACATGGCCCGCGCCCTCAAGTGCCGTCTCAAAATCGCCGCCGCCCACATCCCAGCTGGCGTTCAGCAGTCCAGGCTGCTCCTTCAGCATGCGCTGCACCTCCGGCAGGTTGTTGTGGCCCACACGCACGAACTCCTTCACCAGCTCGGGCGCGAGCTGCGCGGGCTTGGCGGGTTTCATGAGGTCTTGGGCGAAGAGGGTAGTGCCACCGAGCAGCGGGAGGCCAAGGGTAGCTGTGGTGAGGAAGTGGCGGCGGTGCATGTGGCAGCGGTTATTCATGCCGCAACGCCTTCACCGGATCCGTCTGCGCCGCTCGGATCGCCCGGAAGCTCACGGTGAAGGTGGCGATGAGGAGTACGACCAGCCCCGCGCCGAGGAAGACCAGCGGCTCGATGTGCGTGCGGAAGGCGAAGTTCTCCAGCCAGCGGCCCACGCCGAACCACGCGAGCGGCACGGCGACCACGGCGCCCACGAGCACCAGCAATAGGAAATCGCGGGTGACCACCCAGGTGATACGCAGCGTATCGGCGCCCATCACCTTCCGGATGCCGATCTCGCGCGTGCGCTTCTCGGCGGTCCAACTGGCGAGCGCGAAGAGGCCGAGGCAGGCGATGAAGACCGCGAGCAGCGAGAAGACGCCGACCAATGAAGCGAGGCGGCCTTGCGCTTCGTACTGCATGTCGAGCTGATCATCGAGGAACTGGTACTCGAAGGGGAACTGCGTCGTGCGCGCGTTCCACTCCCTGCGCGCGGCCTCGATCACCGGTGTGGGGTCGCCGGCCTCGGTGCGGATATAGATGTAGCGCAGCCATTGCCCGATGTCCCTGGTCATGTCGAACACGAATGGCTGCACGGCCTTGAAGAGCGGATCGAAGGCGAAGTCCTTCGCCACACCGATCACGCGTTCCTCGCCATGCGGCGTGTCCATGCGCTCGCCGATGGCCTTGGTGGGATCCTCCGGATGCAACTGCCTCGCGAAGGTCTCGTTGACCACCACGCTGAGCGAATCATCGCCGGGGAACTCACGGCTGAACCAGCGGCCGCCGAGCAGCTCGATGTCCATCGCCTCCTGGAACTCGGGGTTCACATAGAGCGCGGGCAGGTAGGTCCACGTGCCCTGCTCCATGGTGCCCCAGTTGAACTCGTGCGTGTTGTGCTTCTTGCCGATGATGTCGTTGGCCCAGCTCACGGCCTTCACACCGCTGATCTTCTTCAGCTCGGGGAACACCGCGAGGTACACGTCGCTCATCGGCGCACGCACGGGGATCAGGATCACCTGCTCCTTGTTGAAGCCGAGGTCCACACTGCGCAGATGATCGTGCTGGCGTTTCACGAAGACGGTGCCGATGATGAGCACCAGCGCGATGGCGAACTGCACCACCACCAACGCCTTGCGCAGGGCCTGCCCTCGCGAGGTGCCACCGCTGTTGCCTTTCAGCACCACCGCCGGTCTGAAGTTGCTGAGGAAGAAGGCCGGATAGATGCCGCTGAGCAGACCGAGCACAAGCGCGATGCCCAGCACGCCGGGCACCAGCATCGAAGGCAGCGGGATGCTCTCTCCCGCCAGGGAGTTGAACGCGGGCATCAGCAACTTGATCAGCAACAAGGCGATCAATGCCGCGAGCAGGCTCATCAGCACGCTCTCCAGCAGGAATTGGGCGATCAGCTGACCGCGCGTTGCGCCCGCCGCCTTGCGCACGCCCACTTCCCGCGCCCGGTACGCACTTCGCGCCGTGGCAAGGTTCATGAAGTTGACGCCCGCCAGCACGAGGATGAAGAAGCCGATCGCCCAGAGGATGTTCACGCTGCCCTTGTCGCCGTTCTGGTGCATCTCGAAGTCGAGCTTGCTGGTGAGGTGGATATCGGCGAGCGGCTGCAGTTCGTGCCCGATCTGGTCCTTGAGGAAGTCGGGGTAGTACTTCTGGATGAAGTCCGGGAACACGCGGTCCACCTCCGCTTTGGTGATGCCATCCTTCAGCCGCACATAGGTCCAGCAGGGGTTCCACACCCAGTTGTTCTTCTCGATGTTGCGCCAGAACTGCGTGATGGTGTAGAACGAGACCAGTCCCGTGAACCTGATGTGGGAATTGCGCGGGATCTCGCCCAGGATGCCGGTCACCTGCACGTCCATGGCATTGTCCCATTTCATCATCCGGCCCATGGGGTCGGCATCGCCGAAGTACTTCTTCGCCAGCTCCTGCGAGAGCACGATACTGCCGGGTTTGCTGAGCGCGGTCCTCGGATCGCCGACGAGCAGCGGGTAGTTGAACATGTCGAACACGGTGCTGTCCACCAGGTAGAGGCCGCTCTCGGTGAACATGCGGTCGGTGCTCAGGCTGTCACCCACCTTCAACGTGTGCTGCGGGTCCTGGAAATCGAACCATCGGCAATAGCGTTCGATCAGCTCGGGGTGATCATGGTAGAGCGTGGGCCCGAGGCCGAAGACCATGCTGCTGCTGTGCTCGCCCTGACCTTCCATCTCGATCTCGCCCACCACGCGATGAACCCGTTCGTTGTTCGGTACGAACCGGTCGAAGCTGCGCTGGTACCGCACATACAGCCCGATGAGCACGAAGCACGCGATGCCCGTGGCCAGGCCCAGCAGGTTGATGAGGGTGTGGAGCTTCTGCTTCCAGAGGTTGCGGAAGCCGGTGAGGAGGAGGTTCTTGAGCATGGGGGGAGCTCAGTTGCGGGTTGATCCGTTACGTGTGGCGTGTTGGGCGCGTGCGAACGCGTAACACGCCAACTCGTAACCCGCGACAAGGGACATGCAAGGTGCCTCTCCGTTCTGCAGTAGCGAAGGATCCGGTGCGCTGGCGTTGCCTCGGTGATGAACGGTTCATCGTGCCCTTCCCCTACGGTGGTGGCCACCCGGAACAGCAGCGGGGCGCCGGGTGCACGGTCCGCCAGAGCGACACACCGGCCGGTGTGCGATCGGGACCGATCACGGACGGATCACGCGCACCTGCCAGTCGGGCCCACGCAGCACGTACAGTCCCGGTAGCAGCGCATGGAGATCCACGGAACCTCCGGCCTCCAGGCGTTCATGCGCGACCACGCGGCCCGTGGCATCCAGGATGAGGATCCTCTCCCCCGTGAACGCTTCCCCCAGCTGGCATCGGTCCGTAGCCGGATTTGGGAATGGCGACGGGACCGGGGATCGCGCCGGTTCAGGAAGGGCCAGTGTGAGCTCCTGACAGCCGTCCACAACGAGCGTATCGCCTCCGACCGCGTAGCGCCGCAGACAACCGAACTCCTCGAAGCCCAGGCACAGGCGACCGAACAGGCCGCTGTGCATCCCGATGCCTTCGATGATGTATCCGCTCCATGGGCCGGCATGATAGCGATGCCGCCATGAGCTGCCGATCGCCACCGAGTCGATCGCATCCACGGTGTAGCCCTCGGCGCAATCGCCATACGTGCCACCGATCACCTGCCCTGATGCGAGCGCGAACTCGAACAGCAGCTCTTCGTTCTGGAAGCCTTCGAAGACCACCCACCATCGGTCCGACACCGTGTCCTCCCGCAAGGCGCCCAGATAGTCGTCCAGCGGATCGATGGCCACCGGCACGGTCCCGCCGATCGTCCATGTCGTATCGGTGCCGTACCGACGCAACTGGTGATAGGTCTGGTTCGCGATGGTGGTATCGCCGTCCAGCACGATGTCGAATTCGGCATGGTGCAGATAGGTCCCGTCGAAGTAGGCATAGGTCTCATGCCATGTGGAGCTCGGCTGGAGCCAGAAGCCCTGGGATCGCGCCACGCTGCACAGCAACAGCGAAGCGAGCAGCAGAGGCAGGTGTTGTCGGCGCATGCACGAAAGTGCTGCGGGCGAAGCAGCGACCATCCCGTTCGATGGCGTACCGTTCATTCTGCCACGGACGCCGTCGGCCGGTGCGCGATCACGGGTCCATGAGCCAGGAACGCCAAGCTCCATATCCCGGCAGGTTGTGGACCGCCCACCGCAACCCCCAGATGCCGCCGGACAGCGTATGCACATGCGTGAACCCCCGATCGGTGAGCGATCGGGCCGCATCGAGCACAGGTCCACCGGTCATGTCACCGACGAGCAGGACCGGTCGGCCCCGGTCGGTCGGAAGCTCGTTGATGCGAGCCATCAGCTCCTCCGCCGGGATGTGGACCGCGCCTCGGAACCGGTTCATGGCTCGTGGTCCGTTGGGACCTCGCTCGTCGTACTGCTGGCGGCCACGCACGTCGATCACGGTCCAGCGCCCCGCGCTGATGGCAGCAGTATCCAGTCCGGTGGGAGGAAGGACGGAATATGGCGCTGTGGCGGTCCAGGTGGGTGCACGGCAGGGGAAGCGGTCCGGCGGCAGCTCCATCAACCCCGACAGCCCATCGAAGAGCACATGAACGTCCGTGAACCCATTGTCCAACAAGAGATCCGCTGCGCGGGGCGCATCGCTTCCGCCTTCATCGAAGAGCACGATGGGTCTGTCGTGCGGAAGCTCCTGCATGCGGCCGGGCAGATCCGCTCGCGGGATGTGGACCGCGCCATTGACGCGGCCCATCGCCCACACGCGTTCAGGCCGGTGCTCGAGGTCGAGCAGGGTGTCGGGCCGTACGTCCACAAGGCTGACCGGGCCCGCGGACAGCAACGTGCACAGCTCGACGGCGTTCAGGATACCATAACGCTGCGCGCGCTCGATCAGGTCCGAAACCTGACCCAGCCTGTCCCGTTCGAGCCAGTAGCGGCTCAGCCCGGCGTTGAGGTTGATGACATGGGTGAAGCCGCTGTCCACAAGGGCGTTGCTGGCACGGCGGCTGCGTTGGCTGTGGGAGCAGTACACGATGATGGGCCGGTCCCGATCCACGCCTAGCCCGGCAAGTCGATGGGGCAGCTCCTTGTGGCCGATGTGGATGGCCCCCTTCAACCGACCGATGTTCAGCCCCGCCCATGCTGCGGTATCGTTGAACTCCCCGACCGATCGGAAATCGAGCAACAGGGCGTTCGGCGCGGCGGCGAGCTCGGCCGGAAGATCCTCCAGCGCGATGCACCGGTAGCGCCGGTCGTCGCCTTCGAACTGCCCGCGGACCGCGCCGGCGAGGAGCAGGAGGAGCATCGAGGCGATGGGCTGTCCGGCACGCATGGCGTTGGTTCACTCGTATCGCAGCGCCTTCACCGGGTCGGCCACGGCGGCCCTGTACGCATGCACCGTCACCGTCACCACGGTCACCACCAAGGTGATGAGCAAGGCCGCTGCATACAGCATCGGTGAGATGTCCGTGTGGTAGGCGAAGGTCTCCAGCCAGCGGCCGATGGCGTAGAAGGCCAGCGGGAAGGCCACGAGGAGCGCCAGGCCCAGCAGCACCACGAACTCCTTGTTCAGCCTGCCGACGATATCGGACACCGGCGCTCCCAGCACCCTGCGGATACCGATCTCGCGGGTGCGCTGCCTGGCAGTGAAATACGCCAGCCCATAGAGGCCCATGATGGTGAGCAGGATGGTGAGCACGGCGAATGCCGCGAAGACGCGGTAGAGCTTGTCCTCGGCCTGGTAGAGCTGCGCGATGCTGTCCGTGAGGAAGCTGGCCTCCCAGCTGTCGTTGGGCCGCAATTCCTTCCAGCGCGCCTGCAGCGCTTCGAGCTGCGCGGAAGGATCACCGGGAGCAAGACGCAGCACCAGGTTGGCCGCACCGTAGCGGCGATCGCTCTGGAAAAGGCACATCGGCTCGATCGGCGTGTGCAGACTGGCATAGTGGAAGTCCTTCACCACGCCGATCACGGAAAGCTCCTGCTCACTGCTGTCGCCGGGCACGTAGATCTTCTCCGCGAGCGGGTCCTTCCAACCGAAGCTGCGCACGGCGCTCTCGTTCACCACCACCGCGCGGTCGTTGTCGCTCGCGATGGCCGGATCGAACATGCGACCGGCCACCAACTGCAGGCCCAGCACCTCCGGGAAGTCGGGATCCACGTTCATGGTGGGCATGGGCTTGTCGATCTTGCCATCCGGCGTCACCACCCGCAGCACCCAGCGGCCACCGCTGTTCCCGGGGAGGCTTTGGGTGAAGGCGGCACCGGTGACGAAGCTCTCACGCATGAGCTCCTGCTTCACCGGGCGCAGGGCATCCCACGCGAGCGTATCGGGCCCCGGCGGCCGGGGCATGGTGATGGTGAGCAGGTTCTCCTTGCGGAAGCCCATGTCGGTGCTCCGCAGCCAGTGCAGTTGCGCGAAGACCGCGAGCGTACCCACGACCATGAAGAGCGCGATGGCGAATTGCGCGCCCATCAGCACCTTGCGCACGCGCTGCTTCCCGGCTCCGCTCGCGATGCCTTCCTTGAGCAGCAGCTGCGGTGCGAAGCGCGAGAGGAAGAAGGCGGGATAGCTGCCCGCCACGACACCGATGAGCAGCACGATGAGCAGCACGACCGCGAAGAAGCTGCCGCGCAGCAGGTGGCCCATGCCGATCTCCTTCCCGGTGATGGAGTTGAACGCGGGCAGGCAGAGCCACAGCAGGCCCAGGGCGACCACGATGCCGATGACCGCGATCAGGACGCTGGCGCCGATGAACTGCGCGACGAGCTGCCCGCGTTGCGCGCCGCTCACCTTGCGAAGGGCCACCTCCTTGGCGCGGCGCGTGGCATCGGCGGTGCTCATGTTGATGTAATTGATGCACGCGATGGCCAGGATGAGCACCGCCACGATCGCGAAGAGCGTGACGTAGGCCTTGTTGCCCTTCTTCGGTGTGTCGTAGATCAGCTCGTTGTTGAAGTGCACCTCGCGCAGCGGCTCCAGGTTGAAGCGGATCTCGCCCTTGAAGCCCCAGCCCTCCCAGCGCGGGAGGATGTGCTTGGCCACGAACGCATCGATCTTCCCTTGGAAATCGCCCGCGCTGGTGCCCGTCGCCAGCACCAGGTAGTTGAAGCAGCTGTTGTTGCCCCAGCTTTGCGAAAGCTGCTCCTTCGCCTGCGGCGGCAGGCCCAGCCGGCTCATGAAGACCCCCATGGGGATATGCGTGCTCTCCGCTTTCTCATCGATCACGCCCGCCACCTTCAGCGTGCGGCCATTGCGCGTGACCAGCTTGCCGATGGGATCATCCGCGCCGAACATGCGCGTGGCCATCTCCTGCATGATCACGATGTGGTCCGGCTCATCCAGCGCATCCGGCCCGCCGTGCGTGAAGGTGAAGTCGAAGGTGCGGAAGGTGCTGGTGTCGGCGTTGTAGCCGTGCTCGGCGGTGAAGCGCTGGCCGTTGAACTCGAGCGTGGTCTGCCCCAGCTGGAAGAGCGACACCCCGGCCTCGATCTCCGGATACTCCTGCAGCAGCACATCCATGATCGGAAAGGGCGTGATGCCGAAATCGTCCTTCGTATCGCCGAAGTGGTAATGGGCCTGGATGCGGAAGATGCGGTCGGCCTTCCGATGGTGCGCATCGTAGCTCAGTTCATCCTGCACGTAGATGTAGATGAGGAAGCAGGCGACCACGCCGATGGCGAGGCCGAGGATGTTGAGCGCGGCGAACAGCTTGTCGCGCTTCAGGGTGCGCCAGGCGATGAGAAGGTGGTTCTTCCACATGGCATCGTTCTCAAAGCAGCGCCTGCGCCGGCACGTTGCCCGCCACCACCTTTCCGTCGAGCAGCTTGATCGTCCGCTGGGCGTAGCCCGCATCGCGGAGGCTGTGCGTGACGATGATGACGGTGGTGCCGGCCTTGTTCAGCTCGGTGAGCAGGCCCATCACCTCCTCGCCCATCGCGCTGTCCAGGTTGCCCGTGGGCTCGTCGGCCAGGATGAGCCTGGGGCTGTTCACCACGGCCCGGGCGATGGCCACGCGCTGTTGCTGTCCGCCGCTGAGCTGCTGGGGGAAGTGCTTCGCCCTGTGGGCGATGTTCATGCGGTCCATCGCCTGCTGCACGCGCTGGCGGCGTTCCGCCTTGCCCATCCGCGTGTAGACCAAGGGAAGCTCGATGTTCTCATCCACGGTGAGCTCGTCGATCAGGTTGAAGCTCTGGAAGACGAAGCCGATGGTGCTCTTGCGCACTTCGGCGCGCCGCCGCTCGTTGTAGCCGCTCACGTCCTCGCCGTTCACGAGGTAGCTGCCGCTGCTGGGTGGATCCAGCAGTCCGATGATGTTGAGCAATGTGGACTTGCCGCAGCCGCTGGGTCCCATGATCGCCACGAACTCGCCCTGGTCGATCTCGATGCTCACGTCATGAAGGGCGGTGGTCTCCACGGTGTCCGTGCGATAGATCTTCGAGAGGTTGCGGGTGCTCAGGAGGCTCATGGGGTGGGGGGTTATCGTGATCGACGTTCCGTGTTGGCAGGTCCTGCAACACGCGAGGTGCGCAGGACCGTGGCTGCTATTGGATCAGGAGCTCGTCCGCATCGTTGAACGCGCTGTATCGGCTGGTCACGACGCGATCGCCGGGCCGCAGTCCTTCGATCACCTCGTACATATCGGGGTTCTGTCGGCCCAGCTTCAGCTCGCGCCGGGTGGCCCTGCCTTCGGCATCGACCACGAACACCCACTGGCCGCCGGTATCCTGGAAGAAGGGGCCGCGTGGCAGCATCACGGCCTCCATGTCCTCGCTGAGCTGGAGCCGCACCTGGAAGGTCTGCCCGCGGCGGATGTCGGCCGGCGTCGCACCCGTGAACCGCAGGTCCACATCGAACTCGCCGTTGCTCACTTCGGGATACACCTTGAACACCTCGATGGTGTGCTCCGAACCGGCATGGATGAAGGTGCCCTGAAGGCCGATGACGACACGGCTCACATAGTGCTCGGGGATCCGTGCGCGCACCTTGAAGCGCTCCAGCACGTCGATCTGGGCGATGCGTTCACCGCGCTGCCGCGTCTGGCCCAGCTCCACGTTGAGCCCGCTGAGCTGCCCGTCGATCGGCGCCGTGATCACCAGGTTCTGCAGGTTCTCGCGCAGGAAGTGGAGGTTCTGCTGGATCAGCTCGAGGTTGCTGCTGATGGAGCCCATCTGGCTGAGGCGGAAGAGCGAATCACTGCGGACGTTCGCGGCCAGCAGCATGCGCTTCGCCCGCATGTACTCCAGGTTCTCCCGGTCGGCCATGTAGGTGTTCTGCGCGAGCAGTGAATCACGGAGCAGACGGTCGTTGACCCGCTGGTCGCGTTCGAGCCGCTTCAGTTCCTTGTCCAGGTTCAGCAGTTCGTCCCGCAGTCGGGTGGTCTGCTGGTCCATCGCCAGACGGGTGTTGCGCAGGTTGTTCTGCTGGTCGAGCAACTGTGCCTCGCGGTTGATGGCGTCCATGTGCAACTGCGGGTTGCTGAGCTCGATGATGGGGTCGCCCGCCTTCACGTGCGTGCCGTCCTCCACGAACCGGTGCTTCACGGTGCCCCCTTCGAGCGCGTCCAGGAACACCGTCTGGATGGGCTGCACCGTGCCGGTGACGGGGATGAACTCCTTGAAGAGGCCCCGTTCCACCACACCGATGGTGACCCTGGCGGTCTCCACACGGACCCGGCTGGTGGCGAACGAGCCGCCCCAGAGGGCCAGGGCGACGAGGAACACGACGACCGTTCCTCCGAACGCGATCACCCGCCTTCGCCGGGCCGGCCTGGGGTCGATGACGCGGTCCATGGGCCGAAACTGAGGGCTGTGAGGGCGCCGGACCGCGGCGAAAGGGATGGACCGGTGGGTGGATGACCGGCAGGGACGAACGGGGACCGACCGGCGGGCTGCAGAGCGGCGCCGGGCCTGACCGGTGTGGCCGCCGGCCCCGGCGATGCACCTCCTGTCGGGTGGCACGTCGCACCGGGACGGGGTCGGGAAGCCCCAAGGGGAACGGCCTGCCGGGCGGGGGGTACTTGCCGGGATCGGACTTCTGCCTACTTTCGTGCCGCCCAACGACCGTGGTGTGCTTTGGCGAGACCACCCCGGCACAGGCAAAGACCAACCAAACACGTCAGTAGAACGCATGAACATTTACGTCGCCAACGTCCCTTACTCTGTGAAGGACCAGGACCTCCGTGAGCTCTTCGAGCCTTACGGCGAGGTCACCTCGGCCAAGATCATCATGGACAAGGCCACCAACCGGAGCCGCGGCTTCGGATTCGTGGAGATGTCCGATGACAACGCCGGCCGTCAGGCCATCGAGGCCACCAACGGCAAGAACTTCCATGGCCGTGACCTCGTGGTGAACGAGGCCCGCCCCCGTCCGGAGGGCGACCGCCCCTTCCGCGGAGGAGGTGGTGGCGACCGTGGCGGCTACCGCAACGACCGCGGCGGTTTCCGCGATCGGGGCGAGCGCTCCTACCGTCGCGACGAGGAGTGATCCCATCCCATGCCAACAAAGGGGCCCCGCTTCGGCGGGGCTCTTTCGTTCCACCCCCCCGGTCCCTGTGAAAAGTTGTTGATCTCGACCGGAGATCCCGCATGGCGCAGAGCCGCCATAGGGCATCCCGGTAGCTTTGCGCCATGTCCCTCCCCTGCCCTCGGGCGCTCCTCCTGCTGTTCGCTTTCGGGTGGGTGACCGTACTACCGGCCCAACGGCCAGGGGGTGGCGGACGTCCGGTGAGCGGCCGTGTCTACGGTAAGGTGATCGACGCGGTGAGCGGCAAGGGCGCCGAGTTCGCCACAGTGACCCTGTTCGCCGGCAGCAGGGACAGCGTGATCACCGGCACCATGGTGCGGGGCAACGGCGATTTCCTGCTGGAACCGGTGCCGGGCGGACGGTATCGCGTGCAGGTGAGCTTTCTGGGCTACCGCACCATCGAACAGACCGTGGAGGTGACCCGCGACCGGAGCGAGGTCGACCTGGGCAACCTGAGGCTGGAGGCCGACGCCGGCGTGCTGCAGGAGGCCACGGTGGTGCGCGAGAGGAGCCCGATGCAGATGTTGGTGGACAGGCGCGTGTTCAACGTGGACAAGGACCTGGCCGCACGCGGTGGATCGGGTGTGGACGTGATGAAGAACGTGCCCGGGCTGAGCGTGGACCTGGAAGGCAACGTGGAGATGCGGGGGGCCCGCCCCCAGATCCTGGTGGATGGTCGCCCCTCCTCACTGACCCTGGAACAGATCCCGGCCGAGGAGATCGAACGCGTGGAGGTGATCACCAACCCATCGGTGATCTTCGATGCCAACACCACCGGTGGCATCATCAATGTGGTGCTGAAGAAGAGCACCAAGCCCGGGTACAGCGGTCAGATGCAGGCGGGGGTGGGCACGAACGACCGCTACCAGGCCGGTGCCAACGTCAACCTGCGCGAAGGCCGCTGGGGCTTCAACCTCAGCGCCAACTACAACGGCGGCACCAACGTCACCGACGGGCTCACCCTGCGCACGGACCTGGCCCAAGGTGTGCCGGCGGGCACCTTCGAACAGCGCACGGACAACCGGTCGGGACGCAGGTCCTTTGGCGGCCGGTTCGGAACGGATGTGCAGGTCAGCAACCGAAGCGTGCTGTCCCTGTCCCTGGGATCGCGCTTCCACAACATGTCCGGGCGCGAGAGCCAGACCTTCGAGAGCCGCGCGTCCGATGGAGCGGTGAGCACCTACGGCACGCAGGTGAACGACACGGAGACGCGGACCCGGAGCCTCAACGGCCAGCTGGCCTTCCGGCACAAGACCCCCAAGGAGGGCAAGGAGTGGTCGGTGGACCTCACGTACAACCGCTGGGACCGCGACAGCGATTCGCGCTTCGACCTCCGGCGCTTCATCGCGGATGGCGGCCCGGACACCACCACGCCGCGCATCCAGGACAACCTGGGCGGATCGTACTACGACCAGTGGTCCTTCCAGTTCGACATGGCGGACCCGCTGAGCGAACGGAGCAAGCTGGAATACGGGGTGAAGAGCAACCTGAAGTGGGACCGCACCTGGCTGGACGTGCTGCTCACCACGCCACAGACGCCGTCAGGCGAGCTGGACAGTGCGCTCACCAACGACTACCGGATCACGGATGTGATCAACGCGGCCTACGTGAACTGGACGCGGACGCTCAGCGAACGCTGGAGCCTCCAGGCCGGGCTTCGGTTCGAGCAGACGTGGTTCGAAACGGAGCTGATCGGCAAGGACCAGGTGTTCAGCTACAAGTACCCGGATGGCGGTCAGGACCTGCTCAAGGCGCTGTTCCCCGCGGTCTACCTGGTGCACCGGTGGCCGGGCAGCATGCGCGAACTGCAGGTGAACTTCTCGCGCAAGATCGACCGGCCGCGCTTCTGGCAGATCATGCCCTTCATCATGTTCAGCGACGCCCGCAACGTGCGCATCGGCAACCCGGGCCTGGCGCCGGAGATGAACAACCTGGCCGAGGTGAACCATCTGCTCCCCTTCTGGAAGGGCAGGGCCAGCTGGCTCACCAGCGTGTTCGGACGCTACACGGAGGATGTGATCACGGGCTACAGCACACCGCTGGCCACCGACAGCACCGTGCTGCTGAACACCTTCGTGAACGGCAGCCACAGCGTCACCGCCGGCTGGGAGAACGTGCTGAAGGTGGAACCGGTGCAGGGCCTCCAGCTCACGCTGAGCGGAACGGCGCAATACCTGGACGTGGCCTTGTCCTCCGCCGACGGCGGTGTGCGGAACACGGGCTTCCAGTGGAACGCCAAGTTGCTCGTGAACTACCGCCTGCCGAAGGACTGGTCCGTGCAGGTGAACGGCGAGTACGAGGGACCCCGCGTGCAGCCGCAGGGGCGTGGCCTGGAACAGTACGGGGTGGACCTTTCGGTGGGCAAGGACATCACGCGCCGGTTGAACGCCGTGGTATCGGTGAACGATGTGTTCTTCACGCGTCGCTGGGGCAACACGGTGGAAACGGCCTTCTTCGAACAGGAGAGCTACCGCCGGCGCGAGATGCGCTTCGTGCGCTTCACCCTCACGTGGAAGTTCGGCGAGCAGAACAGCTCCCTCTTCCGGCGCCGTCAGCCGCAGCGCGATGCCGGCGACGGTGGGGGCATGGAGATGTAAGCGCGCTACAGCTCCCGCACCTCCCAGGTGGGGCAGCCCACGGTCCCCAGATCGTCGTAGAAGTCCAGGAAGTGGAGCTTGTGGAACAGGCCCTGCGCATCATGGATGATGTACACGATGGAGGGGTCCACCGTGTAGGCGCCGTCGTCGAACGAATAGGTCTTCCAGTCGAAGCCGATGGCGTCCCGTGCAGTGCTGAAGGGATGCTGCAAGGTGTCCGATAGGCTCACCGTGGCCATGTCGGCAGCGGCGATGCGCGCCACACGGACCCCCGGCGGGGTGAGCACGCCTGTGACGATGTAGGGGATGAAGGGCTCGTGGAACTGGTGCGTGTACTGCGTGAAGACCATGTCCCAGCTGCCTGCGGACGGCTCCACGTCCACCGGCCCGGAAGCGAAGCTGAACATGGTGGAGCCGCTGCTGACGGACTTGGCCAGGGTGTGCTCCTGCATGCCGCTGCCGTCCAGCAGGGCGGTCCGGAACGTGTACGTCAAGGCGGTGACCTCAAGCAGCTGCAATTTCCGAACGCCAAGGTGCGCGCCGAAGGCATTGTAGCCCAGGTCGATCAGGTGGATGTCCTGCGCACCGCGCCAGTCCCCGATGGCGGTGCTGTCCGGGTGGCCGCTGGGCGCGTCGATGCGGCGCCCTTGGGCCATGCCCGCCGTATCCATCACCGCCGTGATGTCACCCGGGCCGATCGACCAGGCGGTCATCAGGCGGCTGCCGTTGAGCCACACCCGCCACTGGTCCGGGCCGCTCTCGAAGGCCAGGTCCCAGGTGGTCTTCGGGTTGCTGCGCACCACCGTGCGCGAGGAGATGTCGACCCACAGCTGGTCCTGATAGCCGCTGCCCATGCAAAGCTGCACCTGGGCCGCCTCCCCACGCGGGCGGGCGGGCACGGGGAGTTCATCCTTGATGCATCCGGAGAGGAGCAGGATGGAGAGCGGGAGCAGTGCGGTGGCACGCATGGTCAGGATCGCTTGCGCAATTCAACATCAAGGCGCATGAACCAGGTGCGCCCGGTGGTCATCGGCACGGCGGTGGCACCGCCCGAGTGGGCCCCTTCGGCCATGGTCGCCGCCAGGTTCCGTACATCGAACAGGTCCTTGCAGCCCACGGAGAGGCTGATGCGCCGGTCGAGGAAGGCCTTGGTCAGGGTGGCGTCGGCCAGGTGGTAGGCGCCGATCGTGCCGCGGGTCAAGGCGCCGTCGGCATCGGCGATGTAATTGGCGAGCTCTCCCTGGTACTTGTAGAAGAGGGATGCGGTAAGGCCCATCCGGCCGTGGTTCCAGGTCAGCGAGGCGCGGGCCTCGGGGCTCCACAGGGCGGCGGGCGAGATGGCATCCTCCCTGCCGGTGATGGAGGCTCCGGCGGACAGGGCCCAGCGTCCGTCATCCCACCCTGCGCCCACCGTGCCTCCATAGGTGCGCAGCCCGCCGATGTTGACGTAGGTGTAGCGCGTGCCGCCCACCTGGGCCAGGCTGATGACGTCCTCCACCTCGTTGAGGAAGGCCGTGAGCTCGGCGGACCAGGTGCCCCGCTCCCGTTGTGTGCGATAGGTGAGGCCGGCGCTGCCATGGTGCGCCCGCTCCGGACGCAGCTCGGGATTGCCGACGATGTCGTGGTTCACATCCACGAAGAAGAGGTACAGTTCCTTCAAGGAAGGCGCGCGGAACCCTCGGGCATAGGCGGCGCGGACGGTGAGCGACGGTGCCGGTGTCCAGCGGACGTTCAACGAGGGGATCAACGGGGCTTCGTACCGGGTGTTGTAGGCGTATCGAAGGCCGGGCCGCAGGGTGAGGCCGCTCCACGGGCGGTACTCCGCGCTGGCGAAGGCCGCCAGGTCGGTGATGGTCTCGCCGTCACCCGCCATCCGATCGCCCTCCCCGGTCTCATGGTTGAGGTCGGTGCCCACCTCCCACGCCAGCCGGGCACTGTCGGGTGCCGAGGCCCATGTGGCGCGCAGGTTGGTGAGCGTGAACCGCGACGTGTCCTGCGTGCCGGGCGTGGTCACCAGCTGTTCGCTCAGGTCGGTGAGGTCACGGAACCAGGTGTTGCGGATGCGGCGGTAGCGCTGGTGTGCGAGCAGGGCATTGAACCGGCGTCCCCGGTCCCACCGGCCCTCGGCGAAGACCGCGTTATCCAGACGGTGCGTGAGGTACTGCTCATCGAAGGCCGTCTCGTGATAGGGCGCGCGCGGACGACCCCGGTTGGTGATGCGGTCCTGGAAGGCCTCGCCCTTGTACCCCAGGTCCCAGTGCGCGCCGCGCCAACGGTGGTTGAGGCGGGCGAAGTACTGCTCACGGGGTTTCCATTGCTGGTGACGCGTGCTGTCGGCGAGGGTGGGCGAAGGGTCGTACCAGCCGCCGGTGGAGGGGTCCCAACCCGCGAAAGCGTTGCGGCCGCCGGTGATCACGAGGTCGTGTTTCCCAAGATGGGCGGTGGCCGTGCCGGTGAGGTTGAGCCGGCCGATGTGCTCGGCGTAGGCCGTGGCCCTGGCGCTGGAGCGGTCGTTGGAGCGCTTGCGGGTGATCAGGTTGATCGTGCCGGCCAGTGCGTTGGTGCCGTAATTGACGCTCAGCGGACCCTCCACCACCTCCACCCGCTCGATGCCCGTGAGGTCAAGCTGTGCCAGATCGAGGTTGCCATCCTGCCGCCCGATCACCGGAACACCGTCCACCAGCACCTTCACGTTCTCGCCGCCCAGTCCCTGCATGCTCACCGCGGTCCCGAGGATATTGTCCTGTCCGAGGCGCACGGTGAGCTCATTGCGCAGGGCCTCGCCCAAGGTGTTGGCGGCCATGCGATCGATCCGCCCGCGGTCGATCACGCGCACCCGATGCACCGCGTTCTCCGCGATGCCGGCGCCATACTGTCCGGTGACCACGAGCTCGGGCATGTGGATGGATGCCGGCCGCAGGCGAAGCGCGTGTGGACCGGCTCCGATGAGCGTATCGGCGAAGGCCGCAAAGCCCATCATGTGCACGTGCACCAGCAGGGGGCGCGAGGCATCCACCGGCACCGTCAGTGCACCGCGGTCATCGGCTTGCACCGAGGTCGGTCCGTTGTCCTGCTGCCAGGTGACGCTTGCGAACGGAAGGGAAGCCCCGTTCTCGGCCATGCAGATGAGCCGGACCTGGGCGTGCAGGATGACCGGGCAGGTGGCAACGGTCAGGAGGAGGGCCGTGAGGACGCGCAGGAAGGGACCCATCGGAAGGACCTTGCAAAGGAGCGCACACGTGCGCGTGCGCACGGTCACGGTCGCGTCAGGATACGCTCACTGGCGAAGCAGCCGGGCCATGGCAGGGCCACGGTCGGTGAGGAGACGCACGGTGTAGCTGCCGGCTCCAAGCCCCCCCAGCTCCATGGTGAACGGCACGGCGCTCATGGCCCCGTGGGTGCGCACGACGCGGCCGGATGCGTCCAGCACCTCCAGGCCCAGGATGCGGGCCTCCCCGGCATCGATGGTGAAGGTGCCATCGGGCGTGGGGTTCGGCCAGAGGTGGAGGTCCGCCGGCCGGTCGCGGTCGGCCAGACCGGTGGCGCTCACGAGCTCCTGGGAGAAGTCGATGGTCCCGGAGGTGCTGCCACCGAAGCCCGTGAAGGCCACATGCCACACATTGCCTCCCAGGTCCTTGACGAAGTAGCTCAATGAATCCTCGATCACCCACTGGAAGGTCTGCATGTCGAAGCGCTTCCAATCGAAGCCGATCGTGTTGATGTGCGCGCTGTACGCGGCGGCGGTCCAGTCGGCATCCGCAGGAGGAACACCGGCGGCCCGGGCGGCCTCGATGCCCTTGTTCTGGAGCACCCCTGTGACCCCGTAGGGCTGCGGGATGAAGGCGACGTACTTCACGAAGGTGAGGTCCCAGCTGTCATTGGCCGGCTCGCGGTCCACCGCCGTGTGGGTCTCCAGGTCCCAGTAGGCGAAGTTCTTCGTGCTGTATGCCGCCTTGTTGATCTGACCGACAAGCTCGTCGCTGCCGTCGAGGTTGGCGTGGGTGAAGGTGTAGGTGCCCGTGGCCAGGCCATCGATGCGCAGCTTCCGCCAGCTGCCGTTGGCGAGGTGGATCAGGAAGATGGTGTCGCCGGCCACCACATGGGTGATCATGTTGTAGTTGCCCCAGCCCAGGTCGAACTCATCGGCGAAGGGCCCCTGATTGAGGGCGCCGAAGCTCCAGCTGGTGTCCGCATTATGGGCACGCGGCCAGGTGGAGAGCCCCGTGGTGTCCACGTTGTTCCAGCCGGCGATGCTGAAGGGGCTCTTCACCACTTCGACGCCGGCCTTCTGGGTGTTCACCAGCACACTGGCCGTGAAGCCCTGGATCTCGAAGGCCAGGTCCCAGTTGTTCACCGGGGCGGTGCCCACCACCCCGTTCTGCAGGCTGTACCACACCTGATCGGCGTAGCCCGGGGCGATGCTGACGGTGACGGGGGTCTGGGCGTGAAGGCCGTGGACGAGAAGGACGGAGGCGAGGAGGAGCGATGAACGCATGGGTCGGTGTTCGGGGGTGCAAAGCAAGCGAGGGTCCACGGGCAGGAACAAGGGGAAAGCCCGGTGGTGGGTCATGGAACTGCAACATGAAAAAATCAGCGAGGCCCGGGCTTCACCGACCTGCGTCGGATCCACCCGGGCCCCGCCTTCACCGGACCTCGTGATCAGTCCACTTTCGTGAACCGCTGCGTGATGACCCCATCGCCGATCGTCAGGCGCAGGATGTACTGGCCGGGTACGAGACCGGCCACATCGATCGTGGTCCGGGTCTCACCCTTGCCGGCGTTCACCGCCAGGGCAGGGATGGCCTCCTGGCCCAGGATGTTGATCACGCTCATCTCCACGCGGGCCTCCGCATAGGTGTTGAGCGCGATGTTGAGCACATCGCGGGCAGGGTTCGGCCACAGGTTCAGGTCGGCCAGCGGCATGTCCTGTTCGATGGCCTTCACCAGTTCCTCGTCCACCACACGGCCGTCGCTCAGCACCAGCGACTGGGTGCCGTCCTGGTCCACACCGAACACACCGTTCAGGATGGCGCAGAGGAACGGACCCACGACGAGATGCGGGGCGCCGGTGACATCAAGGCTGGCGCAGATGCTGCCGCCGCCCTGGATGAGCAGGCCGTTGACGTCGAAGCCCGTGGTCACGCCCAGCTGCACGATGCTCAGGTCCAGCGTGGCCGGATCGTACACCAGCGTGTGGATGCGGTACAGACCCAGTTGCTGCACCGTGAACACCGGCGTGGCGCTCACCTGCTGGATCGTGAGCCCGGTGCCGCGCGTCAGCACGTACAGGGTCTGGTAGCCGGCCGGCACCACGGCATCACCGCCGGGCAGTCCCACCAGCGTGGCGCTGCCACCGACACGGCACTCGATGAAGTCCTCCGGCGCGATGGTACCGGCGCTCGCCAGGCACTCGTCCGTGCAGACGCTCACGTTGAAGGCTGCGCCCGGTACGTCCAGGCTGGCGCAGATGCTGCCACCGCCCTGCACGAGGAGACCGTTCACGTCGAAGCCGGTCGTCACACCCAGCTGCACGATCGAGAGATCGAGCGTGGCCGGGTCGTACACCAGCGTGTGGATCGTGTACGGGCCATCGGCCGTCACATCGAAGCTCGGGTTCGCACCCGCGTTCACGATCGTGAGACCAGCGCCTTGTGTCAGCACGTACACCGTCTGGTAGCCGGCGGGCACGTTGGCGTCACCATTGGCCGTGGCGGCCAGCGTGGCCACCCCGTTCTCCAGGCAGACATCGGCCGAGGCGGCGGTCAGGGTGCCGGCGCTCGGGCTGCTCACGTTGAAGGGCGCACCCGGCACGTCCAGGCTGGCGCAGATGCTGCCGCCGCCCTGGATCAGCAGGCCGTTCACATCGAAGCCCGTGGTCACGCCCAGCTGCACGATGCTCAGGTCCAGCGTCGCCGGATCGTACACCAGCGTGTGGATCGTGTACAGGCCATCGTCCGTCACGTCGAAGCTCGGATTCGGACCGGCGTTCACGATCGTGAGACCGGCGCCTTGCGTCAGCACGTACACCGTCTGGTAGCCGGCGGGCACGTTGGCGTCGCCGTTCGGCGTGGCCGTCAGCGTCACCGCGTTGCCATCGCCGCAGATCGAGGCGCCACCGCTCAGGGTGCCGGCGCTCGGGCTGCTCACATTGAAGGCCGCACCCGGCACATCCAGGCTGGCGCAGATGCTGCCACCGCCCTGCACGAGCAGGCCGTTCACATCAAAGCCCGTGGTCACGCCCAGCTGCACGATCGAGAGATCGAGCGTGGCCGGGTCGTACACCAGGGTGTGGATCGTGTATGTGCCCAACGCGCTCACCTCGAATTCCGGTACCGCGTTCACGTTCTGGATCACGAGGCCCGCGCCTTGCGTCAGCACGTAGATCGTCTGGTAACCGGCCGGCACGTTGGCGTCACCGTTCGGGGTCGCGGAGATCATCACCGTACCCTGCTCGAAACAGACCTCTTCGGCATCCGCGGTCAGGGTCCCTGCGCTCGGCGTACCCACCGTGAACTGCGCACCCGGCACATCCAGGCTGGCGCAGATGCTGCCACCGCCCTGCACGAGCAGGCCGTTCACATCAAAGCCCGTGGTCACGCCCAGCTGTACGATGCTCAGGTCCAGCGTCGCCGGATCGTACACCAGCGTGTGGATCGTGTACAGGCCATCGTCCGTCACGTCGAAGCTCGGATTCGGACCGGCGTTCACGATCGTGAGACCGGCGCCTTGCGTCAGCACGTACACCGTCTGGTAGCCGGCGGGCACGTTGGCGTCGCCGTTCGGCGTGGCCGTCAGCGTCACCGCGTTGCCATCGCCGCAGATCGAGGCGCCACCGCTCAGGGTGCCGGCGCTCGGGCTGCTCACATTGAAGGCCGCACCCGGCACATCCAGGCTGGCGCAGATGCTGCCACCGCCCTGCACGAGCAGGCCGTTCACATCAAAGCCCGTGGTCACGCCCAGCTGTACGATGCTCAGGTCCAGCGTCGCCGGATCGTACACCAGCGTGTGGATCGTGTACAGGCCATCGTCCGTCACGTCGAAGCTCGGATTCGGACCGGCGTTCACGATCGTGAGACCGGCGCCTTGCGTCAGCACGTACACCGTCTGGTAGCCGGCGGGCACGTTGGCGTCGCCGTTCGGCGTGGCCGTCAGCGTCACCGCGTTGCCATCGCCGCAGATCGAGGCGCCACCGCTCAGGGTGCCGGCGTTCGGGCTGGCCACATTGAACTGCGCACCCGGCACATCCAGGCTGGCGCAGATGCTGCCACCGCCCTGCACGAGCAGGCCGTTCACATCAAAGCCCGTGGTCACGCCCAGCTGCACGATCGAGAGATCGAGCGTGGCGGGGTCGTACACCAGCGTGTGGATCGTGTACAGGCCGTCGTCGGTCACGTCGAAGCTCGGGTTCGGACCCGCGTTCACGATCGTGAGACCAGCGCCCTGTGTCAGGACATACACCGTCTGGTAGCCGGCGGGCACGTTGGCGTCGCCGTTCGGGGTCGCCGTCAGCGTCACCGCGTTGCCGTCGCCGCAGATCGAGGCACCACCGCTCAGGGTGCCTGCGCTCGGGCTGCTCACATTGAAGGCCGCACCCGGCACATCCAGGCTGGCGCAGATGCTGCCACCGCCCTGCACGAGCAGGCCGTTCACATCAAAGCCCGTGGTCACGCCCAGCTGCACGATCGAGAGATCGAGCGTGGCGGGGTCGTACACCAGCGTGTGGATCGTGTACAGGCCGTCGTCGGTCACGTCGAAGCTCGGGTTCGGACCGGCGTTCACGATCGTGAGACCGGCGCCTTGCGTCAGCACGTACACCGTCTGGTAGCCGGCGGGCACGTTGGCGTCGCCGTTCGGCGTGGCCGTCAGCGTCACCGCGTTGCCATCGCCGCAGATCGAGGCGCCACCGCTCAGGGTGCCGGCGCTCGGGCTGCTCACATTGAAGGCCGCACCCGGCACATCCAGGCTGGCGCAGATGCTGCCACCGCCCTGCACGAGCAGGCCGTTCACATCAAAGCCCGTGGTCACGCCCAGCTGCACGATCGAGAGATCGAGCGTGGCCGGGTCGTACACCAGCGTGTGGATCGTGTACAGGCCGTCATCCGTCACGTCGAAGCTCGGGTTCGGACCCGCGTTCACGATCGTGAGACCAGCGCCCTGTGTCAGCACGTACACCGTCTGGTAGCCGGCGGGCACGTTGGCATCGCCGCTCGGCGTGGCCGTCAGCGTCACCGGCGCACCGCCGTTGCTGCACAGGGAGGTCCCGCCGCTCAGCGTACCGGCATCGGGAGCGAGCACGGAAACCTGAACACCAGCCACATCCAGCGCAGCGCAGATGCTGCCACCGCCTTGAATGAGCAGACCGTTCACATCGAAGCCGGTGGTGACACCGAACTGAACGATGGAGAGATCAAGCGTGGCTGGATCGTACACCAGGGTATGGATGGTGTAGTTGCCCGGCGTGTTCACTTGGAACTCACTATCCCCGTTCACGGCCTGGATCACCAGACCCGGGCCTTCGGTGAGGACGTAGAGGACCTGATACCCGGCGGGCACCACGGGATCCGTGGCCGCTTCACCGGAAACGAAGGTCCCCCCTGCGTCGAAGCAGACCTCCGGTTTCTGGGTGGTGAGCGTTCCTGCGTCGGCCACGCAATCGGCCGTGACGTTCACCGTATAATCCTCCACTTCACCCAGGGAGAAATTGGCACAGGGACCCTGATAGATCAGGGAGCTCATGCTGACGCGCATGCGCGTAGGACCTGCCGGTGCGTTGGCAGGCACGGCGATGCTGCCGTTCACTTGTCCGAAGCCTGAACCCTGAAAGGCCAGCTCACTGCCGGCGAACACCCCGTTGCGGTCCCAGTCCACCCACACACGATAGCGCCGCTGCAGGAAGAATAGACCGTTGCCGTCCAGCGCGATGGTGTTCGACGTGCCTGGGGTGACCGTGGCGGACAGGGCGGTGAAGTCCCCGTACCCGTTGTTGTCGCCGGACGTATTGTCGATCCCAGCGAACTGCACGCGCTGTATGTTGAACGTGTTGCCCGAGCCACCGTCGCTGGGACAGTAGGTCTGGGCGCTGATCGGGGCGGCCGCCAGCAACAAGGCGGTCGCCACGGTCGCTCGACGCGCCCGCCGTGCACGGCGCGCCGTCGGACCAGGGGGAGGATTGTGCTCCATGATCGGAAGGGGTTGGATGGGTTCCTGCCGAAGGGCAGGTGTTTAGGGTTTTTGGACCAACCTTAAACACAGTGTTCGGCCGAGTGTTCACGGCCGGGTGGAAAAAAGGGAAGGGACTTCAGAAGCGAAGGATCACTCGCTCGTGCAGCAGAGCACCCCGCCGGTCCGGTACAAGGAACTCGAGCCCGATCACCTGCACCCGGGCATCCGGCCAAGCAGCGACACGTACAGGCGCATGACCAGCGGCGCGCAAGGCTTCTTCGTGGGCGGGATCCGTGTAGATGTGCACCCCTGGACCGATCACTCGGGCGGCCTCCTCCACGTTGGAGAGCCAGGGCACGGCAAAGCCCGCGTAGCGGTCCAGCGCCGTACCCGCTGTTTGCAGCCCAAGGAACCGGTCAGGGCCCAGTCCATGCTGAGCGGCCCAACGGCCAGCGTGGGCATTGGCCTGAAAGGACAGGAGCGTGGGGTACACATGCAGGTTGAGCGCAAGGCCGCCCAGGAGGAGGGTCGCCACGCTGCGGATGAGCACCGGTGTCGGTGCGGCCTTCCGCCATCCCCGCAGGACCCAGGGGATGCCCAGGCCGGCAGCCACGGCGAACGCCGCCCCTCGAGGCGACGCAAAGGACCACCCGCAGAGCACCATGACCACGCCGAGCAGCACGGCGAGCACCACCAGCTGGGCACGCCACCATCCCCGGCCGAGGTCACGCATGCCGCGCGCGGCCAGCACGGCGAAGAGCGGAAGGGTCACATAGATGTAGTGCGGCAGTTTGAACTGCGAGAACGACAAGGCGATCAGCACGGACAACCCTCCGAACAGGGACACACGCTCCCGGTCGGCCTTCATCTGGCGGAACGCAAGGACCAGCCCGGCGACCAGGAACAGGGTCCAAGGCAGCATCAGCCAGGGCAGCTCGTGAAGGAAGTAGAGCGGAGTGGAGTCGTCCTTCCAGCGGTTCTCGCCGGTGATGCGGCCGAAGCTCTGTTCCCAGAAGAAGAAGCGGATGCCATGCAGGCCGTGCTGTTCGTAAAGCCCGATGAGCATGGGCACCAGCATAAGGCCCGCGATCGCGGCCACCACGGACCAGGCGGGGTCGAACAGGCGGGACCATCGACCGCGCCAGGCGGCGTCAAGCCCAAGCGCGAGGGCCGGTGCCACGGCAGCGATGGGCCCCTTGGCCAGCAGCCCCGCACCCAGCGCCACACCGCAGCCTGCCAGCGCCCACCAGCGACGGTGCTCCATCCACACCGAGCCTGTCCAGATGGTGCCGATCACCGCTGCGGTGAGCAGGGTGTCGGTGCGGACATCGTTCGTCATCAGCAGGAAGGCCGCGCTGCATCCCATCACCAGCACGGAGCGGCGCGCACAGTCCGCGTCGTCGTGCAACAGGGTGAACCGGTACAAGGCCCACAGGCCGAAGAAGGCGGCCATGACGGAGGGAAGACGGTAACTCCAATCGTTCACGCCGAACGCCGAGTGCGAGACCGTGGCGCTCCAGAACAGGAGCGGGGGCTTGTCCAGATAATCGGCACCACGGAAATACAGATGGAGGAGGTCACCCCTGTCCATCATCTCCTGCGTCATGGCCGCGTACTGGGCCGCGTCCACCTCCATCAGGTCGAGGCCGAGGCCGGCCAGCACCACCACCACCAGGCCCAGGAGCGACCAGCGGAAGAAGGTGGGAGCGACCATGGATCGAAAGGATCGTTAACGCAGGGGCGGCCAAGATCGTGAACCTGTAACATTGTCCGGAGCATGAAGCGCCGCGGACTGGCCACCTTGGTGATCCTTGCCACGTTGAGCGTGGTGGGCGTGGTGCTCATCCAGATCCTGTGGCTGGACCGCGCCTTCCGCATGCAGCGCGAGCAGCTCACCCTGCAGCGCCAGCAGCAGGTGCAGCTCGACAAGCAGTTCAACGACCGTGTGGTGATCGCGCTCACCGACGTCACCGAGCGCATCCTGTCGATCAACAAGGACCCCTCCGACCTGTTCGACGCCGTGAAGCAGGAGCGGCCCAACTACTTCGTGGTCACCATCAACGACACGCTCCACCCCTACCTGCTCGAATCCATGCTGAAGAAGGAGTTCCAGCGCAGGGGCATCAGCGAGGACTTCGAATACGGCATCTATGACTGCTTCACCGATTCCATCGTGTACGGCAACTATGTGGGCCTGGACTCCGTGCCGGCGGACACCACCCATTCGGAGCTGATGAAGTTGGACAAGGACGGTCACTACTTCGGAGTGTACTTCCCCCGGCGGCACAGCGCCCTGTGGAGCCCCGAGCCGGCGAGCAGCGGCACGTGGATCTACCCGGCCATCGTCACCCTCATCGTCTTCGGCTTCTTCGCCTACAGCGTATGGATGATCATGCGGCAGAAGCGCCTGAGCGAGATGAAGAACGACTTCATCGGCAACATGACGCACGAGCTGAAGACGCCGATCAGCACCATCGCGCTCAGCAGCGAGGTGATCGCCGACCCGGCCATCGTGCGCGAGCCGGACCGGCTGGCGGCCTACGCCCGCATCATCCGGAGCGAGACCGAACGCCTGCGGGCCCAGGTGGATCGCGTGCTGCAGCTCACCACGCTGGAACGCGACGGCCCATCCCTGAGGACCGAGCTCGTCGACCTGCATGCGCTCATCCGCGAGGTGACCGCGTCCTTCACCCTGGTGTTGGAGGAACGGAAAGGAGAGTTCGCGCTCGACCTGCGTGCCACGCAGCCCATGGTGAAAGGCGATCGCGTGCACCTCTCCAACGCGCTGGCCAACCTGGTGGACAATGCCATCAAGTACAGCACCGATCCGCCGCGGATCACCGTGTCCACGCGGGAGGATGGCGGCGATGTGGCGGTGGAGGTGGCCGACCACGGCATCGGCATCGCCCGTGAGCATCTGCGGCACGTCTTCGAGCGGTTCTACCGCGTGCCCACCGGCAACGTGCACGACGTCAAAGGCTTCGGCCTGGGCCTTCATCATGTGCAACAGGTGATCAAGGCGCACCAGGGTTCGGTGCGTGTGCACAGCGAACCCGGCAAGGGCAGCCGGTTCACCCTGCTCCTTCCCCGCCACACCCCATCCCCATGAGCGACAGCAAAGGCCACATCCTGCTGGTGGAGGACGACCCCAACCTGGGCTTCGTCATCCAGGACGCCCTGGCCCGCAAGGGCTACACGGTGCACCTGTGCCGCGACGGCAAGGAGGGGCTCCGCTACTTCAACAGCCACACCTATGACCTCTGCGTGCTGGACGTGATGCTGCCCCAGAAGGACGGCTTCAGCCTGGCGGAGGACATCCGCATCACCAACGAACAGGTGCCGATCGTCTTCCTCACGGCCAAGAGCCAGACGGAGGACCGCATCGCGGGTTTCAAGGCCGGCGGCGACGACTACCTCACCAAACCGTTCAGCCATGAGGAGCTCGTGCTGCGCATCGAGGCCATCCTGCGCCGCACCAAGGGCAAGGGCGAGGACAAGCGTCAGCGCGAACGGTTCGAGCTGGGCAGCTACCTCTTCGATCATCGCGACCTGAGCCTGAAGCATCCCGGCGGCGACCGCAAGCTCACCCGCAAGGAGGCCGACGTCCTGCGCCTGCTGTGCATGCACCAGGACCAGGTGCTCCCGCGGGAACTGGTGCTCAACATGGTGTGGGGCGACGATACCTACTTCCTCGGCCGCAGCCTCGACGTGTTCATCAGCCGGCTGCGGAAGTACCTGAAGGCGGATGCCTCGGTGCAGATCGTGAACGTGCACGGCGTGGGCTTCAAGTTGCAGGTGGGCTGAACGTCCGGTTACCTTGGGCGGGTGAGCCGCGTGCCCCGTTCCCTGGTCTGTGCCGTGCTGGTGGGCGTGTGCACCGTGTCCGCGATGGCAGGCACCACGGACTCGCTATGGGCGCGCTATCAGGATGCCCGGCTGAGCGCGCGTGAGCGCTTGACGTCACTCCACCTGCTGATCCACGAACTGCGCGCGCACGATGTCGACAGCAGCAGGACCCTGGCGGAACGCATGCGGGCCGAGGCCTTGGTGGCGAAGGACACCCTGATGACCGCGCTGGCCGAACGCGACCTCGGGATCGCCGCGATCCTGCAACGCGACAACGACCGGGCCCGGCTCCACCTGGAACGCGCGTTGGATCTCTACCTCCAGGTGGGCGACAGTGTGGGCCACAAGGGTGCCGGGGCCACCCTGAGCAGCCTCGGCATCGTGCACAAGAACGCCGGCCGCATGAACGAAGCGGTCACCGCCTACCGGCGCTGCATCGCCGAGCATGGGCTCGCCAACGATGAAGGGGGCACCGTGTACGCCCTGAACGGCCTCGGCCTTCTGCACGAGATGCAGGGCGCCTACGACAGCGCCCTGGTGTACTACGGTGCGGTGGCCGAGGTGGCGGCGCGCCTGAGGATGGAGGACATGGAGGCCGCTGGCTACGGCAACATGGCCAACGCGAACGCCGAGCTGGGCCGCATCGGCGAGGCCATCGACCTCACCTACCGCAGCCTGGCCATCATGGAACGGCTCGGCGATCGGAAGGGCGTGGCCACCTGCTACACCGGGATCAGCGCGCTGAAGAACGCGCTCGGAGAGCATGACGAAGCCTACGCCCTGCAACAAAAGGCCTTCGCGATCTATACCGAGGTCGGCTATCGCCAGGGCATGATGACGGCGGGCACCACCCTGGGTTCCATGCTGCTGGCACGCGGTGCGGTGGACAGCGCCGCCTTGGTGCTCGAGGGGACCGTGGACCTGGTGCGCACCGCGGACGCACGCGATGTGATGGGCCGGCCGCTGCGTGACCTGGCCGCCGTGCGTCGCGCGCAGCAGCGCACCGGTGAGGCGATGGACCTCCTGAACGAAGCGGCTCAGCTCGCGCGCGAACTGGGCGACGCACCGGGCGAGGCCCTGTCGCTCATCGGGCTGGGGTTGACCGAACTGGCCCTTGCGCGTACCGCCGAAGCCGTCAGGTACTGCGCCCAAGGTGAGCAGCTCGCCCAGGTCCATCACAACCGGGACGTGCGGATGGAAGCCTGCAGCTGCCTCCATCAGGCCTACAAGGCGCAGGGACGCGGCATGGAGGCCCTGCGCTACCACGAGACCTGGGTGATGTTGCGCGACAGCATCGCGAACGACCGGACCACACGGCAGCTCACCCAGCGTGACATGCTGCACACCTTCAACAAACAGCAGCTCTCCGACAGCCTGCGGCACGCCAGCGAGCTGGATGAACTGGAAGCCGCCCGCACCATCGAAGCCCTGCGCGCCGACCGCAATCGGGCCCGGGCCTGGGCCGTGGGCGGCGGTGGCCTGTTGTTGCTCGTGGGCGGCGCCCTCTGGTTCCGCACCGACCGCAAGCGCCGCCGCGAACGCTTCGAGAAGGAGGCCGCCCACCTGGAGACCCAGGCCCTGCGCAGCCAGATGAACCCCCACTTCATCTTCAACGCCCTCAACTCCATCAACGCCTACATCCAGCGCAACGACCCCGATACGGCCGGCTCCTACCTCACCCGCTTCGCCCGCGTGATGCGCAGCGTGCTGGAGAACAGCCGCCACGCCACCGTGCCCCTGCACGACGACCTGGAGACCCTGCGCGGCTACATGGACCTCGAGCGCCGCCGCCTCCAGGAGAAGTTCGATTTCACCATCCACGTGCACCCCGACATCGACCCGCAGGACGTGCAGGTGCCACCCCTGGTGGTGCAGCCTTTCGTGGAGAACGCCATCTGGCACGGCGTCACCCACATGGAGGGCAAAGGCCACATCACCCTCACCGTGGAGCCGCGCGGCAGCCAGCTGCTGTGGATCATCGAGGACGATGGTGTGGGGCGCCACGCCCCCAAGGCCGCCGCGCCCGAGCAGCCCACCAAGAAGACCTCGCTCGGCACGGCCATCACGCGCAGCCGCCTCGATCTGGTGCAGAAGCAGCACGGCGGCCACGCCGGCTTCCGCTATGTGGACCGTCCCACCGGCACACGCGTGGAGGTGGAGATGCCGTTGTTGAGGGATGGGTAGCGGTTGAACGACCCTCCACACACGTCCTCACGAGCCAGGCTCTGCGGGCGAAGCGATCTCCCCTCTCGAACACGTCTTCGCGAGGCGGGCATTTGCCGCCGAAGCGATCTCCCCGGTATGTGCTCCAGCCCATCTCCGGGAGACTGCCACGGCGCTCCACCCACCGGTCCATCGCAGCGCCTCGCAGTGACGATGCGGATATGCTCTGCGTCCTCTGCGCCCTCCGCGTGTGTGATCGTCCACCGCCGTCGTCAGGTCGCCAGCCATCTTTCTTCCTGGCTTTTTTCCTCCTTGTTCCTTCATCCTTCCTGCTCCTGCCTCGCCGCCCCGCTCCGCGGGCGAAGCGATCTCCCTGGTTGCTGTCCCGCTGACCTTGGGGAGACTGCCACGGCGCACTGCACACCAACCCACGCCGCGCAGTAACGGGTAGGAACTGCTCCGCGTGCTCCCTCCCGCCACTTGCGCCCTCCCCCCCGCCACCTGCTCACCGGGGCTCACCCACCCCCCGCCCCTGGGGCTTGCTTTGGGTCACCAACGACACGGAACCCTCAACGCCCAAGGCCATGACCACCACCGCCACCCTCCGCCAGCTCGCCCTCGCCGCCAGCCTGTGCACTGCCGCCGCGCACGCCGAGGAGGCCCGCATCCTCCGCATCGACGGCAAGGTGCTGAGCAGCGAAGCCCTCACGGGCGCCACCCTGACGGTGTTGCAGGACGGCGCGGCCTTCACCCGCATGGAGCAGGGCCTGGCGCAGTTCCAGCTGGACCTGCCCCTGGGCCACGAATACCGCCTGAGCTTCGAGCGGCCGGGCACCATCGCCAAGGAGCTGGTGTTCGACACGCGCCTGCCGGGCGATGTGCAGCCCCGCAAGGACTTCCTCTTCCACTTCCAGGTGAGCCTGCTCGCCCAGCCGGCCGAAGGGCCCATGCGCTACGACGGTCCGGTTGGCCTCATCGCCTTCAACAGCAAGGAAGGCGACTTCGGCTACGAGCACCTGCGTACGGCCCGGTTGGTGCCTGCGGAAAGCCCTGCGGCCGCCCCGGTGAAGCGCGTGCGCCGCGAGGCCGCGCCCTTCGTGGACCCGACGATGGAGCTGGCCGCCTGGGTGGAGACCCAGCGCGCAGAGGCCAAGCAGTGAACCCCTTGACGCCCAGCCGCCGTATGACGCCCCGAAGCCGATCCGCCACGCCCATGCACCCCTTCCTGGAGACCCTCAAGCGCCGCATCGCCCGCAGCGGTCCTGGCTGGCCGTGGAGCCGCTCCACGGCGAACGCCGACCCCACGATCCCGCCCTTCAGCGTGATCCGCAAGGCGCTCGACGACCTGGACCGGGATGACTGGCGGCCCCGGTCAGTGTCCGGTCCGCTGCAGGTGCGCGGCCAGGTGGAAGGCCTCAACGACCATCCCTGTGCCGTGAGCATCGTGCTGAACGAACGGCTTGCGCAGGTGATCGATACCGACGACGAGGGCCGTTTCGCGCTGCAGCTGCCGGAGGATGTCGCCATCCGCCTGGTGCTGGTGCAACCGGGCCACCTGCCGCGCATGATCGAGATCCGCCCTTGGGAGGGCCGCCCCGCCGCCGACCATGGCAAGCCGCTCCCGATCCCCCTCCATGTGATCCTGACCCCGCGGGACGGCACGGCCGTGAAGCCCATGGCCGAACGGATCACCCTCCTGGACCGCCACGGACGACTGCTGGTGGAATGGGACCGGGCCCGTGGGGTGCGCGAGAGCGGTCCCCACCCGGCTCCGTTGCTCCGCCGCGCGGTCTAGCGACCCGGCCCGCCTGCCGCAGCCTCTGGCGAAGGCCAAGCTGCAACCCCTGCTCCTGCTCCGCCTGCCGAAGCCTTCGGCGAAGGCACGGCCCCTGCTCCTGCTGCTGCCCCTGCTCCTGCTTCCTCAGCGTCCTCTGCGCCGCTGCGTGAGGCGCTCTGTTGCTCCCTCCCGCCACTTGCTCCCTGTGCGCCACCACCTGCTCAGTTGAGCTCACGCTCCCCCTGCGTCCGGGCCTTGCTTTGGGTCACCAACGAACCCCGACCCACGCCATGAACCGCCTCGCCACCCTCCGCAGCCTCCTGGTCCTCATCAGCCTCATCACCCTGGCCCAGGGCAGCTTCGCCGCCGCCCCACGCAAGGCCGCCAAGGGCAAGCCGGTGCGCACCGAGCGCCGCATGGTGGCCCCCTTCGTGGACCCCACGATGGACCTGGCCGCCTGGACCGAGCAGCAGCGCGCCGCCCAAGCCGCCACCGTGCGCATGGCCAAGTGAGCGCCTCGGCCCACCCGATCCGAAAGCCCCGATGAGGGGCTTTTCCGGTTCCTGGTGCCACCCGTCCGCTCGTGCTACCTTGCCCGCCTCAACCGAGCGACCATGAGCACCCTCACCGCCGTCATCGTGGACGACGAGCAACACTGCCGCGATGCCCTCAGCGGCCTGCTGCAGCGCAAGCATCCGGAGATCGAACTGCTGGGCATGGCCACCAATGTGCCCGAGGGCATCGATCTGCTGAGCAAGGTGAAGCCGAAGGTGCTCTTCCTGGACATCGAGATGGGCAAGCAGACGGGCTTCGACCTGCTGCAAGCGATCGGGCCCGATCGGCCGCACGTGATCTTCACCACCGCGCACGAAGGCTACGCGGTGAAGGCCATCCGCTTCAGCGCGCTGGACTACCTGCTGAAGCCGGTGGACGCGGAGGAACTGGCCACGGCCATCGGCAAGGTGCGGCAGGAGGAGCGCACCCCACAGAGCCCCGACCAGTTCATGGCCCTGCTGAAGAACCTGACCCGTCCCGCCGGGGCCGACAAGCGCATCGCCCTGCCCGTGGCGGACGGCCTGGAGATGGTGGACGTGGACGACATCATGTACTGCGAGAGCGACAGCAACTACACGGTGGTGCACCAGAAGGACAAGAAGCGCCTGGTGATCAGCCGCACGCTGAAGGAGTTCGAGGACATGCTGGACCCCGCCCAGTTCGTGCGGGTGCACCACAGCTACCTCATCAACGTGAAGCACGTGAAGAAGTACATCCGGGGCGAGGGCGGCGAGGTGATCATGACCGATGGCACCAACGTGGCGGTGAGCCGGCGGAAGAAGCAGGAGCTCATGGACAACCTGGCCAAGTTGTAGCACACCCCGGACCGGGGAGCACGCAAAGGGGCGCCCTCGGGCGCCCCTTTCCTGTTCAGTGGTGGATGGATCAACCGGCCAGGAGGCGTTTCACCAGGGCCGCGAGGATCCCGCCATCGGCCCTGCCCGCAAGCTGCTTGTTCGCCTCGCCCATCACGCGGCCCATGTCCTTCATGCCGCTGGCGCCTGTGGCGGCGATCACGGCGCGCACGGCGTCCTCGAGCTCCGCGTCGCTGAGCCGGGCGGGCAGGTAGGCCTCGATCACGCGGGCCTGCGCCTCCTCCTCACCGGCCAGGTCGGTGCGGCCCTGCTGGTGGAAGATGGTGGCCGCTTCGGCGCGCTGCTTGTGGAGCTTCTGCAGGATGCGAAGTCCCGCCTCGTCGCTGATCCCGGCGGTGCCTCCGCCCTCCTTGGTGAGCTCCAGCAGGATCGCGCTCTTGATCGCCCGCAGGGCGTTCAGCCGGTCCTTGTCACGGGCCAGCATCGCAGCCTTGATGTCCGCGTCGATGCGTTGTTGGAAGTCCATGCGCTCAGGGTTCAGTCCACGTTGTCGTGCAGGAACGGGTTGTTGCGCCTGAGCTCCACACGACGCTCGCCGTTCTCGTCCTGGTCCTCGGTCAGTGTGTACCGGCTTACGTTGCTGTCGGTGCTGCGCGGTCCTTCGCTCAGGGCGATGCGCTTGCGCACATAGGCCGGCTCGCGCTCCATGTCGTTGATCCCGTTGGGCGAACGCAGGCGCATGGTCATCTCCCGCATCCGCATGAGGCGCTCCTCGACGCGGGCCTGATGTTCGGCCGGGTTGAGGCGGGACTGTGCCGGTTCGCTGGCGGCCGTCGGCGGGGTGGACGGCGCGACGGTCGCATCGTACAGGTCGTGGCGCACCTTTCCCTCCACCGGCGGCGTCACCTCGAGCTCCACGGTGCGCTCGTTCACCGGTGTCGCGGGCCGTGCCGGCTCATGGCCCACGGGATCATGCTGCGGCGCAGCGGGCTTCAAGTAGGGCTCGAACGGGGTGCCCACCGGCGCTTCCGCGTCCTTGACCTCCCGCAGCGCGGTGGGTGGGGCGGTGGCGACCGGGTTGCTGATGGGCTGTGTGATCATGGTGGGCACATCGGCATCGAGCGGGATCACCTTGCGCGCCTCGGGCACGTGGCCCACGGCGCCCGTTTCCGGGTTCACCTGGAAACCGGTGGCGATCACGGTCACGCGCAGGCGGTCGCCGAGGCTCTCCTCGCGGCAGTAGCCCCAGATCACATCGGCACTGCTGCCGGCCGCATCCTGGATGTGATCGGTGATCTCGCTGATCTCGTCCATGAGGACCTCGCGCTCACCGTGCGTGATGTTGAGCAGCACGAATTTGGCGCCCTTGATGTCGTTGTCGTTGAGCAGGGGCGAGGCGAGGGCCTCCTGGGCGGCACGCAGGGCGCGGTCCTCTCCTTCGGCCTCGGCCATGCCCATGATCGCGGCGCCACTGTTGGTCATCACGGTCTTCACGTCCTCGAAGTCCACGTTCACCTTCCCCGTCATGGTGATGATCTCGGCGATGCCACGGGCGGCGGTGGTGAGCACGTTGTCGGCATGGCCGAAGGCGTTGTCCAGGCTGAGGTTGCCGAACAGGTCGCGCAGGCGGTCGTTGTTGATCACCAGCAGCGTGTCCACCGAGCGGCGCAGGTCGTCGATGCCGCTCACGGCCTGGAGCTTGCGTTTGCGGCCCTCCCACAGGAAGGGCATGGTGACGATGCCCACGGTGAGGATGCCGAGCTCGCGCGCGATGTCGGCGATCACCGGTGCGGCGCCCGTGCCGGTGCCTCCGCCCATGCCGGCGGTGATGAAGACCATCTTCGTGCGGGTGCTCAGCAGCTGACGGAGCTCGTCGAGGTTCTCCTGGGCGGCGTCCTTGCCGCGCTCGGGGATGGAGCCGGCGCCGAGGCCGTCGGTGAGCGCAGGGCCGAGCTGCACCTTCACGGGCACCGGGCTGATGTCCAGCGCCTGCTTGTCCGTGTTGCAGATGATGAAGTCGACGCCCTTGATGCCTTGGGCGTACATGTGGTTCACGGCGTTGCTGCCGCCGCCCCCCACGCCGATCACCTTGATGATGGAGGAGAGCTCTCGGGGAAGGTCGAATTTCATGTCGTTGAGGATTGGAGAGTGGAACTGCGGTGGCGGGGATGCGGTCTAGATGTCGTCGTCGCTGAGGATCTCGGAGGCGCCCTTGATCACCTTGTCGAAGAAGCTGCCCACGCGGCTGCCCTGGCTGTGGCCCTTCACCTTGGGGGCCTGTGCAGGCTGGCCGCCCTGCTTGGCGCGCTGGCGGTGCAGGAAGTCAAAGCCCTTCATCACCAGGCCCACGCCGGTGGCGAACAGCGGGCTGGTGACCTGCTCGACATTGCTCTTGGCCAGATGTTCGTTGGGGTAACCGATGCGGGCGGTCATGCCGGTGATGTACTCCACCAGCTGGCGGAGGTGTTTGAGCTGAGCACCACCGCCGGTGAGGACGACGCCGGCGATGAGCTGCTTCTCCAGCCCGCTGTTCTTGATCTCGAAGTGCACGTGCTCGAGGATCTCCTCCATGCGGCTCTGGATCACCTCGGCGAGCATGCGCAGGCTGATCTCCTTGGGGTCGCGGCCGCGCAGACCGGGGATGCAGACCACCTCGTTGTCCTTGTTCTCCGCGGCGAGCGCACTGCCGAACTTCACCTTCAGCAGCTCGGCCTGCTCGCGCATCACTCCGCAGCCCTGACGGATGTCCTCGGTGATCACGTTGCCGCCGAAGGGGATCACGGCCGTGTGGCGGATGATGCCGTCGTAGAAGATGGCGATGTCCGTCGTGCCGCCACCGATGTCGACGAGCACCACGCCCGCCTCCTTCTCCTCGGCGCTCAGCACGGCGTCCGCGCTGGCGAGCGGTTCCAGGATGAGCTCGGTGACATCCAGCCCGGCGCGATGCACGCACTTGTTGATGTTGCGCGCGGCAGTGACCTGCCCGCTGATGATGTGGAAGTTGGCCTCGAGCCGCACACCGCTCATGCCGATCGGGTCGCGGATGCCCTGCTCACCATCGACGATGTACTCCTGTGGCAATACATGGATGATCTCCTCGCCGGGCGGCATCACCAGCTTGTACATGTCGTCGATCAGCAGGTCGATGTCCAGCTGGCGGATCTCCTCCTCCAGGCTCTGGCGCGTGATCATGCCGCGGTGGTGCATGCTGCGGATGTGCTGGCCGGCGATGCCCACGTTCACCGTGCCGATCTCCACGTTGGCGTTGGCCTCGGCCTCCTTCACGGCGGCCATGATCGAGTCCACGGTCTTTTGGATGTTGGCCACCATGCCACGGCTCACCCCTTCGGAGCGGCTTCGGCCCATGCCGAGGATCTCGATCTTTCCCTGGTCGTTCCTGCGCCCGACGATGCAGGCGATCTTGGTGGTGCCGATGTCCAATCCGGCCACGATCTCTTGTTGGTCCATGTGTACAGCGTGTTAGGGCGTTGAGCGTTGGGTGCAGACGACCTGCCCGTCGAAGCGCAGGTCGATGATGGCATGTCGACGCCAGTCGGTCTGATCGATGCCCTGGCGGTAGAAGAGGCGGAGCTTCGCGAAGCGTGGTTCGAGGCGGTCGGCACCACCGATGCGGATGCGCTGACCGCCCACCCGGGGCACCAGCTCGAACTCACCTTCGGGCGTGACGACGATCTGGTCGATGAGGGCGGCCCAGAAGGGGTCCTGGTGCAGCAAGGTGGCGATCCGATGCACCTCGGGCAGGTGCGACGCGGCGATCAGGCTGTCGGTGGCATGCAGGTCGATCACGCGCTCCGCCGCCCCGTCAAGATGCACCGCACCCAGGGCCACGGGCACACGCGCCGTATGCTGCGCGCTCAAGGGCATGGTATGACCCTCCGCATCGAGGTAATAGCCGCGGCCATCCCGGTCGAGCACACGCACGATGGGCTCGCGCTGCTCCACCCGGACGTGCAGGATCCCGTCCAACGTATGGTAGGCCTCCACGGCGTTCACCCAGGGCACTGCGCGCAGCCGCTCCTCGATCGCCTCCAGGTCCATCTCGGCCAGGGGCACGCCCACCACCTCCCCGCCCATGCCCAGCACCTGCTCGCGGACCTGCTGCGGGGTGATGAACCGCGCATCATCCACTTCGCGCACATCGATGGCGAGGTCCTGCACAGGCCGGCGGTCGGCGGTGCGCTCCACGAATCCCAGGGCCACCACGACCAGGGCTGCGGTGGCGGAGAGCAGCAGGGGACGGACGATGGCGCGCGGAGCGTTCATGCGGCAACGGGGTGTTGGAGGACGGCGGCGATGCGGGGCACGAGCCGGTCGATGTCGCCGGCACCCAGGGTGAGCAGCAGCTCGGGACGCTCGGCGGAAAGGCGTGCGACCAGTTCGTCCCGGCCCACGAGGTGCTTGTCGGCCAGCGCCACCCGATCGAGAAGCCAGGACGAGGTGATGCCGGGGATGGGCTCCTCGCGCGCCGGATAGATGTCCAGCAACAACAGCCGATCGGCACCGGCCAGGCTCCGCGCGAACCCGTCGACAAGGTCACGCGTGCGGGTGAAGAGGTGGGGCTGGAAGACGACCGTGAGCCTGCGTCCGGGATGGAGCTCGCGCGCCGAACGGATCGCAGCGTCCAGTTCCGCGGGGTGGTGGGCGTAATCGTCGATGAAGATCGTGCCCGGTCCGTCGAGGATGGCCTGGAACCGGCGCTCCACACCGCGGAACGAGGCCAGGGCGGCACGCACCGCCTCCGGGGTCACACCGGCCCGCAGCGCCATGGTGGCCGCCGCGGTGGCGTTCTCCACATTGTGCCGTCCGGCCATGCCGAGGCGCAGCCCGCGGAGCGTGGCACCTTCGGTGACCAGGTCGAACTCGTAGGCGCCAGCGCGCACCTCCACCTGCTCCGCACGCGGGACGCCCTCTCCGCCGATGGCGTAGGTGTCGGCCTTGAGCCCGGGAAGAACGGCCTTCACGCGCTCATGCACGAGCAGCCCCCCCGTGCACAGGCCGGCGAAGGACCGGTACGCGTCGAGCATCGCTTCCGCCGTGCCATAGATGTCGAGGTGATCGGGGTCGGCGGAGGTGATGATGGCATCCGTGGGGCTGAGCTGCAGGAAGCTGCGGTCGTACTCGTCGGCCTCCACCACGTTCGCCACCGCCCCTTCGTCCAGCAGCACGTTGGTGTGGTAGTTCGCGCTGATGCCGCCCAGAAAGGCGTTCACCGGCACACCACCGCTGTGGAGCAGATGCGTCAGCATGGTGCTGACGGTGGTCTTTCCATGCGTGCCGGCCACGGCGTAAGTGGGGCGGTCGCGGGTGATGAGCCCGAGCAGTTCGCTGCGCTTCACGATGCGCGCACCGGCGGCGGTCCACCAGGCCAGCAGCCGGCTCGTGGCGGGCACGGCGGGAGTGCGCACCACCAGCACCTCGGCAGGCCGTTCGCGCAGCGGTGCCGGGATCGAGGCGGGGTCCTCGTCGAAGTGGATGATCATGCCTTCCGCGGAGAGGCTGTCGGTGAGCGGCGATGGCGTGCGGTCATACCCCCCCACGACAGCACCGGCACGACGGAAGTAGCGGGCCAGGCCGCTCATGCCGATGCCGCCGATGCCGACGAAATAGAGGCGCTGGACCGCGATGCTCATGGGCGCATGGAGATGTTGGCGAGCGCGATCACCTCATCGGCGATGGCGCCGGCGGCGTCCGGGTGGCCAAGGGCGGCGATGGCCGAGCGCATGCGGTCCCGGGCCGGGGCGTCGTTCAGCAGGCGCAGCACGGTGTGTCCGAGCTGCTCCCGTGCATCGCTGTCGCGAACGAGCAGCGCGGCGCCCCGTTCGGTGAGGGCGCGTGCGTTGGAGGTCTGGTGATCCTCCGCTGCGGTGGGCAGAGGGATGAGGACCGCGGGCAGCTTCACCAGGCACAGTTCGCTGATGCTGATGGCACCCGCCCGGGCCACGACCACATCGGCGCATGCGTAAGCCAGGTCCATCCGGTCGATGAAGGCGCTCACCTTGCAGTCGACGTGGCCGAGCTCGCTCACGGCCGCGCGCGCCTGGTCGAGGAAGGGCGTCCCGGTCTGCCAGATCACCTGCACCCCCGCCGCTTTCCATGCGGGAAGGGCGGCGGCCACGCCCAGGTTCACACCACGCGCACCAAGGCTGCCGCCTGTCACCAGCACGATGGGCGCGTCACCGCGAAGGCCGAAATGCGTGAGCGCCTCGGGGCGCTTGCCCTCCAGGTGCACGGTGGCGCTGCGCACAGGATTGCCGGTGAGGCGCAGGCGATCCATGGGGAAGTACTTCTCCATGCCCGGATAGGCCACGCAGATGCGATGCGCACGCCGGCCCAGATGGATGTTGGTCCTGCCCGCGTGGCTGTTCTGCTCCTGGATGAGCGTGGGCACGCCCATGCGCTGGGCCATGGCGAGGAGAGGACCGCTGGCGTAGCCGCCGACGCCGACGGCGACATCGGGCCGGAAGGAGCGGACCAGCCGTCGCGCCTTGAGGAAGCTGCGCAGCAGCCTCCAGGGCAGGCCCAGGTTGGCGAGCACCGCACCGCGCTGGAATCCGCGGATCGGCAGGCCCTCGATGCGATAGCCGGCCGCCGGCACCTTGGTCATCTCCATGCGGCCCTCGGCACCCACGAAGAGCACCTCCGCATCGGGCAGGCGCTCCCGCACGGCGTTCGCGATGGCGATCGCCGGGAAGATGTGTCCGCCGGTGCCTCCTCCGCTGATCATCAGCCTAAGCGGCCGCCGGAGCGGTGCGGGGTTGGGGTTGGACATGGTCGTTCGCGGGTTCGTCGTACACGCTCCGGCTCACGCTGAGCACGATGCCGATCATGAGGCTGGTGAACCAGATGGAGGTGCCGCCCATGCTCACCAGGGGCAATGGCTGCCCGGTGACGGGCACGAGGTTGACGGCCACGGCCATGTTCACCAGCGCCTGCACCACAAGGCTGAGGCTGAGGCCCAGCGCGGTGAGGGCTCCGAAGGGCTTGGGGCAGAGGCGCGCGATCTTCACGGCGCGGCCCATCAGGATCAGATAGAGCAGCAGCAGACCAAGGCCACCCAGCAGGCTGCCATACTCCTCGATGATGAACGCATAGATCATGTCGGAGTAGGGATGCGGAAGGAAGTTGCGCGAGGTTCCGCTGCCGGGTCCGTTGGGGAGCAGGCCACCGCTGGCGATGGCGATCTTGGCGTGCTCCACCTGGTAGTTGGCATCACTATCGGCCGAACCGTGGTTCTCGAGGCGTGCACGCCAGGTCTCCACACGTGGCAGAAGGCCCAGGTCGCCGGCCTCGTTGATGGCCACCAGGAGGGCGAAGGCACCAAGGGTCAGCCCGACCGATGCCAGGATCCACTTCAGCGGCACCCCGCCGAGGAAGGCCACCGTCATGCACACCGTGAAGAGCAGCACGGCGGTGCTGAAGTTCGCCGGAAGGATGGTGCCGCACACCGCGCCGATGGGAAGCAGGAGCTTGAGCACGACGTCGCGGAATGTCCACGGGGCGTCCTTGTGCCTGGCGATGACCCGGGCCACGAACACGATCAGCACCACCTTGGCCAGGTCGCTGGTCTGGAAGCTCTGGCCGATGATGGGGATGCGGAGCCAGCGGCTGGCATCGTTCAGGTTGGTGCCCAGCACCAGGGTGAGCACGAGCAGGCCGATGGTGACACCGAGCAGCAACTGCGACAGGCGACCATAGATCCCGAAGCGAAGCCGGTGCGCCCCGTACATGATGGCCCCACCGCTCGCCAGCATCAGGCCGTGCTTCATGAGGAAGTGCAGGGTGCCGCGCCCCTCCTGCTTGAACGCCAGGGAGGCGATCGAGCTGTACACGGCCAGCAGGCTGACCACGCCGAGCAGCAGCGCCACCATCCAGATGGTGCGGTCGCCGCGCAGGTGTTCGTGGAAGAGGCGGTTCATGGCGTGGGACTAGAGCTCGCGCACGGTGCGTTTGAAGGCGTGACCACGTTCCTCGTAGTTGGCGAACCCGCCGCCACTGGGGCAGGCGGGGCTGAAGAGCACCACATCCCCACTGGCCGCCAGCTCGTGCGCCAGGAAGACCGCCGTGCGTACGTCGCCGGCGAGGAAGGCCTGGCCGAGCGCTTCACGCAACCCGTCGGGCACGTCGTCCACACCAGGGGTGCAGAGGATCAACGCGCGCACACGGTCACGCAGGAGATCCAGCACGCCCCCCTCACGCAGCCCCTCCGGGAGTTCGCCCGTGATCCACAGCACGGGTTTCTCGATGGAGGCGAGCGATTGCAGGGCCGCGTCGAGGAAGGTGGCGCGCGAGTCGTTGATGTACTCCACGCCACGCACGGTGCCGACGAACTCCATCCGGTGCGGTGCGCTCCACAGCTCGCCCAAGGCGCTCGCACGGGCCTCCACCAGACCGGCACGGGCCTGGCGCGCGTTCAGAAGGTGCAGGGTGTCCTTGTCCATGGGATCGGTGCTCAAGTGATCAGAGGGACTTGACGGCGGCCTTGAACCGGCGGCCGCGCTCCTCGTAGTTCTCGAACAGGTCGAAGCTGGCGCAGGCCGGGCTGAGCAGCACCGCGTCGCCAGGCTCGCTCAGCCCGTAGGCCGCATGCACGGCGGCCTCGGCGCTGTCGGTGTCGGTGATCGTGGGCACCACCCCAGCGAAGGCGGCATGGACCTTGGCGTTGTCCTTGCCGAGGCACACGATGGCCTTCACGCGCTGCTTCACCAGCGGCACCAGCGTGCTGTAGTCGTTGCCCTTGTCCACACCGCCCGCGATCCAGATCACAGGCCGGTCCATGCTCTCCAGGGCGTACCAGGCACTGTTCACGTTGGTGGCCTTCGAGTCGTTGATGAAGGTGACCCCGTTCACGGTGGCGACACGCTCCAGGCGGTGCTCCACGTTCTGGAAGTCGCTCAGGCTCTCGCGCAGGGACTCGCTGCGCACGTCAAGGATGCGCGCGGCGATGCCGGCCGCCAGCGAGTTGTACACGTTGTGCCTGCCCTGCAGGGCGAGTTCGAGGATGGACATGCGGAACGGGTTTTGGTCGGTGTGGATGTGGATGTGCGTATCGTCGAGCCATCCGCCCCGGTCAACGGGACGTTCGATGGAGAAGGGCCAGCGTTGCGCGTGCACCGCATGCAGGTCAAGCCCGCGTGCCACCTCCGGATCGTCGGCATTGTGGATGAAGTGGTCCGCGCCGGTCATGTTCATCGCGATCCGGAACTTGCTCGCGACGTAGTTCTCCATCCGGTATGCGTACCGGTCCAGATGGTCCGGAGTGATGTTGAGCAGGACGGCGATGTGCGGCCGCAGCGCGCGGATGCCGTCGAGCTGGAAGCTGCTCAGCTCCAGCACGTACAGGCCATGGTCACGCTCGGCGACCAGGCCGGCGAAGCTGCGGCCGACGTTCCCGCCCAGGCCGGCGTCCAGTCCGGCCTTCATGAGGATATGGTGGGTGAGCAGCGTGGTGGTGGTCTTTCCGTTGCTGCCGGTGATGGCCACGATGGGCGCGGTGGTGTGCCGGGCGGCGAGCTCCACCTCGCTGATGACCGGGATGCCACGCTCCTGCGCAGCGGCGACCAGCGCGGCGGAGTCGGGGATGCCCGGGCTCTTCACCACCTCATCCGCGGCCAGCACGCGGGCGGCCGAATGACCGCCCTCCTCGAAGGGGATGTCGTGGGCCACGAGCACCTCCCGGTAGCGCGGCTTGATCGGTCCGCCATCGCTGACGAACACGGGCAGGCCGAGCTTGCGGGCCAGCAGCGCCGCGCCCACCCCGCTCTCCTGCGCACCGAGCACCACCATGGATCTCATCGCAGCTTGAGGGTGACGATGCTCAACACGGCGAGCATGATGCCGACGATCCAGAACCGGCTCACGATCTTGCTTTCGTGGATGCCTTTCTTCTGGAAGTGATGATGCAGGGGCGACATCAGGAATATCCTTCGCCCCTCCCCGTACTTCCGCCTGGTGTACTTGAACCAGGACACCTGCATCACCACGCTGAGGTTCTCCACCAGGAAGACCCCGCACAGCACGGGGATCAACAGCTCCTTGCGCACCAGGATGGCGAGCGTGGCGATGATGCCTCCCAGCGCCAGGCTTCCGGTGTCGCCCATGAAGACCTGCGCCGGATAGGCGTTGTACCAGAGGAAGCCGATGCACGCCCCGAGCATCGCACCGATGTACACGGCCAGCTCCCCGCTGTCGGGGATGTACATGATGTCCAGGTACTCCGAGAAGATGATGTTGCCGCTCACATAGGCCAGCACGCCCAGCGCCAGCACCATGATGGCCGATGTGCCCGTCGCCAGACCGTCCAGGCCGTCGGTGATGTTGGCCCCGTTGCTCACCGCGGTGATGATGAAGATGACGACCAGGATGTAGAGCACCCAGGTGTAGCGCCGCGCCTCCCGACCGAACAGGCCGAGCACCGAGGAGTAGTTGAACTCGTTGCCCTTCACGAAGGGGATGGTCGTGTTCGGGCTCTTGCGGTCCAGCAGGTGATGCACCGTGCCGTCCTCCTCCACGAACGTGCTGAGCGCGGCGGGATCGAGCTGCTCGGCGAGCACCGGGGGCACCTCCACCTTGGTGCGGATGGACGGGTGGAAATAGACCACCGCACCGACGATGATGCCGATGCCGATCTGCCCGACCACCTTGAACTTGCCCGCCAACCCGCGCTTGTCCTTCTTGAAGACCTTGATGAAGTCATCGATGAAGCCGATGACACCGAGCCAGACGGTGACGGACAGCATCAGCAGGATGTAGATGTTGTCCAGGCGGGCGAACAGCAGGGTGGGGACCAGGATGGCCGAGAGGATGATGAGCCCGCCCATGGTCGGGGTGCCCTGCTTCCCCATCTGGCCCTCGAGGCCCAGGTCGCGCACCGTTTCTCCCACCTGCATGCGGCGCAACAACCGGATGATGCCCTTGCCGAACCACAGACTGATGACCAGCGACACGAAGACGGCCATGCCCGCGCGGAAGGAGATGTAGTTGAAGGCCCCGCTGCCGGGGAGGGCGAAACCGATGGCCTTGAACAGGTGGTACAGCATGGTCAGCGGTGCATCAGTTCAAGGGTCTCCTTCAGCACGGCGGCATCATCGAAGGGGTGGCGCACGCCCGCGATCTCCTGGTAGGTCTCGTGCCCCTTGCCCGCGACGAGCACCGCATCACCGGGCGCGGCCATGCCCACGGCCTGGCGGATGGCCTCTCGGCGGTCGGCGTTCACGAACACGCGGTCAGCATCCCCCGCGGGCACACCGGCCCGCATCTCGGCGAGGATCGCCATGGGGTCCTCACTGCGCGGGTTGTCGCTGGTGAGCACCACGCGGTCGCTGAGCTCCGCGGCGATGCGCGCCATCACGGGTCGCTTCGCCTTGTCGCGGTCGCCGCCACAGCCCACCACCGTGATCACCCGCTGGTCCGCACTGCAAACACCCCGCATGGTCTCCAGCACGTTGCGGAGGGCGTCGGGGGTGTGGGCGTAGTCCACCACACCGAGCACACCGCCGGGACCCCTCACGGCCTGGAAACGGCCGCGCGGCGGCTCCAGGTCGCTCAGCGCGGTGAGCACGTCCATCGGGGCGAGGCCGAGATGCACGGCCACCGCGTAAACGGCCAGCAGGTTGCTCGCGTTGAAGGCCCCGACCAGCCGGGTGTACACATCGTGGCCATCGATGTTGAGGTGGAGGCCGGTGAGCTGGTTCTCGATGATGCGGGCACGATGGTCCGCCATGCCATGCACGGCGTAGCTGCGCTTGCGGGCCGCGGTGTTCTGCACCATCACGGCACTGTTGGGGTCGTCGGCGTTGACCAAAGCCAGCGCGTCGGCGCCGAGCTGGTCGATGAAGCGCTTCTTGGCCTGGATGTACGCGGCGAACGTGCCATGGTAGTCCAGGTGGTCGTGCGTGATGTTCGTGAACACCCCCACGTCGAAGTGCAGGCCCGTGATGCGCTCCTGCACCACCCCATGGCTGCTCACCTCCATGAAGCAGTGCGTCACCTTCTCCTCCACCATCTCGCGCAGCAGGGCGTTCAGGCGCACCGCATCGGGCGTGGTGTGCGTGGCCGGGATGGTGCGCTGGCCGATGCGGACCTCGACGGTGCTGATGAGACCGCACTTGTGGCCGAGCGCCCGGAAGAGGCGGTACAGCAGGGTCGCGGTGCTCGTCTTTCCGTTGGTGCCGGTGATGCCCACGAGGATGAGCTCTCGCGAGGGATGATCGTGGAAGTTGGCCGCGGCCACGGCGAGCGCATGGGTGCTGTCGGCCACCCGCACGTAGGAGACGCCCTCCCTGTACCGCTCCGGCATGCGTTCGCACACGATGGCCGTGGCGCCGCGCTCCACCGCCTGTTCGATGTGGTCGTGCCCATCGACCCTGGTGCCTTTCAAGGCGAAGAAGGCGCTGAACGGCACCACCTCACGGCTGTCGGCGCAGAGCTTCTCGATGGCGGCATTGGTGCTGCCCACCACCTGTTCGAGGCGCGCCCGGTAGAGGATGTCCTTCAGCAGCTTCATGTGGTGAGCTCGAGCACGATGGTTGTACCCGGGGTGAAGCGATGGCCGGGGGTGAGCGACTGGCGGCGCACCATGCCCGCCCCTGAGACCTGCACGCGCAGACCGCGGTTCTCGAGGAGGTAGAGCGCATCGCGCAGGCCCATGCCCTGCACGTTGGGCACCACATGCTGCGCATCACCGGGCAGGCCGCGCGGCCTCAGCACCACGCTGGTGTCGGCGGCCTGGGACACCACCCATTCGCCCTCGCCCTCCTGCTGCACGGGCACGCCCAGGCCGGCAAGGGCGGTGCGCAGGTCGCCGGCATGGCCGCCGAAGGTCACCGGGGTGCGTTCCTGGGGCGGGGCCAGTCCGGCCAGGCCCGTCTGCATCTCCAGGCGGTTGCTGTGGATCTTGTCCGCGATCTCCTTGAAGATGGGACCGGCCACCACGTTGCCGTAGTAGCCGCTCATGCTGGGGGAGCTCACCACCACGATGCAGCTGTAGCGCGGCGCGTCGGCGGGGAAGTAACCGGCGAAGGAGGCCTGGTAGCTCACGCCCGCGCTCTTGTAGCCCGAACGTTCCTTGGCGATCTGCGCCGTGCCCGTCTTGCCCGCGATGCGGAAGTGCGCGGCCTTCAGGTTGGTGGCGGTGCCCGTGTCCACGACCCCTTCCAGCATCCGGCGCACCTGCTCGAGCGTGGAGGGCGAACAGATCCGCTCGTTGAGCGCCACCGGGTCGAAGCGCTGCAGCTCCTTGCCCGCGCGCGATACACGCGACACGAACTGAGGCTGCATCAGCCGGCCGTCGTTGGCGATGGCGTTGTAGAAGGCCAGCACCTGGAGCGGTGTGAGGCTGATCTCGTAGCCGATGCTCATCCACGGAAGGCTCACTCCGCTCCAGCCCTTGTCGCCGGGATCGCGCATCACCGGCAGCCCCTCTCCGGGAATGCGCACCCCGAGCGGACGATCGAGGCCCAGACTGCGCAACCCCGCCACGAACCGCTTCGGATCGCTGCGATAGGCCTTGTGGATGACCTGCGAAACGGCGGTGTTGCTGCTCACCTCCAGCGCGCGGTGCACGGTGATCCTGCCGTAGCCGCCCTCGTGCGAATCCTTCATGATGCGGTCGTGGAACCGCACCTGGCCGTTGCGGGTGTCCACCGTATCGGTGGCCTTCACCACGCCGTCCTCGAGCGCCACCATCAGGCTCGCGGTCTTGAAGGTGGAGCCCGGTTCGGTGGTGAGGCCCACCGCGTAGTTGAGGTCCTCCACGTAGGTGCTGTCGCCCTGCAGCGTGAGGTTGCTGATCGCTTTGATGTAGCCGGTGGCAACCTCCATCACCACCACGCAACCATGGTGGGCACCGTGCTTGCGCAACTGGGCCTCGAGCGCCGCGTCGGCGACGTCCTGCAGGTTGATGTCGATGGTGGTGTGCACATCGCTGCCGGGCACGGGGTCCTGTCCGTTGCCGTCATCGATCGGCATCCAGATGCCTCCGGTGAGCCGGCGCTCCAGACGGCGGCCGGTGACACCGCGCAACCAGGCATCGAATCCGCCTTCGATGCCGATGGCGTTGCTGTCCTTCAGGACATAGCCGACGGAGCGGGCCGCCAGCCGGCCGAACGGCCGGATGCGCACGGTGCGCTTCTCCAGGATGAGACCGCTGGCGAAGCGTCCCCGACGGTACAGGGGCATCTCCTTCACCACCTGCAGCTGCTCGTGGTCCACCTTCCGCTTCACGAGGTGATAGCGGTCCCCTCGGGCACGCGCGGCGAGCAGATCGCGGCGGTATTCGGCGGCGGTGCGATCGGCGAACAGGGTGCTGAGGGCCTGGCAGAGGTCGTCGATCTCGGCCCGCAGGAGTTCATCACTGAGCCCGTCGGCCATCATGTCCATGCGCACCTCGTACTCCGGTACGCTGGTGCTCAGCAGCCGTCCATCCTCGCTGAAGATGTGCCCGCGGTCGGGCTGAACGGTCCGGTAGGCCGTGGCCACGTGCTCGGCGCGGGCCGTCCACTGCTCACCCTCCACCAGCTGGATGGTGAACAGCTGCACCATGATGGCCAGCGCGAACAGCAGCAGCGCGCTGTAAACGAACAGGGTGCGGAGGCGGAAGGCGCGTTGGGGGTCCATGGTCAGCGCACGGCCTCGGCCTGTTCGGGTTCGACGGTGAGCTTGCGGGGGGGCACGCGGCTCTCGCGCAAGCCGAGGCCGGAGATGTCCTCGGCCACCTGGCTCTGCTGCTCGGTGCGGTCCAGGTGGCTGCGCACGGTGATGTACTCGCTGCGCAGTTCCTTGAGGTCCGCGTCGGTGCGGTGCAGGTCGCGCACCGTGCGCTCGGTCCAGTATCCGTACCCGATGTAGACGAGCATGAGCCCGGCGATGAACAGCAGGAAGGGCATGTTGCCCAATACCTGCTCGCGGGTGAGGAAGGACCCGTTCAGCACGCCGGCGAGGATGCCGGGCCGCTTGGTGCGCGGCGGCGCGGGAGCGCCCCCGGCTGCGGGTTCCTCTGGGGTGCGGGGTCGGTTGCGGTTCACGTTCGTTCTGCGATCCTGAGCCTGGCGCTGCGCGCCCGGGGGTTCTGGTTGATCTCCAAGTCGTCCGGTCTGATCGCCTTCGTGTTCAATGGCCTGAAGGGTCGGAGGCTGTTGCCGTAGAGGTCCTTCCGCTCCTCGCCGCCGAGGTCGCCCGCGCGCATCCAGTGCTTCACCAGCCTGTCCTCCAGGCTGTGATAGCTGATCACCACCAGGCGGCCACCGGGCCGGATGATCGCCGGGCTCTCGGTGAGCAGGCGCTCCAGGGAACCGAGCTCATCGTTCACCGCGATGCGCAGGGCCTGGAAGACCTGGGCGAGGAAGCCGTTGGCATCCTGGCGCGGCGTCACCGGTCGGAGCGCATCCACCAGATGCCCGGTGGTGGTGATGCGCTTCCCGGCGGATGCCCTGAGGATGCAGCGGGCCACGCGATGCGGCGCGTCCACCTCACCATAGGTGCGCAGCACACGGGTGAGCCCGGCCTCGTCCGCGGCGTTCACCAGGTCGGCCGCGGTGCGTCGCGCGCGCCGGTCCATGCGCATGTCCAGCGGACCCTCGTGGCGGAAGCTGAAGCCGCGCGACGCGGTGTCGAACTGGTGGCTGCTCACCCCCAGGTCCGCCAGGAGGCCATCGACCGGAAGCCGGCCGAGGAAGCGCAGGTGGTTGCGCACCCACCGGAAGTCGGAGCGCACCAGCGTGAACCGCGGGTCCTGCAGGGCCCTCGCCCACGCGTCGGCATCGCGGTCGAAAGCGATGAGCGACCCTTGAGGACCGAGGCGTTCGAGGATCGCCCGGCTGTGCCCGCCGCCGCCGAAGGTGACGTCCACGTAGACGCCATCGGGACGGATGTTCAGGCCATTGACACAAGGTTGGGAAAGAACGGGAGCGTGGTACTCACTGGCCATTCGCATTGCCTAGGCTGCCCATCACCTCTTCGGCGAGGGCGGTGAGGTCCACGGCCTCGCGCTGCATCCGGGCATGGCCTTCCTTGCTCCAGAGCTCCACCCGGTCGAGCAGGCCCATCAGCTTCAGGTCCTTGCCGATGCCGGCATGGTCCATCAGCGGCTTGGGCAGCAGAATGCGGTCGCTGCCGTCCAGCTCCACCCGGGTGGCCCCGTTCGTGAAGCGCCGGATGAACTCCCGGTTCTTCTCCACGAAGGGGTTCAGGCGGGCCATCATGGCCTGCGTCCGCTCCCACTCGCTCATGGGATAAAGCACCAGGCAAGGCTTGAACACATCGCGGGCGATCACGAACCCCTTGGTGGCCACCTCGGCGAGCTGACGCTTCAGCCCGCTCGGCAGCACCAAACGCCCTTTGGCGTCCAGTCGCAGATCGTATTCACCCAGGAGGTTCAGCATGCGGATGCGCGTGCGAGACGGCAGCGAAAGTAGAGGTTTTGCCCCACTTTGCTCCACTCACTCCCACTTCTTACCCTGTTGTCGATAACTTGTCAACGGCGAAGCTCGGGATTTGTTGCCAAACCCCTCATCAACACTGGAAAAACAAGGGATCCGAAAGGTGGGAGAAAGTGGGAGTAATGAACACCCTCCGGGAACACCTTCGGGGATCGCAGCCTCCCGAAGGGTGCGACCACGAAGCTCCCATCGGAACGACCGAAGCCTGCGCACCCCGCACCCGGCTTGCTCACATGGGCTTGTGGATAGCCCGCTGCGGGTGCGGGTGCTGACGGGAGCGCTTCACTACATTTGGACGGAAGCGGTCCCCCACAGGGCCGCGCGGTACCGATGCTGCACGGGTTGAAGGAGGAAGGCGAGTTCCGCTACGTGGAGGAGGGCGATGGTCCCGTGCTTCTCTTCCTGCATGGCCTGTTCGGAGCCCTGAGCAATTTCGAGGAGGTGTTCCGCCACTTCGCCGGGCGATACCGGGTGGTGGTGCCGATGCTGCCCTTGTACAGCATGCCGATGCTCAGCACCAACGTACCCGCCCTGGCGGACTTTCTGCATCGCTTCATCCGGCATAAGGGCTACACGGAGGTGAACCTCCTTGGCAATTCGCTGGGCGGGCATGTGGCCCTGATCCACTGCGCCCGCCGGCCGGAAGGGGTTCGCACGTTGATCCTCACCGGCAGCAGCGGCCTGTATGAGAACGCCTTCGGCGGCAGCTTCCCGCGCCGCGAGGACAAGGAGTACCTGCGCAAGAAGATCGCCCTCACCTTCCACGACCCGCGGCACGCGACGGACGAACTGGTGGACGAGTGTTACGACACGGTGAACGACAAGGCCAAGCTGATCCGGATCCTCGCGCTCGCCAAGAGCGCCATCCGGCACAACATGGCGCGCGACCTGCCGAAGCTCGCCATGCCGGTGTGCCTCATCTGGGGAAGGCAGGACGGCATCACCCCGCCGGAAGTGGCGGAGGAGTTCCATCAGCTGATCCCCGGCAGCGAGCTGTACTGGGTGGATGAGTGCGGCCATGCAGCGATGATGGAGCAGCCCGCCGCGTTCAACCGCATCCTCGACGAATGGTTGACGCGCAAGCTGGCCTGAGCGCCGTGCCCGCGGCTTCCGATCGGCGCCGCAACCCGTCCGGCTCATGCGCACACTGAACGCGACGCACCTGGGCAGCGGCCGCGAGGCGCGGCACTGGCCCGCGCCCACCCTCCCCGAGTACGCCTTCATCGGTCGCAGCAACGTGGGCAAGAGCTCGCTGGTGAACATGCTCGTGGGCATCAACAAACTGGCGCGCGTGAGCGCCACACCGGGCAAGACCAGGAACGTGGAGCACTTCCGCGTGGAACCGTCCCGGAGCGATGCGGGCCGGCCCTGGCTCCTGGCCGACCTTCCCGGCTACGGGTTCGCCCGCACGAGCCGCAGCGAACGGGAGGAATGGAAGCGCATGATCGACCGGTACCTGCTCACGCGGGAGAACCTGCAATGCGTGTTCGTGCTGGTGGACGCCCGGCACGAGCCGCAGAACAGCGACCTGGACATGATCCAGTGGTTGGGCGAGAACGGCATCCCCTTCGTCATCGCCTTCACCAAGAGCGACAAGCTGGCCCAGCCCAAGGTGCAGAGCAACGTCGCGCTGTTCCGACGGGTGCTGAAGAAGACCTGGCAGAACCTGCCGTTGATGTTCATCACCTCCAGCGGAACGCGTCAGGGACGTGAGGCCGTACTGGAGTACATCGATGGCATCAACGCGCAGTGGGTGGCCGGTGGTTGAGGGCTGAAGGGCCAACGGACCCCGACGTCACCCCTGGAGGTCCCGAAGCTCACTCGTCCGGCTTCGTACCCAGCATGTGCTCGGCGAAATAGGCGCCGAAATCGCGCATCTGTGCGGCCATGCGCCCTTCGCCGGTCGCACGCTCGAAGGTGTCGGCCATGGTGAGGATGTTCTGGTGGAAGAAGCGCTTCATGTCATCCACGCTCATGGTCTTCGTCCACAGGTCGATGCGCAGGGTGTTCTGCTCGCGTTCGTCCCAGAGCGCCAGGAGCACGGCGCGCGCCTCACTGCGTGCCCCGCCGTCCTCGGCCTCCCAATGGATGCGCTCGGGCACATGGTTCTCGTCCAGTTGCACGTCGAGCCGGATCTCCGATGTCCTCATGGTGATGTTCAGTCGCGGGGCTTGTAGGCCTTCAGGATGGTGCGGGCGTCCGGTCCCGGGAAGAGGTCGGGCAGCCGGGTGCCCGGATGGGCGTTCAGGTAGGCCTGCACCATCCGGAGGCCGATCCACTCCCCGATGTGTCCGGGGCTTTCACGGGGCAGTCCGCTCGTGAAAGGCCCGTCGTTCAGCCAGGTGGCGATGCGCTGGGGATCCTTGCTGAACAGGTGCCCATCACTGACGAGGGTGCGCCAGATGTTGAACTCGTTGGCCTCGCACCAGGCAAGCTGTTCCGCGGTGAAGGCCAGCTTGAGCGCGGGATCGGCCTCGGGGAGCACCGCATCGAGCAGCGCCATCACCTTGCCCACCTCCACCAGCTGGGTGAGCAGGTCCTCCCCGGTGGCATCCCGCAGGTAATGCACCATCAACCAGCCCTTCATCGCGGCCGGCACCAGCATATCGGGCACCATCCGCCGCTTCACATAGTTGGGGAAGGCCTCCGGGGCCAGGAGGCCCACCACGGGATGATCGGCGCCGATGAACCATTCGATGCCCACGCCCAGCACACTGTCCGTGGGGAAGATGCCGTAGTTGTATCCGGCGTTGAAGATCACCACGCGCGGCACCAGGCTGTCGGGGAAGAGCGCTTTCAGCCTTCCGAAGGCGGACCCGAACGCCGCACGTTCCGAGGCCATGTCACCGAAGAGGCTGTCGGCGGCGGCCTGTGCGGCGGACCAGTCCGGATCGCGGGTGAAGTGCATGAGGGCCATGCTGAGCCGCGGATCATCGAGCGGAGCCGCCTGCAGCACCTGCTCCACATAGATGCGATGGAAGTCCCCCAGGTCGGCGTAGGCGCGAAGGCTCGCGGCCGCGAGCGAATCAGCGGGTGCATGAAAGAGCAGCTGGTCCAGTCGATAGGGCACCAGCTGCACCGGAACGGGCTCCACTTCATCGGAGCCGGTCGGAGCGCCACAGGCGATGAGCTGCAGGAGCATCGCACCGGAAAGGAAGCGCACCGCCCGATTACCTTTGACGCCAACGAACATCGCGCAAACCTATGAAGAAGGCGTTCCTTCCCCTGGCTGTCGCAAGCCTGCTGGCCCTTCCGTCGATGGCCCAGGAGTCCCGGGGCTTCAAGCTCGGCATCAAGGCCTCCCCCAACCTGGGCTGGATCAATTCCACTACCAAGGAGCTGGAGGGCGACGGGGTGAACCTCGGCTTCTCCTTCGGCCTGATGGGCGACTTCCGCCTGGGCAGCGACAACTACGCCCTCAGCACGGGCCTCTTCATGAACCTCCTCGGCGCGAACCAGACCAGCAAGGCCTACACGACCACGGTCGGCGGCCTGGAGCGGACCATCCCCTCCTTCGAGTTCGCACGCCGCTACCAGTACGTGGAACTGCCGATCCTGATCAAACTGAAGACCAACGAAATGGGCTACATGACCTACTTCGGCCAGCTGGGCTTCGGCTCGGCGTTCTGTGTGTCGGCCAAGAGCGATGTGTATGCCTACGATGCGGTGGACACGGGGGTCGATCGTGATGCAATCTTCGATCGCGAGGAGAAGGCCAACACCCTGTCGGAAACGGTGCCGTTCAGGGCCTCGCTGGTGGTGGGGATCGGCGCCGAGTACAAGTTCGCCGGCAACACCACGCTGGTGTTCGGCATCAACTACAACAACGGCTTCACCGACACCTTTGACAAGGACAAGCTCTTCGACCGGAAGGACGCCGAGGTGGCCGACGAGGTGGAGGCCCACGGAAAGCTGCACTATGCGGAGCTGCTCCTGGGCGTGTACTTCTGATCCCGGTCAACGACCCATTGAAAGGCCCTGCGCACCTTCGCGGGGCCTTTCCCATTGCAGACGACCATGGACAGCATCGGCATCGCGGACCACATCACCGGATGGTTGAAGGATCAATGCGCGCGCACCGGCCAGCAGGGCTTCGTGGTGGGCGTCAGCGGCGGTGTGGACAGCGCGCTCACAAGCACGCTCTGTGCCCGGACGGGCCTGCCCACGCTCTGCGTGGAGATGCCCATTTACCAGGCGCATGCCCAGGTGCAGCGCGCACAGGACCACATCAGCTGGCTGCGCGCACGTCACCCGAACGTGCGCATGGAGGTGGTGGACCTGACGCCGGTCTTCGACCAGCTCATCGCCTCCCTTCCGTCCTTCCCCGACCAGGCGGTGATGGAGCTGGCCCAGGCCAACGCGAGGGCCCGCCTCCGGATGACCACGCTCTACTACTTCGCCGGTCTGTTGCGCCACCTGGTGGCCGGCACCGGCAACAAGGTGGAGGACTTCGGCGTGGGCTTTTTCACCAAGTACGGCGATGGTGGGGTGGACCTCTCGCCCATCGCCGACCTGACCAAGACGGAGGTGGTTGCGGTGGCCCGGTCATTGGGGGTGATCGACAGCATCCTTCAGGCGAAGCCCACCGACGGCCTCTGGGGCGATGACCGGAGCGATGAGGACCAGATCGGCGCGAGCTATCCGGAGTTGGAATGGGCCATGGACCTGCGCGAACGATCGACCGACCCGTTGACCCTGGAGCTCACCCCGAGGCAGCGCGAAGTGCTGGCCATCTACGATCGGCGCAACGCGGCCAACCGCCACAAGATGGAGCCCATCCCGGTGTGCTCGGTGCCTGCCGGGCTGAAGTCCTGAAGGTCCGTGCGCCGCGTCCGCTCCGTCGTCCTGTTCGCCGCACTGCAGGTCGTTCCAACGCTGAACGCGCAGACGGAGCGATGGGCGACGCCCACGAACGGCGGCTTCGACAGCACCTACGTGCTGGACCTCACCCACCTGCTGACCCTGCGGGTGTACATGAGCACGAAATTCAACTCGATCGAACTGCGTGATGCGGCGCGGGAGAGCCGGGTGACCTACCGGCCCAACACCAACATCAACCTCGGCCTCGGCGCCAGCTACCGCGGCCTCACGGGCAACCTGGGCTTCGGGTTCGGATTCCTGAACAACGACGATGCGGAGCTGGGGGAAACCCGCTACCTCGACGCCCAGGGCAACCTGTTCGGTCGGCGGTTCGCGGCCAACCTGTTCGCGCAATCCTACAAGGGCTACTACATCGACGTGTTGAGCTATCCCGGTTCCACGGAGGGCGACACGCTTTACGCGCGCATCCTGCGGGAGGACCGGGTGCGTCCCGACCTGGTGCAGGAGAACCTCGGGCTCAGCGTGCTGCACATCCTCGGGAACCGTCGTTTCAGCTACCGGGCGGCGTTCAACCAGGACGCGTGGCAGCGCCGCAGTGCCGGGTCCATGCTGGTGGGTGGTTACGGGGTGTTCCAGGCCATGCGGTCCGAGCGGCCGGAGATACCATCCGAAGTGGACAGCCTGTTCGCACCCTCCCTGCGCTTCCGGCGCCTGGAGCAGGCCGAGCTGGGTGGCTTGATCGGGTACGCGCACACCTTCGTCATCCGGCACCATGTGTTCCTCTCCCTATCCATCGCAGGTGGCCTTGGGTTGGTGCGCAGCGAAGGCTGGTATCCGGAAGCGGACACGGACCGGCGCGACATCATCTGGTCGGCCGGCCTGCGGAGCCAGCAGCGCATCGCCCTCGGCTACAACAGCGCCCGCACCTGCGTGGGCCTGTCCTTCTCGAACGAGACCTCCAGCACCAACCCCGTACGGGACGCCACCTATGCATGGAACGTGGGCAACCTGCGCCTCTTCGTCGCCTATCGCGTACCGGTGCGATTGGGCTTCGTGGACAAGGTGATGGGCCGGCTCGGGCTGTTGTGATCCCGGTGAGGCCGGCTCCCGGCCAGGGCGCTAGCTTCGCGGTATGAACCACCGTGCTCCCTTCCGCGCACTGGCGCTCGCAGCGCTTCTGTCCACCGCAACGGTCCCATTGCTCGCGCAGGACAGGTCGGCCAGCGGTCATCTGCTCAACTGGACGAACCCCATCTCCGTGGAGAGCGACAGCCTCGACCACGGGTCACGCACCCTGCCGGCGCACAGCTTCATGGTGCATGAGGCCGACCCTGGAACGGCAATGAGCACCTTGAGGTCCGTGTTCTCCGATCAGGGCGCCAAGTTCAGCGGTTCGGATCCGGTGCGCGCCACCGTGATGGTGCCCGAGATCCCCGGTGTTCCCGTGCTGCTGATCGCCACTGCGGAAAAGGACCGCGCGGCGGGAGGCACCCGGATGCGTGTGACCTATGCCGCGAACGACAGCACGGCGATGGAAGATGTGCGTCACGCCGCCCATGCCATGGCCATCCAGCTCAACCGCGCGATCGTGCAACAGCAGATCGACGCCCAGCAGAAGATCGTGGACAAGGCCGGCAGCAAGCTGGAGAGCGCACAAAGCGACCAGGCGAAGGCCCAGAAGAAGGCCAGCAGCGCGGCCAGCGACCTGGAGAAGGCCAAGAAGGAGAAGAGCAAGTTGGCGGACAAGCAGGCCCGATTGCAGAAGGAACAACAACGCGCCCAAGAGCGGTACAACACCAGCCAGGCCCCGAAGGACCTGGAGAAGCTCACGAAGGTGCAGGGGCAGTTGGTGAAGGTGCAGCAGGACCTATCGAAGCAATTGAAGAAGGAGGCTGATGCCCAGAAAGCCGCGAACAAGCGCCAGGATGAGATCCCCGACGCGCAGAAGGAGCAGCAGGAACATCAGGTGAGCAAGGAGCAGGCCGTGAGCGAACTTGAAGCCTTGAAGCGCAAGCTGGAGGCCATCCGCTGATCAGATCCGCACGCCCAGCACGAGCACATCGTCCACGCTGGGCCTCTCCTGCTGCCAGAGCGCCAGCGCGTCCTGCACCCGGCGCTCCTGTTCGTTCATCGGCAGGCCGGCGATGTCGGAAAGCAGTTCCTTGAGGCGTTTGCGCCCGAACTTCCTGTCCGCGGGACCGCCGAACTGGTCCTGGAGCCCGTCCGAACAGAGGTAGAGCATATCGCCCGGACGGACATCGACCTCCTGCTCCGTGAAGGCCCCGGACACATCGGGCAGCAAGCCCACAGGCATCCTGTCCGCGGCGAACTCGGTGAGCACGCCACCACGCACCCGATAGAGCGGATGCAGGGCCCCGGCGAAGCGCAGGGTTCCGGCGCGATGGTCCAGCACACAGAGCCCGATGTCCATCCCGTCCATCGGCCCCTGCCCGCCCGGCCGTTGCAGGGCACGGATCATCGCGTCGCGCAAGCGGTCCAGGATCTCCGCCGGACGCGCCACGCGCTGTTCCACCACCACCGCATGCAGCAGGGTGCTGCCCAGGATGCTCATGAGGGCACCAGGCACACCGTGCCCGGTATGGTCCGCAACGGCCCAGATGGTGCGCCCGTCCAGGTGTGCGCACCAGGGCAGATCACCGCTCACGATGTCCTTGGGTCGGTGGAGCAGGAAATGCCCCGCGGTGTGCCGGTCGAGCAGGGAGATATCCGGCACCACGGCCTGCTGGATGTTCAGGCTGTAGCGGATGCTGTCCGTGAGGTCGCGGTGAGCGGCTTCGATCACGGCACGCTGTTCCTGCGCCTCGGCGGTGCGGGCGCGCAGGTCCTCGCGCAGACGCACCTCGCGGAGCACAAGGCGATGGCGGTTATGGGCCATCACGGTGGAGATCACCATCACGGCGGCCAACAGGGTGCCCCCATGGGCCATCACTTCGGCGGGTGACAGCGCGCTGTGCGCACCGAGGAAGAGGACGTTGGCCGCCACGGTGAGGCCGACCACGGCAAGGCCCCAGGCCAGCGGCCACAGGATGATCATCGAGGCGCCGACGAAGAGCACCGCATAGGCCAGCGCGTGCAGCCGGAACAGGTCGGGCCCCATGAAGCTCCACATGTAGGCGTTCTCGAGGCTGATCAGCAGAAAGGGCACGAACACGAAGGAGGCCGGTGTGAGCGGCAACCGCCTGCGACCGACGATCAGCCCCACGATCGCGGCACTGACCAGTACACGGAGCACGAGGAACTCCGTCCAGCGCTCGGGCATCACCGCGTGGTCGTTCAGGGCGAAGAGCGGATTCAGCAGCGCCGCCACCCAGCTGCCCAGCACGTGGTGGCGCCAGGCCGTGCGGTCGAGCTCGGCGCGCCATGCCGGCACCGCACCGGGGTCCCTGGTGTGGAAGAGGCCGATGGTGAACCCGAAAGGCGGACGGACAGCGAGCGCGCGCGTGGGCATCAGGCCCGTGTACGTGAAGGCGGAGGAGAGGTTCAGCGTGGGCCGTGTCGACTGGACGCCTGTCGGCCTACCCGATCGTCCACGTCCGCTCCCCGCGCAGCAACGCATCCAGATCACTCCCGCCCTTCTTCTCCCTGGCCTGGGCCACTTGGGGGTTGATCCGCTCCTGCACGGTGGGGTGCTGCGCTACCTAGAACAGGCCGAAGGGTCGCGGCATGGCCCCCTCGTGGCGCGGATCCTCGAAGAGGCGCACCAGGATGCTGGCCTTGAAGCTGTCGTGCTGGTCGTGCACCCAGAGGTCGCCCATCGATGCGCTGCCGTCGGCCAGGTCCACGATCACCGGGGTCATGCCATCGAGCTTGATGCCCTTGGTGCCGTTGGCGAACTCCGCGTATACCTCATCCCGAAGGAACTGAACAGCTACCAGCGCGTGGTGGAGAAGGACGGCGCTTTCACAGAGAAACTGAACAGCCTCTGCGAGTACGACCTGGTCCGCATGGGCAGGAAGGACGGACAGCAGTTTGCTGCATCACGTCAGAACATCAAGGGCGGATCGAGTATTTCGATCGGCATGCAGCCCACAAGCGATGCGGAGTTGCAGCGTATGGTGCTAACGCCCCAGGTCACCACGTCCCTGGTGAACGACCTTGCGGAACAGGTGCGTCACTTGGAGTGGTTGGAGCGGGAAGCGAAGCGGCAAGAAGCGAAAGCGAAGCGGGATGAGTTCAGGAACGCGTTGCTGCCCGTGGTGTTCCCGTGTTGGGGGAAGGGTTGGCCCGGAGAGGAATGAAACAACACCGAGAAGTCGCGTCCATGCTCACCGACTTACCTTTGAAACACTGAACCGCAAGCCATGAGCACCGACGCCATGAAGCTCGAATTGATCGAGTGGCTGACCAAGCTTAAGGACCCTGGTATGATAGCGTCGCTGCTCCATTGGAAGAAGGCCAGCGAAGCGGAGGACTGGTACGCCACACTTTCCCCGGAGCAGAAAGCTTCCATCGATCGCGGTTTGGCCGATGCCGACGCAGGCAGGACCATTCCTTCGGCAGAAGTATGGAAGCGCTATGGCCGGTCCGCCAAGGGTTGAGTGGACGCCGGAAGCGCTCGAACAGCTGGAGCGCATTCATGGCTTCGTTCGTCATCGGTGGAACGAGCGCATCGCTGAGCGGTTCCTGACCCTTGTCATGGAGTTCGAGGAATTGATCCTCCGCTACCCGAACGGCTTCCCTGTGTCCCCTGCGCATCCGGATCTTCGCATGGGTCCGATCCACAGGAATGTGAAAGCCATCTATCGTGTGGATACGGATAGGATACTGATGATCACCTTGCTGGATACGCGGGCAGACAATAGTGCTTGGTTCTGAGGGCCGATCCTTGAAGTGAACAGGCAAGATGCCTGTTCGATATTCACCCGATCGTCCACGTCCGCTCCCCGCGCAGCAACGCATCCAGGTCACCCCCGCCCTTCTTCTCCCTGGCCTGGGCCACCTGGGCGTTGATGCGCTCCTCCACGGTGGGGCGCTGCGCCACGTAGAACAGGCCGAAGGGTCGCGGCATGGCCCCTTCATGGCGCGGATCCTCGAAGAGGCGCACCAGGATGCTGGCCTTGAAGCTGTCGTGCTGGTCGTGCACCCAGAGGTCGCCCATCGATGCGCTGCCGTCGGCCAGGTCCACGATCACCGGGGTCATGCCATCGAGCTTGATGCCCTTGATGCCATTGGCGAAGACGAGCGGCTTGCCGTGCTCCACGAAGAGCGTGTGGAAGGGCTTGCTGGCCTTCTCGGTGAAGACCTCGAAGGCGCCGTCGTTGAAGACGTTGCAGTTCTGGTAGATCTCGATGAAGCTGGTGCCGCGATGTGCATCGGCGGCCAGCAGGACCTCGCGCAGGTGCTTGGGGTCGCGGTCCATGGCGCGGGCCAGGAAGGTGGCATCGGCGCCCTTGCACAGGGCCAGCGGATTGAAGGGATGGTCCACGCTGCCCATGGGCGTGCTCTTCGTCACGGCGCCTTCGGGCGAGGTGGGCGAGTACTGCCCCTTGGTGAGGCCGTAGATCTCGTTGTTGAAGAGCAGCACGTTCACGTCCACGTTGCGGCGCAGCAGGTGGATGAGGTGATTGCCACCGATGCTGAGCGCATCGCCGTCACCGGTGATCATCCACACGCTCAGGTCCGGCCGCACCGCGCGCAGGCCGCTGACGATGGCGGGGGCGCGCCCGTGGATGCTGTGCATGCCATACGTATCCAGGTAGTACGGGAAGCGCGAGCTGCAGCCGATGCCGCTGATGAAGACGATGTCCTCCTTGGGGCGCCCTTGTTCCTTGAGGACGGTCTCCACCTGCTTCAGGATGGAGTAGTCGCCGCAGCCCGGACACCAGCGCACTTCCTGGTCGGACGCATAGTCCACCTTCGCCGGGGCGCCGTTGCTGTTGATCACTTCCGAGGCGGTGGTCATGGCTGGAGGAGTTCGAGCGCGGCGGCCTTGATCTCCGCGGCGGTGAAGGGCATGCCTTGGATCTTGTTGAGCCCCCTGGCGTCCACGAGGTACTCGGCGCGGATCAGCTGGCGAAGCTGGCCGCTGTTCATCTCGGGGACCAGCACGCGCTTGAAGCGGGAGATCAGTTCGCCCAGCTCCTTGCGGAAGGGATGGAGGTAGCGCAGGTGGACATGGCCCACGCAGCGACCCTCGGCGCATAGCTCGTTCACGGCCGTCTTGATGGCCCCGTAGGTGCTGCCCCAGCCGAGGATCAGCAGGTCCCCGCCATCCACCCCGTTGCTCAGGTCGAGCGGGGGCACGCCCTCCACCACCTTGCGCACCTTCTCGGCCCGCAGACGCACCATCTTCTCATGGTTCAACGGATCGTAGCTGATGTTGCCGGTGCCGTCCTCCTTCTCGATGCCCCCGATTCGGTGCTGCAGGCCGGCCATGCCGGGGATGGCCCACGGGCGCACCCCGTTCTCGTCCCGCGAATACGGGAGGAACTTCTCCATGTCCGCCTCCGCCTTGGGCCTGGCGAAGGGTGGCCGGATGGCCTGCAGATCGGCGGCCGAGGGGAACCGCCAGGGTTCCGCGCCGTTGGCGATGTATCCGTCGCTCAGCAGGATCACAGGGGTCATATGCTCCACGGCGATGCGCACGGCCTCGAAGGCCATCTCGAAGCAATCGGTGGGGCTGCTGGCGGCGAGCACGGGGATCGGGGCTTCGCCGTTGCGACCGTGCACCGCCTGGAACAGGTCGGCCTGTTCGGTCTTGGTGGGCAGGCCGGTGCTGGGGCCGCCGCGCTGCACGTTCACGATCACCAACGGGATCTCCAACATGAAGGCAAGGCCCATCGCTTCGCCCTTCAACGCGATGCCGGGACCACTGCTCGCCGTGGCGCCGAGCGCACCGCCGTAACTGGCACCGATGGCCGAGCAGATCGCCGCGATCTCGTCCTCGGCCTGAAAGGTGCGCACACCGAAGTTCTTGTGCCGGGCCAGTTCATGCAGGATGTCGCTGGCCGGTGTGATCGGGTAGCTGCCGTAGAACAGGTCGAGGCCCGCCTTCTGGGCCCCGGCCACCAGACCGAGGGCGATGCCCTGGTTGCCGGTGATGCTGCGGTAGGTGCCCTTGGGCAGCGGTGCGGGCTTCACCTCGAAGCGGGTGGTGAAGGTCTCGCTGGTGTCGCCGTAGTTGTAGCCGGCAAGGAGGGCCTTGCGGTTGGCCTCCAGCAGCTCAGGCTTCCTCCCGAACTTCTGTGCGAGGAACTGTTCGCTGTTGTCCAGGCTGCGGCTGTACATCCAATTGATGAAGCCGAGCACGAACATGTTCTTGCAGCGGTCCTTCTCCTTCATGCCCAGGGTGGTGTCCGCCAGGGCGTTCCGGGTCATCTTCGTCACGTCCACCGCGTGCACGGTGTAATTGGCGAGCGTGCCGTCGGTGAGGGGATCCTGCCGATCGATGTAGCCGGCCAGCCGCAGGTTCTTGGCGTCGAAGCCGTCGCTGTTGGCGATGATGATGCCGCCCTGCTTGAGCTTTCCGAGGTTGGCCTTCAGCGCGGCGGCGTTCATCACCACGAGCACATCGGCCTGGTCGCCCGGGGTGAAGACCTCGGTGCTGCCGAAGTGGAGCTGGTAGCCGCTCACGCCGGCGATGGTGCCCTGGGGTGCCCGGATCTCCGCAGGGAAGTTCGGGAAGGTGCTGACGTCGTTGCCGAACAGCGCGTTGGTGTCGGTGAACTGCGCGCCGGTCAACTGGATCCCATCGCCGCTGTCGCCGGCGAACAGGATCACCACGTTGCGTCGCTCTTGGACCGTCTTCGTCCGGGTGGGGCTCTCCATGTGAAAATGCGCGGCAAAGGTACGGGCGGGGGTGAGGCGCTCCGTGATGGCGGTCACTGCCGAAGGAACACGCCCGGGGGACGGATGTTCCGGCCTCAGACCACCTCGCCCATGTTCACCGCCTCCACGGCCTTGACCTGCGGGGCCACGCGCTTGATGGCCTCCTCCACCCCGGCCTTCATGGTCATGGGGCTCATGGCGCAGCCGCGGCAGGCGCCATGCAAGCGGACACGCACGATGCCCTCCGAAGTGATCTCCTCCAGGGTGATGTCGCCGCCGTCGGCCTCCAGGAAGGGGCGCAGCTCGCGCAGGGCTTCCTGCACGCGTTGTTCGAGCTGGCTGTGTTCGCGGCGGGGCATGGTTCAGGCGGTGACCGGCTGGCGAAGGCGCTCCAGCACGGCGGTGCAAAGGTCGGTGAACGCGGCCGCGCTCGGGGTGCCGGATTGCAGGACCGCCGGCCGGCCCACATCCCCCGCCTCGCGGATGCTCTGCACCAGGGGGACCTCCCCGAGGAAGGGGACGCCGAGCTCCTCGGCGAGCTTCCGGGCCCCACCCTGTCCGAAGATGTGGTAGCGGTTGTTGGGCAGCTCGGCCGGGGTGAACCAGGCCATGTTCTCCACGATGCCCAGGACGGGAACGTTCACACTGGGCAGGCGGAACATGCCCACGCCCTTGCGCGCATCGGCCAGGGCCACGGGCTGCGGCGTGCTGACGATGATGGCGCCGGTGAGGGGCACGGCCTGCACCAGGCTGAGGTGGATGTCCCCGGTGCCGGGAGGCAGGTCCACGAGCATCACATCCAGCTCGCCCCAATCCCCGTCCTTGAAGAGCTGCTCCAGGGCCTTGCTGGCCATGGGACCGCGCCACACGATGGCCTGGTCCGGTTCGGCGAAGAAGCCGATGCTGAGCAGCTTCACGCCATGCGCTTCCACGGGCACGATCACCGGCTTCCCGTCGCGCTCGCTGGTGCGGGGGCGTTCCTTCAGCACATCGAACATCAGCGGCATGCTGGGGCCGTGGATGTCGGCATCCACCAGGCCCACCTTCAGCCCGCGCGCGGCCAGCCCGGCGGCCAGGTTGGCGGTGATGGTGCTCTTGCCCACACCGCCCTTGCCGCTGGCCACCGCCACGATGTGCTTCACGCCCGGCAGCACTTTGCGCACGTTGGCGCGCTCACCGCTCAGCGGGTTCACGGTCACCCGCACCTGCACCTCGTTGCCCAGTTCCTTCTTCACCTGGAAGGTGACCGCCTCCTCCATGCGCTTGCGGCTGTGGAGGGCGGGGTTGCTCACTTCCACGGTGATGTGCAGCGTGTTCTCGTCGACGACCACCTCGCGCACAAGGTCAAGCGCCAGGATGTCCTTCTTGAGGTCGGGTTCGATGACGCGCGACAGGGCGGCTTGGATGGCTTCGTCGGTGATGGGCATGGGCTGGGTGCGCGAAACTAACGCCCGGCGTGGTGCGCTGTTCACGGGGTCACCGAGCCGGCACCGCTGCCGATCCCGCCCTGTCCATCAGCCACAGCTGGGCGATGGAGGGATCCTGGAAGAAGGCGATGGTGTACGGCACATCGGCCGGGGTGGCGTTCACCATGCGGTCCACGGCGATCCGGTTGAGGACATCCTCGCTGCTCACGATGGCGATGCGCGCCATGCCGGCCTCCACCAGCAGGGGAACGTACGCGCTCATGGTCCACGCCTGGTCGGCGAAGAGGATGGGGCCCATGCGGCGCCCGTCGCTGAGCCAGTGCTTCAGGCCGTGCGCACGCACGATCTCCAACAAGCGGAGCAGGGTGTCCCGGTACTTCGGGCCGGGCACGGCCTCCTTCCACGTGAGCCGAACCAGCTGCTGCGTGGGGTACACCTCGATCCGGGTGTCGGCATCCTCGTGGGCAACGAACATCACCATGGCCGGGACTGATCGGAGGATGAAGATAGCCGATCCCACGGGATGCCACCAGGGCCTCACAGCCCGAGCTCGCTGGCCGGGTCCCAGAACCTCCGGGCGAAGTCGACCACCTGATCATCCTTCACCTTCACCCCTTCGCGCTCCAACAGCTTCCGCATGCGGTCCTCCGGTCCGAAATGGTGCTTGCCGGTGAGCAGGCCGCTGCTGTTCACCACACGGTGGGCGGGCACCTTCGGCTTCACCGTGTGGCTGTTGTTCATGCAATAGCCCACGATGCGGGCCGATCGCGCCGCACCGAGATATCGTGCGATGGCGCCATAGCTCGTCACGCGTCCGCGGGGGATCTGGCGCACCACGTCCATCACGTCGGCGAAGAAGTCGCGCTCTTGCACGGCGCCATCACGCACCTGTTTACGAGCGGATGATCGGTGATCGGAGCTTCCCTTCTTCGCCATGGTTCACCGGACCGGTAGATGAATGCCGAACATTCGATGGGATCAAAGGTCGGGTGTCGAATGAAAGCTCCTATCGTTGTACCTTCCATCGGCCTTACGATCATCGCATCCCAACACCGATCATCATGAAACGCTCTGGAACCCCAGCCATGCGGCCCTTCTTGATCCAGTTTTGCATTCGTTTCAACACGTTGTTCACAAGGGGGGGGGGGGGGGAGAACGCCCCTTTTCTTGGTTTGCGCCGGCCGCACAACCCCCCACCCCCCGCCGACCCACTGGGTTCCGGGGAACGAGCGG
>CALMPI010000041.1 GCA_937872175.1 uncultured Flavobacteriales bacterium | reverse complement strand
GAGAAGGGCCGTCCCTTCCACCTGCACTACGGCGACCTCACCGACAGCGTGAACTGCCTGCGCCTCGTTCAGCAGATCCAGCCGGACGAGATCTACAACCTGGCCGCGATGAGCCATGTGCACGTGAGCTTCGAGATGCCCGAGTACACGGCCAACGCCGACGGCATCGGCACGCTGCGCTTCCTGGAGGCCATCCGCATCCTGGGCCTCGAGAAGAAGACCAAGTTCTACCAAGCCTCCACCTCCGAGCTCTACGGCGGTGTGCGTCCGCATGCGCAGAACGAGGAAACACCGTTCCACCCGCGCAGTCCCTACGGTGTGGCCAAGCTGTACGGCTTCTGGATCACCAAGAACTACCGCGAGAGCTACGGCATCTTCGCCTGCAACGGCATTCTCTTCAACCACGAGAGCCCGCTGCGCGGTGAGACCTTCGTCACCCGCAAGATCACCCGTGCCGCGGCCAAGATCAAGCTGGGCCTGCAGGACACGCTTTACCTGGGCAACCTGGACGCCAAGCGCGACTGGGGCCACGCCAAGGACTATGTGGAGGGCATGTGGCTGATGCTGCAGGCGAAGAAGCCCGACGACTACGTGCTCGCCACCGGCAAGACCTACACCGTGCGCCACTTCGTGGACCTGGCGTTCGGCGAGGTGGGCATCAAGCTCGAGTGGAAGGGCAAGGGCGAGAAGGAGAAGGGGGTCGACAAGAAGACCGGCAAGGTGCTCGTGGCCATCGACAAGCGCTACTACCGTCCCGCCGAGGTGGACCACCTGGAGGGCGACCCCACCAAGGCCATGCGCGAGCTGGGCTGGAAGCACAAGTACGACCTGAAGGCCCTGGTGAAGGAGATGATGGCCAGCGACCTGGAGCTCTTCAAGCGCGACGTGTACCTGAAGAAGGGCGGCCACAAGATCCTGCACGAACAGGAATGATGTACGGGCGCATCATGATGCGCCCCCACAGATCCTCTCATGAACAAGCAAGACAAGATCTACGTGGCCGGCCACCGCGGCATGGTGGGCAGCGCCATCGTGCGCAAGCTGCAGGCCGAGGGCCACACCAACATCGTGGTGCGCACCAGCAAGGAGCTCGACCTGAAGGAGCAGCAGGCGGTGCGCGACTTCTTCGCCCAGGAGAAGCCCGCGTACGTGTACCTCGCCGCGGCCAAGGTGGGCGGCATCCACGCCAACAACGTGTACCGCGCGCAGTTCCTGTACGAGAACCTGATGATCGAGAGCAACATCATCCATTCGGCCTACGAGCACGGGGTGAAGAAGCTGCTCTTCCTGGGCTCCTCGTGCATCTATCCGAAGATGGCGCCCCAGCCGCTGAAGGAGGAGAGCCTGCTCACCGGCCTGCTCGAGCAGACCAACGAGCCCTACGCCATCGCCAAGATCGCAGGCATCAAGCTGGCCGAGAGCTACCGCCGCCAGTACGGGTGCAACTACATCAGTGCGATGCCCACGAACCTCTATGGGCCCAACGACAACTACGACCTCAACAACAGCCACGTGCTGCCGGCGCTCATCCGCAAGTTCCACACCGCCAAGGTGACGGGCGCGCCGAGCGTGGAGGTGTGGGGCACGGGTTCGCCCATGCGGGAGTTCCTGCACGTGGACGACCTGGCCGACGCCTGCTACTTCCTCATGAAGAACTACGACGAAGAGCTCTTCCTGAACATCGGCACGGGCGAGGACCTCACCATCAAGGCGCTCGCCGAGATGATCAAGGAGGTGGTGGGCTACGCCGGCGAGCTGAAGTGGAACACCGAGAAGCCCGATGGCACCCCGCGCAAGCTGATGGACGTGGGCCGCCTGCACAACCTGGGGTGGAAGCACCGCATCGGACTGCGCGAGGGCATCACGGCCGTGTACGCCGAGTTCGCCAAGAGCGAGCTGGCGAAGGTGTGAGGCCTGGACCATGAACGCATCGAGGCCCCGGTCCGCCGGGGCTTTTGCTTTTCCGGCTTCGGCTACCTTCGGCGGGCCTTCCCCGCTGATGCGCCGCCGCCTGCTCCTCTTGCTGCTGCCCCTGGCCCTGCGCGTCGCCGCCCAGCAGAACGACATCCCCCTGCAGCGCGACATCTACCTGGACGTGGAACGCAACGCGGCCTGTCGCACCGCGCGCATCCACACCGGGCTGAAGCCCGTGATCCAGAGCCGCGCCGACCTCACCGGCGTGATGGGCTTCCGCCCCGACAGCACCCGGCGCTATTACTGGCTCACCGAGGTGCTCTTCCGCCGCCACCTGCTGCAGGTGCGCAAGAAGGGTGTGCGCCTGCACGCCGACCTGATGCTCGACCTCCAGCTCGGTCAGGACTTCCGCGACCAGAGCCGCTTCGCCGACACCACCCGCTTCTACCGCAACACGCGCGGCTTCTGGGTCGCCGGGGACCTGGGCCCGCGCTTCTCCTTCCAGACCGCCTTCTTCGAGAACCAGGCCATCTACCCGCAATACCTGTGGAACAGGACCCGCGAGCTGGGCGTGGTGCCCGGCGAGGCCCGGGTGAAGCCCTTCAACGGCCGTGCCTTCGACTACGCCTGGGCCATGGGCAACGTGAGCTGGACGCCGCGCCGCTGGCTGAACGTGCAGCTGGGACAGGGGCGCCACCAGGTGGGCCACGGCTACCGGAGCATGCTGCTGAGCGATGCCAGCCCCACCTATCCCTTCCTGAAGCTGAGCCACCTGGGCTGGAAGGACCGCCTGCAGTACAGCACGATCTACGCCCAGCTCAACATGCTCCAACGGCTGCCCACCGGCGAGAGCAGTGAGAGCCTCTTCCTGTGGAAGCGCGCCACCTTCACCCACCTGAGCCTCGACCTGGGACGCGTGACGGTCGGCCTCTTCGAGGCCACGATCTTCAAGCGCATCGACAGCAGCGGCGTGCGCCCGTTCAACGCCCTCACCCTGAACCCGGTGATCGGCATCAACACGCTGGTGAACGGCTTCGACGGCGACCACAAGCAGGTGCTGGGCCTCGACCTGCGCGTGAAGGTCACCGACAAGCTGTTCGTCTATGGCCAGGGCGTCACCGACAGGCCCGGGCGCTACGGATGGCAGGCCGGTTTCCGCTGGTTCGACCTCTTCGGCCTCGACATGCACCTGCAGGCCGAGTACAACAGCGCGCAGCCCTTCCTCTACATGCAGCGGGATGCGCTCACCGCGTACACCCACACCCAGCAGCCCCTGGCGCATCCGTACGGCGCGAACTTCGACGAGGCCGTCGTGATCCTGGACCATCGCATCCGCGGCAAGGTGCTGCTGCAGGCCAAGCTGAACCTGGCCACCTATCGCACGGACGGCCCCGACAGCCTGGCCGCCAACCACGGCAGCGACCTGCTGCTGCCCGATCAGCTCTCGGCCCTTCCGGACGGGCCCATCGTCCGCCAGCTCACCTTTCTGGAGCTCAACGCCAGCTACCTCATCAACCAGATGAGCAACATGCGGTTCACCATCGGCTACTCGATGCGCGACCTGAGCCCGGCGCCCGACCAGCAGAACAGCGGCCACCTCTACGCCGCCTTCCGCATGGCGCTGTTCAACCGGTATGCCGACTTTTGACCGCCCATGAAGGAGCATGGCTACATCCTGATCCTCGGCGCGGTGACGGCCTTCATCGTGGTGCTCTTCACCATGCCCAGCCTCATCAAGGTGGCCCGCCTGAAGCACCTGGTGGACGAACCCGGCGATGCGCGCAAGGTGCACCACCGCAGCGTGCCCACCATCGGCGGCATCATCATCTTCGCCGCCGTCATCTTCTCCTACGCCCTGTGGTTCCCCCAGGCCGCCCTGATCGGCGAGGACGGTGAGGGCTACAAGGCCCTCTACCAGGCCATGGGGCAGGCCTACAAGGACTTCAAGTTCGTGCTGGCGGCCATGGTGCTGCTCTTCTTCATCGGCGTCAAGGACGACATCATCGGCTTCAGCCCCGTGAAGAAGCTGGTGGGCCACATGATCGTGGGTTACATCCTGGTGATCACGGCCGACATCCGCATCACCGACATGCACGGCCTGTTCGGCGTGTACGAGCTGCCCGCGGCGATGAGCATCGCGCTGAGCTTCTTCACCTACGTGGTGCTGGTGAACGCCTTCAACCTGATCGATGGCGTGGACGGACTGGCGGGCGGCATCGGCCTCATCGCCGCCACGGTCTACGGCGTGTGGTTGTACATGGCCGGCGACATCGCCCTGAGCCTGCTGGCCTTCGTGCTGGCCGGCGCGCTGGTGGGCTTCCTGGTGTTCAACTTCCACCCGGCGCGCATCTTCATGGGCGACAGCGGCTCGCTGATCATCGGCGCCATCATCTCCGTGCTGGCCATGAAGGTGGTGGACCACGACACCAGCCGCCTGCCGCTGCCGCTGCGGCAGATCCCCACGCCCATCTTCACCATGGCCGTCATCGCCTACCCGCTGGTGGACACGCTCCGCATCTTCATCGTGCGCACCGCCCGCGGGGTGTCGCCCCTGGCCGCCGACCGCAACCACATCCACCACCGCCTGATGGACATGGGCCTGGGCCACCGCCGCACCACTTTCGCGCTCTACGCCTATGCCCTCACCATCATCGGGCTCAGCCTGCTCACCCGCAAGTGGCACCCCAACGTGGGCCTGATGGTGCTGGGCAGCACGGCCGTGGTGCTCGCGCTGCTGCCCTTCGCGCTGCCACAGAGGCGCGCCACGCCATGAGGCCGCTGCTCCTGTCCGGCCTGCTGCTGTGGGCCTCCGCCGCTTCCGCCCAGCCGGGCCTCTTTCCCCTGAGCCGCACCCTGGAGGCCCCCTACGCCGCCGCCCTGCACCGCTGGAAGCGCGACCACCACACCGCCGTGCGGCCCTACCTGCGCAGCGACCTCGCCGCCCTGCCCGGTGCCGATTCGTTGCCGCGTCGCGGTGCGCTGCCCTTCCTGGACCGCTGGGCCCGTGGCGACAGCGGCCGCTTCCGCGGTGCCCCGCTCGTGGACCTGCTCGGTGGCCTCTCCAGCGCCCGCACCACCGACCCGGCCTACCGCTTGGGCGCCGGCGGCTGGGCCGAGGTGGACCTGCATCCCTCCCTGACCCTGCACGCCGACGGCATGGGCTGGTTGGAACGCTTTCCCGCCCACCTGGACACCCTGGTGCAGGCCTCCGGGGCCGCCCCCTCCGAGGGCTACGCGTATGGCACCGCGCCCACCTACGCCCACACCGACTGGAACGCCCACCTCAACTGGACCACCTCCACCTACTTCAACATCACCGTGGGGCGCGGCCGCAACTTCTGGGGCGAGGGCCATCGCTCGCTGATGCTCTCGGACAACGCCACCAGCTATCCCTACCTGCGCATCGCCACCACCTTCTGGAAGGTGCGCTACGTGAACCTCTACGCCCTGATGGACGACATCCGCGGCGCGGACGGGGTGCCCCGCCGGTTCCAGCGGAAGGCCACCAGCATGCACTACCTCAGCTACAACGTGACCCCACGGATCAACTTCGGGCTCTTCGAGGCGGTGATCTGGCAGGACAACGACCCGAACTACCCGCGCGGCTTCGACTTCAACTATTGGAACCCGGTCATCTTCTACCGTCCGATCGAGTTCGGGTTGGGCTCGCCGGACAATGCCATCCTCGGCTTTGCCCTCAACATCAAGGCCGGGTGGCAAAGCCTGTTCTACAGCCAGCTGGTGCTGGACGAATTCCTGCTGCGCGAGGTGCGCGGTGGGGAGGGCTGGTTCGCCAACAAGCAGGGCTTCCAGCTCGGCTGGATCTCCTATGACGCGTTCAAGGTGAAGGGGCTCGATGTGCGGCTGGAGTTCAACTACGTGCGGCCCTTCATGTACACCCACAGCGATACGCGGCAGAACCACGCCCACTTCGCCCAGCCGCTGGCGCACCCCTACGGCAGCAATTTCCACGAGTCGCTCGCCATCGTGGACTGGCGCCGCGGGCGCTGGAGCCTGCGGGAGCACTTCAGCTTCGCGGTGATGGGGGTGGACACCGGCCTCTACTCCTGGGGCAGCGACCTGTACCGCCCGGAAAAGGACCGTCCCGTGCGCGATGCCGAAGGCCGTCTGGAGAACTACGGCTTCTACCTGGCGGCGCCGGTGCAGGCCAACCTGCTGCACAACGAGCTGCGCGGCGCCTATGTGCTCAGCGAGCGGGCCGGCCTGCAGCTGGAGGCGGCCTATGTGTTCCGCTCCTTCGTGCCCGAGCTGGGGGAGACCCAGGTGCAGCACTGGGTGCGCGTCGGCATCGCCGCCACCTTCCGCGACCGCTACACCGACCAGCAGCTGCGCACCGGAAGGCCCTGAGCCGCGAGCCGGCCGAAGGGCTACCTTTGCGCCGCTCCGGAACACCCCGCCTCCCCGTGCAGCGCTCCACCGCCACCGCCGTCACCGCCCCCGTGGGCCTGTTGCGCGACGCGGCCGCCCTATTCAAATTGCGCCTGGCCAGTCTGGTGGTCTTCTCCGCCGGGCTCGGCTACTGGATGGGCAGCCCGGCCGGTGCGCTCGACGTGGGCGGACTGCTGGTGTTGCTGCTCGCCGGCACCCTGGTCACCGGGGCCAGCAACGCCTTCAACCAGGTGTGGGAGCTGAACACGGACGCGCTGATGCACCGCACCGCCGAGCGCCCCCTGGTGCGCGGCAGTATGAGCGTGACCACCGCCTTGGTGTTGGCCACTGCGGCGGGCATCGCCGGCCTGTGGATGCTGTGGGCCGCCTTCGGGGTGCTCACCGCCATCCTCGGCCTGCTGAGCCTTTTCATGTACGTGGCCCTCTACACCCCGATGAAGCGCCTCAGCCCCTGGGCCGTGTTCGTGGGGGCCTTCCCCGGTGCCTTTCCGCCCATGCTCGGCCATGTGGCCGCCACCGGTCAGTTCGGGCTTATCCCCGGCCTGCTCTTCGCCGGCCAGTTCATGTGGCAGTTCCCCCATTTCTGGGCCATCGCCTGGGTGTTGCACGACGATTACGCCCGCGCCGGCTTCCGCCTGCTGCCCAGCGGGGAACGTGACCGGTCCAGCGCCTTCCTGATCCTTTTGTACACCTTGTTCGTTATCCCCGTCGGCATGCTGCCCTGGGTGTTCGATCGTGTGGGGACCGTGGCGCTGGTCGTGGCCGTCGTGGCCGGCCTGCTGATGCTCGTCCCCGCCTGGACGCTCTACCGCACCGGCGACACGCGCCATGCACGGCGCCTGATGTTCGCCAGCTTCCTCTACCTCCCGGCGGTGCAGCTCGCCTACGTGCTGGACCGCTCATGACCACCTTCACCTACTCCCCGGCCATCGAGGACCTTCCGCGCAAGCTCAAGGCCCGCAAGCTCCTCACCTGGCTTCTGCTCTTCGCCATCGTGATGTTCTTCGCGGGGCTCACCAGCGCCTACGTGGTGAGCATGAGCGGGGGCTATTGGGTGGACATCCGCCTGCCCGATGCGTTCCTCGTGAGCACCGGGTGCATCGCCGTCAGCAGCCTCTTCATCCAGATGGCCCTGACGCGGGTCCGTCGTGGCGAGATGGGGGGTGTGCCGCTCCTGATCGCCTTCACGCTGGCCTTCGGCATCGGCTTCGCCATCAGCCAGTTCCAAGGCTGGGGTCAGCTGGTGGACAGAGGCAATTTCGTGGTGGGCAAGGTGCTTCAGAACACCGGTACCTACGGTCAGGACTGGACCATCCGCCATCAGGGCCAGGAACTGGTGCTGGAGGATGGCAAGTTCTACCTGCCGGACGACACCCAGCGCCGGACCGCTCTGAACGCCGATCTGGATGAGCAGAAGAACACCGCCAGCTCCTACATCTACGCCCTCACCGCCGCCCACCTGGCCCACTTGGGCCTGGGTCTGGTGAGCCTCGTGGTGATGCTCGTGCTGGCCGCCCGCGGCGCCTACACCCAGGCCGACCATGCCGGTTTGTGGGCCGGTACCATGTACTGGCACTTCCTGGGCATCCTGTGGGTCTACCTCTTTTTGTTCTTGACCTTCGTTCACTAGGTTTGCGGCCGGACAAACGGAACCCATGGCAGGAGAAGCGACCAAGGCACTGAGCAACGACGTCCTCTGGGGCGGCGGACGCTCCCCGTTCAGCATCAGCTACGGGAAGATGATGATGTGGTTCTTCCTGGTGTCCGATGCCCTCACCTTCTCCGGCCTGCTGGTGGCCTACGGCTTCGCCCGCCACGCCACCACGGACACCTGGCCCATCGGCGAGGAGGTGTTCCGCGCCCTGCCCTTCCTCCACGGCGACTATCCGCTGATCTACGTGGCCCTCATGACGGCCATCCTCATCTTCAGCTCCGTCACCATGGTGCTGGCCGTGGAGGCCGGCCACCGGATGGACAAGAAGGGCGTCATCAAGTGGCTCTTCCTCACGGTGATCGGCGGCGCCTTTTTCGTGGGCAGCCAGGCTTGGGAGTGGAGCCACTTCATCCATGGCGGCGGCGGCTACATCACCGCGGCGGACGGCACCAGGTACTGGGTGCACAACGATACGCACGATACGCACGACCCGGCCAACGCCCCGGGCTTCCACTTGGTGAAGGCCCTGCCCGGCCACTACCTCAAGCCCGCCGAGGGCGACCATGCCCATGTGGAGGGCGCCGAGGCCCTGGCCCTCTGGAACGAGCGCGTGGCCTACATCGACGGGGCCAACATGGTGCGCAACGAGTACGGCCCGCCCCAGTACGCCAACTTCTTCTTCTTCATCACCGGCTTCCACGGCTTCCACGTCTTCAGCGGCGTGGTCATCAACCTCATCGTGCTGCTGATGGTGATGCGGGGCGTCTTCCACCGCCGCGGCCACTACGAGATGGTCGAGAAGGCCGGCCTCTACTGGCACTTCGTGGACCTGGTGTGGGTGTTCGTGTTCACCTTCTTCTACCTCCTCTGACATGGAGCGCGACGACATCATCGAGTACAGCCTGGACGCCCACCATGGTGAGGAGGAGGGCCGCAGGATCCGCCGCAAGATCTGGCAGGTGACCGGCCTGCTGGCCGTGGTCACCACCATCGAGGTGGCCGTGGGCGCCTACTGGAAGGAGTGGTTCGACGCCTCTGCGTGGAACACCATCAAGCTGCTGTACGTGGTCCTCACACTGGTGAAGGCGGGCTACATCGTGGCCGTGTTCATGCACCTGGGCGATGAGCGCCGCAACATCCGCGCGATCATCCTGCTGCCCTACGCGCTCTTCATCCTGTACCTGCTCTTCATCGCCATCTGGGAGTCGAACTATGTCCACAGCCTGTGGACGCAGTTCCTCTGAGCCGAGGGATGCGCCCCGCGCCACGCTGGAAGAAGTTCGCCATCCTGGGCGGCATCCCGCTCTTCATCCTGCTCCTGTTCCTGTTCTTCGCACCGGCCCTGGGGCTGGCGAAGCACCGCTACGCCTTTCTGCCCTACTACGGCCCCAAGGAGGTGAACGCCCCCGGCGACACCACCTACTTCACCGTGCCGCCCTTCGCCTTCACCGACCAGTTCGGCCGCCCCTTCAGCGACCGCGATGTGGAGGGCCGCATCCTGGTGGTCGACTTCTTCTTCACCCGCTGCACCACCATCTGCCCGCGCATGACGCGCCAGATGCAGCAGCTGCAGCTCAAGCTCGACGACGAGGCCTTCGATGACGTGGTGTTCCTGAGCCACACCGTGGACCCGGAGAACGACACGGCCGAGGTGCTCAACGCCTACGCGCGCCGCCACCAGGCCGACACCGCCCGCTGGAAGTTCCTCACCGGGCCCAAGGCCGACCTCTATCTGCTGGGCAGCGAGGGCTACTTCCTGGCCGCCCGCGAGGACGTGATGGCCCCGGATGGCTTCCTGCACTCGGAGATGTTCGTGCTGGTGGACAAGGACCGCCACATCCGCGGCTACTACGATGGCACCAGCACGGCCGAGGTGGGCCGCCTGGCGGGCGACATCAAGATGCTGCTGAAGGAGGAGAAGGTGCGCAGGCGCGAGGCCGCCGAGCGCAGCTCGTGAACCCCGCCGCCCGCCGAGCGTTCACCCCGCATGCCCCCCCGCGAAGCTCATCCCCCCCGCAGCCTCCGCCTGGAGGAGCGACCCGCCAAACGCCTCATCTGGATCTTCTCGGCCATCGTCTTCACCGCGGTGGTGGTGCTCAACCGGGTGCAGGTGCCCGCCCCGGACGGGCTCGACGTACACGTCTTCGCCCGCATCAACGCCGTGCTCAACAGCCTGGTGAGCGCGCTGCTGCTCGCGGGCCTCTTCACCGCCAGGGCCGGCCGCTGGACAGCCCACCGCGCGGCCATGATGGCGGCGATGGCGCTCAGCGTGCTCTTCCTGGTGAGCTACATCGTCCACCACCTCTTCGCCGGCGACACGGCGTTCGGCGGCACCGGTGCGGTGAAGGGGGTGTACTACGTGATCCTCTTCAGCCACATCGTGCTGGCCGGTCTCAGCCTGCCCTTCATCCTGTTCACGGCCTACCGCGCGCTTTCAGCGCAGTACCCGCAGCATCGCCGCCTCGCCAGGCGGGTGTGGCCCGTGTGGTTCTATGTGAGCGTCACCGGCGTGGTGGTGTACCTCATGATCAGCCCGTATTACTGAGGGGGAGAGTGGCGGGGGTGAGCCCTCACTCCACCACCATGCTCCCGTGGTAGATCCGGTCGCCCTTGCTCAAGGTCACCTGATAAAGGCCCGGACCAACACCGAACACGTCCATCCGGGGGTCACCGCCGCTCATGTCCAGCTGCTGGGCACGCACCAGCCGGCCGCTGCTGTCGTACACGCTCAGGAGCAGGTCTTTCTCGCGCAGCAGCGCGGTGGGCACCTTGATCCGGAACGAGCCTTGGTTGGGGTTGGCGTAGATGAGCAGGTCATGCCCTTCCGGGGCCCGCTGTTCGCCCACACCGGTCAGCGCGTCCAGCTTGCCCACGTACACATCGTAGTTGTTGCCCCCGCTGGACAAGGTGGTGCTGCCGAAGACCGCCGTGCCACGGAACTGGCCGCAGATCACCGGTTGCTCCGCAGCATCGAGCACCATCGACCATCTTCCGCGCTCCGGACCGGGCCCGGAGCCGTAGCTGTTCGTTCGTGTGAAGACGGACTGGATGCAATCTCCAACCTGATCGAGGTGGACCAGGTACATCGAATCGTAGTCATAGGAATCGAACTCCTGCGCACAGCCGGCCACATCCACGGTCGTTGCAGGTTGCATGGGCCTCAATCGGCATAGCGCATACCCATCACCCGAATCGCCCAGGACGAGATCGGCCGCCGAAACATCACCATATGGTGAATCACTGGTGAAGGACCACTGGTAGGACCCATCCGGACCGAACCGGATCATGAACATCTGACCGGCACCGATCAGACTGTCCGTACCGAAGAAGATCGTATCCGCATCCATGCTACCGGACAGGAGCACCCCGGTGGTGTTCGCGGTGATCTTGCCCATCAACGGCCCGGGGTAGTGTACCACGTTCTCTCCATGGCTCCTGCCCCAGATGGCATGGCCATCGTAGTTGTACTTGACCAGTACGAACCTCCGATCGCTGACGTCAACGCTCACCGTATCGAAGGTGAGCAAGGGCCCTGCTCCCTGCAGCGCAATACTGGCCAGGTAGAAGCCATCCTCAACAGCGGCGATGTCAGCGCTATAACTTCCACTACCTAGTGGTACCTCTGTGGCCCACTGGCAGACGCCCGCTGCGTTGAACTTCAAGATCGAGACCCCGGTGGGCACACTGATCCCGTCCACGGTCATCGCACTCCCGGCGTAGGTCAGCAGCAGCTCGCCGGTCGGGGTGCTCTCCAATCCGGCGACATGGTCGCTCTGCGAACCGCCAAAGATCTTGACCCACGTGCAATCGCCGTTCGCATCATAGTGGGCCAGGAAGATCTGCGTGCCATTGCCGTACTCGCTCACCGGCTGGGTGCCAAAAAGCCACTCACCACAGATCTCACCAGCGAAGTAGGCGTCGCTTCCTGCTGGGTGTGCGGCTACAAAAGGTGCCGGCGCGTCATCAAGGTCCGAACAATAGCCGTTGCCGGTGAACTCGGCAGCCCCACCCCATAAAGGCACTCCGTTGCCGTTCAACTTCACGAAGGCATTGCGACCATTGATCGTATCCGAGCCAACGACCAGGCCAGCGATGGAACAGCCCAAGTAGTAGTTACCCACGGTGTCCTTGGCGATCCGTGCGTGGTCATTGCTACCCGATGCCCCGAAACCCTTGACCCACTGCCATTCCTGCGCCGTCGCAACAAAACAGGCTGGCACCAGAAGAACAGCTGTAAGGCAATATCTAAGGCTCATGGCTCAAGGGGTTAGGATGAGGCGTTCGGTGGCCAAGTGCTGGCCTTGGCGGGTCAGGATCAGGCTGTACGCACCAGAGCCCAGACCGGTGATGTCGAGTTCGTTCCGGGGCATGGCGGTCCAGCGACGCACGCGCTGTCCCAGCATGTCGACCAGGTGCAGCTCGGGTTGCGTAGGGTCGAGCGCATCGAAGTGGCGGATCTCCACGTTCACCCGGCCGGATGTAGGATTCGGAACCACCAGCAGGATGGCTGGCTCAGCGACCAGTGGATGGATGTCCAAGTCGATGAACTGCTCCCGCTCCCGCAGCATGCCTTCACCGATCTCCGTGCCTTCGTGGGGTTCGGGCCGTCGGAACCCATCCAGGTCCCCGCACGCGGCAAAGGTCTCGCTGGGGTGGATGTGGACCTCGGCGCCCCGGGCCAGGTGCGTTTCGCCTTCCAGGTCGATGGAACGCCGCGCCATGATGTCCGCCGAAGCACCGGTGCTGCCATCCCCCTCGATCTGTACGTTCGTGACAGTGATGGAGCCCCAGGCTTCCCAGTCCGTATGGCCGCTGCCCATGGGCAGCGTGACGTCCTGGATCACTCGATGGGGGAGGAAGGAGTGCTGCGCCAAGGCGTAGGTCAGGTTGTTCTGAACCACAGGAAAGCCGAACCCCCGATAGATGCGCTCGGCCGCAGGGGCGGTCGTCCCCAGCCATTCGACGCGATCGGGCCAACTAACCCCTAAATGGTCGTTGAAACCGTGATAGTCGTATGGTATGAGTTCAAAGTCGCCAACATCATTGGTGAAAGTCATGAAATAATCATAGAATGATTCGCCTGTGCCCTCTATGGGCAGGCCAGCGAGGTTATATTCTGGAACTTCTACCAGTAATGTCGCCCCCCTCACCACGGCGTCCTTCATCGGCTCGGCCGCGGTCGTGGTCACCTGACCACTGATCGTCAACGAGCTGGTCGGATGGAACGCCGGGTTGTAGTAGTTGAACCCCGGAACCAGCGCAGGTCCGCGCGGTGGTGGCTGACCCGTGACCGGGTCCAGGTAGTTCGCGAAGACCGACACGATCGGTTTCTCCATGTGCGCATAGTCGCAGATGCCGGTCTGCGGGTCGCAGCTTATTGGATCATCCAGATGCAGCAGCCCGAAGTTGTTCTCGTAGAACAGCTTCACATCCGCGTAGTAGCCCTCGGTGCCGACCGGGTGGTTGGTGTTTTCGTCGAAGACCGGAGGTTCATGGTAGTGGTCCACATCGCCAAATGTCCACCAGGAGAAGCCGGCCGCTCCGGCATCGCGCGTCATTTGCAGCATGGCCGCCGTGAACGAGGCCTGCTCCGCCTCTGTACCCCACACGTAGGCCGGGTTCTCCCCATCGTTCGCCACGAAGCCGAACTCCCCGATGATCCACGCGCTGCCGATGTTGTTCTGCAACCAGGTGAGCTGGCTGTGGACGTTCTCCAAGGCTTGAGCATACGTGATCGTGCGCCGGGACTGGAAGATGGGGTAGAGGTGCGGCGACCAGAAATCGAGCTTCAGGATGGTCGGGTCCCACTCGAAGACCTCCGTCACGCTCACACCTCCAACCGTGATCAAGTGGTTCGGGTCGGCGCTCTTCAATTCATCGTACACCGCCGCCACCTTCTCACAGATCCACTCCTTGGTGTGGTCGAACTGTTCGAAATAGCCGGGTTCGTTGCATAGATCATAGGCCATCAGTGCTGGGTGCTCCTTGAAGCGATCACCGAACAACTGGAGGACCTCGATCAACTTGATGACACCACCCCAGGTTTTGAAGGTCTCCCATCCCTGCACCGGGACCAAGATCACTTTCAAACCAGCCAGGGCCGCTTTGTCCAAAACCAGCTCGGTCTGGTCGATCACATGCTCAATACCAGGTTCTGTGTTGTAGGGCTGCACGAATGGGAACTCATGGTCATTCGCAGAGATCCACGTCGGAGGAAAAATGTGCTGTTGGGTTTGCAAGCGCACCGTTGTACCTACTTTCTCCATCCGCAAGATGGCCATCAACCGGATCGCATTGAAGCCCATGCTCTTCAGCTGACGGAAGTCGTTCTCGATCCGCTTCACGGCCTGGTCCAACCCTTGCTCGCCCCAGCCATCGCCGTTCGGGTTGAAGGCGTTCCCGTAGCCCGGCACCACCCGGCAGGTCAGAATATCGGGAGGGGTGCCCTGATAGGGCATGTGCACGAAGTAATTGCAGACCATCGGGTAGAAGGGGCTCCCGTCCTCGTCCAGAAAGCGGTCACCCTCCACGCGCACGTAGCCGGTGCCTTGGCCCCGGGCTACGAAGGCCATCGCCCAGACGAGGCCGCAGATGCACAAGGCGCCCGGCCTGATCATCGCGCTGCAGGTTGTGTGCGCCCTTCGAGGTCGGCCACGCGTTGCTCCAGCTGCAGGATGTACAGCGTTTGCTCCTCCACGGTGCGCAGCAGCCGGGCGAAAAGGTCGCCGATCTCCGCACCACCGTTGGCCTCCACTTCAGCGGCCGAGGGCATGCCGGGCAGGTGCTGATGGGTGCGCAGGTAGGCGGCGAGCTCCGGCAAGGACCGCAGCGGATGGTCCGCCTGGAACACGTAGTCCGGGAAGGGCTGGATGGTGACCTTGACATCGCGGGCCACGATGCCGCCTTCCACATAGAGCCGGTAGGCGGGGTCGGTGCCGACGGCCGCAGGCCCTATGCTCACCTTGCCGTTGTTCCACAGGCTCACGTCGCTGGTGGCGCTCTGCCCATCAGGCACATAGCGGATCTGCAGCCGATCCTTGGCCGCTGTGTTGGTGAAGTGCCAGGCCCCCAGGTCCTGCCCGTTGTCCTCATTCTGCAGCGCGATCCACTCCCCTGCACCGGACCGCACGGTAAGCAGGCCGGGTACGGTGTTCAGGTCGGCCCCAATGCCCACCTGTCCTCCCGTGGTGACGAGCATGCGCTGAACATCGTTCGTACGGATGCTAAGCGCATGAGCATCCCGGGTGCCCAGGAACTGATCGGGCTCAGCGGTGAGCCAGTTCCCGGATGTGGACCAATACGGGGCAGCCTCACCGAACGGTTCTCCACCCATCGAGGCCACGGATACTATTCCTCCGCTGGCACGCAGGAGCCCGTCGCCAAGCCCGGCGATCTTCACCTCGCCGCTCGCCAACAAGCGAAGTCGCTCCATCCCATTGCTTTTGAACACCACATCCTGGTTGTCGCTGGTACCGAAGTAGTGCGGCCCGGGGATGGTGCCCGCATTCCCGGTCATGGTCCAGTCGTTCCGCTGCGGTTCGCGCAGGATCAGGGTGATGCCGGCCGCCTCGCAGCCGTTGGCATCGCGCACCACCACGGTGTAGTCCCGCGCGCCCAGTCCGCTGCGATCCTCCACGGTGGAGCCGTCCCTCCATTCGTAACTGTACGGCGCCACACCACCGATGGCCCCCGCATCGATGCTGCCGTTGTAGCACGAGTGGCAGCTCACGTTGAAGTCGTTCGGGTATTCGAAGGCCGTGGCTGTCCCCACCAAGAGTTCCGGCTCGCTCAGGGTGATCTCCCGTTCCACATAGGCCGTGTCGCTGTCTTATACCGCCACGCGGTAGTACCCTGCGGCCACGCCGGAGATGTCCTGGGTATTGGCACCCGTGCTCCACTCGTAGGTGTAGGGCGGTGTGCCGCCGGAAACCGTGAGGTCGATGCTCCCATCCCTCCCGCCGAAGCAGGAGATGGCGAAGCCGTTGTGGTCGCTGGGGTCGAGCTGTACACTGAGGGCTTGGGCGCTCATCCCTTCAGGGATCGCGAAAACAAGCGCGAGGATCAGCGGACTTCCACCTCCAATACCCCCCCCCATTCGGTCCGCCGAACGCCGCGCACAACGGGCGTGTGTGCGCATGGTCCGGTCGTTTGATGCGGTGAAGCTATTCGCCCGGAACCGGAGAGCCAAATCGATCTGAGGAACGGTTTCAAGCTTCCGGCTTTATGGTTCCTGCCGCATGCGGCGCTGCGGGTGGCCGTGCACAATGCCCCTGCCTATCTTTGCCCCATGCTCCGCTGCGCCTGGCCTTTGCTGCTCCTGTTGCCCCTGCTGCTGGTCCTGCCGGCTGATGGGCTGGCCCAGGGCTGTGCCATGTGCAAGGCCACCGTGGAGGGGCAGCAGCAACCGTTCGGTGGCGAGCAGAACGTGGGCCGTGGCCTCAACCTGGGCATCCTCTACCTGATGGCCGTGCCTTACCTGTTGCTCTTCCTTCTGTTCCGCAAGCGCATCGTGGGCTTCTTCAAGGAGTTCGCGGGCGCGCAGGGCTGAACAAGCTTCAAGCTTCAAGGATCAAGTCACAAGGGATCAAGGTCCTGGGGCATGCGCGTGGTCCGAAGCGCCGATCTTCGTTCATTGCGTCCCATCCCGGTCGAAACCATGATGCACCGTCGTCCCCTCTCCATCGCCGCAGGTCTGCTCGTGGCGCTCGCCACCACCGCCCAGCAGAAGGCCCCCTTCACCTACTCCGACATGCTGATGCTCGACCGCATCGGCGGCCTGGCCGTGGATCCCGCCGGCACCACCGCGCTCTTTTCCGCGCGCGCCACCGATATGGAGGCGAACCGTGGGGTGAGCACGCTGTGGATGAAGGACCTGGCGGACCTGAAGAAGCCCGAGGTGAAGGTGCCTGCCGGTGAAGGGGGCGCCGGTGACATCCAGTGGTCGGGTGACCGGTCGGGTTTCTACTTCCTGAGCGCCCGCGGGGATGCAGGCCTCACGCAGGTGTGGAAGGCCGACGCCCCTGGCAAGGCGGCCGAGCAGATCACCTTCCTGCCGCTGGATGTGCAGGCCTACCGCGTGGCACCGGATGGCTCCGGCCTGGTGGTGGCCCTGGCCGTGTTCCCGGAATGCGATGACGCCATCGCCTGCACCGTGGAGCGCATGCAGGCACAGGAAGGCGTGAAGAGCACCGGCCAGGTATACGACCGCATTTTCATGCGCCATTGGGACACATGGAAGGACGGCACCCGCAACCACCTCTACTACCTCTCGCTGAAGGAGCCGAACGCCCAGCCCGTGCCTTTGATGTCCGGCTTTGATGGTGATGTGCCGTCCAAGCCGTTCGGCGGCAACGAAGACTTCGCGATCGGCAAGGATGGCCGCACCGTGTACTTCAGCGCCCGCGTCGCGGGTAGGACCGAGCCGTGGAGCACCAACTTCGACCTCTACAGTGTGCCGGTGACAGGAGGCGCCCCGAAGAACCTCACCGCCAGCAATCCCGCGTGGGACGCATCGCCCGTGATTTCGCCCGACGGCACCAAGCTCGCCTACAAGGCCATGAAGCGCCCGGGCTACGAGGCCGACCGCTTCCAGCTGAAGGTGATGGACCTGGCCACCGGCGCGGTATCCGACGTGGCCACCACTTGGGACCGCAGCGCCGCCAGCCTGGCCTGGAGCCGCGATGGCAAGAGCCTGCTCGTCACCGCCGACGACATCGGCAAGCACCGCCTCTTCCGCATCGACCTCAAGACCAGCACCGTCACGCCCCTGAGCACCGACGCTCACATGGATGCCTTCGCGGAAACGCCCAAGGGCTTCGTGTTCCAGAAGAGCGGGCTCAGCGGTCCGGCCCAGCTCTACGCCAGCGCGCCAAAGTCCAAACTCATCGACCAGGGCGCTACGGTGCTATCGCAGGTGAACGCCTCGCTGAAGGACAAGGCCTTCGGCGCCTACGAGCAGTTCAGCTTCCCCGGCTGGAACAACGAGACCGTCTACGGCTACGTGTTGAAGCCTGCGAACTACGTGGAAGGAAAGAAGTACCCGGTGGCCTTCCTCATCCACGGCGGTCCGCAGGGCAGCTTTGGCGACAGTTGGAGCTACCGCTGGAACCCCCAGACCTACGCGGGCCAGGGCTTCGCCGTGGTGATGATCGACTTCCACGGCAGCACCGGCTACGGCCAGGCCTTCACCGACGCCATCAACGAGCACTGGGGCGATCTTCCGTTGGAGGACCTGCAGAAGGGCCTGGCCTTCGCGTTGGGCAAATACCCCTTCCTCGATGGCGGCAACGTGGCAGCGCTGGGTGCGAGCTACGGCGGCTACATGATCAACTGGATCGCCGGCGTGTGGAACGAGCCCTTCAAGGCGCTGGTGTCGCACTGCGGCATCTTCGACACGCGCGCCATGGGCTACAGCACCGAGGAGCTCTGGTTCACCGACTGGGAGAACGGCGGCAGCGTGTTCACCAAGCCGGCCAACTATGAGCAGTTCAATCCGCTGCTCCACGCCGAGAAATGGCGCGTCCCCATGCTCGTCATCCACGGCGACAAGGACTTCCGCGTGCCGCTCATGCAGGGCATCGGCAGCTTCACCGCCTGCCAGGCCAAGGGCATCGAGAGCAAGTACCTGCGCTTCCCCGACGAGAACCACTGGGTGCTGAAGCCGCAGAACTCCATGCAATGGCATGCGGAGGTGTTCGGGTGGTTGGAGAAGCACATCGGTGGGGGGCGCTGAACCTTCTGCCGCTATCTTCGCGCCACGTTCTTTCCATCGCTTATCCAGAAAGGCAGAGGGACTGGCCCTGTGAAGCCTTGGCAACCGTCCGGTGGGCAACCACTGGGTAGGTGCTAAATCCAGCCCGCCATCATGGTGGGAGAGATGAGCCGTGATCAGGTAGCGATCCTCCTTCGGGAGCCATGCAGCCTCATCCGGTCCATCGGGTGGGGCTTTTCTTTTTGGGTGTGGTGAATGGCGAATGGTCGATGGTGAATGGGGAGCCCCCATCGCCGAAGCGCTCAGTCCCATTCACCATTCACCAACTCCCATTCACCCTTGGTAAGCGACCGGAAAGCACGCCTATTTGTGACCTGATGACAGACCTCGAACGCATCGCCGCCCAGCGCATCCTCGTCCTCGACGGCGCCATGGGCACCATGATCCAGCGCCTCGGCCTCACCGAGGAGGACTTCCATCCCAAGGGCATGGAGGACCACAAGATCCTGCTCAAGGGCAACAACGAACTGCTCTCGCTCTCGCGCCCCGAAGCGATCAAGCGCATCCACGAGCAATACCTGGAGGCGGGCGCCGACATCGTGGAGACGAACACCTTCAGCGCCACGAGCATCGCGCAAGCCGAGCACGAGTGTGGGCATCTTGTGCGCGAGATGAACCTCGCCTCCGCGCGCCTGGCCCGCGAGGCCTGTGATGCGTTCACGAAGAAGGACCCCAGCAAGCCGCGCTTCGTGGCCGGTGCCATCGGTCCCATGAACAAGACCGCCTCGCTCAGTCCCGATGTGAACGACCCCGGTTACCGCGCCGTCACCTTCGATCAGCTCGTGGCCGCCTACAAGGAACAAGTGGAGGCGCTGCTCGATGGCGGCGTGGACCTACTGCTGGTGGAGACCATCTTCGACACGCTCAACGCCAAGGCCGCCTTCTACGCCATCGAGGAGGTCTTCGAAGCACGGGGCACCCGTGTTCCGCTCATGTGCAGCGTCACCATCACCGATGCCAGCGGGCGCACGCTCAGCGGCCAGACCATCGAGGCCTTCCTCATCAGCATGCAGCACGTGCCGCTCTTCAGCATGGGCCTCAACTGCGCATTGGGCGCGGCCCAGATGCGGCCCTACCTGGAAGTGATCGCCGAGCAGAGCCCCTGCCGCGTCAGCATCTACCCCAACGCCGGCCTGCCCGACCAGATGGGCGAGTACCGTGAAACGCCGGATGTCACCGCGCGCCTCGTAGGCGAGTTCATGGCCAACGGCTGGGTGAACGTGGTGGGCGGATGCTGTGGGACGACGCCCGAGCATATCGCGGCGCTGGCGAAGGAGGCGACCAGACACGCACCACGGACAATAACAGTAGACGCATGAACAATTCTCTCGGTGGTTCTTTGGGCGTGTCCCTCGACCAAATGCGCCTCGGGTCGCGCTTTCCGCTGCAAGTCCTCGGCGGCTTCGTTCCTCAGCCGCCTGTGGGCTTTCCGCTGCAATCGCTCACGCGAAATACACACTTCCCAAACAGGTTGGAACGTTCGTAGTTCATGATGATACTGCGTTTCGTTCTGTTCGCGCTATTGGCACATCTGTCGTTCTCTTCCTTCTGCCAGAAGAAGGGCGACATGACGATCGTGTTCGAAGTAACTGCTGAACCTGATTCGACCATGGATTATCTGCAGATCGAGATCGTCACTGACAATGCACGTGAGAATAAGATCCGTGGTGAACGGAAAGCACAAACCTCAACCGGATTAGGAGATTGGCGCACGGTGAAAATGAAGCTCTCGAGATCAGCCTTCGAAGGACGCTCAGTTAGCATTCGCGCATACACCGATCACACAGAGTGTATGGCACTGTACCTCGATACCGGTGTCGTTCTAAATGACGGAGAGCACTATGCTATCGACTTGGTTCGAGATCCGGCGCGATGGCAGGCTCGTAAGACTCGTGCTTCAGTGATGTTCTCATTCCCTCGAGAAGTCGGTAGCGTTGACACGTCGCTCTCGAGGATGATGGTCCGAACAGCTGAAGTGGAGGTCTTTGAAACGGATGTTGAAAATGTTCTTGCCGATAGTGCCTTGGTCGTTTTCGACATCAGTGCCGATTGTGCGGTGGAATCACGGAGGGTAAGCGTTCCATTTGCTCAGCTCCGCTCTCCATTACCCGACCAGAGCTTCGAGTTATTCCAAGAGAGCATTCGGAAGTGGAACACGCGCTGTGCACCTGTCAAGGATGTTCAACAGTGGATCTTCTGGAAACCACGTTGAATTAGAATGGCTAGCGCCCCGGTATTCCTCAGTGTCTCTGTGGTGAATAAGAACTGACATGTCCATCCCGACCTACTCCGGCCTCGAGCCCCTCCGCATCTTCCCGGGTTCCAACTTCGTCAACATCGGCGAGCGCACCAACGTCACGGGCAGCGCGGCCTTCCGCAAGCTGATCAAGAACGGCCAGTACGATGAGGCCGTGAGCGTGGCCCGCCAGCAGGTGGAGAACGGCGCACAGGTGATCGACGTGAACATGGACGAGGGCATGATCGATGGCGTGCAGGCCATGACCAAGCTCCTCAACCTCATCGCCGCCGAGCCCGACATCGCGCGTGTGCCGGTGATGGTCGATTCGTCGAAGTTCGCCGTGATCGAAGCAGGCTTGAAGTGCCTGCAAGGCAAGGGCATCGCCAATAGCATCAGCCTGAAGGAAGGGGAAGCGGAATTCCTGCGGCAGGCCAAAATCATCCACCGCCTCGGCGCCGCCACCGTGGTGATGTGCTTCGACGAGCAGGGCCAGGCCGATACCTACGAGCGCCGCATCGCCATCGCGCAACGCAGCTACGACCTGCTCACGCAGAAGGCCGGCTTCGCGCCGCACGACATCATCATCGACGCCAACATCCTCACCGTGGCCACCGGCATGGCCGAGCATGACCGTTACGCCATCGACTTCATCGAGGCCGTGCGCTGGATCAAGCAGAACCTACCCGGTGCGCTCACCAGCGGTGGCGTCAGCAACGTCAGCTTCAGCTTCCGCGGCAACGAACCCGTGCGCGAGGCCATCCACACCGCCTTCCTCTATCATGCGATCAGAGCGGGCCTTGACATGGGCATCGTCAACGCCGGGCAGATCGGCGTGTACGACGACATCCCCAAGGACCTGCTCGAGCATGTGGAGGATGTGCTGCTCGCGCGCCGCCCCGATGCCACCGAGCGCATGGTGGCCTTCGCTGAGCAGTTCAAGGGCGCGCCGTCAGCCGAGGTGGTGGCCGCACAAGCCGCGTGGCGCGAAGGCAGCGTGGAGGAACGCCTGAAGCACGCGCTGGTACATGGCGTCACCGAATTCATCGAAGCCGACACCGAAGAAGCCCGCTTGAAGTACGGCGAGCCCGTGCTCGTGATCGAAGGTCCGCTGATGGCGGGCATGAACGTGGTGGGCGACCTCTTCGGCAGCGGGAAGATGTTCCTGCCCCAGGTGGTGAAGAGCGCCCGTGTGATGAAGCGCGCCGTGGCCTACCTCGAGCCCTTCCTGCAGGAGAAGAAGGCCGCGCAGGTGATCGGCACGCAGAAGGAGGGCGCGAAGAAGGTGCTGCTGGCCACCGTGAAGGGCGACGTGCACGACATCGGCAAGAACATCGTGGGCGTGATCCTCGCCTGCAACGGCTGGCAGGTGATCGACCTCGGCGTGATGGTGCAGAGCGCCACCATCCTGAAGACCGCCCGCGAGATGAAGGTGGACATCATCGGCCTCAGCGGTCTGATCACGCCCTCGCTGGACGAGATGGTGCATGTGGCGAAGGAGATGGAGCGCGAAGGCTTCGAGACCCCGCTCCTGATCGGCGGCGCCACGACCAGTCGCGTGCACACCGCCGTGAAGATCGCCCCGCACTACAGCAAGCCCGTGGTCCACGTGATCGATGCCAGCCGCAGCGTGCCCGTGGTCAGCAACCTGCTCAGCGACAACGAGCGCGAGCGCTTCGCCGCCGAGGTGTTGGAGGAGTACGCCAAGGTGCGCACGCAGTACGAAGGCAGCCAGCGCGAGAAGGAATACCTGCCGCTGGAGGAGGCGCGTGCGAAGAAGTTCGCCATCGACTTCGCCGCTGAGCCGCCCGTGGTGCCCAAGAGCACCGGCATCTTCACTTACCGCAACTACCCGCTGGCCGAGCTGGTGCCCTACATCGACTGGACGCCCTTCTTCATGGCCTGGGAGCTGGCCGGCAAGTTCCCGCGCATCCTGGAGGACGAAGTGGTGGGCAAGCAGGCCACGCAGCTCTACGCCGATGCGCAGAAGATGCTGGACCGCATCGTGAAGGAGCAGTGGATCCAGGCGCACGGTGTGGCGGCGATCTGGCCGGCGAACCGTCCAACAGGCATCCTGCCTGTTGCTGGCGGCTCAACAGGCGGGACGCCTGTTGCACCTTCAGCGCACGACGACATCGAAGTGTACGGCGATGCGGCCCGCACCAAGGTCATCGGCCGCTTCCACACGCTCCGGCAGCAGAGCAAGAAGGCGCCCGGCGTACCCTACATCGCCCTCGCCGATTTCATCGCCCCCAAGGGCACGCCTGATTTCCTCGGCGGTTTCGCGGTGAGCGCGGGCCATGGCGTGGACGAACGCGTGAAGCGCTTCGAGGCCGCGCACGACGACTACAGCGCCATCCTGCTGAAGGCCTTGGCCGACCGCCTGGCCGAGGCCTTCGCCGAGAAGCTGCACGAGGTGGTTCGCCAGGAGCTCTGGGGCTACGAGTCCGCCCGCCTGACCAACGAGCAATTGATCAAGGAGGAGTACCAGGGCATCCGTCCGGCGCCCGGCTACCCCGCCTGCCCCGACCACACCGAGAAGCCCGAGCTCTTCCGCCTGCTCGACGCCACCAAACACACCGGCATCACCCTCACCGAGAGCCTGGCCATGAGCCCGGCGGCCGCGGTGAGCGGCTGGTACTTCGCGCACCCGCAGGCCAAGTACTTCGGCGTGGGCCGCGTGGTGAAGGACCAGGTGGAGGACCTGGCGTGGCGCAAGGGCCAGCCCACGGAGTGGATGGAGAAGTGGCTCGGCAGTAACCTGGCGTACTGAACCTTGGTCAGGGTCCCTGCGTATGCAGGTCCCGTGCGAACCATCCGCATCCTGTTCCTCTTGGGCTTGGGCCTGACCGTGACCGCGGTCCAGGCGCAGCAGAACCCGCGGCTCACGCAGGAGAACGGGGACTGCACCGGGGCCATCCCCATCGCCGATTCCGTGTTCCACCAGCCCGATGCCGTGCGCGGTTTCGGCAACAAGCTGGAGATCAAGGAGAACCCGGTGGACCACCTGCAATGGCTTGAGCGCGAACACCACAGCACCTGGTACAAGTTCAGGAGCCCGGTGACCACCACGCTCACCTTCGACATCATCCCGGACAACCCCGAGGACGACATCGACTTCCTGCTCTTCGAGGGGGCCATCCCGGGCATCTGCGACAAGATCCCGAGCCGCCAGGTGCAACCGGTACGCTCGAACATCAGCCGCAACGACCCTTCGCTCGGCAGCCGCTGCGGACTCAGCAAGGACGCGACCGAGGACTTCGTGCGCTCCGGTGTGGGCGCGAGCTACAGCCGTGCCATCGAGGTGAAGGAGGGCGACCTGTTCTATCTGGTCGTCGACTATCAGGACCGTCCGCTGGCCGGCTACACGATCCACTTCCACTACGACCCGCCGCCGAAGCCGGTGGTGGAGGAAAGGTCCACACAGAAGCAGCAAGTTGTCATCAACGTCACCGATGTAAAAAGCGGCAAACCCGTGGACGCGAGCCTCACCATCGACGGCATGGTGTTCGACAAGGTGGTGGAGGCCAAGGGCGGGAGCACGTACACGTTCGATATGGACATGTACCGCAACCTGAAGATCGGCTGCGTGCGCGAAGGCTACATGTTCACCACGATGAAGGTGAAGGGCAGCATGGAGCCCACCGTCACGGTGGACCTGAAGCTCACGCCGATCGCCCCGGGCGAGCATGTGGTGCTGGAGGACATCCGCTTCGTGGGCAACGAGGACAAGGTGCTCCGCTCCTCGGAGGCCTCCCTGCTGCTGCTGCTGCGTTTCCTGCAGGAGAACCCGCGGCTCCGGATCGAGGTGGAGGGCCACGTGAACGGACCCACCTTCAAGAACAAGAAGGAGTTCATCGACCTGAGCGCCGCGCGCGCCAGGGCGGTCTACGACTTCCTGATGGTGAACGACGTGGAGCCCGAGCGCGTGACCTATGTCGGCCTGGGCAACTCGCGCATGCTCTTCCCCGAGCCGAAGACCAAGGAGGAGAGCGAGGCCAACCGCCGCGTGGAGGTGAAGGTGGTGAGCAACTGAGCCCCACCGCTCGCCCCGGTCCATCACCGTTCATCCGTTCGTCCCGACCCGCCCGGCCCACCCGGGTATTTTTGCCCGTACCGCCCGCTGTTCCGATGCAGCCGGGTGGCGGACATGCGATCCATCGCCCCGTTGCTTCTGCTGGTCGTGCACATGGCGCACGCCCAATCCGCCTGGACCCTTGAGCAGTGCGTCGCGCGTGCCGAGGAGCGGAACCTCACCCTGCGCGGCGCCCTGCTCGATACCGAGCTCGCCGACCGCGCACGGGAACAGTCGTTCTGGAGCTTCTTCCCCGACCTGAACGGCGGGGCCACCCACGGCTACAACTACGGCCGGGTGATCGATCGCTTCACCAACACCTTCGCCACCGACCGGGTGCGCACCAACAACTTCTTCCTGAGCAGCGACCTCACCGTGTTCAACGGGCTCCGGCTGCACAACGAACGCCGCCGCGCAGGGCTTGACCTGCAGTCCGCCCAGGAGGCTGGTGATGCGGTGCGGAACGATGTGCGCACCACCGTGGCCCGCCAGTTCATCGAGGTGCTCAGCGCCGAGGAGCGCATCCGTGCGGCCGAGGCCCAGCTGGCCAGCACCACGCAGCAGACCGAGCGCATGCAGGCCCTGGTGGACGCCGGGCGGAACGCCCGGTCCGAGCTGATCAACCTCCGCTCCCAGCAGGCCCAGCAGGAGTTCACCCTGGTGGACCTGCGCAACCGACGGGAGCAGGCGCTCCTGCAGCTGGCCCAGACCCTTCAGCTCTCGTCCGAGGAGCTGCGCGCCTTCTCCGTGTCCGGTCCCGCGCTCTCCGCCATGAACGTGGCCGAGCCGACCGCCGACGTGGAGACCGTGCTGGCGGCCGTGCTCGCGCAGGACCCCTTGTACCGCCAGGCCGAGCTGCGCGCCTCGAGCGCCGAGCGCGGCGTGGCCATCGCCCGGGCCGGCAGCTATCCGGTGCTCTCCTTCAACGCCTCGGCCGGCACCGGATACTCCGGTCGGAACTTCGAGGCCATCGGCGATCCCATCGTCGGCCCTCCCGAGCAGATCGGCTTCACCGAGAGCAATGAGGCCGTCTTCGTGCCCAACGTGGACTATGAGACCCAGGTGCGGCCCTTCGGCAAGCAATTGGACGACAACCTCAACGAATCCCTCGGGCTCACCCTATCGCTTCCCATCTTCAACAACCGCCGCACCGAACTGGCCGTCAGCCAGGCCCGGATCCAGCAGGAGCGGGCGGAGCTGGAGGTGGTGAACGTGCGCGACCGCCGCCGCCGCGATGTGCAGGACGCCATCCTGGCCCAGCGCGCCGCCTACCAGCAATACCAGGCCGCGCAACGAAGCGTGGAGGCGGCCGAGGAGAACCTTCGCTTCGCCGAGGCCCGCTTCGAGCAGGGGGCCACCAACGCGCTGGAGCTGAACACTGCCCGCAACGACCTGCAGCGCGTCACCGCCGACCGCATCACGGCCAAGTACACGTACGTGCTCGCGGTGAAGCTGCTCGACATCCTGCAGGGACTGCCCCTCACGCTCTGAGCCATGGGCCTGGTGCTCGCCATCGAGACCTCCACGCGCCTGTGTTCGGTGGCGCTAGGCCGCGACGGCGCCCTGCTGGCCGAACGCAACGAGGAGGGCGAGGGCTTCATCCATGCCGAGCGCCTCCATGTGCTTGCAGAGGAGGTGATGCAGGAAGCAGGCGTGGGCTTCGCGGCGTTGAACGCCGTGGCCGTGGGCATCGGCCCCGGCAGCTACACCGGTCTGCGCATCGGGCTCAGTGCCGCGAAGGGCTACGCCCATGCCCTCGGATGTCCGCTCATCGGTGTGGGCACGCTGGAGGTGCTGGCCGCCGCCCTGCAGACCACCGGCACCGATCCAGCGCCCGGTGTCGTGCGACACCCCATGATCGATGCGCGGAGGATGGAAGTGTTCACGGCGGCCTTCACTGCGCATGGCCGGCCCGTGGCCGCTCCGGAACCCCGTGTGCTGGATCCGGAATGGGCTCAGGGTCTTGGTGCAGCGGTGGTCTTCGGCGATGGTGCCGACAAGGCGGCAGCGCTTTGGAGCGGCACGGAAGGCGTGGTGCACGTGCCGGGGATCCGTCCCTGGGCGCGGGCCTTGCTCGGCGTTGCGGAGGAGCGGTTGCGCACGGGTGCGGTGGATGACCTGGCCTACCTGGTGCCCCTGTACGGCAAGGAGGCGGGCGTGACGAAGCCACGCACCTGAGCGCTTTACAGGGCCGCCAGGATCACCAACAGCGCAGCGGGGCTCAGCTCCCCTTCGATCACCAGGATGGCGTCGCCCTTGCGTGCGAAGGCCCCGTCCGCCAGGAACACCGCGTTGCCCTCGATCCGGAAGGCCGCCTCCGCCTTGCTGCAGAAGGCGCCATCGCTGCGGAACACGGCGGGCCCATCGGCCACCAGGGCACAGGTGCCCCGCGCGCACAGCGGCCCCGAAGCATGCACCAGCCCGTTGCCGTCCAGCAGGTAGGCGCAATCGCCGCGCGACCAGTTGCCGTCGGCACTGCGGAACACCCGGTCGCCCTCGACGAGGTAGACGCATGGACCGCGGGTTCCGAAGGGGCCGCTCGCCGTGTGGATGGCGCCGCCCTCGACCACGAAGGCCGCATCACCCGGACGGGCCAGAGGTCCGTATGCCCAGCGCACGAGCGCCTGTTGCGCACGAACGCTTCCCGCACCGAACATCACCGTGAACGCCAACAGGAGGGAAGCGGTGTGCCGTGTCATCTTCGTTCGGTATGATAGCGGACCACATGGATCTGGCCGGTGGCCATGTCCTTGGTGAGCCGCGCCTTCAGGAACATCGTGTGCTCCTCGTACAGGTACTCCTCATGGCGCACATGACGGTCATCGTGGTACACCTCCCGCGTGGAAAGGTTCCCGGCGGGGTCATACCGGTAGGTCTCCATGGTGCTGCGGGCCTCCCGAAGATCGGGTCGCACGATGCGTTCCGCCAGCCGGCCCTTCTCGTCGTAGCGGAAGCTCACGCGCGAGCGCCGTCCGCTCACCAGGTAGTGGTCCTCGATGCTGCGCAGGTAGCCCCATTGATCGTAGGCGTGGCGTTGCTCGCGGTAGGGCAGGCCCAGGTTGTTGCGGTACTCCCGCACCCAGGCGGTGTCGCTCTCGGTGCGGTAGGTGTACCGCTCATCGCTGATCACGGTGCGCTCGCCCGGCTGGAACCGGTAGCGATCGGGCCCCGTGTTGGCCACGCGCACATAGGTCTCGCTCACCGGACGTCCAAGGCTGTCCAGGGCGGTCTCCAACAGGTAGTGCCCGGCCAGGTCCGTGCGCAGTTGGGCCACGGCTCGTCCGGCGGCATCGTAGGTCCAGGCCACCGAGGTGGTGTCCAGCCCGCTGCCCGGGCGGCCGTGGGTGCTGTTGCTGTATACCAGGCGACCCTCCTCGTCGAAGCGGTGGAGCAGCCGTTCGGGCAGCTCGCGCATGGGCCGGCCCTCCGGTTTCACCGAGGGAACGCCGGTGATGGTGGATACGCCGTTGCGTTGCATGAAGGCCGCATCCCAGGGTGGGTGTTCGGCCTCGCGGTCGCTGGGGACCACGCGGAGCATCTGTGCCGCCGCCGTGGCGGGCAGCAGGAGCAGGGAGAGCAGGACCGGCCTCATCGCAGTTGTCGAAGGGCCTCGTCCACGGTGCCCACCGGCATCCGGCAGGTCTTGTTCTGGCACACGTAAATGGTGGAGGCGCCCGGCAGCAGCTTGCCCTCCAGCAGCGGAAGCGTCGATGCGGCCGGGCCGCCCAGGAACACCGCGTTGGGCACGTAGTGCCGTCCGAAACCGAGCCGCAGCGCCTGTGCATCAGGACCCGTGATGGCGATCTCGTGGAAGGGGAACACGTGCGCCTGCATCAGCAGCGCCCAGTTGCTGTAGCCCCCCGGATAGCTGTCCATCTGTCCCTTCACGTTCTGCAGCATCTGCTCGCTGAGGGCCAGATAGCGCGGTCGGTCGAGCAGGTGGCCCAGCAGGAAGAGCCCCTTGGCCATGCTGCTGTTGGAGGCGGGGATGACGTTGTCGTTCACTTCCTTGCGGCGGGCCACCAACGGTGGGTCGAGGTCACTGGTGAAGTGGAACATGGCGCTGGTGCTGTCGTGGAAGTGGGCGATCGCGTATTCAGCGAGCTTCTCCGCTTCGCGCACGTGGGCCTCGTCGAAGGTGACGCCGTACAGCGCCAGCAGGGCCTCGATGGTGAAGCAGTAGTCCTCCAGGTAGCCGTTGATGGTGGCCTTGCCGTTCTTGTAGCTGTGCCACAGGCCTCCGTCGGGCCTCCGGCATCGGCCGAGCAGCAGGGCCATGGTGCGCTTCGCCTGTTCCAGGTAGGCCGGTGTCCCCAGGGCTTCGTACGCATCCGCGTAGGCCTGCACGGTGAGCGCGTTCCAGCTCACCAGCGCCTTGTCGTCCAGGCCGGGCCGTTCGCGGCCTGCGCGGGCCTCCAGCAGCTTGGTGTTGATGGCGTCGATGCGCGTGCGCAAGGCGGCCGGGTCCATGCCGTTGCGCTGCGCGAAGGTGCTGTCGTCCACCGGGCGCAGCAGGATGTTGCGTCCATGTTCCCACAGCCCTTCCCCGCCCACGGCGTACAGCTTCATCGCCAGCTCATGGTCGGTGCCGAGCACCGTGCGCAGCTCCTCCTCGGTCCACACATAGAACCGGCCCTCCTCGCCCTCGCTGTCGGCGTCGAGCGCGCTGAAGTACGCGCCTTCCGGAGAACGCATCTCGCGCTCGAGGAACGCCAGCGTGCGCTCCACCACCCGCCGGTGCTCCGGATCGCCATAGGCCTTCCACGCCTGGCTGTACAGGCTCACGAGCTGTGCGTTGTCGTACAGCATCTTCTCGAAGTGCGGCACCTTCCACAGCACATCGGTGCTGTAGCGCGCGAAGCCGCCGCCCACCTGGTCGAAGAGGCCGCCGCGCGCCATGCGGTCCAGGGTGAGCTTCACGTGGGCCTTCAGCGCAGGGTCGTTGGTGAGCCAGGCCTGCTGCAGCAGGAACAGGTAGTTGTTGGGCATGGGGAACTTCGGCGCGCGGTCCGGCCCGCCATGCTCGTTGTCGAACTGCTTCTCCCATGCGTCCACGAAACGGTCGAGCTCCTTGCGGGAGAAGGGCGCCGGATCCTCATTGAGCACCACGAGGTCCAGCTCGGCGATGCCCTGTTGCAGGCGGTCGGCGTAGCTGCGCACCCGGTCGGGCTCCTGCGCCCAGGTGGTGCCCAGGTCCTGCAGCAGCTGCCTCCATTGCGCCGGCGCGAAGTAGGTGCCCCCGTACACCGGGCGGCCATCGGGCAGCGCGAAGCAGTTGAGCGGCCAGCCCCCACGCCCGGTCATCAGCTGCACGGCGCCCATGTACACCTGGTCCACGTCCGGCCGCTCTTCGCGGTCCACCTTGATGCAGATGAAGCGCTCGTTCATCAGTTCGGCGATGCTGTCGTTCTCGAAGCTCTCGCGCTCCATCACGTGGCACCAGTGGCAGCTGCTGTAGCCCACGCTGATCAAAACCAGTTTGTTCTGCGCGCGTGCCGAATCGAAGGCCTCCTGGCCCCAGGGGTACCAGTCCACCGGGTTGTGGGCATGCTGCAGCAGATAGGGGCTCGATTCGTGGACCAGGCGGTTGGTGTGTCGGTGCGCGGTGCTGTCGTTCATGGATCCGGGATCGTCGGTGCCACCGCCTCCGCATCCTCCGGCGGACAGGAGCAGGGCCGCGCATCCGGGGAGCAGCAGGCGGTGGGTCATGGGTTCAAAGTAAGCCCGGTGGCGGGGCGTCCGCACGATCGGTCGGCTGTGGGTCGTCAACAAGCGGCCGTGCGGTATACCGCTTCATGGCTGAAGGGGGGCCTCCAGGCGGATCGGGATGCGCTTGCGCACCAGCCCGGCCCGGGCGCGCACCGTGCCCTCGGCGCGCAACAGCGGCCGGTCGCCGAGCAGCGCGCCCAGGCCCATCACCAGCAGCGGTCCGCCCTCCATCCGCGCGTGGAACGGAACGCGCAGGAGGGTCGTGCCCCGGGCGGGCACCACCAGCGCGGTGTCCAGCACCGCCGTGCCGATGCGCGTGTCGTTCAGGAACAGGTCGAGCTCGGGCTCGCTCACGCGGATCCGATAGCCGTTGGGGTTCGTCACCTTGACCTCGGCCCGCACCGACAGGCCGTTGGCGTCCATCCCGGCGAGGTGCACCGCTTCCACGCCATCGATGGTGATCTCGCGGTAGGTGCCGCAGCCGGCCAGCGCCAGCCATAGGATGAGGGCCGGAGGGCCGCAGCGACGAAGCATGCGGGTACCGGTCAACGACCGCGCCGGGCTCACGCCCGGCCGTTCATCAGCGCGGCGTAGTGATGGAAGAAGCGCGGGATCGTGCGGATGCCCATCATGTAGTTGAACACGCCGTAGTGCTCGTCCGGGCTGTGGATGTTGTCCGAGTCCAGCCCGAAGCCGAACAGCACGGTCTTCAAGCCCAGCTCCGCCTCGAACAGGGCCACGATGGGGATGCTGCCCCCGCCACGGGTGGGGATCGGGGTCTTGCCGAACGCCTCCTCCATGGCCTTGCTCGCGGCGCGGTACGCCACCGAGTCGATGGGCGTCACTGCGGCCTCGCCGCCATGGTGGGGACGCACCGCCACCTTGACGCCCGGCGGCGCGATGCGCACGAAGTGCTCCTGGAACAGCCGGGTGATGGCCTCGCTCTTCTGGTCGGGCACCAGCCGCATGCTGATCTTGGCGAAGGCCTTGGACGGAAGCACCGTCTTGGCGCCCTCGCCGATGTAGCCCCCCCAGATGCCGTTGACATCGAGCGTGGGCCGGATGCTGCTGCGCTCCTCGGTGGTGTAGCCCTTTTCCCCGCGCACCGCATCGATGGCCAGGTCCTTCTTGTAGGCCTCTTCATCGAAAGGGGCCTCGGCCAGGGCCTTGCGTTCGGCGGCGCTGAGGTCGCGCACCGCCTCGTAGAAGCCGGGGATGGTGATGCGCCGGTCCGCATCGTGCAGGCTGGCGATCATTTCGCACAGGGCGTTGATCGGGTTGGCCACGGCGCCGCCGTACACCCCGCTGTGCAGGTCGCGGTTGGGGCCGGTGACCTCCACCTCCAGGTAGCTGAGCCCGCGCAGACCGGTATTGATGCTGGGCACGTCGTTGGCGATCATCGCCGTGTCGCTGATCAGCACCACGTCGGCCTTGAGGCGCTCCTTGTTGGCCTTCACGAAGATCCCGAGGTTGTCGCTGCCCACTTCCTCCTCCCCCTCGATCATGAACTTCACGTTGCAGGGCAGGCCGCCGTTGCGCAGCATGGCCTCCACCGCCTTCACGTGCATGTAGAACTGGCCCTTGTCGTCGGCGCTGCCGCGGGCGTAGATCACTCCGTCCTTGATCACCGGTTCGAAGGGCGGGGAGGTCCACAGGTCCAGCGGGTCGGGCGGCTGCACATCGTAGTGCCCATAGACCAGCACCGTCGGCTTGGCGGGGTCCACGATCTTCTCCCCGTACACGATGGGGTGACCGGCCGTGGGGCAGATCTCTGCGCGGTCCACCCCGGCCTCCACCAGGCGCTGTTTGACGGCCTCGGCGCAACGCTGCACATCGGCCTTGTACTTGGGGTCGGCGCTGACACTGGGGATGCGCAGCAGGTCCATCAGTTCGGCCAGGTAGCGGTCCTGGTTGGCATCGACGTAGGCGAGGAGGTCCTTCACGACATTTAGGTATTTACCCGCATGCAGGCCCTGCGGACCTTCGCGGTGGATAAGGGCCCGCAAGATAGCCGCCCGCCGGCTGCGCGATCACCCCTGCCAGTTGCTCGACCCCGCTGCCCGCCCTGCCGGGCCGGCGCTTGTTTCGCCCCACGAACGACCCCCACGCCATGACCCGCGCCCTTCTACCCGTCCTGATCGTCCTCGCCACGGGGCCCGCCAGCGCCCAGTTGCTGATCAACAACGCCCCCACGCCCCAGAACCTGGTGCAGAGCACCCTGCTGGGAGGTGGTGTGGTGGCCAGCAACGTGGAGTACAATGGCATCATCGGTGCTCCGGGCGGTCAGCCCGGCTGTGGCGCCTTCACCGCCAACGGCACCAACCTGGGCCTGGCCTCGGGCATCATCCTGTCCACGGGCTTCGTCAATGACGCCCCCGGCATGGGCGACATGACCTTCGCCAGCAGCGGCCTGTTCACCGGCAGCGACCCGGACCTGGCCACCCTCTCCGGTGTGGTGATCAATGATGCCACGGTGCTCGAGTTCGATTTCGTGCCCACCGGCAACTCCATCGAGTTCCGCTTCGTGTTCGCCTCCGAGGAGTACCCTGAGTATGTGTGCGCGCTTGTGAACGATGCCTTCGGCTTCTTCCTCAGCGGTCCCGGCATCAACGGCCCGTTCACCAACAATGCCATCAACCTGGCCCAGATCCCCGGCACGAGCGTGCCGGTGACCATCAACACCCTCAACGGCGGATCGGCCGGCGATCCCATGAACGGCTGCGACCCCTTCAACTGTGCGGCCGCCGATCCCAACTGGGTGGCCAACAGCGCGTATTATGTGGACAACTTCATGGGCAACACCATCACCTACGATGGGATGACCTCGGTGCTTACGGCCGGAGCCCAAGTGCAGTGCGGGCAGACCTACCACATCAAACTCGCCATCGGCGATGGAGGTGATGAGATCTTCGACTCGGCCGTGTTCCTGGAGGGCGGCAGCTTCGCCAGCGCCCAGCCGGTGGTGAACGCCTCCCCCGATGTGAACCTCCCGTGCAGCGGCTCGGTGGACATCAGCATCCTGAACGTCAACGGCGGCACCCCGCCCTACACCTACGAATGGACCCTGAACGGCACCCCCGTGAGCACCAACCAGACCATCACCGTGGGACAGGGCCAGCAAGGCACCTACGTGGCCACGGTGACCGACGGTTGTGGTGCGGTGGTGCAGGAGCCCGTGGTGGTCGGCGCCCCCATCAGCCCGCCCATGAACCTGACGGTGACCCCTGACCTGACCCTGCCCTGCAGCGGCTCGGTGGACCTGGAGGTGCTGAGCCTCACCGGTGGCACGGCGCCCTTCACGTATGAATGGACGCTCAACGGGGCTCCGGTGGGCAATGGCACCACCATCACCGTGCCCAACACCGCCCCTGGCACATACGTGCTGACGGTGGATGACAACTGCGGCGGCAGTGTGCAGGAGAGCGTGGTGGTGGGCGCCCCGGCCAGCCCCCCCATGATCCTGACCCTGAGCCCGGACGTGACCCTCGACTGCCAGGGCACCGCCGACCTCAGTGTGATCAACGTCGCGGGCGGCACGCCCCCCTTCACGTACAGCTGGACCCTCAACGGCAACCCGGTGGGCACGGGCACCACCATCCCGGTGGACGCCACCACCCCGGGCACCTACACCGTGACCGTGAACGACAACTGCGCCGGTGTGCAGCAGGGCAGCATCACCGTGACGGTACTGCCCCCGGCCGTGCTGGCCGTCACGGCTTCGCCCGACGTGGAGCTCCCCTGCCAGGGCAGTGTGCTGTTGGAGGTGCTCAACGTGGCCGGCGGCGTGGGTCCGTACACCTACGATTGGACGCTGAACGGCACCAGCCAGGGCAATGGCACCAGCCTGAACGTACCCGCCGGCTCGCCCGGGACCTATGTGGTGACCGTGCAGGATGTCTGTGGCGGATCGGGCTCGGCCACCGTGCAGGTGAGCCCGCCCAATCTGCCCACGCTCACCATCACCCCGGGAGGCCCCTACACGGTGCCCTGCCTGGGCGATGCCGCGACCCTGACCCCTGGCGTGACCGGTGGCGACGGCCAGTACAGCTATGTGTGGACCGATGATGCCGGGAACAACGTCGGTTCCGGACCTTCCCTGACCGTGCCGGTGACCGGCGATGCCACATACACCCTGGAGGTGGCCGATAATTGCGGTCAGCAGACCAGTGCGACCGTGGTGGTGGACGCCCCGGCGCCGCTGGAGCTGCTCCTGCCCACCACGGCCGTGGCCTGCGAGGGTGGCAGCGCCACGGTGACCGCCGGCGGGGCGGGCGGGGGAGGGGACTACACCTTCCTCTGGCAGCCCTCGGGCGACATCACCGCCGCGGTGACCGTGTTCCCCGAGGCCGACACCACCCTGACGGTGACGGTGACCGATGCCTGCGGCGCCAGCGCGAGCGGAGCGGTGACCGTGGTGGTGGAGATCCCCGTGGTGGACATCACCGTGAGCGAGCTCGGCGGGGATGAGTTTCGGTTCACGGCGCAATGCCTGCCCGGGGCGGAGACCTTCCATTGGACCTTCAGCACCGGTGCGCAGGCCTACGGCGCCACCGTGGAGAACACCTTCGCCGACGGCGACCAGTACTGGGCCACGGTGACGGCCACCACCCCCGCCGGATGCACCGATGTGGACTCGGTGTTCATGCAGCCCTCCGCACAGCTCTTCTTCCCCAATGCGTTCACCCCTGACGGGGACGGCATCAACGATGCCTGGGGCCCTGTGGGGTACGCACTGACGGAGGTGACCTACACCATCTTCGACCGTTGGGGCGCGGTGGTCTTCACCACGGAGGAACTGGGCCGCACCTGGGACGGCCGTTTCGCCAACGGGCAGCCCTGCCCCACGGGGGTCTATGTGTACCAGTACCGGGCCAAGGGCCAGCGGTTCCCCTCCACCAAGGGCATCGGTTCGGTGACCCTGCTGGGCCAGGACATCGCGTCGGAGTGAGTCCGGGCCTTTTCGGGGTGGCCGCCGGGCAACGGATGGGCACCACAGGCAGTCATGTGGTCGTCAAGGCTTAATTTTCAAGGCTTTTTCCACCCGCCATGGCCCCGATGAACCGCTCCCTTCTCGCCCTGTGCGCGCTGCTTCCCGTGGGAAGTTCCGCCCAGTTGGCGGTGACCAATACGCAGACCCCGGCCCAGCTGGTGCAGAACGTGCTCCTCGGCGGCGGGGTGACGGCCAGCAACTTCACCTTCAATGGGGTGCCGGCCAACACGATCAACCCCCAGGCCGGCGAGTTCGACGGCACCGCCTCCAATGTGGGCCTGGCCTCGGGCATGATCCTGGGCTCGGGCGATGTCACCTTCGCCATCGGCCCCAACAACATCGGCAGCGGCTCGGCCGGTGGCGGCAATTGGGGCTTCAACGACCCCGACCTGGACCAATTGAGCGGCGTGGGCACCCACGATGCCGCCATCCTGGAGTTCGACTTCATCCCCACCGGCGATTCGCTGAAGTTCAACTACGTCTTCGGCTCCGAGGAGTACGATGAGTACGTCTGTGGGACCGTGAACGACGTGTTCGGCTTCTTCCTCAGCGGGCCGGGCATCGCCGGTCCCTTCACCAACAACGCCATCAACATCGCCCTGGTGCCCGGGACCCAGGTGCCCGTATCGATCAACACCGTGAACAACGGGACGGTGGGAACGAACGGAACGGCCTCCAACTGCGCCGCACTGGACCCGAACTGGATGAACAACAACATCTACTACAGCTCGAACGCCAACGGCACCACGGTGCAGTACGACGGCATGACCGTGGTGCTGACCGCCCGTGCCCAGGTCGTTTGCGGCCAGACCTACCACATCAAGATCGCGATCGCGGACGGCGGCGACACCGCCTTTGACAGCGGCGTGTTCCTGGAGGCGGGCAGCTTCGTGAGCACCGGGCAGGTGATCCCCGATCTGGTGAGCGGCGTGCTGGTGAACGACAGCACCATGCTGGAGGGCTGCGGGCTGGTGGATTTCACCTTCTACCGCATGGGCGACACCTCCAACACCGACACGGTGAACCTCGCCATCCTGGGCACGGCCACACCGGGTGTGGACTACAGCCCGCCCTTTCCCAGCCAGCTGATCTACTCTCCCGGCGACACGGCCATCACCTTCCTGCTCACCATCCCGCAGGATGCCGATGGCATGGAGTCCATCATCATCCAGATCCAGCAGCTGATCCAGTGCGCCGGCATCCAGATCCAGACCGAGTTCCACTTCTACATCGATTCACCACCCCCGCTGGACATCCAGGCCAGCAACATCCAGAGCGACTGCAACCTCACGGAGATCCTGGCGCCGGTCGTGTCCGGGGGATCCGGCAACTACCAGTACAGCTGGAGCACGGGTGAGATCACACCCACCATCTCCGTGTCGCCGGGCGTGACCACCACCTACACCCTCACGGTGAGCGACACGTGCAGCATCGTGCCCGCCACCGTCGACATCACCGTGGACGTACCTGTGTATGCACCGATGGTGCTGACGCTGACCCCGGACACGGCGATCCCCTGCCTGGGCGATGCGGACCTCAGCGTGCTGAACGTGGCCGGCGGTGATGGCAACTTCAGTTACGAATGGACCACCGGCACCACGGTGGTGGGCTCCACCGCCACGGTGAACGTCGATGCCGGTCCGCCCACCTACTATGTGGCCACGGTGACCGATGGCTGCGGCTCCACTGCGCAGGACAGCGTGCTCACCACCACGGCCCCGCTGCCGCCGATCGAGATCGTCACCAACGGCGACCCGACCGTCATCTGCGTCGGTGACACCACCACCATCTCGATCGCCTCCGTCACCGGTGGCAACGGCGTGTACACCTACATCTGGGAGGATGCGAACGGAACGGTGATCGCCACGGGGACCAGTGTGGATGTCCCGGTGCCGGCCGACGCCGTGTACACCTTCACGGCCAGCGACCAGTGCGGCTACACCGGCAGCGCCGTCGTGGCCACCTACATCCCGCACCCGGAGCCCCTGATGATCGACCTCACCGAGGACCAGGTGATCTGCTACGGCGACAGCATCCTGCTCAGCGCGCAGATCACCGGTGGGTCCGGCATCTACCGCATCGAGTGGCCGCTGCTGGCGCACACCGACCCCGAGGTGATGGTGACCCCGCTGAGCGCGACCACCTTCGTGGTGAACGTGTACGAGGAATGTGGCCTGTTCAACAGCGCACAGGTGGAGATCGAGGTGGAGCCCACCCTGGCCGATATCGTGGTGACCAACGAGGGCATCGACGACTGGCAGTTCGACGCGGCCACCTATCCGGAACCCATCTACTACTTCTGGAACCTCGGCGACGGCACGAAGGCGAGCACCCAGCAGGTGTCGCACAGCTACACCGACATGGAGGACCACTGGGTGCATCTGGAGATCGTGACGGCCAACGGCTGCCGGGCCACCGACTCGGTGTACATCATCCCGCCGGCGCAGATCCACTTCCCCAACGCCTTCACGCCCGACGGCGACGGCATCAACGAGGTCTTCGGGCCGGTGAGCCACATGGTATCCAGCTACGAGATGACCATCTTCGACCGCTGGGGCGAGCAGATCTTCGCCTCGTCGGAGGAAGAGCCGGTGTGGGACGGCAAGGTGAGCGGCAACATGGCGCCCACCGGCGTCTACGTGTACAAGTACAAGGCCGAGGGCCACTACATGCCGCCGCAGGAAGGGTACGGTCACGTGACCCTCATCCGTGGCACGATCCAGGAGAACTGACATGATGCGAGGAACCGACCGTGGCCTGCTGCTGGCCACCCTGCTGCTGCCCGCCGTGGCGGGGGCGCAGATCACCGTGGACAACACCCAGACCCCGGAGCAGCTCGTGCAGAACGTGCTGTTGGGCGGTGGCATCACGGTGAGCAACGTGACCTTCAACGGGCAGCCGGGCAACGTGATCAACGACCAGATCGGCAGCTTCGACGGCACCAACTCCAACGTGAACATCGCCCAGGGCCTGGTGATGTGCAGCGGCACCATCGACGAGGTGGTGGGCCCCAACAACACCGACGGGTTGACGCTCGGGCCCGCATCCCCGGACTTCACCGGCGACGTCGACCTGGAGACCATCTCCCAGCAGAACGTGAACGACAAGGCCGTGCTCGAGTTCGACTTCGTGCCTGCCGGTGATTCGCTCAAGTTCCGCTTCGTCTTCGGCAGCGAGGAGTACAACGAGTACGTGTGCTCCACCTTCAACGATGTCTTCGGCTTCTTCCTGAGCGGTCCCGGCATCAACGGGCCCTTCAGCAACAACGCCGAGAACATCGCCCTGATCCCCGGCACCAGCGTGCCCATCGGCATCAACACGGTGAACAACGGCTCGGCCGGCACCTTCGGCGACCCCGCCAACTGCGCCGCGGTGGACCCGAACTGGCAGAGCAACAGCGGCTTCTACTTCGACAACGCCGGCGGCCTCACGGTGCAGTACGACGGCTTCACCGTGGTGCTCACGGCCCGCGCCTTGGTGCAGTGCGGCGAGACCTACCACATCAAGCTGGCCATCGCCGATGCCTTCGACTCGGCCCTGGACAGCGGCGTGTTCCTGGAGGGTGGCAGCTTCAGCAGCAATCCCTTCATCCCCGCGCTGCAGCCCGGTCCGGGCGTGTTCGGCGATGTGGTCTTCGAGAGCTGTTTTCCGGTGACCCTCAACTTCGTGCGGGTGGGCGACATCAGCCAGCCGGACACGGTGTACCTCACCTACGGCGGCACCTCCACACCCGGCGTGGATTACTTCCCCCCGCTGCCCGATACGCTGCTCTTCGCCGGCGGCCAGGGCAGCATCCCTTTCCTGCTCAACGTGCCGGTGGACGGTGATGGCGATGAGACCATCGAGATCACCCTGTTGGTGCCCGGCGGCTGCAACGGCCAGCCCATCGAGGTCACCTACACCTTCTTCATCCAGAGCGTGCCCGAGCTGCAGGTGACCACCACGGGTGCGACCGTGGCCTGCGGCGAGAGCGTGGACCTGACGGCCACGGTCACCGGGGGCTTCGGCTTCCACGACCTGCTGTGGAGCACCGGGGATACGAGCGCCACCATCACCGTTACGGCCTTCGCCGCGCAGGACATCACCGTGATCGCCACGGACACCTGCGGCCTGGCCCCGGACACGGCCTTCGCCACCATCACGCTGACCCCGCCGCCGCCCATTTCGCTGAGCATCATCGGCCCCGACGACCTGGTGGAGGGCTGCGATTCCACCGTGGTCCGCGTGACGCGCCCGCAAGGCAGCACCGGCGACCTCACCCTCCAGCTGGTGCAGAGCGGCTCGGCCACCAACGGAACCGATCACAGCACCATACCGGGACAGGTCACCATCCCCAACGGCAGCAACCAGATCGATCTGCCGGTGAACGCGCTGAACGATGGCGCTGCGGATGGCACGGAGACCGCGACGATCACCGCCACCTACACGAACGCCTGCGGGCAGTCCGTGACCGCGAACGTGACGATCACCATCACCGACCCGCAACCGCTGAGCCTGCTGGGCGATGACGTGCTGGCCGAATGCACGGACAGCCTGGTGCTGGTGGTGGCGGCCTCGGGAGGAACGGGGACCATCGGCCTGCTGTGGGCGGACGGGACCGTGGGCACCACGCTCTGGGTGCCCGGTGATGTGGACGGCACCTATCCGGTGACGGCCACCGATGCCTGCGGACAGACGGCCACCCTCGCGATCGATGTGGAGGTGGACTGCGAGATCTTCATCCCGAACGTGTTCAGCCCGAACGGCGATGGCCAGAACGACCGCTTCGAGATCGAGGGCATCCAGAGCCGGCAGAACACAGTGCGCGTGTTCAACCGCTGGGGCCAGGTGGTCTTCGAGGCCAACAACTACCGCAACACCTGGGATGGGCGCAACGTGCCCGACGGCACCTACTTCTATGAGGTGGTGGTGGAAGGTGGTGAAGGGCCCTTCACCGGCCACCTGACCATCCTGAACAACTAGCGGGTACTCACCCGGCCACGATGAACAACAGCGTCGGCCTCTCTCGTGGGATGGAACTGATATCGGTGGTGGTGTTCGACCTGCGCGGAAGGACGTGCAGTACCGAGGCCACACGCATCCACGGAAGTGCCCAGGTCGATGTCTCCGGGCTCTCCACCGGTGTCTATGTGGTGCGAGCTACCGACCAGGAGGGACGGATCTCGATGGCCCGATTCGTGAAGCAATGACCTCATTTCGTGCGCTTGGCCTTGTGGCGCCGCTCTTGTACATACCATGTGCGGGGCAATGGATCACCATGGAGGGGGGGGTGAACTGGTTCGCGCGTTCTTTTGCGTTCGCTCCAGATACCTCGGAGTTGATCGTAGGCGGTTCGTTCCGGTATTGTGGCCAGGATAGTTTGCCGGCCCGGGGTCTGGCCGCATGGGACGGGATGCAGTGGTCCATGGATGGACTTGGCGGTGGTGATGGGCTGCCGTTGGAATCGACCGGGTGCCCAGTACCGACCATGGCATGGTTCCACGACACGCTTTTCTTAGGCCCGTATTGCGGGGGCTATCAATGGGTGGAGGAGTGGGGCAAGGGGGTGTACCTGGCCAACGGACAGTGGCACGGCATGGGCGAGGTGGACGGTCCGCTTTGGATCCTCCCGGTGGATGACCGCCTGTTCGTGGGCGGGGTGGCCAGCACGGTGAACGGCCAGTACATGCCCGGTGTGCGGGAGTGGCGCATGGACTCCCTGCGCCCCCTGCCGAACGCGCCGTGGACCCTGCCGGCCTCGGTGTACGGGGCCGCATCCTGGAAGGACCGCTATTACTTCGGCGGGGTGTTCCAGGTGTTGGGCAGCCGGAAGATCGTGTCCTTCGATGGGGTGGACCAGTGGGAGGGCCTGGCCGGCGGCGTGGGCGGCAACTTCGTGTCCGCCCTGTGCGGCTATGGGGACTCCCTGTATGTGGGCGGTTTCTTCCTGAACGGGTCGGACCCCGATGTGTACAGCGACCACCTGCAGGTGTGGGACGGCACGGCCTGGCATCCGTTCTTTCCTCAGGTGGATTTCGAGGGCAGTGTGTCGGACATCCAGGTGCACGGGGGCGCGCTGTACATCAGTGGGGTGTACCACTTCGTGGGGGACACCACCCTGTACGGTGTGCTGCGCTATGACGGGCAGCAGCTGTGCGCCCTGGGCGGGCACATGTATTCGGACCACGGGGACATGGCCTTCTTCCAGAACGACCTGTACATGGTGCTCCCTCCGCAGAACCCGCAGCTGCCCTACGAGTTCATCGGTTACCTGGACCTGGACACGGTGGAGCCGGACACCTGTGTGCAGGTGAGCACGGGGCTTCCCGAGCGGGGTGTGGCCGTGCCGATCACGATCCATCCCAACCCGGCCACGGAGCTGGTGCAGGTGGCCTTGCCAGCGGGTGGGACCCTCCGCATGGTGGAGGTGCAGGATGCCTTGGGGCGCGTGGTGCATCACCAGGCGCTGCGGGCGCGGAGCGCGACAACGCTGGAGGTGGCCGCGTGGCCGGCCGGCTGTTACCTGGTGCGGGTGGAGGACCAGCACGGCCGCCGGGGTTCCGCACGCTTCATCAAGCACTGAACGCGACCCTCACCCGGCCTCCACCAACGACCGCCCGGTCATCTGCGGCGGCTGGGGCAGGCCCATGAGCTGCAGCAGGGTGGGCGCCACGTCGGCCAGGATCCCGTCGCGCAGCGTCCATCGCCGGTCGTCCACCAGCACGATGGGCACCGGGTTGGTGCTGTGGGCGGTGTTGGGCGAACCGTCGGGGTTCAGGGCCTTGTCCGCGTTGCCGTGGTCGGCGATGATCACGAAGCTGTAGCCCGCCGCCCGACCGGCGTCCACCACGCGGCCCAGGCAGCTGTCCGTGGTCTCCACGGCCTTCACCACCGCGCTGAACACGCCCGTGTGGCCCACCATGTCCGGGTTGGCGAAGTTGAGGATCACCAGATCGGGACCATCGGGCGTGAGGGCCTGCGCCACGCGGTCGGCCAGCTCGGGTGCGCTCATCTCGGGCTGCAGGTCGTAGGTGGCCACCTTGGGGCTGGCCACCAGGATGCGTTCCTCGCCGGGGTAGGGCGCTTCGCGTCCCCCGCTGAAGAAGAAGGTGACGTGCGGGTACTTCTCCGTCTCCGCCGCGCGCACCTGCCGCAGCCCCGCCGCGCTCACCGTCTCGCCCAGCGTCATCGGCAACTCGTCCTTGCCCAGCACCACGCGCACATCGCGGTAGGTGGGGTCGTACTCGGTGAGGGTGACGTAGTGCAACGGGAGCGGCGCCATGCCGTGCTCCGGGAAGGCCTGCTGCGTGAGGGCCTGGGTGATCTCGCGGCAGCGGTCGGTGCGGAAGTTGAAGCAGATCACCACGTCGCCGGGGCGGAGGGTGGCGAGCGGCGCACCGTCGGGTCCCGTGATCACGTGCGGCACGATGAACTCGTCGGTGATGCCTTCGGCGTAGCTGTGCGAGTAGGCCTCCGTGGCGTCGGCCACCGCCGTGCCCGTGCCGTGGACGAGCAGGTCGTAGGCGCGCTTCACCCGCTCCCAGCGCTTGTCGCGGTCCATGGCGTAGTAGCGGCCCACCACGCTGGCGATGTGCACCGGCAGCCCCTGCACCCCGGCGAGGAAGTCGCGCAGGTAGCCCAGTCCGCTTTTCGGGTCCGCGTCGCGCCCGTCCGTGAAGGCGTGCACGAACACCTGCGGCACGCCCGCCTCCACGGCCGCATGGCACAGCGCGCGCAGGTGGTCCTGGTGGCTGTGCACGCCGCCCTTGCTGAGCAGCCCGATGAAGTGCAGCCGGACGCCTGGTGCGCTTGCCGCCCGAAAGGCCTCCTGCAGCACGGCGTTGCGCGCCAGGGAACCGTCCTCCACGGCCTTGTCCACACGCAACAGGTCCTGATACACCACGCGGCCCGCGCCGATGTTGAGGTGGCCCACTTCGCTGTTGCCCATCTGGCCGGAGGGCAGGCCCACGTGCTCACCGTCGGTGCGCAGGGTGGCGTGCGGGCAGGTGGCCAGCAGTTCCGTGAAACGCGGCGTGCGGGCCTGCGCGATGGCGTCGGTGCGGTCGCCGGCGCCGATGCCCCAGCCGTCGAGCACGACCAGGGCGACCTTGCGGGTTGCGGGCATCAGGAGGCGGTGGGGAAGGAGGCCGCGAAGATAGCCCCCCCCTGCGGGGCGTTGCGCACCGTGAGGGTGCCGCCCATGCGCCGCATGAGCCGCCGCGCGATGTAGAGGCCCAGGCCGGTGCCCTGGGTGCGCCGCGTGGTCTCGTCGCCCCCGCGATAGAGGCGCTGGAAGATCCGTTCGCGTTCCTCCTCGGGCACGCCGGGCCCTTCATCGGCCACTTCGATCACGGCGGCCCCGCCCTGCGGGCGCAGGCTCACGCGTACCCGGCTGCCGTGCGGGGTGTATTTGCCGGCGTTCTCCAGCAGGTTGTCCAGCACCGAGCGCAGCGCAAGGGCCTCCGCCTGTACGGTGAGCGTGTCCGGGGCCTCCAGCTCCACCGCGTGCCCGGCGAGGCCGGTGCCGCGTGCCTGGTCCACGGCCTGGCGCAGCACGGAGGCCACATCCACGGGGCCCACTTCAAGGGGCAGGTCGGTCTCCTCGGCCCGCGCCGCCAGCAGCACCTTGTCGGTGAGCGCCGCCAGCCGGTCCAGGTCGCCCACGGCGCGCGCGGCGAGGGCCTCGCGTTGTTCGGGCGAGAGGGCATGGCGCTGCAGGGTCTGCACGTTCAGCTTGGCCCCGGCGATGGGAGTGCGCAGCTCGTGGGTGACGGCCAGCAGGAAGTTGCGCTGGGCGCGCGCCAGCTGCAGGTCGCGCCGGATGGCCCGGTAGGTGAGCACCAGCGCGCCGATGAGCAGGGCCAGGAACACGCTGCCCTCGCCCACCACCATGCGGAAGGTGCGGTCGGCGCGGCCGCTCTCCTCGCCCGTGGCCAGGTGGAACGCGTCGATCAAGCCCTGCATCTCCTGGTCCTTGCGCACCAGCAGGTAGGCCCACCACAGCGATTGCAGCACGATGTACACCGCCAGGATGCCGAAGAGCAGCAGGGTGCGGCGATGGTCGTTCGGGAACATGGGTCCAAGGTACTGGTGTGAAGGGGGCGTTATCTTGGCCGCAGCCGCATGGATCATCAGGCCGCCAAAGCCTACATCCTGCTGAAGCTTCGCGAGGAGCTTCCGGACCGCCGCACGTACCACAGCCTGGAGCACACGCTGGACGTGTACGCCGCGGTGATCGACATCGCGGTGCAGGAAGGGGTGGAAGGGGAGGACCTTGTGCTGTTGAAGACGGCCGCGCTCTACCACGATTCGGGATTCACCGAGCAGGATCTGCAGCATGAGGACGCCAGTTGCGCCATCGCCCGCAGGACGCTGCCCGGGTTCGGCTACGAGGGACGGCAGGTGGAGCGGGTGTGCACCATGATCCAGGCCACGCGGATCCCGCACCAACCCGAGGACGACCTCTCGCGGATCCTGTGCGACGCGGACCTCGACTACCTCGGGCGTACGGATTTCGAGCGCATCGGGGCCTTGTTGTTCGCCGAGCTGCGGGCCTATGGCGTGCTCTCCACGGAGCTGGAATGGAACCGCATCCAGGTGCGCTTCCTGGAGGAGCACCACTTCTTCACAGCCACCAACCAGCGCGAGCGCGATCCCCTGAAGGCCGAGCACCTCAACACCCTACGGCGCTGGCTGGCCGACCACGATCCCGCCTGAACGCCGGAGGCCGGTCCTGCGACCGGCCTCCGGGTGGTGGTGCCTCCCAGAATCGAACTGGGGACACACGGATTTTCAGTCCGTTGCTCTACCAGCTGAGCTAAGGCACCCTATGTTTCGCCCGCTTCCTGCCGAACAGGACGGCGGACAAGGGCGGCAAAGATAGGAGGATGGGATCCACGGACCAACCCGACCTCGACCTGGTGGTCGACATCGGCAACTCGCGGGTGAAGCTGGCGCTGTTCCGCGGCACCCGGGTGCTGCGCTTCACCCGGGTGGAGCGGCTCGGCCCGCTGGTGCTGCGCGACTTCCTGGGCGCCGACCGTCCCCTGCACATCGCGGTGGCTTCGGTGGGCGCTCCGGTCGCCCCGCTGCTGCCGCTGCTCCACCCGCATGCTCCCGTGGTGGAGCTCACCGGTGGCTCGCCCGCGCCTGTGCCCAACGCCTATGCGAGCCCCGGCACCTTGGGGGTGGACCGCCTGGCCAACGCGGCCGCGTTGCACCACCTGTTCCCCCATCGTCCCGCCCTGGCCATCGACCTGGGCACCTGCATCACCTACGATCTCGTGCTTCCCGGGTCGGGCTTCGTGGGCGGGGCCATCAGCCCAGGGCCCCGAATGCGCGGCCAGGCCATGCATCGGTACAGCGCGCGCCTCCCCCTGGTGGAGGATCCCGGTCGACCGGCCCTCGTGGGTGCCGACACGCAGGGAGGCCTGGCCTCCGGCATCCACCACGGCGTGCGGTTCGAATTGAGCGGAATGATCGGCGAGTTGCGGCAACAACACCCCGACCTGGCCGTTGTGCTCACCGGCGGTGCCGCGCCCGGCTACGCTGCGGCCCTCAAAAGTGGCATCTTTGCCGACCCGCTCCTGACCCTTCGTGGCCTCCATGTCCTGCTCGCGCATCACCGCCTCCATCCTCGCGGTCCTGGGACTGGCGGGCCTGCGACCGATGCAGGCGCAGGAGAGCGATGAGTCCCCTTACAGCTCATACGGCTTCGGCGACCTGCTGAACACCAACCAGGTGGTGCAGGCCGCCATGGGCGGGGTGGGCGTGGCCGCCACCGATCCCTACAGCGTCAGTGCCCAGCAGCCCGCCAGTTACGCCCATCTGCTGAAGCCCACCTTCGAGATCGGAGGCCTGGCCCGCTGGGTGCGTCTGCGTTCCGATGAAGGTGAACAGCAGCGCAGCGCCGTGCGGCCCCTGGGCCTCAGCGTCGGGATCCCCTTCGCCAGAGGCAAGGCCGGTCTTGCGCTGGGCCTTTCCCCGTTCACTGATGTCGGCTACCGCATCAGCGACAGTGGCACCCTGCCCGACGGAAACACCGTCCGCTACACGTACGAGGGTTCCGGTGGCCTGAACAAGGCCTTCGCCGGAGTGGGGGCCACGGTGTGGCAGAAGCGCGACTCCCTGGGCAACGGGCACAAGCTCACCGCCGGGGCGAATTTCGTGTACCTCTTCGGGGGCATCGAGCGCACCCGCAAGGCCTACTACCCCGAGGGCGCCAACTACCTCAACACCCAGGCCTTCTCCTCGCTGGTGATGCGGGGCCCCGGGGCCACCATCGGCCTGCAATACCTCGGCGATCTGCGCCGCCGCACCACGCTGGACGAGGAGCCGCTCCGCTACACCGTGGCCCTGAGCGTCGACCCCGGCCTGGCCATCAGCGCGCGCCGCACCGAGCTCGTGAACTCCTTCACGGCCACCACCACGGGGGTGGAGACCTTTCGCGACACCATCGTCTTCTCGGACGGGGCTCGCGGGAGCGTAGGCCTTCCCACCGCCTGGGGGCTGGGCGTGGGGCTCGTGAGCCCCACCTGGACCGTGACGGCCGAGGCCCGTCTGCGTGATTGGAGCAGCCTGCGCCTGGACGTGGAGGGCTACACCCTGCCGGAGGATCTGGGGCCGAGCATGGCCTATGCCGTCGGCGCGGCCTGGACCCCCCTCGGCCTGCGCAACGGCTCCTTCCTGGGCCGCACCACCTATCGCCTTGGCCTGCGCCATGCTCAGGATTACCTCCGCGTGGGCGGTGAGGCCTTGCGCGAGACCGCGGTGAGCGCCGGACTGTCGCTGCCCCTGATGGGCTCGATGACGCGCTCGCGCTTCACCATCGGAGCGGACCTGGGCCAGCGCACCACCCCCTCGGCGGGTCGGATCAGCGAGGGCTTCCTCGACCTGTACGTGGGCTTCACCATCACCCCGGATATCCGCGAGGTGTGGTTCCGAAAGCGCCGCATCGAATGACCCCGGGCGCGGGCCGCCCCCTGCCCTGGCTCGTCCTCGGCGCACTGGCCACCTTGCCGGTGGCCTGCACCAACGACCTGGACCGTGTGGCCGCCGTGGAGGTGGCCGCCGACGCGCCGGACCGCATCACCAGCGATGCGGAGTACCTCTTCACCGACAGCGGGCGCCTGCAGAACCGGCTGCGTGCCGGCCGCATCGCCGAGCACCTCGCCAAGGACAGGCGCCGCACCGAGCTGAGCGAGGGACTGGAGCTGACGTTCTTCGATCGCACCGGCAGGCCCGGCAGCGTGCTCACCGCCCGTCGTGGCGTGATCCTGCCGGCCGAGAAGCGCATGGAGGTCAGCGAGAACGTGGTGTTCACCAACGCCCGCGGCGAACGGCTGGAGACCGAGCACCTGGTGTGGCGCCAGGACAGCGGACGGGTGCACACCGACCGGCCGGTCCGCATCGCCCGCGGCACCGACGTCATCCATGGGGTGGGCCTGGAGGCCAATGAGGACTTCAGCCGCTACACCATCACGCGCATCACCGGCACCTTCGTTGTCGCCACGGGCGATACCTTCGCCACCCAGGCCCCCTGACCCGCCATGCGCAAGGTCCACCGCTTCATGGAGCATTTCTGGCTCGCCGTGGCCATCGGCACCCTGCTGGCCGCCATCTGGGCCATCGCCGTGAACGGCTGGCAGGAGGGTGCGCGCTGGCTGTGGTTCCCCGTGATCGCCGCGGCCATGTGGGGCATGCGCCGCATGGTGCGCGGCAAGCTGGAGGCCATGGACGACCGGGCCCGCAAGGCCTAGGCACTCCCATGGCCACGGCCGACGTCATCCTGCTCATCACCAGCCTGTTGGTGTCCGCCCTCTGTTCGGGGCTCGAGATCGCATTCGTCACCAGCAACAAGCTCTACATCGAGCTTCAGCGCAAGCAGGGCGCGTGGTGGGCGGTCCTGGTGGCGCCGTTGCTGGACAGGCCGGCACGGGTCATCGGCGCGCTGCTGGTGGGCAACAACATCGCCCTGGTGGTCTTCGGCCTGGTGACCGCCCAGGTCCTGGAGCCCTGGCTGCGCGGCATCCACCCCAATGAGCTCTTCGTGCTGGCGGCCCAGACCGGCCTCAGCACCCTGGTGATCCTCATCCTGGCGGAGTTCCTTCCGAAGGCCGTGTTCCGCATCGACCCCAACAACAGCCTGGCCCTCTTCGCCCTGCCCCTGCGCCTGCTCTATGTGCTGCTCTGGCCCCTCGTGATGCTGCTCACCGGGGTGAGCCAGGGCCTGCTGCGGCTCTTCGGGGTCAGGGGCCAGGCGCGCCGCCCCACCTTCGGGCGGGTGGACCTCGATGCCTTCCTGCGCGAGATGAGCGCCGACGGCCCGCGGCCCGAGCAGATGGACGCCGAGGTGGAGTACTTCCGCAACACCCTGGCCCTGAGCGCCACCAAGGCCCGCGATGTCATGGTGCCGCGCGCCGAGATCGAGGCCATCGAGGTGGAGGAGCCCGTGGGCGTCCTCCACCAGCGCTTCGCCGAGAGCGGCCTCAGCAAGATGCTGGTCTACAAGGACAGCATCGACAACATCATCGGCTACGTGCACAGCTACGAGATGTTCCGCAAGCCACGCACCATCCGCTCGGTGCTGCGGCCGGTGGACTTCATCCCGGGCACCATGCCGGCCGATGAGGTCCTGCAGAAGTTCACCAAGCAGCGCACCCATGTGGCCGTGGTGGTGGATGAGTTCGGGGGCACCGCCGGGCTGCTCACCATCGAGGATGTGGTGGAGACCATCGTGGGCGACATCGAGGACGAGCACGACAGCGGTGAGGGGATCGAGGAGCGGGTGGGCGAGCACGAGTTCCTGCTGAGCGCCCGCACCGAGGTGGAGCACCTGGTGGAGGCCCACCGACTGGCCCTGCCGGTGAGCGAGGAGTACGACACCCTGGCCGGCCTGCTGCTGCACCACACCGGCTCGCTGCCCGAGCAGGGGCAGGTGATCGACCTGGGGCCTTTCCGCTTCACCGTGGCCCAGATCGCCCACAGCCGCATCGACCTGGTGCGCCTGCTGGTGACCGACCCCGTGAAGGGCTATATCCCCTAAGGGTCAGCCGCCTATATTTGCACCCCTTTCAACAGAGCACCCATGGCAGTCATTGGCAAGATCCGTGAGCGCAGCGGCCTCCTCCTCGTCCTGGTGGGCGGCGCCATGGTGGCCTTCATCCTCACCGACCTCTTCAGCAACCGCGGCAGCAACATCAACGACCAGGCCGTCGGTGTCATCAACGGCGACGAGATCCCCCTGGTGCAGTTCGAGAAGCGCGTGAGCGATGAACTGGACAGCTACCGGAACGACTTCGGGCAGACCGTGGACGGCCAGATGACCGAGCAGGTGCGCAACAGCGTGTGGCAGGAGGTGGTGCGTGAGCACACCCTGCTGCGCAGCGCCGAGGAGGCCGGCTTCGGTTCCTCCCTCAGCAAGGAAGAGTACGACGACATCCGCTTCGGCAACAACGTGCTGGCCGAGTTCAAGGGCAACCCCAACTTCCAAGGGCCCGATGGACAGCCCAGCAAGGATGCCCTCCGGAACTACTTCGAGAGCGTGCAGACCAATGCCCCGGTCTACCACGAGATCCAGAAGCGCCGGATGATCACCAACCGGCTGATCACGAAGTACAACACCCTGGTGCGCAAGAGCGTGTTCGTCAACGCCGCCCAGGTGAAGGACGACCACATGCAGCGCAACGCCAAGGCCTCGTTCAACTTCGTGGCCAAGCGGTACGACAGTGAGCCGGACAGCCTGTACACCGTCAGCGATCAGGAACTGCGCCGCTATTACGAGGCCCACAAGGACGACAAGCGGTACGTCCAGAAGCCGTCGCGCGCCTTCGACTACGTCACCTTCCCGGTGACGGCCACCGCCGCCGACATCGAGCAGCTGCGCTCCGAGATGGCCGCTCTCAAGCCCGATCTGGAGGCCGCCACCAACGACTCCCTCTTCATCACCGCCAACAGCGAGGACCGGAGCTACACCGTGACCCCGTACAGCCCGGGCACCGCCGATGCGCTCAACGACAGCCTGATCCAGGCCGCGGCCGTGGGCACCGTGGTGGGACCGTTCCGCGAGGGGCAGAACTTCAAGCTGGTGAAGGTGAAGGAACTGGCCCAGGTGGAGGAGGCCCGTGTGCGCCACATCCTGCTCAGCACCCAGAGCGGCAAGCCCGAGGATGAGGTGAAGCAACGCGCCGACAGCGTGCTCGCCGCCGTGAAGCGCAACAAGGGCGTGTTCGAGGACCTGGTGAAGAAGTACAGCGAGGACCCCGGCAGCGTGCCCAACGGCGGCGTCTACGAGTGGTTCGACCGTACCCGCATGGTGCCCGAGTTCACCAAGGCGAGCTTCGATGAGAAGGTCGGTGCGATCACCATCGCCAAGACCACTTTCGGCTACCACATCGTGGAGGTGCTGGGTCAACGCGACCGCGATGAGCGCCGCGTGGTGAGCCTCACCCGCCGCATCAAGCCGTTGCCCGCCACTTACAAGGAGGTGTACAAGACCGCCAACGAGTTCAGCCTCAACCACGCCACGGTCGACAGCATGAAGGCCGCCGCGGAGCAGCGTGGGCTTCAGTTCATGAACGTGGACGAACTGCGCGCCGATCAGCGTTTCGTACCCGGTCTTCAGGAGCCGTTCAGCCTCATCAGCTGGGTGAACCGCGCGGAGGTCGGCAAGGCCAGCGAGCCCATCGAAGTGGGCGAGAGCTACGTGGTGGCCCTCCTGCGCAAGGTGCGCGCCCAGGGCCGCCCCGAACTCGATGATGTGCGTGAGGTGTTCACCCGCGAGGCGGTGAAGGAGAAGAAGGCCGAGGCCTGGATGGCCGGCATGACGGGCAAGACCGACCTCAACGCCCTGGCCGGAGAGCTGGGCACCACCGTCCAGAACGCCGCCGACCTGGCCTTCAGCGCCACCAGCATCCCCGGCGGCTTCACCGAGACCGAGGCCATCGGAAGCATCTTCGCCATCCCGGCCGGGGAGACCCGCGGCCCCATCAAGGGCGACAATGCGGTGTACGTGGTGAACATGACCGCCCTGACACCTGCGCCCGAACTGGCCGACGTGAACGCCGAACGCACCAGCCTGTTGCAGCGCATGCAGGGCCGGGCCGAGGGCAATCTGTTCGGCGCCCTGCGCGAGGCCGCCAACGTGGTGGACGAACGCAGCCGGTTCTACTGAGCGGACCGCTGATCCTCTTTGCGGGCGGGCCTCTCGGGGCCCGCTCCTCGTTTCAGCGCAGCTGGGTGAGGCGTTCGGCGTCCAGCCGCACCAGGATGCCCAGCAGGATGGTGAAGCCGAGCAACGAGCTGCCGCCGTAGCTGAAGAAGGGCAGTGGGATGCCGATCACAGGCGCAAGACCGATGGTCATGCCCACGTTGATCATCAGGTGCAGGAAGAAGACGCAGGCCACGCAGTAGGCGTAGATGCGCGAGAACCGGCTCCGCTGCCGGTCGCTGATCTGGATGCACCGCAGGATGAGCAGCGTGAAGAGCAGCACCACCGTCGTGGTCCCCAGGAAGCCCCATTCCTCGCCCACCGTGCAGAAGATGAAGTCGGTGCTCTGCATGGGCACGTACTTGTATTTGGTCAGGGTGCCTTTCAGGTAGCCCTTGCCCGAGAAACCGCCGCTGCCGATCGCCGTCTGGCTCTGCTTCACGTTGTAGCCGAGCCCCTGGGGGTCCTCCATCTGCCCGAGCATCACCAGGATGCGGTCGCGCTGGTGCTGGGCCAGCCCGCTCACCAGGTGGTCCACGCTGCTGATGAAGCCGATGCTCCCCAGCAGCGCGAAAAGAATGAGGCCGTAGAAGCGCTTGCGGTAGCGCCGCACCACCAGGTTCCGCACCGCCCAGAAGGCCAGCAGGGCGAACCCGGCGATCAGGGCCATGAGGAAGTACTGGCCGCCCAGCCGCACCTCGGTGAAGGGCAGGCCGAAGCTGCTCTCCTTGAGGATCAGCGCCAGCACGCTGAGGACCGCGGCCACGATGGCGATCAGCAGGATGTTGCCGGACAAGCCCTCGCGATAGAGCACCAGGATGAAGGCACCGGAGACCAGCGCGGTGCCCGTGTCGGGCTGCAGCATGATCAGGGCGACCGGGGCCAGGATGAGGAGCGTGGCGATGGCGCGCGAACGCAGGTCGGCCAGGGCCTTCAGGCCGCTGAGGTAGCGGGAGAGCGCCAGGCTCGTGGCGAACTTGGCGAACTCGGCGGGCTGGATGCCGAAGCTGCCGACACCGAACCAGGCCTTGGCGCCGTTCACCTCCTTGCCCACGAGCAGCACCAGGGCCAGCAGGACGAGCACCACCGCGTAGATGGCCCAGGCGAGGTCGCGGAAGAAGCGGCCCTGGATGAGGAGGATGCCGGCGCCCAGCACCAGGCTGGCCACGATCCACACGCTCTGGCGCCCGTACTCCATGCCCTGGTCGAACAGGCCGGGATGGTCGGGGTGGTAGGCCGCGGAGTAGATGTTGGCCCAGCCGGCGCCCATCAGCACCAGGTACAGGATCACCAGCACCGGGTCCAGATGCGCCGTGATGCGGTCGCGTGTGGTGCTCATCGCCGGCTCCGGGGGGGCTTGGGTTTCTTGCGGAAGAACTTCTCCTGCGCGATCAGGTCGGCCTCCAGCATGCGCTGCTCCAGGTCGGGCCGGCTGATGCTGTCCGTGAGGTACTGCTCCATGAGCAGGCTGGCGATCGGCGCCGCCCAGGTGCCGCCGAAACCGCTGTTCTCCACGTACACGGCCATCGCGATCCGCGGCTCCTCCATCGGTGCGAAGCATACGAACACCGCGTGGTCCTGCCCGTGCGGGTTCTCCGCCGTGCCCGTCTTGCCGCACACGGTGATGCCGGGGATGCGTGCCTGCCGTGCGGTGCCGCCGGGTTCGTTCACCACGCGCCGCATGCCCTCCTGGATCAGGTCGTACCAGTGCGCATCCACATCGGTCACATGCTTCTCCTCCCACTGCGGCAGCAGGCTGTCCGGCCGGCCCACGGCGCGCACCACATGCGGGTCCCGGTACCAGCCCTTGTTGGCGAAGATGGCCGCCAGGTTCGCCATCTGCATGGGCACCACCAGCACCTCGCCCTGCCCGATGCTCACGCTGTAGATGGTGCTGAAGGCCCAGCGCCCCTTGCCGTAGATGCGGTCGTAGAACTTCGTGTCGGGGATGCTGCCCCCCTTGAGCGCAGGCAGGTCGACCCGGGGACGCTGCCCCAGGCCGAAGGACCGCATGCCCGTGTTCCAATGGTCCAGGTTGATGCTGGCGGCCGTGAAGCGGTCCTTGTGATCACCCTGCTCCATCAGCCGCTTGAACACCATGTAGAAGTACGGGTTGCACGAGTACTGGATCGCGCTCTGGATGGTGCCGGCGTTGGGATGCGCGTGGCAGCCGACCAATGCCTTGTTGCACGGGAAGCCCGTGTTCGGCGTGATGACCGAGTCCTGCAGCGCCAGCAGCGACTGCACGATCTTGTAGATGGAGCCGGGGGGATACTGCGCCTGCAACGCCCGGTCGAAGAGCGGCTTCAGGCTGTCGCGCTGCAGCACGCCATAGTTCGTGTTGCGCACCCGGCCCACGAGCAGCTCGGGGTCGTAGGTGGGGGAGGTCACCAGGCAGAGGATCTCGCCCGTGGCGGGTTCGATGGCCACGATGCTGCCCTTCTTGCCCTTCATGAGGCGCTCCCCATAGGCCTGCATGCGGGCATCGATGCTGGTGTACAGGTGCTTGCCCTCGTGCGCCAGGGTGTCGTACAGGCCCTCGCGGAACGGCCCCTGCACCTTGTTGTGAACGTCCACCACGACGTACTTCACGCCACGCCGGCCGCGGAGCTCCTTCTCGTAGTACTGCTCCAGCCCCCCCACGCCGATCACGTCGCCCGGTTTGTAGTAGGGGTCCTGTTCCACCTTCCGCGCGTCCACCTCGCTCAGGTAGCCGAGCAGGTGCGCCGCGATGCGCCGCGGATAGGTGCGCAGCGTGCGGCTCTGCCCGTAGAAGCCCTGGTACTTCGACAGGTGGGGCGCGATGGCGGCGTACTGGTCCGCGGTGATCTGCTTCTCGAACACCGAGGGTTTGTAGCTGCTGTAACGGCCGGCCTCGGCGATTCGCCGCTTCACCTCATCGACGGGCACGCCCACCAGGGCGGCGAAGGCATTGGTGTCGAAGGCGACGACCTCGCGCGGCACCACCATGATGTCGTACACCGGCGTATTGGCCACCAGGAGTTCGCCGTTCCGGTCCAGGATGAGCCCGCGCGCGGGGTAAACGGTCACCTTGCGCTCACTGATGTTCGCCGCCTCGGCCTTCCACTGGTCGTCCACCACCTGCACCCAGAAAAGACGCAGCAGGAACACCGAGCTGATCAGGACCACCGCGGCGATCAGGACGTATTTGCGCTCCTCGAAGTTCATGCCCGGGCGCGTCGGTCGGTGCGCATCAGGAACTGGGCCAGCAGCACCAGCACCAGGGTGAAGGTCGCGCTGCCCACGGCGCGCAGCAGGGTGCCGCCCGCGCGGTCGAAGCGGTGCAGTTCGAAGAAGAACAGCCACAGGTGGTGCACGAGCACAAGGACCCCAGCGTAGGTGAGCGTCCAGGAGAGGCCCATGTGCTGAACATCGGGGCGCATGCCGTACTCGTATCCCTCGCGTGGGGCGATGAGCCGCTGCCAGATGCCGCGCACGTACATCATCACGAGGCACGCGGTGGTGTGCATGCCCGGTGTGTCGCTCAGCAGGTCCATCAGCCCGCCCATGGCGCCTCCGGCCAGCAGCAGGGACCAGGCCGGCAGCTCGAAGGGCAGCATCAGCAGGAAGAGCACGTAGAGGTAGGGCACCAGCCAGCCGTTCGCCACGTCGAGGTGGTCCAGCACGATCACCTGCAGGGCGATGAGCACCACGAAGCGCAGGAGGTTGGCGACGATGGTGGCGATCATGGGGCCTGGGTGCGTGCCTCCAGCGTGTCCCGTTCCACCCGGTGCAGGTCCTTCACGATGTATACATGGCCGCCGCGCGTGAGGTCCTCGGTGAGCCGCAGGCGGATCGTGTGATAGTTGCTGCTGGGGTCGTTGACCACCTCGGTGACCACGCCCACATCGACGCCCGCCGGGAAGATGCCGTCGCCTCCGCGCGTCACCAGCGTATCGCCCACGGCCACCGGGGCGTGCTTGGCGATGTCCACCGCGGAGGCCGTGCGCGGGTCGCCGGTGTCCCAGCTCAGCAGGCCGAAGTGCCCGGTGCGTTTCAGCTGCACGCTCGTGTTCAGGTCCGGGTCGAGCACGCTTGCGGCCACGCAGAAGCGGGGGCCCACCTGCCGCACCACGCCCACGATGCCCTGGTCGCCGATGACGCCCATGTCGGGCGCCACGCCGGCCAGGCCGCCCTTGTCCAGCGTGAGGCTGTTGCGTTGCTTGTGGGTGGTGCTGTTCACCACCCGTGCGGCCAGGTGCGTGTAGCGCTGTTCGTGCACCGTGTCGTGGAAGGCGATGAACCGCGCGGAGACCGGGGCGTAGTTGCCGCGTCCGCGCGTCATCAGGTCGGCGTTGGCGCGGGCCAGCCGCTCGTTCTCCTCGCGCAGCCCGGCGTAGGTGGTCACGTCCGATCGCCAGGTGTACAGCGTGCCGATCGCGGTGTTGGCCGAGCCGATGGCGCGCGACCGGTGGTGCTCATTGCCGTTCAGCGCCCATCCGTAGGCCAGCGCCATCAGCAGCAGGAAGAGCAGCGTGCTGCGGATGCGGAAGAGGAAGCGGAAGAGGTCGCGCATGGTCGAGTGGCGAGTGACGAGCGGCGAGTGGCAGGTGCTGCCCTGATGGCCGGCCGCAGGCCCCGTGGCAGCACCCGCCACTCGTCACTCGCAGCTCATTACTCCCTCATCAGGAACTGGAACCGGTCGATGTTCTTCAGGGCGATGCCGGTGCCGCGCGCCACGGCCCGCAACGGGTCCTCGCTCACGTGCACCGGAAGCTTGGTCTTGATGCTGATGCGCTTGTCCAGCCCGCGCAGCAGAGCCCCTCCGCCGGCCATGTAGATGCCCGTCTTGTAGATGTCCGCGCTCAGTTCGGGCGGGGTGGCCTCCAAGGCGCTCAGGATCGCCTCCTCGATCTTGCTGATGCTCTTGTCCAGCGCCTGCGCGATCTCGCTGTAGGTGACGGTGATCTCCTTGGGGATGCCCGTCATCAGGTCGCGCCCACGCACGGCATAATCCGGTGGAGGGTTCTCCAGTTCGGTCATCGCAGCGCCCACTTCTATCTTGATCTGCTCGGCGGTGCGCTCGCCCACCAGGATGTTGTGCTGGCGGCGCATGTACTCCTCGATGTCCTGAGTGAACTCGTCACCGGCCACGCGGATGTTCTTGTCGCACACGATGCCGCCCAGGGCGATCACCGCGATCTCCGACGTGCCGCCCCCGATGTCGATGATCATGTTGCCCATCGGCTCCTCCACGTCGATGCCGATGCCGATGGCGGCGGCCATGGGTTCGTGGATCAGGTACACCTCCTTGGCGCCGGCGTGCTCCGCGCTGTCGCGCACGGCCCGCTTCTCCACCTCGGTGATGCCGCTGGGGATGCAGATCACCATGCGGAGGTTCGGGGTGAACAGCTGCCGGCCCGGCTTGATCATCTTGATCATGCCCTTGATCATCTCCTCGGCCGCCTGGAAATCGGCGATCACCCCGTCGCGCAACGGCCTTACCGTCTTGATGTTCTCGTGCGTCTTGCCGTGCATCTGCTGCGCCTGGCGGCCGATGGCGATCACCCGACCCGTGGTGCGGTCCACCGCCACGATGCTCGGCTCATCCACCACCACCTTGTCGTTGTGGATGATCAGGGTGTTCGCCGTCCCGAGGTCGATCGCGATCTCCTGGGTGAAGAAGTTGAGCAGGCCCATGCGGACGCGTCAGTGTTTGAAGTGTCGGTTGCCGGTGATGCACATGGCCATCCCGCGTTCGTCGCAGGCGTCCACGCTCTCCTGGTCCTTGATGCTGCCGCCCGGCTGCACCACCGCCGTGATCCCGGCCGCACCGGCGATGGTCACACAGTCCGGGAAGGGGAAGAAGGCATCGCTGGCCATCACCGCCCCCTTCAGGTCGAAGTTGAACTTCCCCGCTTTCGCGATGGCCTGTTCCAACGCGTCCACGCGGCTGGTCTGGCCCGTTCCGCTCGCGAGCAGCTGCCGGTCCTTGGCGAGCACGATGGCGTTGCTCTTCGTGTGCTTCACCAGGATGTTGGCGAAGACCAGGTCCTGCAACTCCGCCTCCGCCGGCGTGCGGCGTGTGGCCGTGCGCATGTCCGCCCCGCCGTCGACCACCTCGTCCGGAGCCTGAACGAGCAGGCCGTTCAATGCGCTGCGCCATTTGCGCGCGAGGTGCCCCGAGGCCCGCCGTACCAGGATGATGCGGTTCTTTCTGCGGCGCAGCACCTCCAAGGCCTCAGGGGCATAGTCCGGTGCGCAGATGATCTCGAAGAAGATGGTGTCGATGGCCTCCGCGGTGACCTTGTCGATCGGTGCGGTGGTGATGAGCACGCCGCCGAAGGCGCTCACCGGATCACCGGCCAGGGCCGCGTCCCAGGCCTCCTTCACCGTGGGGCGCACCGCGGCACCGCAGGCGTTGTTGTGCTTCAGGATGGCGAAGGGGACGCCCGGCAGCGTGGCCAGATCGTCGATGAGCTCCAGCGCCGCGTCCAGGTCCAGCAGGTTGTTGTAGCTGAGCGCCTTGCCATGCACCTGCTCGAACAGGCCGTCCAGATCGCCATGGAAGCTCGCCGGCTGGTGGGGGTTCTCGCCGTACCGGAGCGTGTGGGTGGGCTGACCGGTGAGGGGGGGCAGGACCTCCGACCCGCCGGTGAACCATCCATGGATCGCGCTGTCGTAGCGGCTGCTCACGCCAAAGGCCAGCCCCGCCAGCCGCTTTCGCTCCGCCAGCTCCGTGCTCCCGTCCTGTTCGCGCAGGATGGCCAACAGGTCGCCGTACTGGGCCTGCGAAGCGATGATCACCACGTCAGCGTGGTTCTTGGCCCCTGCGCGGATCAGGCTGATGCCGCCGATGTCGATCTTCTCGATGATGGCCTGTTCGCTGCCGCCGGCGGCCACCGTGGCCTCGAAGGGGTAGAGGTCCACGATCACCAGATCGATCGGCGGGATCGCATACTCCTCCAGCTGCGCCACATCGCTCGCGAGGTCGCGCCGCCCCAGGATGCCGCCGAACACCTTCGGGTGCAGGGTCTTCACGCGACCGCCCAGGATGCTCGGGTAGCTCGTGAGGTCCTCCACGGGCACCACGGGGACCCCCAGTGAGGCGATGAACTCCTGCGTGCCACCGGTGCTGTAAAGCGTGACACCGAGCCGATGCAGTTCGTGGACGATGGGGCCCAGCCCGTCCTTGTGATAGACCGATATCAGTGCGCTTCCGATACGCTTCGTTCCGCTCAACGTGCCCGGTGGTGGAGGATGGGCGCAAGTTTACGCCACGGCCAACGGCGTGTGATGGCCCCTCCGGTCAGGTTGCCCAAAGGTTACGAACAAGGTTGCCCACGGTCATCGTGCGCGAAGTCCGAGTCGCTCGCGGACCCGCGACAGGGTGGCCGCGGCGACGGTACGCGCCTTTTCGGCGCCGATGCGCAACTGCCGCTCCATCTCACCGCGGTCGTTCATCAGCTGGTCGAAGGTGACCCGCTCGGCGCGGAACCCGTCGAGCAGCGCGGCGAGCAGCTCCTTCTTGGCGTGGCCATAGCCATACCCGCCCGCGCGGAACTTCGCGGCCATGTCGGCCACCGCGTTCGAAGGGGCCACCAACTTGAACAGCCGGTACACGGTGTTGGCCTCGGGATCCTTCGGGGCATCCAGCGGTGCGCTGTCGGTCACGATGCCCATCACCTCCTGCTTGAGCTCCTTTTCGGGGGCGAAGAGGCGGATGAGGTTGCCCCGGCTCTTGCTCATCTTCTCCCCGTCCGTGCCCGGCACGATCATCACGGCCTCGTCGGTGCGGGCCTCGGGCAGCACGAAGGTGTCGCCCATCTGATGGTTGAAACGCTCGGCCACGTCCCGCGTGAATTCCAGGTGCTGTTTCTGGTCCTTGCCGACCGGCACCACTTCCGCGTCGTACAGCAGGATGTCCGCCGCCATCAGCATCGGGTAGGTGAAGAGCCCGCCGTTCACGTCCTCCAGGCGATCGGCCTTGTCCTTGAAGCTGTGCGCCAACGCCAGGCGCGAGTAAGGGAAGAAGCAGCTCAGGTACCAGGCCAGTTCGGTGACCTCGGGCACATCGCTCTGCCGGTAGAACACCGAACGTGAGGGATCGAGCCCGCAGGCCAGCCACGCGGCCGCCACCCGGTCGGTGTTCTCGCGCATGGCCTCCGGGTCCTTCACCTGGGTGAGGGCGTGCAGGTCGGCGATGAACAGGAACGATCCCCCGGCGCCGCTGTTCGCCAGGGAGACCGCCGGCCGGATGGCGCCAAGGACGTTGCCGAGGTGCGGGGTGCCGGTGCTCTGAATGCCGGTGAGGACGCGGGTCATGGGAAGGGTCGCGAAGATAGCCGGTTAGCTTTGCGGGCTTCCCACCGGCCATGCCTGCGCATCCTCACCACGACCGTCCGGCCATCCGCACGGGCGAGGAGCGCAGGAGCCCCGTGCTCAAATGGCTCTTCGCCCCGCTGCGTCTGGCCTACAAGCTCTGGTTCGGGATCGTGTTCTGGCTCAGCCTTCTGGTGCTCTACATCCCGTTCAAGCTGACGGTGCATCGCCCGAGCCGCTACCGCGTCGCCTTCCGGTTGAAGCGCGTCTGGGGGGCCTTCCTCCATTGGGCCGGGCTGTTCCCGCAGAAGGTCACCTGGCGTGGGCGCCTCCCCGATCCGCCCTACGTGGTGGTGAGCAACCACAGCAGCTACATCGACATCGTGCAGATGTTCAACCTGGTGCCGCACTACTTCCTGATGATGGGCAAGTACGAACTGCAGCGCTGGCCCTTGTTCCGCATCTTCTTCAAGGACATGGACATCGCCGTGAACCGCGGCAGCCATATCGAGGCGGCGAAGGCCTTCCGCCGTGCCGCCAAGGCGTTGGACAGCGGCGCCTGCGTGGTGCTCTTCCCGGAGGGCACGATCCCGCACACGGTGCCGCGCATGAAGCCGTTCAAGGACGGCGCCTTCCGGCTGGCCATCGAGAAGCAGGTGCCGGTGGTGCCGGTCACCTTCCTCAACCATTGGCGCCTCTTCGGTGATCCGGAGGACCTGCTGAGCCGCGGTCATCCCGGCATCAGCCGGGCCGTGGTGCACCCCGCCGTGCACACCACCGGCCTGCAGGAGAGCGATGTGATAGCTTTGCGGCACCGCGTGTTCGACCTCATCGAAGCACCCCTGTTGGAGCATGAAGCTGGATGACGCCACCCTGGACCGCATCGCCGAACTGGCACGGCTCGACTTCAGCGACCCCGCCCGGCGTGCGGCGATCCTGAAGGACATGGAGCGCGTGCTGTCCTTCGTGGAACAGCTCAACCAGGTGGACACCCGCGGTGTGGAGCCCCTCGTGTTCATGACCGAGGAGGAGAACGTGCTGCGGGAGGACGTGGTCCTTCCTGGCGTCAGCAAGAAGGACGCGCTGCGCAACGCCCCGGTGAAGGACAGCGACTACTTCAAGGTGCCCCGCGTGGTGGATAAGGGGTGAGCGTTCACCGCCGGTGCGATGCGCTCATCGCCACCGGGCGGCGCACCACCTCCTCCTGCTCATCCGGAGCGGGGAACACGGTGTCCGTATCCCACCGTGCCCGGGGTCGACGCGCCAGGTCCTTCGCCCCGAACAGGATGGGCAGCGCGGCGCAGAACGCCATGAACACCCAGCTGTAGGCCACGATGTAGCTCTGGTCGTTGGTGACCGCGAAGAGCACCGGGGTGACGAAGAAGGCCGTGTTGCTGATGATCTGCATCACCAGCAGCACCAACCCGCTGCGGGTCATGTTGTAGGCCCAGGTGAGCATGATGCCCAGGCCCAGCATGCAACCCATGAACACCGGCACCGGGTAGCCCGGCGGAACGCCTTCGTTGATGATCAGCATGGGCATGTACCACATGCCCCAGCAGAAGCCGATGATCAGGGCCGAGGTGAGGGCGTTGTAGCGCATCTGCAAGCGGGTGACCCCGAACTTCATCCAGGAGGTCTCCTCCATCAGCGCGATGTAGATGATGGCCGGCAGGTTGATCGCCCAGCCCTCCCAGAAGCGGTCCACGTACAGGCCCGGGAAGGTCCCGTTGATCAGGAACACGAACCCGATGGCCAGGTAGGCATTGATGAACTTCCAGCTGAAGGCGAGCGCGTACCAGGGTGCGGGCACCTTCCACCGCGAGTAGGCCGCGAACAGCTTCCCCACGCCCTTGCCCCCCTCCAGGTAGTAGGTCACCGCCAGGCAGACCAGAAGCGGCCCCAGCAACCGCAGCCGGAAGACCATATGGGCCGTGGCGTCCTCCGTCACGTGCAGGCCCTCGGGGGTGATCTGCATCACGATGCCGATGAGGCCCCATTGAAGGATCCACGTGAACACCACGAAGGTGAGCACCGGATTTTTGGTGATGAAGGCACGCATGGGTTCGATGAAGAAGGTGCGAAGATAGACGAACGAGAAAAGTTGTCAACATATGTTGATAACCCCCAAGGAAGAATTAATGCTTTCATAACCAAGAGATTGCATGGGCCGTGGCGCGCTTACCCGGCAAGCAGCCCTGCCAGTACCTTCGCCGCCCACCACACCCGGCACCCATGTACGGCCCCCTCCAGCACCACCTGCAGCGCGAACTGAAGGCCATCGACGAGGCCGGCCTGTTCAAGCGCGAGCGCGTCATCACCAGTGAACAGGGCGCCGAGATCACGGTCAACGGCCGGCAGGTCCTCAACTTCTGCGCGAACAACTACCTGGGCCTCAGTTCGCACCCCGAGGTGGTGAAGGCCGCCCATGCCACCCTCGACACGCACGGCTACGGCATGAGCAGTGTGCGCTTCATCTGCGGCACCCAGGACATCCACAAGGAGCTGGAGCGGAAGCTGGCGGAGTTCCACGGCACGGAGGACACCATCCTCTACGCCGCCTGCTTCGACGCCAACGGCGGGGTGTTCGAGCCGCTGCTGGGTGAGGAGGACGCCATCATCAGCGATGCGCTCAACCACGCCAGCATCATCGACGGGGTGCGGCTGTGCAAGGCCAGACGCTACCGTTACGCCAACAACGACATGGCCGACCTGGAGCAGCAGCTCAAAGCGGCCCGCGCCGACGGGTGCCGGCACATCATCGTGGTCACCGACGGCGTGTTCAGCATGGACGGGATCGTGGCCGACCTGAAGGGCATCTGCGACCTGGCCGATCGGCACGAGGCGCTGGTGATGGTGGACGAGTGCCATGCCGCCGGCTTCATCGGGAGGACCGGCCGGGGCAGCGTGGAGCACTGTGGCGTGATGGGTCGCGTGGACATCATCACCGGTACCCTGGGCAAGGCCCTCGGCGGCGCCATGGGCGGCTACACCACCGGTCGCCGGGAGATCATCGAGATGCTGCGGCAGCGCAGCCGGCCCTACCTCTTCAGCAACTCGCTGGCCCCGGCCATCGTGGGCGCCAGCATCGCCGTGATCGACCTGTTGAGCCGCACCACCGAGCTCCGCGACCGGCTGGAGCGCAACGTGGACCGTTTCCGCACCGGCATCGAGGCCCTGGGCTTCAAGACCCGTGGCGCCGGCGCGGCCATCGTGCCCGTGATGCTCGGCGATGCCAAGCTGAGCCAGGTGATGGCCGACCGGTTGCTGGACGAAGGCATCTACGTCATCGGGTTCTTCTACCCCGTGGTGCCCAAGGACACGGCCCGCATCCGGGTGCAGCTGAGCGCGGCCCACACCGACGCCCACATCGACAACGCCCTGGCCGCCTTCGCCAAGGTGGGCCGCGAGCTGGCCGTCATCGCCTGAGCGCCTTCGGGATTTCCCTTTTGCGGGCGATCCGCTTAACTTCCCCGACCCTTGTGCGGGGGAGAAGCGGCGTCAACACATCCCGGATCCATGGTCAAGCTCATTACGCGCAACAAGTTCCTGATCGCTGGCGCCCTCCTGGGGGGCGTGCTCTTCACCTCGGCCTTCCAGGCCTACGAGCTGCCCAATGTGGGCTCGGCCGTGCCGGCGAACCAGTTCGTCAACTTCGAGAGCGCCCATGTGCACCCGCTCGACCTGACGCCCGACGGCACCAAGCTGCTGGCCGTGAACACGGCCAACAACGCCCTGGAGGTGTTCCAGGTGACGCCCAACAACCTGCTGCTGCAGGCCAGCATCCCGGTGGGCCTCGACCCGGTGACCGTGCGGGTGCGCAGCAACACCGAAGCCTGGGTGGTGAACCAGGTGAGCGACGAGGTGAGCATCGTGGACCTCACCCAGAACATCGTGGTGCGCAGCCTGCTCACCGAGGATGAACCCGCCGACGTGGTCTTCGCCGGGGGCGTGCCCGCCACCAAGGCCTTCGTGTCCTGCGCCGGCCGCGAGAGCGTGCAGGTGTTCAACCTCGCCGACCTCAGCGCGGCGCCCACCGAGGTGTTGTTGAAGGGCGAGCAGCCCCGTGCCCTGGCCGTGAGCCCCAACGGGAACACCGTGTACTGTGCCTTCTTCGAGAGCGGCAACGCCACCACCGTCCTCAACGGCAACACCTTCTTCAACTTCCAGCACGGGACCAACCGCTTCGGCATCTGCTCTCCGCAAGGAGGCTGCACGGTGATCCCGAACGATGCCACCAACCCCGCAGGGCCCTATGCGGGCGTGGTGCCCATCCCCAACGCCGGTACGGGCTTCAACCCGCCGATGAACCCGGCCAACCCCACCAACCTGATCAACACGCACAGCATCATCGTGCGCAAGAACGCCGCCGGCCAATGGCTGGATGACAACGGTGGCAACTGGACCAACATGGTGAGCGGGAATGCGGCCGGCAAGGCCCGCATCGCGGGCTGGGACATGCCCGACCGGGATGTGGCCGTGATCGATGCCAACGCCCCCAGCACCGGGAGCGTGCAGTACCAGACCCGCCTGGGCAACATCCTGATGGCGATGGCGGTGAACCCCATCAACGGCCAGGTGAGCGTGGTGGGCACCGATGCCACCAACGAGGTGCGCTTCGAGCCCATCCTCAACGGCAAGTTCCTCCGGGTGAACATCAGCCGGTTCTCCAGCGTGGGCGGGGCCAACACCATCACCGACCTCAACCCGCACCTCACCTACACCACCCCGAGCGTGGCCCCGGCCCTGCGCAAGCAGTCCCTCGGCGACCCGCGCGGCATCGCCTTCACCACGGACGGCACCAAGGCCTACGTCACCGGCATGGGCTCCAACAACGTGGTGGTGATCAACAGCGATGGCACGCGCAACCTGGCGGAGCCCATCCCGGTGGGCGAGGGTCCCACGGGCATCAAGCTGAACGCCGGCAACACCCGCGCCTACGTGCTCAACAAGTTCGAGGGCACGGTGAGCACCGTGGACCTCGCCACCAACAAGGAGGTGGCCCGGGCCAACTTCTTCGATCCCACCCCGATGGTGATCAAGGCCGGGCGGAAGCACCTGTACAACACGCACGAAGGCTCCGGCACCGGCCACATCGCCTGCGGCAGCTGCCACGTGGACGGCCGCTGGGACCGCCTGGGCTGGGACCTCGGCGACCCGAGCCTGCCCATGGACACCGTGGACGGCAAGGTGCTGCACCCCATGAAGGGCGTGAAGACCACGCAATTCCTCATCGACATCATCGGCCGTGGCCGCGGCAACCTGCACTGGCGCGGCGACAAGCGGAACTTCGGCGAGTTCGCCGGGGCCTTCCAGCACCTGCAAGGCATGGACGCCCCGAAGTCCGAAGGGGAGATGCAGGAGTTCGCCGACTTCCTGGCCGCCACCTGGTACGTGCCCAACCCCTTCCGCACCCTGCGGCCCGAGAGCGAGAGCAGCACCCTGCGCCTCAACCCCAACCGCGTGCGGGGCACCGGCACCACCTTCCAGACCGTTCCACCGGCCGTGAACCTGTTCGTGAGCGTGCAGGTGAACTGCTCGCACTGCCACAACGCCCAGACCGGCCGCGGTGAACTGCCCGGCAACGGCAACGTGGAGGGCACGGGCGCGGGGACCTTGGTCGACTTCGGTCCCAACCGCAACATGGCGGCCGACCTGCGCAGCACCTACCGCAAGAACGGCTTCTTCTACAACACCACCGAGTGCACCAGCGGCTTCGGCATGATGAGCGAGGGGGTGATGGAGACCTGGTTCAATGGCGGTGGTGTGGCCAACTACCTGGGCGACTACGAGCCTGAGCTGCTGTCGTGGTCAGGGGGTATCAACTTCAACAACAGTCCGCAGAGCTTCAACTTCCCGTTGTCCAGCAATGTGGTGAACGACGCGATGCCGGCCGTGGGCTTCCGGGAGACGGTGAACGGCAGCACCATCGGCAGCACCACCCGCCTCACCACCATGAAGAACCTGGCGAACGATCGTCCCACCGAGTACGGCATGATCGTGAAGGGCCGCTACGGCGGCGTGATGCGCGGCTTCTACTACCTGGGCGGGGAGAACTACCAGAGCGACATCGCCGGGCAGACGGTGACCCACGCCCAGCTGGTGTCCTCCGCGCAGGGCTCGGGTGGCCCACTGAGCTGGACGCTGGTGCAACCCACCACCCGCATCCGCATGGGGGTGGATGCCGATGCCGATGGCATCCTCGACCAGGACGATACCCATGCCCGGGTGAACCTGCGCATGTTCCTCGACGGTCCCTACCAGACCGGTGGCATGAAGGCGGACCTGGGCCCGGCCGGTCTGCTGCCCGCCATGGATCCCTATGGCCTCAACACCCAGGCCGCGCCGGACGTGCTGGCCCGCCAGGGCATGACCGCCCCGGTGGATTGGGCGCTCGTGGAGCTGCGCAACAACGCCAACCCCACGCAGGTGGTGGCCACACGCGCGGTGCTGGTGCAGCGCTCCGGTGATGTGATGATGCCCGGCGGCGAACAGACCATCACCTTCCCCACCGTGGCGGCCGGCGACTACCACGTGGTGGTGCGCCACCGCAACCACTTGGGGGCGATGACCTTCCAGCCGGTGCTGCTGCGTGACTGGAACACGATGATCGACCTCACCAGCCCGTCGACGCCCACCTATGGCACCGATGCCCGCCGCAACCGCAACGGCGTGATGGTGCTGTGGGCGGGGGACGTCACCGGGGAGGGTACCATCAAGTATGCCGGCAGCAACAACGACCGCGACCCGATCCTGGTGGGGGTGGGCGGCACGGTGCCCACGGCCACGGCTCCCGGATATCTGGATGAGGACGTCAACCTGGACGGGGTGGTGAAGTACACCGGCAGCAACAACGACCGGGACCCGATCCTGCAGTCGGTGGGCGGCACGCTGCCCACGGCCGTGAAGGTCCAGCAGCTGCCGTAGATCGTATAAGGTCCTGAGCAACAAGGAGATAATGGGACGGGCGGCCTTTCGGTCCGCCCGTCCTTCCTTGGGCCGGTCGGGCTCGGTGTACGGTGCGGTGGGGAACTTGTGCACGGTGGCGTTTGTGCGATCACGGAAAGGATCTAACTTCGCGGCCCCTTCCGAGGGGAGGTGTATCCGACCCGCACGCCCATGGCATCGACAACGCATACGACGAGCATGGCCAACAAGGCCACCGTCACCAAGGAATGGCTCCTGGTGGACGCCGAGAACGAAACGCTGGGCCGCCTGGCCAGCATGGTGGCCATGCTGGTGCGCGGCAAGCACAAGCCGACCTTCACCTCGCACGTGGACACCGGTGACCACGTGGTGGTGATCAACGCCGACAAGGTGCGCCTCACGGGCACCAAGATGGACGACAAGGAGTACCAGCGCTTCAGCGGTTACCCCGGCGGTCGCACCGTGGAGGTGGCGCACAAGCTGCACCGCCGCAAGCCCACGGCCCTGGTGGAGATCGCCGTGCGCGGCATGCTCCCCAAGACCCGCCTGGGCCGCGCCCAGTTCAACAACCTGCACGTGGTGGCCGGCACCGAGCACAAGCACGGCGCGCAGAACCCCCGCAAGATCGACCTGAACAGCATCAAGTAAGATGGAGCCCATCAACACCATCGGCCGCCGCAAGACCTCCGTGGCCCGCGTGATCCTCACCGAGGGCAGCGGCGCGGTCACCGTGAACGGCGTGGAAGCCAAGGAGTACTTCCCCCTGCTGGCCCAGCAGTTCAAGATGAACCAGCCCTTCAAGCTCACGGGCACCGAGGGCAGGTACGACGTGCAGGCCCGCGTGGACGGCGGTGGCATCACCGGCCAGGCCGACGCCCTCCGTCTGGGCATCGCCCGCGCGCTGGTGGAGGCCGACGCCGAGAACAAACCCAAGCTCAAGGCCGAGAACCTCATGACCCGCGACCCCCGTGCCGTGGAGCGCAAGAAGTTCGGCCGCAAGAAGGCGCGCAAGCGCTACCAGTTCAGCAAGCGTTAAGCCCGCGCTTGCGAGACCCGCACGGGCCCTGGCACCGGCGGGTTCAGCATCCAATCCGGACGGACTCGGTCCCGCCTAGCGGGAAAGGCTACCACCCGGATGCCTGCTCAACGGGAACAAGGAACGTGAACCCAGTACCAGACAACGCACATGGCCCGCACTGATTTCAACAAACTGCTCGACGCCGGCGTCCACTTCGGTCACCTGCGCCGCAAGTGGAACCCCAACATGGCCCCGTACATCTTCGGGGAGAAGAAGGGGATCCACATCATCGACCTCAACAAGACCGTCGTCAAGCTCGACGAGGCGGCCTCCGCCCTGAAGAGCGTTGCACGGAGCGGCAAGAAGATCCTGTTCGTCGCCACCAAGAAGCAGGCGAAGGACATCGTGGCCGAGAAGGTGAAAGCCACCGGCATGCCCTATGTCACCGAGCGCTGGAGCGGTGGCATGCTCACCAACTTCGGCACCATCCGCCGCGCCATCAAGAAAATGGCCGCCATCGACCGGATGAAGACCGACGGCACCTTCGACAACATGAGCAAGCGCGAGCGCCTGCAGGTGATGCGCCAGCGCGAGAAGATGGAGAAGAACCTGGGCTCCATCGCAGACCTCACCCGCCAGCCCGCCGCCCTCTTCGTGGTGGACATCGTGAAGGAGCACATCGCCGTGGCCGAGGCCCGCAAGCTCAACATCCCGGTGTTCGCCATGGTGGACACCAACAGCGACCCCACCCTGGTGGATTTCCCCATCCCGGCCAACGACGATGCCACCAAGAGCATCGAGCTGATCGTCGACGTGGCCATCGCCGCCATCAACGAGGGCCTCGAGGAGCGCAAGAACGACAAGAGCAGCCTGCCCGAGGGCGAGGCCGAGGAGACCGAGGAGGGCGAGGAGGTGGAGGCCGAGGGCCGCGAGGAGGAGGCCAACTGAACCCCAATATCAACCGAACGCAAGTGAGCACGACCATGGCCATCACCGCCGCCGACGTGAACAAACTGCGCCAGATGACCGGCGCAGGCATGATGGATTGCAAACAGGCCCTGAGCGAGGCCAATGGTGACTTCGATGCCGCCATCGACATCCTGCGCAAGAAGGGCCAGAAAGTGGCCGCCAAGCGCGCCGACCGGGATGCCAACGAGGGCCTGGTGATCGCCAAGACCACCGCCGATGGTACCCGAGGCGTGCTCGTGTGCGTGAACTGCGAGACCGACTTCGTGGCCAAGAACGCCGACTTCGCCGCCATGGCCGAGCGCATGGCCCAGTCCGCCCTGGACAAGGGCGTGGGCAGTGTGGAGGCCCTCAAGGCCCTGCCGTATGACAGCAACGGGCTGAGCATCGCCGAGAAGCTCGTGGAGCAGACCGGCGTCATCGGCGAGAAGATCGACATCAGCGCCTGCCATGAGGTGAAGGCCGCCTTCGTGCTGGCCTACAACCACCCGGGCAACAAGGTGGCCAGCGTCGTGGGCCTCAACAAGGCCGGCTTTGAGAACGCCGCCAAGGACGTCGCCATGCAGGTGGCCGCCATGGCCCCCGTGGCCGTCAACAAGGAGACGGTGCCCCAGAGCGTGATCGACAAGGAGATCGAGATCGGCAAGGAGCTGGCCATCCAGGAGGGCAAGCCCGCCGACATGGCCGAGAAGATCGCCATGGGCCGTCTCAACAAGTTCTTCAAGGAGAGCACCCTGCTGGCCCAGGAGTTCATCAAGGACAACAAGCTGAGCGTGGAGCAGTACCTCAAGAGCGTGGACAAGGACCTCACGGTGACCGACTTCAAGCGGCACTCGCTCACGATCTGATGTTCGCGCAACATTGAACAGGGGAGGGGGGCTTCGGCCTCCCTCTTTTTTCTTTGTCCCCACCCCCGCACCATGGCCCGCCCCTACACCCGCATCCTCCTGAAACTCTCCGGTGAAAGCCTCATGGGCACCAAAGCGTACGGCATCGACAGCGATCGCCTGGGCGCCTATGCCGACGAGATCATCGCGGTGGCCGAGAGCGGCGTGCAGGTGGCCGTGGTGATCGGCGGCGGCAACATCTACCGCGGCATGGAGGCCGAGGGTGCCATCGACCGGGTGCAGGGCGACCACATGGGCATGCTGGCCACCATGATCAACAGCCTCGCCCTGCAGAGCGCCCTGGAGGCCAAGGGCTACAAGACCCGGCTGATGAGCGCCATCAAGATGGACACCATCGCCGAGCCCTTCATCCGCCGGCGCGCCGTGCGCCACCTGGAGAAGGGCCGCATCGTGATCTTCGGCGCCGGCACCGGCAACCCCTACTTCACCACCGACACCGCCGCCAGCCTGCGCGCCATCGAGATCGAGGCCGACGTCATCCTCAAGGGCACCCGCGTGGACGGCATCTACACCGCCGACCCCGAAAAGGACCCCGCCGCCGTGCGCTACGAGCGCATCACCTTCACCGAGGTCTACGACAAGGGCCTGAACGTGATGGACCTCACCGCCTTCACGCTCTGCAACGAGAACAAGCTGCCCATCATCGTCTTCGACATGAACAAGCCCGGCAATCTGCGCAAGGTGGTGGCGGGTGAGCGTGTGGGTACGCTGGTGGAGTTCTGAGCGGAGGGCGCGCCACGAGGGTGCGAAAGCTGGAGGCCGGGGGCTTGAGGCCGGAGGCAGAGCTTGCGCTGATGCCGCATCCCGGGGCTCCTGTTAATTTCGCCATCCCGTAACCGACCAGACGATGGACGTGAAGACGCTGATCGCCCCGAGCGAGGACCTGATGCAGAAGGCCATCGACCACCTGGAGCATGAGCTCACCAAGGTGCGCGCCGGCCGTGCCAACCCCGCCATGCTGGACACCGTGCGGGTGGAGGCCTATGGGTCGCACATGCCCCTGAACCAGGTGGCCAACGTGAACACCCCCGACGCGCGGACCCTCATGATCCAGCCGTGGGACAAGAAGATGATCGACGCCATCGAGAAGTCCATCCAGGCCGCCAACCTGGGCTTCAACCCCAGCAACAACGGCGAGAGCGTCATCATCAACGTGCCCATGCTCACCGAGGAGCGCCGCAAGGACCTGGTGAAAGCCGCGCACAAGGAAGGCGAGCATGCCCGTGTCAGCATCCGTGGTGCGCGCCAGAAGGCCATGGAGGCGATCAAGGGCTCCAAGCTCCCCGAGGACGTGATCAAGGACGGGCAGGACCAGGTGGAGAAGCTCACCGCCGGATACAACAAGAAGGTGGAGGCGCTCATCGAGGCCAAGGAGAAGGACATCATGAAGGTGTAAGAGCGTGCGCACATGGGCCCATGCGCACATGTGCACATGAACCTACGCCCACACCGGGCTCCCCTCGCTGCAGTTCCTGCACATCTCGATGCTGCTGCGTGACGCCAGCAGGCTCCGTCTGAAGTCCGTGTAGGCCTCGCCGGTCCAGATCTCCCGGAAGGTCTGCGTGCGCAGGTCGCCGAGCACATGGTGGGCGTCCTTGTCGAAGCAACAGGGCACCACGCGGCCGTCCCACGTGATCACGCAGCTGTGCCACATCTTCCAGCACCGGTCCTCCAGGGCGTTCTTCGTTTCCCATACCCCGCTGGCGTTGCGGCGGTAGCGGGCGTACCGGTCCTGCGTGGGGATCAGGGGGTGGTCGTCCCTGGGGTCGTACACCTGCGCGGTCTTCAGCCACAGGTCGTCCACACCGATGCGCCGGGCCAGTGACCGGGCATCGGGGATCTGATGCTCGTTGGGGCGCACCACCAGGTATTGGAACACCACGTGCGGGGTACTGCTCCCCAGCTTCCGCTTCCACTTCACGACCCGCTCGGCACCCTCGATCACCTGGGCCAGCTCACCCTCTTTGCGGTAGGCCGCATAGGTCTCCTGCGTGGTGCCATCGAGCGAGATGATGAGGCGCGAAAGGCCGCTGCGCACGGTGGCCTCGGCCTTCGCCTCATCGAGGAAATGTGCGTTGGTGCTGGTGGCGGTGTAGATGCCCCTGCTGCGGGCGTGCGCCACCATGTCGAGGAAGCCGGGGTTGATGTAAGGCTCGCCTTGGAAGTAGAAGGTGAGGCCCCACAGGTCGGGCGCCAGCTCGTCGATCACACGGGTGAACAGGTCCTGCTTGAGGTTGCCGGTGGGCCGGGTGAAGCTCCGGAGCCCACTGGGGCATTCGGGGCAGCGCAGGTTGCAAGCCGTCGTGGGTTCGATGGCGATGTGGATCGGCAGCCCGGCGATACGCGGATCCTTCGTGCGGCTCGCCCGGCGGAAGCTGCTCCAGATGCGGTAGGCGTTCGCCGCCCGGCGTCCGGTGAACGAGCGTGCCCACAGCGCGGCATCGCGGGCCGGGGCCAGGGGCGAGAGGGCCATGCCGCCAAGGTACAGGCCGCGCACCCCTTCCGGCTGTTACTTTCCCGGCCGACCCACGTCCCACCGGTGGGCCTTATGTGTACGCCTCTCCCGATCCGATCGGTCGCAATGGCCCTGCTGCTGGTCTGTTGCGCATGCGCACAGGCCCAGCGGGTGGTCACCGGCCTGGTGCTCGATGCGGGCGGTGAACCGGTGCCCTTCGCTACGGTGCAGCCGGCCGGCGGCCCGGGTGGGGTGGGCTCCGACCTGCACGGTCGCTTTGCCTTGGAGATGCCTGCGGGCGTGGACGCGCTCCGTGTGAGCTGCGTCGGCTACCACCCGGTGGTGGTGCCGCTTTCCTCGACCAACGATCTGCTTGTCCGCCTGAACCCCGCAGTGGAACAGCTGCCTGCCGTGGACATCCGGCCGGGCGTGAACCCGGCGATCGCCCTGATCGAAGGGGCCATCGCGCGCCGCGAACGCAACAACGGCCCGGGCCATCGCGCCCATCGCTACCGCTCCTACGCCCGCACCGTCTTCACCCTGGCCGTGGACAGCGCACTGCTGGCCGACACCACGCGCATCGCCGCCCTGGCATCGAGCGATCGCGAGGCGGTGCGTTTCGCGCAACGACAGCACGTGCTGCTGATGGAAAGCGCCACCCGGTGCACGGCCCGCCCGCCCGGGCAGCGCACCGAGGAGGTGTTGGCCATGCGCGTGAGCGGCCTGCAGGACCCCGCCCTGCTCGCCGTGGCGGCGAGCAGCCGAAGCTGGTCCGTGTACGACCCGTTGATCGAACTGAACGAGCGGCGCTTTCCCAGCCCCATCGCTCCCGGTGCCACCGACCGCTACCGCTATGTGCTGGAGGACACCCTGGCGCAGGCCGGCGACACGGTCTTCATCATCCGCTTCTTCCCCCGAGCCGGGGCGCGCTTCGATGGCCTGCAGGGGGTGCTGGGCCTGCACGCCGGCGACCATGCCGTGCGCCATGTGACGGCCGAGCCGATGGATCAGCGCAACGGGCTGGGCATGCGGATGCGCCAGTTGCACCGCCCGGTGGGCGACACCTGGTTCCCGGAGCAGGTGGAGAGCACGCTGTACCTGAACACCCTGCAGGTGGGCTCCTATGCGCTGGTGGGCCGCGTGCGTGTGGACCTCACCGACATCGAGCTCGAGCCGGATCTGCCGCGATCGGCCTTCCGCGGCGCCGACCTGGTGGCCGACCGCATCGACATCCGCACCGACGCCGCCCTGTGGGACAGCCTGCGCACCGTGCCGCTGGACGCCAAGGACCGGATGACCTACCGCACCATCGACAGCCTGGGACGTGCCGAACGGCTGGACCGCACCGTGCGCGGGCTGGACGCCCTGTTGCGTGGCGCCATCCCCTGGGGCCCGATCGACCTGCCGCTGGACCGCCTGATCGCCTATAACGGCTACGAGGGGTTCCGCCTGGGCCTGGGCCTGCGCACCAATGCCCGCGTGAGCCGCCGCTTCACGCTGGGCGGCTATGCGGCCTATGGCTTCGGTGATGCCGCCACCAAGTTCGGCGGCGAGCTGACGGTGCGTCCGTGGATCGGCCGCGACCATGACCTGCGGATGGCGGCCCAACGCGACGTGGCCGAGACCGGTGGCTGGGCTTTCCAGCGGCCCACCGCCCTGTTGAGCGAGGAGGGCTACCGCCTGCTGTACATCACCCGGATGGATGCCGTGGACCGCCTGGAGGCCGCCATGGGCGTGCGGGTGATGGAGGACCTGAAGCTGTGGATCGGTACGGAACGGGCCGATCGCGCCGATCGCACGGGCTATCGGTTCGCGACACCGGTGGGGGATGGCATCACCCTGTTCGACCGCCGCTTCGCGACCGGGGCGGTCACCTTCGGGCTGCGGTACGCGCCGGGGGAACGCACGGCCCAGCTGCCCGGCCGCCATGCGGTGACCCGGCCTGGACGGCCCGAGCTCCAGATGCACGTCTGGCGTGCCTTCGACGGCTTATGGGCCGGGGAGCATGACCTCTGGCGGGTCGTTGTGCAGCTGGGCGACATCCACCGCGGGCCCCTGCGCAGCCTGGCCTGGCGTGTGGTCGCCGGGGCGGCCGACCCCCTCGCTCCCGCACCGTTCCTGTTCAACCTGCGCGGCACGGCCACGGACGACCTGGGCGTGGGCACTCCCTGGGCCTTTGAAACGATGGCCCCCAACAGCTTCGTGGCCGACCGGTTCGCGGCGCTGCACCTGCGCTTCGGCCTGGGCCCGGTGTTGTGGCGCCACCGCCTTTCGCGGCCGCAGCCCGTGCTCATCGCGTCCGGTGCGGTGGGTGCGCTGGACCACCCGGAGCGCCATGCGGGCTGGACGTTCGAGGCCCCTGAACTGGGTTATCACGAAGTGGGCCTCTCGTTGGACCAATTGCTTCGGAGCGGCGTGGTGGGCTTGGGCGTGCTGGCGGCCCTCCGCGTGGGTCCCTATGCGACCGGTATGCTGGAGGATGACGCCGCAGTGAAGCTCACCTTGTCCCTGATCCTCTGAGGGTTGGACCCGCGCTCTGCCCCGGATCTCGTTCCTTTGCCCGGGCTCCGGCATGGCCGGGGCCTTTTTGTCCGAACCCATGTGGGCCTGGCTGGCTAGTAGGATCCTTCGCAACCGCATCGCCGTGCTGGTCATGGTGGCCCTGCTCACCGGCTGGATGGGCTACGAGGCCGGCCACGTGGCGATGCAGTTCAAGCATGGCGGCCTGCTGCCGCGCACGGACAGTGCCTATGTCGAGTATGAGCGCTTTCTCGCCCAGTTCAGCGAGGACGGCAACGTGCTGGTGATCGGGACCCAGGGCGAGGGGCTCTACACGCCGAAGGCCTTCGCCGCCTGGCGCGCGCTCGGTGATGTGCTCAAGCAGGAGGACGGTGTGGACTCGGTGTTCAGCGAGGCGCACCTCTTCGAACTGCAGCGCGACGACAGCTTGAAGCGCTTCACCCTGCATGCGCTTTGGGAGGGCCCACCGGTGGACCAGGCGGCCATGGACTCCCTGCGGGCCCGCGTGCGGGCGCTGCCCTTCTACGCCGACCTGCTGTACAACGACAGCGCGAAGGCCAGCCTGATGATGGTGTTCGTGAACGCGGCCCGCTTCAACAGCGAGCGGCGGGGGGATGTCGTGGACCGGATCGAGGCCCATGCGCGCCGGTTCGAGGCGGAGCAGGGGCTCCCGGTGCACCTCAGCGGCCTGCCCTACATCCGCGTGCGCAGCACCGGCATGGTGAAGGCCGAGATGCCGCTGTTCATGGCCCTCAGCATGTTCCTCTGCGGTGTGCTCCTGCTGCTGTTCTTCCGCAGCTGGCGGGTGATGTGGATCTGCATGGGCGTGGTGGCCATCAGTGTGGTGTGGAGCTTCGGCGCCATGGGTCTGCTGGACTACAAGATCACCATCCTCATGAGCGTGATCGCCCCGCTGGTGATCGTCACCGGCGTGCCCAACTGCGTGTTCCTGATCAATGCGTACCACTATGAGTACGTGCGGCATGGCAACAAGATGAAAGCCCTGCAGCGTGTGATCAGCCGCATCGGCGCCGCCGCCTTCCTCACCAACGCGACCACGGCGGTGGGCTTCACCACCTTCTGCTTCACCTACAGCGACACCCTGAAGGAGTTCGGATGGATCGCGACCATCGGCATCATGGTGCTGTGGGCCCTCAGCATGCTGCTGATCCCCGTGCTCTTCAGCTACATGCCCGCACCCAAGCCCCGGCACCTCAAGCACCTGGAGCGCCGATGGCTCGACGCCGCCGTGGAATGGATCGTGCGCACCGTGCGGGACCGGCGGCCGTTGATCTATGCGATCACCGCCTTCGTGTTCGTGTTCGCCCTCTTCGGCATGCTGCGCCTGCGCGATGAGAGCCGCATCGTGGACGACCTGCCGGAGGACAACCCCGTGCTCACCGACCTGCGCTTCTTCGAGAAGCACTTCAAGGGGGTGATGCCCCTGGAGATCCTGGTGTCCACGGGGAAACGCAACGGCGTGTTCAAGGACGCCACGCTCAGGCGCATCGACCGGTTGGGCGACACGCTCGCCGCGCACCCGGAGTTCAGCCGGCCGTTGAGCATCGTGGACGCCGTGAAGTTCACCCGCCAGGCCTTCTACGGCGGCGATCCCGCGGCTTACGGCCTGCTGACGTCCACGGACAAGACCTTCATCGCCCCCTACCTGGAGACGCTCGGCAACAAGCAGGGCATGGCGAAGGCCTTCATGGACAGCACGCGCAGCACCACCCGCATCACCGTGCAGATGGCCGATGTGGGCACCATGCGCATGGACACCGTGCTCGGCAGGCTGCGTACCCAGGTGGACAGCCTTTTCAGCCCCGACCAGTACAAGGTGACCCTCACCGGCACCAGCGTCGTGTTCCTGAAAGGCAGCAGCTACCTGGTGAGCAACCTGGTGATCAGCCTGTTCTGGGCCGTGGTGCTCATCGTGGGCATGATGGCGCTGCTGTTCAACTCGCTGCGGATCCTCGTGGTGTCGCTCATCCCCAATCTGATCCCGCTGGTGGTGACGGCCGGTCTGATGGGTTTCCTGCACATCCCCATCAAGCCCAGCACCATCCTGGTCTTCGGCATCGCACTGGGCATCGCGGTGGACAACGCCATCCACTTCCTGGCGCGCTACCGGCTGGAGCTGCGCCTCACCGGCCACGACCTGAAGCGCAGCGTGGACCTGGCCACCCGCGAAGTGAGCGTGGGGATCATCTACACCAGCGTGGTGCTGCTGGCCGGGTTCTGCATGTTCGCCTTCTCGCACTTCGGCGGCATCCAGGCGCTGGGCATCCTCACCAGCCTCACCCTGCTGGTGGCCATGTTCACCAACCTGCTGGTGCTTCCTTCGCTGCTGATCTCCTTCAACAAGACCTTGATGACGAAGGCCTTCGAAGAGCCCCTGCTCGAGATCCTCGACGAGGAGGAGGACATCGATCTGATGGAACTGAAGCTGGAGCCCGGACGGGACAACACCGCGGCGCTGGCCTCCGACAGCACCACCGACGACGAATGAAAGGCATCATCCTCGCCGGGGGTTCCGGCACCCGCCTGCACCCGTTGACGCTTGCCGTGAGCAAGCAGTTGATGCCGGTGTACGACAAGCCCATGATCTACTATCCGCTCAGCACCCTGCTGGCGGCCGGCATCCGCGAGGTGCTGATCATCTCCACCCCCCACGACCTGCCGAGCTTCCGCAAGCTGCTGGGGGACGGCGCCCAGCTGGGCTGCAGCTTCAGCTACGCCGAACAGCCCGTCCCCAATGGACTGGCGCAGGCCTTCGTGATCGGTCGCGACTTCGTGGGCCGCGACCCGGTGGCGCTGATCCTTGGCGACAACATCTTCTACGGACGGGGCTTCGGCCGCATGCTCGCCCAGCACACCGATCCGGACGGCGGCCTGGTCTTCGCCTATCACGTGAGCGACCCCGAGCGGTACGGTGTGGTGGAGTTCGACAAGGAGAACCGCGTCCTCAGCATCGAGGAGAAGCCGGCCAGGCCCAAGAGCAACTTCGCCGTGCCCGGCCTTTACTTCTACGCCAACGATGTCGTGGACATCGCCGCCGCACTGAAGCCCAGCGCACGGGGTGAGTACGAGATCACCGACGTGAACCGCGAGTACCTCCGCCAGGGCCGGCTGAAGGTGGAGATCATGGACCGCGGCACCGCCTGGCTGGACACCGGCACCTTCCGCAGCCTGATGCAGGCCGGACAGTTCGTGCAGGTGATCGAGGAGCGGCAGGGCCTGCGCATCGGCTGCATCGAGGAGGTCGCCTACAAGAAGGGCTGGATCACCGCCGAACAACTGCATGCCCTTGCGCGTCCCCTGCTCAAGAGCGGCTACGGGGAGTACCTCATGCGGCTCACCGAGGGATGAGCACTGCGATCCTCGCCGCGCACCGCGCACGCATCGAACAGCGCATCGACGGCTGGGTGAACGACCTGCCCGACGATCCGCTCTATGCGCCGATGGCCTACCTGATGCGGCTGCCCGGCAAGCGCGTCCGCCCCAGCGCCGTCCTCCTCGCCGCCGAGCTCTTCGGCCACGACCCGGACGATGTGCTCGACGAGGCCCTCGGCATCGAGCTCTTCCACAACTTCACGCTGATGCACGACGACATCATGGACCAGGCGCCGCTGCGCCGGGGCATGCCCACCGTGCACACCAAGTGGAACGTCAACACCGCCATCCTCAGCGGCGATGCCATGCTGGTGAAGGCCTACCAGCTGATGGCGCGCGATCCTGAGGTGTTGAGGCTGTTCAGCCGGTATGCCCTCGGGGTGTGCGAAGGCCAGCAGCGGGACATGGACCTGGAGCGCCGCGCCGATGTGCACGTGGACGAGTACACCGAGATGATCCGCCTGAAGACCGCCGTGCTCCTGGGCTGCGCCCTGCAGGTGGGGGCCACCCTGGCCAAGGCGCCATCCGCCGAACGCATGCGCATCGGCGCCATGGGCGAGCACCTCGGGCTCGCGTTCCAATTGCGGGACGACCTGCTCGATGCCTTTGGCGATCCCGACAAGGTGGGCAAGCAGCGGGGTGGCGACCTGCGCGCCGGCAAGCGCACCTTTCTGCTGATCCGCGGGCTGGAGAAGAGCGATGCCGCCGGCCGCACCGAGCTGCGCGAGGAACTGGACAAGACCCCGGAAGCGCGCGATGTGCAACGCATGCTGCATGTGCTGGACGAACTGGGGGTGGAGACCGACGCGGTGACCGAGGTGGAGCACCACCACGCCCTGGCCCTCGAGGCGCTGGAGACCATCGACGTGACCGACGCACGCAAGGAGCCCCTCCGCGCATTGGCGCAGGCCCTGTTGGACCGCGTGCACTGAGTCAGTGCAGCAGGTCGCGCAGGGCGCCTTCCAGGCCTGGATGTGCGCTCCGCCAGCCCCCCGCCTCCAACCGTCCGGTGCTCACCGTTCCACCGCCCAACAACACCTCGGCCATGCCACCCAGCACGATGCGCAAGGCAAAGCCGGGGACCGCGGGCAGGATGAACGGCCGCTGCAGGACCCGGGCCAGGGTGCGCATGAAGGTGCGGTTGTCCGGCTGTTCCGGAGCGGCCACATTGAAGGCGCCTTGAAGGTCGGCGTTGAACAGCGCGGCATCGTAAGCCCACACCAGATCGTCCAGATGGACCCACGGCATCACCTGTCGGCCATCGCCCAGGGGTGAGGCCAGTCCGAGCCGTGCCAGCCGGGCCAACCGGGGCAGTGCGCCCCCCGTGCGCGCCAGCACCATCGGCGTTCGCAGCTTCACCACGCGACTTTGTGCGGCCCACCGGTCCACGGCCTGCTCCCAGGCCACGGTGATGCCGGCGATGGTGTCCGTGCCCGGAGGCGCGTCCTCGGCGACCGGAGCGCGCCATCGGCCCGCGCCGTACCACCCGGTGCCCGATGCGCTGACAAAGGTGCGGGGACGCCAGCCTGTGCGCTCGGCCGCGCGCCACAGCGCCTCGGGTCCGGCCGTGCGGCTGCGGGTGAGCTCGTCCACGCGGCGCGTGCTCCAACGCTGATCGGCGATGGGCGCGCCGGCCAGGTGCACCACATGATCGACGTCCCGGACCGCTTCGTCGGGTGCGCCCAGTTCCGCATGCCAGGCGAAGCTGCGCACATCCGGGCGCTGCGTGGCACGGCGACCGATCCAGCGCACGACGTGCCCTTCACGCAGAAGATGATCGGTGAGGGCGGTGCCGATGAGGCCGCTGCCGCCGGTGATGAGGATGGTGCTCATGCCTTCAAAGGGAACGCTCGATCGGGGAGCCGCCCACGCCGTTCACATTTCGTTGACAGGATCGGCGATCCGCTCCGATCACCGCTCCTCCACCGGACGGATGTCGGGGCGGTCCTGATAGCCCCATTGCTCCCGGGCCCCCAGGTCGCGGACGGGGACCGATCGGTCGCGCAGCACCGACCACACCAGCCAGAGGACCAGGCCCGGACCGGCGAGCAGCATCCCGCCGATCAGCCATGCGGGGCCGCCGAAGAGCGCCAGGGCGATGTTGAGGCAGAGGGCGGCGGTGGTGGCGTGCACCGCAGGTGGAAGACGGTCCATGTTCCCCCAACGCCTCACGACCTTGAATGTTCCGGGCCATCAGCGGAAAAGGCGCCCGAAGGCGCCTTCCCACAGCGGACATGGTCGTGATCAGCGCGCCCGCTCGATGGCCTTGAGGTCCTCGTCCAGCAGGCCTTCCTTCTTGCCGAAGATCGCCGCGTCGTCGCGCACATACATCAGCTCGCCCGTGCTCACCTTGAACACGCGCTTGAAGCAATGCTTGTTCTTGTGCTCGCCGGTGAGCAGCACGTCGGTGACCGCCACGCCGCCCTCACCCTTGCTAACGGCGGCGTTGAGCTGCATCAGGTCCATCACCTGCGCCTTGTGCGTGTAGTGCGTCTTCACGGCCGCGGCATCGGGCAGGCTCTTGTCCAGGTGCTCCTTCGCGATCCACAGGTCCAGCTCATCGCGCACCAGCCGGTTGCGACCCGCGTAGAGCCGGTCAGCCGTGGCCTTGTCGGTGATCTTGCCGGTGGACACCTGCTTCAGGTAGTCCTGGATCGCCTTCAGGTAGAGGTTGAGGAAGGCGCTGGTGCCGTGCGTGGCCATGCCGGCCGGATCGATCTGCAGGAAGGCGATGTCCTGGGAGGGGGGCATGTTCACGATGGCGTTGTCCGTCACTTCCAGCACCTCGCCCTTCTTCTGTTTCCATCCGCGCATCAGCGTCAGGAAGGTGCCCGTGAACTTCTCCGGGTCGTTCCGAAGGGTCTTCACCAGGTAGGTCTTGTCGGCACCCAACGGTTGCGTCGCCAGGTCGTTCACCGTGATGAAGTCCACGCTCTTGGTGAAGGTCCAGTGCGCCTTCACGGCGTCCATCATGGCCCGGTTGTACGGGCTGTCACCCGCATCGAGCACCACCAGGGTGGTGGTGGTGGACGCGTCCTTCACCGCGTTGGCGTCGAAGGTGCCGTACTGGGCCTGGATGGTGAGCGCGCTGAACGCGAGAAGGAGGCTCAAAGGGATGGTTCGCATGGGAGGTTCGTGCCTGGGATGGTTGAGGTCGGCGGGCGTCGAAAATAGTGCCACGTTCCGGCGCGCTGTGCCGTAGTTTTCGACAGCGTGAGCGAGGGCTTGTCAACAACGGGCGGAGACTTGGTCCCCTGGCTGGACCGGGCGGAGGTGCTGCAGGCCACCGTGGCCCAGTTGCGCAAGGACCTCAACGCTCCCGAGCTGGTGCTGCCCGACCAGGGCGATGGTGCCTTTGAGGCCCTGCGCGCGCAGGTGCTGCCCGTGGTGGCGGACCGGCACCGGCAGGGGCAGCATGCGCTGGGTGTGGTGCTGTACCGGGTGGACCTTCCGGAGGCGCATGCGAAGCGCAGCATGGCCGCTGGAGGGCTGCCAGAACTGGCGGGACAGGTGGTGTTGCGGGCCTTGCAGAAGGTGCTGACCCGGATGCGGTATGCCGCCTTGTCGGGTTCCGAGTAACCTCCTGAACCTCAAAGTCGTACAGCGGCCCGGTCCGCTGGCTACCTTTGCCTCCCCGGTCCGCCGCCGATGGACAAGCATTCCTACCTGAGCAACGCCGACCCGGCCTCGCTCGACAGCATCTACCAGCAATACGTCAAGGACCCCGCCTCGGTCGATCCCGGCTGGGCCCGCTTCTTCGACGGCTTCGAGCTGGCCCGCACCTCCTTCGACACCCTGCCCGGGGTGCAGCTGAAAGCCGGCGATGATGAGCACCTGCGCAAGGAGTTCCTGGTGCTGGACTTCATCAACGCCTACCGCCAGCGCGGGCACCTCTTCACCCGCACCAACCCGGTGCGCGAGCGCCGCAAGTACAGCCCACCGCTGGACCTGCCCACCTACGGGCTCAACGAGGTCGATCTGGACACCGTGTTCGCCGCCGGCAACGAGGTGGGCCTGGGTGCCGCGAAGCTCCGCGACATCATCGCCCTGCTGGAGCAGACCTACTGCCAGAGCATCGGCGCCGAGTTCCGCTTCATCCGCAACCCGGAGAAGGTGAAGTGGCTTCAGCAGCGCATGGAGGGTTCCCGCAATACGCCCGACTTCTCCATGGAGCAGAAGAAGGCCATCCTCGCCAAGCTGAATGAGGCGGTGGTGTTCGAGAAGTTCCTGGGCAAGAAGTTCATCGGCGCCAAGCGCTTCAGCATCGAGGGTGCCGAGGCGCTGATCCCCGCATTGGACACCGTGATCGAGCATGGGGCGCAGCAGGGCATCACCGAGTACGTGATCGGCATGGCCCACCGCGGCCGCCTCAACGTGCTGGCCAACACCCTGCGCAAGAGCTACGACCAGATCTTCAGCGAGTTCGAGGGCAAGGATTACGAGGACGAGCTGGTGGAGGGTGACGTGAAGTACCACATGGGCTACAGCTCCGTGCTGAAGACCAACACCGGCAAGGAGGTGCGCCTGACGCTGGCGCCCAATCCCAGCCACCTGGAGAGCGTGGGGCCCGTGATGCAGGGCATCAGCCGCGCCATCATCGAGCACGACGACAACTTCGCGAAGGGCATCACGGCCCCGATCATCATCCATGGCGATGCCGCCGTGGCCGGTCAGGGCGTGGTGTACGAGGTGGCGCAGATGGCCGGGCTGAAGGCCTACGAGGTGGGCGGCACCATCCACATCGTGGTGAACAACCAGGTGGGCTTCACCACCAACTACATCGACGCGCGCACCAGCACGTACTGCACCGATGTGGCCAAGGTGACGCAGTGCCCCGTGTTCCACGTGAACGGCGATGACGCCGAAGCGGTGGCCTTCACCATGCAGATGGCGATGGACTATCGCCAGAAGTACGGAACCGACATCTGGGTGGACATCCTCTGCTACCGCAAGCACGGCCACAACGAGGGTGACGAGCCGAAGTTCACGCAGCCCGTGCTGTACAAGGCCATCGCCGCGCACCCCGATCCGCGGAAGATCTACGTGGACAAGCTGATCGCCAGCGGCGTGAAGGAGGCGAAGGAGCTGGCCGAGGAGATGGAGCGCAACTTCACGGCCATGCTGGACGAGCGCCTCAACGCGGCCAAGCAGCAGCGCGTGGGCAGGATCACCAACTTCATGGCCGAGCGATGGAAGGGCTTCCGTCGCGCCACCGTGCAGGACATGATCGATGCGCCCGCCACGGGCGTGAGGAAGGAGACGCTGAAGATGATCGGGGAGAAGCTCACCGTGCCGCACCCCAACGGCCGGAAGTTCTTCAGCAAGCTGGAGAAGATCCTCAACGACCGCAGGAAGATGATGGCCGATGAGACCCTGGATTGGGGCCTTGCCGAGCTGCTCGCCTACGGGTCGTTGCTCATCGAGGGCAAGCCCGTGCGCTTCACCGGCCAGGACGTGGAACGCGGCACCTTCAGCCACCGCCACGCCGTGGTGAAGGTGGAGGACAGCGAGGAGGAGTTCATCCACCTCAAGCACATCCAGGAGGGCCAGGCGCTGCTGCAGATCTACAACTCACTGCTGAGCGAGTACGCGGTGCTCGGCTTCGAGTACGGCTATGCGCTCACCAACCCCAACACGCTCACCATCTGGGAGGCGCAGTTCGGCGACTTCGTGAACGGCGCACAGATCGTCCTGGACCAGTACCTGTGCTGCGCCGAGGAGAAGTGGAACACCCAGAACGGCCTGGTGCTGTTGTTGCCCCACGGCTACGAGGGCCAGGGCGCCGAGCACAGCAGCGCCCGCATGGAGCGCTTCCTGCAGAGCTGCGCGGATGACAACATGCTGGTGGTGAACTGCACCACGCCGGCGAACTTCTTCCACGTGCTGCGCCGTCAGCTGGCCTGGGATTTCCGCAAGCCGCTGGTGGTCTTCACACCGAAGAGCCTGCTGCGCCACCCGAAGTGCGTGAGCAGCCTGGACGAGCTGGCGAAAGGCCGTTTCCAGCCCTTCATCGACGATGCGAAGGCCGATGCCAAGCAGGTGCGCACCGTGATCCTCACGCAGGGCAAGGTGCATTACGACCTGCTGGAGCACCGTGACAGCAACGGCATCACCGACACTGCGCTGCTGCGCATCGAACAGATCCATCCGCTGCCCATTGACGCGATCAAGGGCGCACTGAAGAGGTACACGAAGGCCGAGCGTTTCCTCTGGGTGCAGGAGGAGCCGCGCAACATGGGCGCGTGGACGCACATCCTGATGCAGCTGCAGCCCGAGCTCGACATGAAGCTCGAATGCATCAGCCGTCCGGCGAGCGGCGCACCCGCCACCGGCAGCAGCAAGCGCAGCGCCAACCAGCAGGTGGCGATCATCGAGAAGGCTTTCTCGGGCGGCACGCTCAGCGGCAAAAAGGCCGCCGCCAATTCAAAGGCGCGTGCCTGAGCACGTGTCAAGGGTCAAGTAACCAGCACCGCATTCCCCCATCCCGCCAATGGCCACCGTAGACATCAAGGTCCCCAGCCCCGGAGAGAGCATCAGTGAGGTCCGTATCGCGCAATGGCTCGTGAAGAGCGGCGACACGGTGGAGAAGGACCAGGTGATCGCCGAGATCGACAGCGACAAGGCCACGCTGGAGCTGAGCGCCGAGGCCGAAGGCCGCATTGAACTGATCGCCGAAGCGGATGCCACCGTGAACGTGGGTGATGTGGTGGCGAAGATCGATACCAGCGTGAAGGCCGAGAAGAAAGCCAAGGTGCAGGAGCAGGTGCAGCAGGCAAAGAAGCCTGCCCCTGCCGCTGCCTCTGCCCCTGCAGCCGCCGCACACGCGACGCCGGTGGCCAAAGCCATGCTCGACGACAAGGGCGTGGACGCGAGCAAGGTGAAGGGCAGTGGTCCCAACGGGCGCATCACCAAGAGCGATGTGGAAGCCTACATCGCCGGTGGCGTGGATGCAGGCGGCACCCTGATGAACGGCTGGGGCGGCACGCGCCACGACAGCCGCGCCAAGATGACCACCCTGCGCAAGAAGGTGGCCGAGCGCCTGGTGAGCGTGAAGAACACCACGGCCATGCTCACCACCTTCAACGAGGTGGACATGAGCGCCGTGATGGCCCTGCGCGACAGGTACAAGGACAAGTTCAAGGAGCAGAAGGGCGTGAACCTCGGCTTCATGAGCTTCTTCACCAAAGCGGTGACCGAGGCGCTTCGACTGTTCCCCACGGTGAACGGCCAGATCCAGGGCGAGGAGATCGTCACCTTCGACTACGCCGACATCGGCATCGCGGTGAGCAGCCCGAAGGGCCTGATGGTTCCCGTTGTGCGCAACGCTGAGCGCATGAGCCTGGCGGAGATCGAAGCGAAGATCAAGGAGCTCGCGATCAAGGCACGCGATGGCAAGCTGAGCATCGACGAGATGACCGGCGGCACCTTCACCATCACCAACGGCGGCGTGTTCGGCAGCATGCTCAGCACGCCCATCCTCAACCCGCCGCAGAGCGCCATCCTGGGCATGCACAACATCGTGGAGCGCCCGGTGGCCGTGAACGGTCAGGTCGTCATCCGCCCGATCATGTACGTGGCGCTGAGCTACGATCACCGCATCATCGATGGCAAGGAGAGCGTGAGCTTCCTGTACAAGGTGAAGGAGATGATCGAGGACCCGAACAAGCTGGTGTTCGGCGGGAAGGATCCCGGGGAGGTGTTGTTGGGGTTGTAGAGTGCAACAGGCGCCCCGCCTGTTGAGCAGGACGCCAGGGAATCCGGTATGCCTCAGGCGGGGCGCCTGTGGGACGGGATTCTAACTTCACGTTCGCTGCTCCTTGCCCACGGGCGGGGCGCCCGTGGGACATGGATCCGAATGATATCTTCTTCGACAAGCACGCGGAGCTGGCGATCACCTACCGCAACCGACCGCATTGGAAACAACCGGGTAAGGTGCATTTCGTTACCTGGCGGCAAGCGGACAGCCTTGCCAAGGTCCAATTGGAGAAGTTGAAGCAAGACCGTGATGCCTGGAAGAGGCGCTACGGACCGCAGGATATCCTCACCTTGCCAAGCGAAGTGTAGCGTGAGCATCAACGGCTTTTCCGGGCTCGTGTGGAACAGTGGTTGGATACGGGTGCCGGTTCCTGCGCCCTTCGAATACCGGAAGCTCGGCAGGTCATTCTGGAAACGCTGCACCTCTGGGATGGCGAACGCTACCAGTTCGGCACCCTGGCCATCGCGGGCAACCATGTGCATGTGCTTGTGGTGCCCCATCCGGGGTATGACCTCTCGGTCATCATGCACAGCTGGAAGTCTTACACCGCAAAGGCCATCAATAGGATCATTGGCCGCAAGGGAAGCTTCTGGCAGGAGGAGAGCTTCGACCATGTGGTGCGTAGCGCGGATCACCTTTTTCAGTACGAGCGCTACATCGCCGAGCATGTGAAGCAAGGCGCTTATGTGGAAGAGCGCATGCTGCTGGGATGATCGTCTTGGATGGGCGGCCGTACCTACAGGAGAGGCGCCTGTCGGACGATCACCGCATCATCGATGGCAAGGAGAGCGTGAGCTTCCTGTACAAGGTGAAGGAGATGATCGAGGACCCGAACAAGCTGGTGTTCGGCGGGAAGGATCCCGGGGAGGTGTTGTTGGGGTTGTGAAACACCGGGACCATCGCCGACCCATCGTACTTCCCTGTTCGGGCGCAAGGCTCTCCGGCGGATCAGGAGGCCGCATCCGCTTGTGGCGATGCCACATCGGTGCGCGGGTGCTCCACGCTCTGCCTTAACGCCTTCACGACCACCACTCCGGCACACACCGTGGAGGCCATCAGGCACAGCACCCCGGGGATCAGCAGCCAGGCCGCACGGCGCCGATAGCCGGCGATGAGCAGGGCCAGCCCTGCTGTGGCAAGCGTTAGCGCTGCGATGGACCAGGGTAGGATGGAGGTCATTCCGGGAGATCTTGTCCGGGGAAGGGATCAGCGATGCGGCCAGGACCGCATCCAGAAACCGGCGCTTATACCGGTTGTCCGGCCGCCCTGCATCAGATCGACCGTGACCCAATGGATGCCGCTTCGGTCTGGACGTGGAACGAGCACGCTTTGCGGAGTATGCGACCAAGGGGGGATGTCCAGCTCCATGGGACCAGGGTCCGGGTCCACGACCATCGGGGCCTGTTTGGGTGAGAGCACCACCGCCCGCAGGCGAAGCGGTTCGCCTTCCGCGTCGAGGCTTTGGAGCATGACCCCGGTCCGGTTCAGCAGCCGCACCGATACGGCCGTGTGGTCTTCCGGCCCGAACGAAAGGATGCCCTCGGGGACTATGATGGTGACCTCGGCGGCGCCGAGCGTCCGTTCAGGATGCCAGGGCCCGCGTTGGTTCACAAGCCTGTACGCTCCGTCCGGCAGATCCAAGTAGCGCTTGTTGAGGTAGCGTGCATCGAACCACCCCGGTTGCCAAGAAGGACCCAGGAACGCCCCTGTTCTTGTGGCCGATCCTCCGAGCGTATCCGGCGCATAGGTCGCATAGCAGGTCACGGCCTTGTCGGCGCCCTGCAACGCGCTCACCAGCGCGGTCTCCATCGGAAGCGTCCAGTCCGCATGGACCGTCCCCCAAGGGAGACAGCGTGCGTTGAGCACGGCCTTGCGGATGCCTTGTTGACGAAGCGCGCCGGTCAGTCGTTCCGCGTAGCGCACCTTATCCACGGCGGTGGATCGCGCTTGATGCACTTGAGCGAGGCCCATGACCATGAACGCTGTAAGGAGAAAGGTCGTGGCGCGCGGTGCACGTTCGAGCGCACGAAGCAGCACCCTTGCGGCAGGAAGGGTCCAGCACCAGGCGAGCACCGGATAGAAGTTCTCATACATGAAATCGGTGCCCACGTTCCGGTCGGCAATGAGGATGAGGACTCCGGACCCGACATTGATCACAAGGGTCCACAAGAGCAGGGTCCACTGCCGTGTCAGCAACAGGCCGATGGTGGTGATGATGATCAACAGGAAGAAGAGGACGAAGGTGCCGATGGAGGACAGCAGATGGCCCGTACTGGCCAGTTCGCCGAGGTGACCGATGTGGTCGGAGATGAGCGGCAACGTGGGCATCCGTCCCATTTCATACGGAGTGCCGCCCATGAGGACCATGCGAAGGCCTATCGATCCGGCCATCGCGATCAGAGGAACGATGAGCCGACGCCCCGCTTTGTTCGCCACGGCGACGCACCCTGCGGAGGCCATGGTCGCCAGGATCAGTACAGGATGATGGAGCGTGCTCCAGACCGCGCAAAGAACGGCCGCCGACCACCAGCCCCATGGAGCAGAGGTGCTGAGGGAACGGTGGAGCAGAGCACCGACCATCGCGCACCAGGCGATGCCCAGGTTCACCTCGCTGATGCCGAAATAAAACGTTGATCGGAGGCCGACCAAGAGCAGCAGCAGAAGCCCGAGCGCGTGCGCGCTGTCCCTCATTGGTCCGGCGAGCACGCCAAGCACTAACAAGGGGAGAAGGAGGAGGCATATGGAGTACGTCCTGAGCACGACGATCAGGGGGGATCCCATGCCGATGAGCGGCAACGCAGGCAGTTGAGGCAGCCAGGCTCCGATGCGGTCATGGAACGCCACAGGCCCGTTCCCATCCAGCAGCAACCACACGTAGAAGGCGGAGTCGAACGTCGTGGTGCGCTCCACGGCGTAGATCCATCCGAACGCCAGGAGACAAAGGGTGGCCACCAGGCAGAGCCACCGGACCGTACGCATGGAGGGGGAGGTGATCATCGATGCGGACCCTGAGCGGGCCGCAAGCTAAACCCAAGGTGAACCCACATCACCCGACTGACGTATCACGCCGCGATCGGACCATGAAGATCAGCGGCCTCCCTCTTGTGTGCCTATCGCTTGCCGCGGTGGCTATCCCGTCGAATGGCGCTCAGGCCCAATGCACCGTGACCTCGGCGAACGGGTACACGGTCCACCTCAGCGTGTATCCACAGGCCATTGAACCCGCCTCCTTGAGCTGCCCGGGCGGGTACAACTACCGGGTGCGCATGGGGTACACCATCACCTTTTCCGGTTCCAACATCCCGTCGTCGCTGTGGACCCTTCAGGGCCGCGTGACCTGCGGCAGCACGAGCATCTTCTTCGACCTGCCGAACAACGGGGGAAGTGGTTCGGTGCTCTCCTCCAACGACTGGACGACCATGACCAATTGCGCCACGGCCACCCCTTCCTCGAACGGCTGCAACACCGTCCGTATCGAGATCCAGGGTCCGGGCATCGCCTCGCAGGAGATCCTCTGCGGGTTCAGTCCGCTGCCGGTGGAGCTGCTGACCTTTACGGCGGAACCCGTCGAGCAGGTCGTCCGTTTGCGTTGGAGCACGGCCACCGAACAGGATAACGACCACTTCGCCGTCGACCGGTCGGCGGACGGTGATGTCTACACCGAACTTCTGAAGATGCCGGGTGCGGGGAACAGCCAGCACGAGCAGGTGTATGCCGTGGCGGATGAGCGACCCCTGGCCGGGGTGAGCTACTACAGGCTTCGGCAGGTGGACACGGATGGCACCACCACCTTGGGACCGACCGTGGTCGTGACCCGAGAACGGGAGCGAACGTTGATGGTGCATCCGAACCCTGTTCGCGAGAGGTTCTGGCTGGAGGGTGCGGAGCCCGGAGGTTCGCTGGAGATCCTGACACCGGCGGGTGAGCACATCAGCAGCGGGCGTCTTGCCGGCGCTTCGGTCCCGGTGGGTTTCCTGGCGCCGGGTCTCTACCTGGTCCGATACACCGATCCTGTCACGTTCGTGCAGCGCACGGCGCGATTCGTCCGCGAGTGAGGCCGATCCCGGGGGTCGGTTAGCTTCGCGCATCAAGCTCCGGACCATGTCACTGCGCATCCTTGTTCCCGCCTTTGTTCTTCTCATCCCCCGCATCGCGGTGGGTCAGGCCATCACCAATGGTGGATTCGAGACGTGGAGCACCACGGTGCTCTACGAACAGGCGAGTGATTGGCGCACGAGCAATTCCGAGGCGCCCGGGCTGAACAACACCTCCCGCGTGGCCGGCGCGTCCGGGACCTACGGCGTGCGGATGGAGACCGTGGTGCAGGGACCGGACACCGTGTTCGGGTTCGCACTGCTCGGGAACATCGACAATGACCTGCCCGTGGCCGGCGTGCCCTTCACCACCGCGATCGATGCCATCGAGGGCTACTATCGGTACGACCTGCAGCCGGGTGATTCGGCCGTCGTGCTGGTGGGCATCTGGAGCTTCGGGGTGCTCGCCGTCCTGGACGTGCACACCATCGGGGGTTCGCAATCCACCTGGACCACGTTCGATCTTCCCGTGAACCAGGGCGTTCCCATCGCGCCGGACAGTGTGGTGGTGGCCTTCGCCAGCTCGAACCCCTTCGCACCGTCGGGCATCGCCGAGGGGTCGTGGATCGAAGTGGATGCCGTGCGTCTCACCTCGTTCATCACCCCCACGCCGGATGTGCTGCCCAACCACGAATTCGAGCTTTGGGATGAAGTGACCAGCGAGGATCCGGACGGTTGGAGCTCGTTCAACCCCCTGCTCGCACCGTTCCAGCTCAGCTCCGTGACCCCGTCCACACAGGCGCACAGCGGTGCCCTGTCCGCGCGTGTCACCACCTTGGGAGTGGGCAACGACACCATTCCCGGGATCCTCACCAACGGTGCATTGACCCCGTTCGGCGTGAACGGTGGCGTGCCTTACAGCGATATGCCAGGAACGATGAACGCGTGGGTGCAATACCAACCAGCAGGTCCGGACACGGCACGGATCGGCGCGTACTTCCTGAGCGGTGGTGCTCCCGTGGGGTCCGCCTTCGTGGAGGTCGCCGGTCCCACCTCGGGATGGACCCTGTTGTCCGCACCGGCCACCGTGCTCACCATGCCGGACACGCTGCTGTTGATCGTGTTCTCCGGTACACTACCCGGGTCCGCGCTCTGGGTGGATGATGTGGAGCTGTCGGGGGGCAATGTGGGCCTCGCGCGCGTGGAGGAGCGCGCGGTGCGCCTGTATCCCGTTCCGGCCGACGAGGTGCTCTTCATCGAGGCACTTCCCGACGCGGGCCTGAAGGCGTGGGTGCTGCGCGATGCCCAAGGTCGTGCGATCGCCCAGGGGGCCTTCACCGCGTCGACGCGTGCGGCGATCGATGTGCGGGCCCTCGCACCGGGACCCGGGCTCCTGGAGCTGGAACGCCTGGACGGCACGCGATCCACGGAGCGCATCGTGAAGCATTGAGCTGCTGAAGCATCGCGCGTGCGATGGGTTTCCGGGTCGAGCACGGCCCGGTCACCGCACATCGCCGTGTTGACAACTGCGGAAGCATCGCATCGGCCCTGCCGCCGGGGCGCGGCTACGTTTGCCCGGCACCTGATGGGAGCATGGGCGTAGTGCATGCCGTGTATCCGGCATCGAAGGCAGGCAGGCCCGGTGCGGAATGATGGCCGCAACGGACCCTTGAGCGGCCATCCCGCCGTCGCGCTCCCGGCAGGGCCACAACAGGCTGGTCCATGACCCGAACCCGACGCTTCCCCCTCGCACCGCGCGTACCTTCCCTTCTCCATCGTTCCCTGGCCCCCCTGGCCCTCGTGGCCGCACTGGGCTGGGGCCATGAGGCCCGCGCCACCCATGCGATGGGCGGGGAGATCAGCTATACCTGTGTGGCGCCGAACCAGTACCTGGTGACGCTCGACTTCTATCGTGACTGCAACGGGGTGGCCGCACCCACCAACTGCAACAACGGCCTGAGCTTCAATGTGCGCAGCACCCAGTGCGGGGCCAACTTCAACCAGTGCTTCACCTTTCAGGGGGTGCAGGTGATCACGCCGATCTGCGCCAGCGAGACGGACCGATGCCTGAACCCCGGTGGCGTTTACGGTGTGGAGAAGTACACCTACACCCGGTTGGTGAACCTCAACGCCTGGGCGGGCTGTGGCACCGACTGGGTGTTCAGCTGGTCGCTGTGCTGCCGCAACAATGCGGTCACCTCCCTGCAGAACCCCGGCAACCAGGACCTCTACCTGGACGCCACGCTGAACAACACGGTGACGCCGTGCAACAACTCGGCCGACTTCCTCACCAACCCCACACCGTTCTACTGCCTCGGTCAGAACGTGAGCTACAATCCCGGCGCAGTGGATCCCGACGGTGACCTGCTGACCTACGAGCTGATCGCGGCGCGGGGCGCGAACGGCAACAACCTCACCTATGCGGCCGGCTACAGCGCCCTTCAGCCCGTGCGCAACGGCGGCGGCGCCGGCGCCGTGCAGCTCAACGCCACCACGGGCACCATGACGGTGATCCCGAACCAGCTGCAGGTGGCGGTGGTGACCTACAGGGTGCGCGAATTCCGCAACGGCGTGCAGATCGGTACCGTGACCCGCGATGTGCAGGTGGTGGTGCGCCCGTGTGCGGGCAACACCGCACCGACAGCGAGCGGCATCAATGGCTCCGCGAACTACACCACCTCGGTCTGCGCCGGTGTGCCCATCACGTTCACCGTCAACTCCAACGATGCGAACGCGGGCCAGACGGTCCAGATGAACTGGAACAGCGGCATCCCTGGAGCGACCTTCAGCACGGCGGGCCTGCCTTTCCCGGTCGGTACCTTCAACTGGACGCCCACCGTGGCGGACCTCGGCACCAACAACTTCACGGTGACCGTGACGGATGACGCGTGTCCCCTCATCGGCACGAACGACTTCGGCTACTCGGTGATCGTCACCCCGCCCTTCACGGCCGCCAACGCGGGGCCCGATCAACAGGTCTGCGGAGGATCGGCCACGCTGGCCGGAGCACTTCCGTACAGCCAGGTGACGGGGACGTGGACGGTGGTGAGCGGCAGCGGGGTGTTCGCGGACGCCAGCTCGCCCACCAGCGCGGTGAGCGGTCTGTCGCAAGGCGCCAACGTGTTCCAATGGAGCGTGGACTACGGCACCTGCGGCATCGCGACCGATCAGGTGACGATCACCTCCTTCAACCCCGGGCAGGCCGCGGCCAATGCGGGCCCTGACCAGGCGTTGTGCCTGCCGGCGAACAGCACCACCCTGGCCGCGAACACGGCCGCATCGCCGGCGGTGGGCACCTGGACACTGGTGAGCGGTACGGGCACGGTGGCCGACCCCAACAGCCCCACCAGCGCCGTCAGCGGCCTGAGCGTGGGTGCCAATACGTTCCGCTGGACCATCAACAACGGACCCTGCGGCGCGCCCACGACGGACCAGGTGACCATTTTCGTGTACAACAATGCGCAGCCTGCTGCGAACGCCGGTCCAGACCAGCAGCTGTGCACGCCGACGACGAGCACCACGCTGGCCGGCAATGCCGTGATCTTCCCGGCCACGGGCGCCTGGACGGTGGTGCAGGGCAGTGGTGTGTTCGCCAACGCCAACAGCCCCACCAGCGGTGTGAGCGGCCTCAGCATCGGCGTGAACCGCTTCCGATGGACCATCAGCAACGGCCCCTGTGCGCCACCCAGCACCCAGGATGAAGTGACCGTGACGGTGTTCGACCAGAACAGCCCGAGCGCGAACGCCGGACCGGACCTCACCCTGTGTTCGCCCCCGAACAGCATCACCCTCACGGGCAACGCACCCATCGCTCCCGCCACAGGCACATGGACCTTGGTGAGCGGACAAGGAACGATCTCCACCCCGAACGCTCCCAGTACGCTGGTGACCAACCTGGGACTGGGCGTCAACATCTTCCAGTGGACCTTGAACAACGGCCCCTGCGTGAACGGCGTGACCCAGGACCAGGTGAGCGTGACGGTCTTCAGCAGCGCTTCACCCTCGGCCAATGCGGGGCCCGATCAGGAGATCTGCAGCAGCACGAACAGCACGCAGCTTGCGGGCAGCACGCCCATCGCGCCGGCGCTCGGCACATGGACCCTGGTGAGCGGCAGTGGCACCATCACGAGCCCCAACAGCCCCACATCGCAGGTGACCAACCTCGGGATCGGCAACAATGTGTTCCGGTGGACGGTGAACAACGGCCCCTGTGCGAACGGACTGACCAATGACGAGGTCACGATCCGTGTGTTCGACGCCAATGCCCCGGTGGCCAATGCCGGCCCGGATCAGTCGATCTGCTCCTCGACAGGCTCCGTGTCCCTGGCAGGCAATACGCCCACCTTCCCGGCCACCGGCGTGTGGACGCTGGTGAGCGGCAGCGGCAACATCGTGTCCCCGGGCAACCCATCGAGCATCGTCACCGGCCTGGGATTGGGTGCCAACGTGTTCCAGTGGACCGTGGACAACGGTGCCTGCCAGAACCCGATCAGTTCCGATCAGGTGACCATCACCGTGTTCGATGCGAACCAGGCGAACGCGAACGCCGGAGCCGACCAGGCGTTGTGCGGTGCCACCAGCGCCACCCTCGCCGGCAACGCGGTCACCGCCCCCGGCACCGGCACCTGGACCCTGGTGAGCGGCAGCGGCAGCATCAGCACGCCGGGCAATCCCGCCAGTGCGGTGACCGGCCTCGCAGTGGGCAACAACGTGTTCCAGTGGACGGTGAACAACGGGGCCTGCGGAGCGCCCACGTCCGATCAGGTGACCATCGCGGTGTTCGATCCCTCCATGCCGGCGGCGAACGCCGGACCGGACCAGCAGCTGTGCACACCCATCACGAGCACGACGCTCAACGGCAGTGCGGTGATCTTTCCCGGAAGCGGCACCTGGACGCTCATCAGCGGCTCGGGCACCATCACCTCGCCCAATAGCGCCAGCACGGGCATCACCGGTCTCAGTGTGGGCCTGAACGTGTTCCGCTGGACGGTGAGCAACGGGCCATGCGCAGGCACGAGCTTCGACGAGGTCACGATCACCCTCTTCGACAGTGCCACCCCCGTGGCCAATGCCGGGCCCGATCAGGAGATCTGCATCCCCACCTTCCCCTCGCAGGTGAACCTGGCCGGCAGCGCGGTGATCCCGCCGGCGGTGGGCACCTGGACCCTGGTGAGCGGCACGGGCACGATCGTGGACCCCAATGATCCGAACACCCTGGTGACCGGCCTGGCCGTGGGCATCAACGTGTTCCGCTGGACCGTGAGCAATGGTGTCTGTACGAACGGGCTCACCACCGATCAGATGACCGTGTTCGTGTTCGATGCCGCGAACCCGGTGGCCGACGCGGGCCCCGACCAGAACCTCTGCACGCCGATCACCAGCACGGTGCTCAGCGGAAGTGCGCTGATCGTGCCGGCCACGGGCACATGGACCCTGGTGAGCGGCAGTGGGACCATCGTGGACCCCGGTGACCCGAACAGCCAGGTGACCGGCCTGGGCCTGGGTCCCAACGTGTTCCAATGGACCGTGAGCAACGGGAACTGCGCCAACCCGATCACCAGCGACCAGGTGACCATCAACCTGTTCAATGGCAATGCGCAACCCGCTGAAGCAGGACCGGACCAGACGATCTGCAGCACGACCACCAGCATCAGCATGTCCGCCAACACGCCTACCGGCCTGGCCACGGGCAGCTGGAGCGTGGTGCAGGGCACGGCCACCTTCGCGGACGCGACCGATCCCGGCACCAGTGTGAGCGGCCTGAGCATCGGCATCAATGAGCTGGAGTGGAGCATCGACAATGGAGCCTGTGGCGTGAGCACGGACGTGTTGACGGTGCTCGTGTACGATGAGGATCAGGCGAACGCCGATGCCGGTCCGGACCAGAGCATCTGCATTCCGGACGTGCCCAACCAAGTGACCCTCGCCGGCAACGCCATCACCTCCCCGGCCACGGGCACATGGACGCTGGTGAGCGGCAGCGGCAGCATCCTCGACCCGAACGATCCACTGACCGTGGTGACCGGCCTGGGCGTGGGGGTGAACGTGTTCCAGTGGACCATCGACAACGGTCCCTGCGCGAACGGCATCACCACGGACCAGGTGAGCATCACGGTGTTCGACGGTGGCAACGCAGCGGCCGACGCCGGGCCCGACCAGGAGCTGTGCACGCCCACCAGCAGCACCACCATGGCCGGCAGCGCGGTGGTCTTCCCCGCGGTGGGCACGTGGACCGTGGTGAGCGGCACCGCGACGATCGTGTCGGTCAATGACCCCAACACGCAGGTGACCGGACTGGGCGTGGGCGAGACCGTGCTGCGGTGGACGGTGGACAATGGCGTGTGCGGCACGCCCAGCTTCGATGAGGTGAGCCTCTTCGTCTTCGATGCGAACAACCCTGTGGCCGACGCCGGGCCCGATCAGGAGCTCTGCATCCTCACCACCCTCACCGTGGTGAACGGCAGTGCGGTGACCTTCCCGGCCACGGGCACCTGGGCGGTGGTGAGCGGCAGCGGCACCTTCGATGACCAGAACGCGCCCTTCACCAACCTGGCCGGATACTCGATCGGCACGAACGTGTACACCTGGACGGTGAGCAATGGACCCTGTGCCAACGGCCTCACCGTGGACACACTGCGCGTGGTGGTGTACGACAACACGAACCCGATCGCCAACGCCGGTCCCGACCAGGAGTACTGCACGCCGGATGATGCGGCCGTGCTGGACGGCAGTGAGCTGCTGCCGCCCGCCACCGGGGTGTGGACCTTGATCGCCGGCAGCGGCACGCTGGCGGACCCCACCGACCCGAACACCACCGTGGACAACCTCACCGTGGGCATCAACACCTTCCGCTGGTCGGTGGACAATGGACCGTGCATCAACGGCAACACGAACGACCAGATGAACATCCTGGTGTTCGATGCGAACAACCCGCCTGCCGATGCGGGCCCCGACCAGGAGCTGTGCACGCCGAACACGAGCACCACCATGGCGGGCAGCGCGCTCATCACCCCGGCGACCGGCACCTGGACCCTGGTGAGCGGAGGCGGCACCATCGTGACGCCCGGCAGTCCCACCACGTCCATCACCGGCCTGCCGGTGGGTGAGAACGTGTTCCGCTGGACGGTGGACAACGGTCCCTGTTCCAACCCGATCACCTTCGACGAGGTGAGCCTCTTCGTTTTCGATGAGAACAACCCGGTGGCCAATGCAGGTCCCGACCAGCAGCTGTGCACACCCGATGTGAACGCCACCCTGGCGGGCAGCGCGCTCACCTTCCCGGCCACCGGCACCTGGACCTTGATCGCCGGCAGTGGCACCATCAACGACCCCGGTGATCCCGACGCCGTGGTGAGCGGCCTGGGCGTGGGCGAGAACGTGCTCGTGTGGACCGTGAGCAACGGCCCCTGCGCGAACCCCATCACGACGGACACCGTGAGCATCTTCCTGTTCGACGCCAACAACGCCAACGCCGACGCCGGCCCCGACCAGGAGCTCTGCACCCCGACGAGCACCACCACGCTCGCGGGCAACGCACCGATCTTCCCGGCCATCGGCACATGGACCGTGGTGAGCGGCAGTGCCATCATCGACGATGCGAACGACCCGGCCAGCGGCGTGAGCGGTCTGGGCGTGGGTGAGACCGTGCTGCAGTGGACCGTGGACAACGGCCCCTGCGCGAACGGCACCACCAGCGATGTGGTGAGCCTCTTCGTGTTCGATGATGCCAACCCGGTGGCCGATGCCGGTGCCGACCTTGAGCTCTGCGCACCGGACAACGCGGTGACGTTGAGCGGAAGCGCGGTGACCTTCCCGGCCACCGGCACCTGGACCGTGGTGAGCGGCACCGCCACCGTGGTGAGCCCCAACGATCCCAACAGTGTGGTGACCGACCTGGTGGTGGGAGAGACCATCCTGGAGTGGACCGTGGACAATGGCCCCTGCGCCAATGGCATCACCACCGATCAGGTGAGCATCCAGGTCTTCGATCCGCAGAGCGCCAGCGCCGACGCGGGCCCTGACCAGGACCTGTGCACACCCACCACCGACGCCACCCTGGCGGGCAGCACCACCATCTTCCCCAGCGTGGGCACCTGGACCGTGCTGGCCGGCGGTGGCAGCTTCGCCGATGCCAATGATCCCGCCACCACCGTGAGCGGCCTGATCGTGGGCGAGAACGTGCTGGCGTGGACCGTGGACAATGGCCCCTGCGCGAACGGGGTGACGAGCGACACGCTGAGCATCTTCCTGTACGACGCGAACAACCCGGTGGCCGACGCCGGTCCCGATCAGCAGCTGTGCACGCCGGACACCACCACCACCCTGGCGGGCAGTGCGGTGATCTTCCCCGCCACGGGCCTGTGGACCCTGGTGAGCGGCACGGGCACCATCGTGGACCCCACCGACCCGAACTCGGCGGTGACCGGCCTGACGGTGGGCGAGAACGTGTTCCTCTGGACCGTGACGAACGGACCCTGTGCCAACCCGGTGACGAGCGACGCGGTGAGCATCCTCATCTTCGACGACAGCAACCCGGATGCGAACGCGGGCGCCGACCAGGACATCTGCACGCCCATCACCAGCGCCACCTTGAGCGGTAGTGCGGTGACCTTCCCGGCCACGGGCCAGTGGACCCTGGTGAACGGTCAGGGCACCATCACCGACCCGAGCGATCCGAACACCACGGTGACCGGCCTGGGCATCGGCCTCAATGAATTCGCCTGGACGGTGGACAATGGTCCCTGCGCCAATGGCATCACCGCGGACAACGTGGTGATCAACCTCTTCGACGAGAACGCGCCGCCGGCCGATGCGGGCCCCGATCAGGAGCTCTGCGCGCCGGCGAGCAGCACCTTCCTGGAGGGCAACACCGCCGTGGGTGTGGCCGTCGGCACCTGGACCCTGGTGCAGGGCACGGGCGTGTTCGTCGATGCGAACGACCCGCTGACGGAAGTGACGGGCCTCACCATCGGGGAGAACATCTTCCAGTGGACCATCGATAACAGCGTGTGCGGCATCAGCGACGATCTCGTCAGCATCTTCGTCTTCGATCCGAACAACCCGCCGGCCGATGCCGGTCCGGATCAGGAACTGTGCGTGCCCACCGACAGCACCCTGCTGGCGGGCAACACGCCCATCTTCCCCGCCACGGGCACTTGGAGCGTGATCGCCGGCACGGGCGTGTTCGCCGATGCGAACGACCCCGGCACGCTGGTGAGCACGCTGAGCATCGGCGTGAACACCTTCCGCTGGACGGTGGACAACGGCCCCTGCGCCAACCCGATCACCTTCGACGAGGTGACGGTGATCCTCTACAGCGACAGCACCAGTGCCGCCGATGCAGGCCCGGACCAGGAGGTCTGCCTGCCGCTGACCAGCACGGTGATGGCCGCGGTGCCGCCCCAGGCCCCCGCCACCGGCAGCTGGACGCTCATCGGTGGTTCGGGGACCATCGTCGACCCCGCCAGCCCCACCTCGCCCATCACCGACCTCACCGTGGGCATCAGCACGTTCGTGTGGACCCTGGACAACGGTCCCTGCCCGCCGAACGGCATCATGAGCGATACCATCCAGATCTATGTGTACGACCCCACCGCGCCGACCGCCGACGCGGGACCCGACCAGGAGTTGTGCACGCCACAGGTGAACACCATGATGCAGGGCAACATCCCGGCCTTCCCGGGTGAGGGCACCTGGAGCCTGCTCAGTGGCAGCGGCACCATCGTGGAGCCGAACAATCCCTTCAGCATGATCACCGACATGGCCGTGGGTGAGAACGTGTTCGTGTGGCAGATCTACAACGGCCAGTGCGGCTTCGGCCCGCCGAGCACGGACACCGTGAGCGTGTTCATCTTCGACGAGAACCAGCCACCCGCGCAGACCGGCCCCGATCAGGAGCTGTGCACGCCGACCACCGGTGCGGTGCTCACCGCCAACGACCCCATCTTCCCGGCCACCGGCCAATGGACGGTGCTTCAGGGCGGTGGCACCCTCGCCGATGCCAGCGACCCCAACACGGCGGTGTTCAACCTCAGCATCGGCGACAACGTGTTCGTGTGGACCATCGACAACGGGCCCTGCCCCGATGCGGTGACCACCGACACGATGCAGGTGACGCTCTTCGACGAGAACTCGGCCTCCGCGGACGCCGGTCCCGACCAGGAGATCTGCATCCCCACCTTCCCGAACACGGTGGCGATGGCGGCCACGGACCCCACGTATCCGGCCACAGGCCAGTGGACGCTGGTGAGCGGCACGGGCACCATCACGGACCCCACCAGCGCCACCACCACCATCACCGATCTGCAGGTGGGCGTGAGCGTCTTCGAATGGACGGTGAGCAACGGGCCCTGCCCGAACGGCACCACCACCGACCAGGTGACCATCAGTGTGTTCGATGCGGGCCAGGGCGCTGCGGATGCGGGCCCCGACCAGGAGCTGTGCACGCCCGCCAGCAGCGCCACGCTGGCCGGCAACGCGCTCATCTTCCCGGCCACCGGCACCTGGACGGTGCTGAGCGGCAGCGGAACGGTGACCGATCCGGCCAGCCCCACGAGCGGCATCACCGGCCTGACCCCGGGCACCACCACGCTGGTGTGGACCATCGACAACGGCCCCTGCACCCCGGGCATCACCACCGACACGGTGCTGATCCAGGTCTTCGACAACACCGCCGCCGCCGCACTGGCGGGCGACGACCAGAGCTTCTGTTCACCCGCACCCAACACCACCATGTTCGCCAGTTCACCCGTAGCCCCGGCCGTCGGCCTCTGGACCCTGATCAGCGGCACCGGCACGCTGGCCGATCCCACCAGTCCCTTCACCGCGGTCACCGACCTGGGCCTGGGTGAAACGGTCTTCGAGTGGACCATCGACAACGGCGCCTGCGGCTCCACCAGCGATCCGATGAGCTTCTTCGTGTATGACAGCGCACTGGCCGCGGCCGATGCCGGCGAGGACCAGGAGTTCTGCCAGCACCAGTTCACCGGCACCGCGCTGGACGCCGAACCGGTGTTCGATGCGCTGGCCACCGGGGCCTGGAGCGTGGTGAGCGGAACGGCCACCCTGAGCGACCCCGCCGACCCGGCCGCCTTCGCGAGCGGGCTGGCGCTGGGCAACACCTGGTTCGTGTGGACGGTGAACAACGGGGTATGCGGCACCACGAGCGACTCGGTGCTGGTGCGCCTGAAGGACTGCCTGACGGTGATCGTGCCCGACGCCTTCAGCCCCAACGGCGACGGGGTGAACGACACCTATGTGGTGCACAACCTCGAAAGCTATCCGGACAACAGCCTGCAGGTGTTCAACCGCTGGGGCGCGAAGGTGCTGGACCGCTCGCCCTACACCAACGACTGGAACGGCCGCAGCGAGAACAGCCTCAACTGGGGCGAGGAGCTCCCCGAGAGCACCTACTACTTCATCCTGGACCTCGGCAACGGTGAGGAGCCCTTCACCGGCTACATCTACATCCGCCGCTGATCATGCGCATCCCGAGGATCCCACACCGAAACACCGCGCCCTCCGGCGTTCAACCCATGGCGACCATGGCCTCCCGTTGGAAAGCCCTGCTCCTGGCCCTTGTGCTCGCAGCCCCCGCGGCCGCACAGCAGGATCCGCAGTTCACGCAGTACATGTTCAACCTGCTGGCGATCAACCCGGCCTATGCCGGCGCCGCCGAGCGGGTGAGCATCAAGGCCCTGACGCGCCACCAGTGGGTGGGCTTCGAGGGTGCGCCCAGCACGCAGACGCTGACGGTGCATGCCCCGCTGGCGCGGGAGACCGTGGGCATCGGCGGCACCATCATGCGCGATGAGCATGGCCCGGTGAGCCAGTACGGCTTCATGATCGACCTGGCCTACCGCATCCACTTCGCCAACGAGCGCAAGCTGGCCTTCGGCCTCAAGGGCGGCATGACGCTGGTGCAGGGCCGGTTCGGGGAGCTGAACCCCCTGCAGAGCGGCGACCAGGTGTTCCAGCAGAACGTGAACACCAAGCTGGACCCGCAGTTCGGCTTCGGCATGATGTACTACGGCGAGCGCTTCTTCCTCGGTGTGAGCACGCCCAAGCTCCTGCGCACCGAGTTCTTCAAGGACGCGCCGGTCGACACCACCGGCACCGCCTGGCAGCAGGGCCAGCGCCCGCACTACTTCCTCACCGGCGGCTACGTGTTCAACATGGGCATGTACCACAAGTTCAAGCCCACCTTCCTGGTGAAGGCCGTGCAGGGCGCGCCGATCAGCTTCGATGTGAGCGCCAACTTCTTCTTCTTCGAGAAGTTCTGGCTGGGCGCCATGTACCGCCACGAGGATGCCGTGGGCGCCCTGGCCCAGTACTACTTCACCGATGGCATCTCGGCCGGCTACGCCTATGACTATCCGCTGAGCCCGCTGCGCAACTACAGCGGCGGCAGCCATGAGGTGATGATCGGCTTCGACTTCGGCAAACGCATGAAGGGCATCCGCTCACCGCGCTACTTCTGAGCCATGACGCAGACCCACCGACCGATGAACCGCCCCACCGCACGCACCTTCGGCCTGCTCATCCTGGCCGTGCTGCCCCTGGCCGCCGGTGCCCAGAAGCTCAAGGAGCGCATGGCCGCGCGTTACGCCGAGGACTTCGACTATCCCGCCATGGCCAAGGTGTACCAGGACCTGGCCGACAAGGGCAAGGCCGATGCCACCGACCTGCGCCGACTGGCCATGGCCTACAAGCGCATGGGCCGCCTGGACCTGGCCGAGGCCACCTACGCGCAGCTCACCAGCGGATCGCCCAGCCCGCAGGACCTCTTCGACCATGCCGAGATGCTGCGCACCAACGGCAGGTACACCGAGGCCAACCAGATGTACGCCCGCTACCTGGAGCAGAACCCGGGCGACCCCCGTGCCGAGGCCTATGTGAAGCATGCCGACCTCTTCGACCGCCTCAATCGCGACAGCAGCAGCGCCAGCATCCGCACGGTGCCCATCAACAGCCCGCAGGCCGACCTGGGCCTCACCGTGCTTGAGGAGCTGCTGCTCTTCAGCAGCGCGCGGGGCGAAGGGACCGGAGGCAAGGCCGCCTACAAGTGGGACGACCAGCCCTTCCTGAACCTCTACAGCGCCCTGCTGAAAGGCCAGACCGCCGAGGAGCCGATGGTGATGCGCAAGGACGTGAACAGCCGCTTCCACGATGGCACGGCCAGCTTCGACTCCCTGGCCGACCGCCTCTACTTCACGCGCAACAACTTCTTCTATGGCACCAAGGACCTCGCCGACGATGGCGAATTGAAGCTCGGCATCTTCTTCACCGACATCACCACCGGCGAGTTCGGCAACCAGGAGTGGGGCAACCTGATCCCCTTCGACCACAACAACCCGCAGTACAACGTGGGACACCCCTGCGTAAGCCACGACGGGCGCCGGATGTACTTCGTGAGCGACATGCCCGGCGGCCAGGGAGGCACCGACATCTGGTTCTGCGACAACCTGGGCAACAACTGGGGCGCTCCCCAGAACATGGGCCCCAAGGTGAACACCGCGGGGAACGAGATGTACCCCTTCATCGGTCGCGACAGCACCTTCTTCTTCGCCAGCACCGGCCACCCCGGCCTGGGCGGGCTGGACCTCTTCCGCACCAAGCTGCTGCCCACCGGGCCCGGCACGGTGTTCAACCTGAAGGCCCCGATGAACTCGCGCTTCAACGACTTCGGCCTGCTGCTGCTGGCCGACGACAGCACCGGCTTCTTCGTGAGCGATCGCCCCGGCGGCGTGGGCAGCGACGACGTCTACGGCTGCACGGTGCGCCCGCCCATGATGTACCTGGCCGGCATCGTGATCGACAAGGCCACCCGCCAGCCCATCGAGGGCGCCACCATCCTGTTGAAGGATGAGAAGAACGAGCACGTGAAGCGCTATCAGCTGGAGACCGAGCCCGGCGGCAAGTTCAAGATCGACGCCGAGTATCGCAGCAAGTACGTGATCGTGGCCACCAAGAACGGCTACTTCCAACAGGAGGTGAGCGTGATGACGGACAGCGACCCGCTGGAGGACATCGTGGTGGAGATGACCAAGTACGACTACGCCGCCGAGGGCGTGGTGATGCACGGCGAGACCGAAGTGCCGTTGAGCGGCGCCAGGGTGATGCTGTACGACGGCAACGACCAGCTGCTGGAGGAACGCACCACCGATGCCACGGGCAAGTACGCATTCGCCCTGAAGCCCGAGAGCGACTACCGCATCCGCGTGGAGAAGGAGGGCTTCTTCAAGCAGAGCGCGCGCATCAGCACCAAGGGCAAGCCCAGCGCCGTCATCCACACGGACTTCCGCCTGTTCCCGCTGGAGGTGAACCAGGTGGTGCGCCTGGACAACATCTACTACGACTACAACAAGTGGAACATCCGTCCGGACGCGGCCCTGGAGCTGGACAAGCTGGTGCAGACGCTGAACGACAACCCCACGGTGAAGATCGAGCTGAGCAGCCACACCGACTGCCGCGGCAAGGACGCCTACAACCTGAGCCTGTCGCAGAAGCGGGCCAAGAGCGCCGTGGACCACATCATCGCCAAGGGCATCGCCAAGGACCGGGTGACGAGCAAGGGCTATGGGGAATCGCTGCCGAGCGAGAAGTGCGTGTGCGAGAAGTGCAGCGAGGATGAGCACCAGCGCAACCGCCGCACCGAGTTCAAGGTGCTATCGAAATAGGGTAGGGGGGTTAGTTGGACGAGCGGCGGGCTCCTGCGATGCGGGGGCCCGTCCTCATTTACCCCGGCCACCAGCCACCGGCCACCAGCCACCGGCCTCCAGACTCCGACGCGGGTCCCCGGGATGGTGGGGAGGCCCTTTTGGACGCACCACCGGGGCCGATCTACCTTCGGGGGTATGATCGCCACCCGCATCCCCCAGAAGGACGCCCGGTTCTATTTCGTGAGCTATCCCGCCGAGGACCTGTTGCGGCGGGTGCGCTTCATCAGCCGGTATTACGCCGAGGGGGAAGCGGCCATCGCCGCGGATCCGGGGACCAAGGACGATGAGGTGGCCGGCTTCATCGGCCGCATCGAGCGCAGCGACGCCGCCTTCCAACGCGCCATGAGCAAGGCCAAGGTGAAGGCCATCCGGAACTTCTACGAGACCGCCGTCACCCAGCCGCCCATCCCCGGCACCGTGCTGCTGTTCACCAGCGAAACGCTCGATTTCAGCCCGCTGGGGCATTACCAGCATGTGGGCGACCTGAAGGAGCCGCGCGAGAAGTACCTGATCATCGATGGACAGCATCGCCTGGCCGCGCTGGAGTTCTTCTTCCGCAGCCATCCCGAGGAGGCCCGCAGCATCCACGTGCCCTGCGTGGTGTTCGACGGGCAGAGCGAGGACTTCGCCGCGGAGATGTTCGTGATCATCAACAGCACGCCCACCCGCATCAACAAGAGCCACCTGATCGACCTGTACGAGAAGGTGAGCTGGGAGAAGCCCGACAAGCGGCTGGCCGCAAAGGTGATCGAGCGCCTCTACGGCGACCCCGACAGCCCGCTTCGCTACCGCATCAACCGCCTGGGCAACCGCAGCAAGCAGGAGAAGTGGATCATGCAGGCCGAGCTCTTCAACGAGGTGCACCGCTGGATCGTGCGCAGCACCAAGCGCGGCGAGACGGTGGACGCCAGCGCGCGCACGGTGGAGAAGCGCTACCGCACGGTGCAGGAGTTCCTGCGCGCGGCCCGCGGCGCCTGGGGCGATGCCTGGGGCCACCCCAAGTACCACGTGACCAAGCCCGTGACCCTGAAGGCCATGTTGCGTGTGTGCGCCGACCTGGCCATCGCCGACCAGCTGGCCGATGAAGGGCGCGAACGCCGCTGGGCCCAACGCCTGGCCCCGTGGGGCGAGGTGGTCCGCGAGTTCCGCGATGAGGGCTTCTACGAGCGCTTCGCCGCCAAGGGCCAGGTGGAACGCGTGGCCAAGGTGCACCGCTACCTCGCGCAGCGCGTGGGCCTTTAGGGATGAACAGGGGCCACAGGCGCCCAAGGATGGAAGGTCCTTTGTGGCCGCGAGCGGAGCGGTAGCGGCCTAGCTTCGGGCCAAACAACATCCCATGCGAAAAGGACTACTCGCCCTCGCCGCCGTGGCCGGTCTTCAGGCCTCGGCCCAGTTCGGCACCGCGCCGGACTTCACCGTCACCGACCTCAACGGCGCGCAGCACAACCTGTACACCTGGCTCAACGCGGGCAAGGTGGTGATCGTGGACGCCTCCGCCACCTGGTGCGGCCCCTGCTGGTCGCTGCATCAGAGCCACGCGCTGCGCGACCTGTACAACAACTACGGCCCTCCGGGCAGCGATCAGCTGCGCATCCTCTTCTACGAGGCCGATGCCAGCACGACCCTGGCCGACCTCCAGGGCAACACGGGTTCCACGCAGGGCGACTGGCTCACCGGCACGCCCTATCCCGTGGTGAACGAGGCGCCGCTGACCCTGCAGGGCAGCGTGTGGTGGCCCCTGGGCTTCCCCACCGTGAGCTTGATCCGCCCCAGCGACAAGGAGATCGTGGAGGACATGTGGAACTTCAGCTACAACCAGATGGTGGCCGAGATCAACCAGATCATCACGCTGGCCGCGGTGTCCGTGCCCGAGACGACCGAGGCCGACGGCGTGCGCCTGTTCCCCATCCCGGTGGCCGATGTGCTGAACGTGGACCTGGGCGACGTGCAGGCCGATGAGCTGGTGGTGCTGGACGCCACCGGCCGCGTGGCCACGCGCCACGGCGTGAACGGCCAGGCCCTGCTGCAGCTTGATGTGCAGGCCCTGGAGGCCGGGCACTACCTGGTGAGCATCCGCCAGAACGGCCAGGAAGTGGGCAGCCGCCGCTTCGTGAAGTGAACCATCGATCGATCACCGGTGAAGGGCGTCCTGCGGGGCGCCCTTCCTCGTTTCACGTGCGCCGGAAAAGCAGGTTGAAGAGCGTGCGGTCCACCAGCACCTCGTGCAGCACGCCGTCGCGGTAGGTGTAGTGGTTGGTGCCCTTGTTCGGCATGCTGAGGATGTAGCGCCCGTCGCCCACCGCGCGCAGGGGGCAATCGCGCAGCTCGCTCTCCACGAAGATGCTGTCCTGGCCCACGGGCTCCTCGTAGTACATGCGGGCCACGGTCCAGGGGTTGTCCGTGCGGCCCACGAAGACCTCGCCCGGATGCACGTAGCACAGCGGCCGCCCGCCCACGGTGTACAGGTAGCTGCTGTCGCGGAGCTCATCGTCCACGTGGTAGGTGCTGTAGCAGCGCGTGAGCTGCCCACCCTGGTACTCGGTGAGCATGTCGCTCCGTACGTCGTGGGTCCACAGCACCACGATGGAGGAGCTGGAGGTCATGCGGTACACCGCCTTCCCCCCGGCCTCGGTGCGTTTCACATCGATGCGGCCCACGGGCTTGCCGCCTTTGAGGATCTGAAAGGTTCCGTCCTGCGCGGAGGCGGTCAGCGCCAGCAGCAACACGGGGATGAGGCAGGCGCGGCGCACGGGTGGAGCAAGATAGGGAGAGGGGCGATCGCGAAGGAAAAAGGAACAAGGAGGAAGAGCCAGGAAGGAAGATGGGGGGCGACCTGACGGCAGCAGTGGACTCGGCCTCCAGCTTCCGGCCACCAGCCTCCAGCCTCAAGCTTCCAGCTGCCGAACCGGACCGCGTGATGACGGGTGCAGGAAGGAAGAAGGAACAAGGAACAAGACGAAGATGCAGAAGGCCGGCGTGCGGATCAGGCGCTGACACAACGGCGGATGGGGGCGATGCAAAGGCCGATGTGCGGATCGCGAAGGGGAATGGCGGGGATGCACCGGCGGATGGCACGCATGCAACGGCCGTTGACGGCGTTGCAACGGCCGATGGCGGCGATGCGAACCCCGATAGCGACCCTGCAAAGGCCGTTGGCGGTGATGCGATCGGGAACGGCGGGGATGCGAAGGCCGATGGCGACCAAGCGACGGCCGATGGCGGCGATGCAAACCCCGATGGCGCCCTTGCAAAGGCCGTTGGCGGGTGTGCAAGGACGAACGGAAGTCGTTCAAGAGCGCACCGACCTGACACGATCGCCGATGGCGGGGTTGCGAAGGCCGATGGAGGTGATGCACTCGCCGATGGCGCCGATGCGAAGGCGCTGATGTGCAGCTCGAAGGCCTGGTGATGACCACCCCCAGGCGACCGCCGAAGAGCGCGGGGCGATGGTGCCGCCGGTGTGGTGAACGGACGGGAACGCAGCCGCTTGAAATCGGTGACGCACACCCCACGCTACCCAGCCGGTTTGACCGATGCGCAGATAATGGACGCAGCAGCGGTGGAACCATGGACAGAAATAGTGAGCCTTGTAGATGGTGCTATGCACTCGATCGGTCCCTGTGGATCAAGGATCGCAGGATGATGGTGTGAAATGGTTTCAACAACCGAAAGTTAATAACCTGTTGAACCAAAACGGAACCCCGGCCGCCGCAGGGATCGTTGAACCGGCCAACGGCGAGCATCAAGCAAACCAACACACACACAGTACCAATGGACAAGAAACAGGAAAACCAGTTGACGATGTTCTATGCGGTGCAAAAGACGCTGGAACGTCACGGTGCCGTATGGAGCGGAACGCCCGCGATGGTGGCCGCTTCAACGGAGTACGATGCGAACATCGCGTCGTTGGAGGCCTGCGTGGAGAAGCAGGTGATCGACATCCGGGGTTTCGCCCGCGCGAAAGCGGAGGCGGAGGCCGTGATGGTGGCGATGACCCTGCAGGTGGCGGGCGGGGTGCGGGCCTATGCGACGGTGGTGGGAGACAGCGTGCTGGCGGACAAGATGAACGTGACGCGGAGCACGCTGCTGCGACACCGGGACAGCGTGGTGGCGCAGCACTGCCAGGGGATCCACACCGAAGCGACGGCGGTGGTGGCGAGCCTGGCGGACTATGGCGTGCTGCCGGCGACGCTGACGGCGCTGCAAGGTGCGATCGACGCGTACGTGGCGGCGATCACGGCGCCGCGCAACGCGATCACGCAGCGGAAGGGTGCCACGGCCGAACTGCGGATGCTGATCAAGGACACCACGAAGCTGCTGGTGAAGCGGCTGGACAGCCTTGTGGAGCAGTACCGGCTGGCGAACGCGGAGTTCTACCGGGAGTACCACAACAGCAGGATGATCGTGGACCTTGGAACGGGCAGCGGCGAGGGCACGGGCGACCCGGTGCCTGTGGCCGCCTAAGACGAAGAACGCTCGCCGCCGACGAACCCTGGGCCGCTGGTCCGGGGTTCGTCATTTTGGGGAAGGGGGAACCGCTGATGGACGCTGATGGACGGGTGGAGAACGAACCACAGATGGACACTGATGGACACAGATGGACGGGCCGGGGTAGAACCACGGATGGACACGGATGGATGAAAATGGACCGGGATGGGTGGTCGGGGAAAAACCACAGATGGACGCTGATGGACACAGATGGACGGGCCGGGGTAGAACCACGGATGGACACGGATGGACCGGGATGGGCGGGGATAGAACCACAGATGGACACAGATGTATGGGCACGGACGGGTAGAGAAGGAACCACAGATGGACGCTGATGGACACAGATGGACGGGCCGGGGTAGAACCACGGATGGACACGGATGGACACAGATGGACACAGATGGACCGGAGGGGATGGTCAGCTGATCCAGAAGCCTTCTTCGTGCAGGTGACTTACCCGGACGCCCGGGGTGAAGGTGACGCGCCAGACGTTGCCGCTGCCATAGCCCGGGCCATGGTCGCCGAAGGTGATGCGGAAGACGCGGGGTGAAAGTGAAACGACCTTGAGCTCGGTGGTGAGCCCCCCGATGCTGTTCTTGGCCCGCTTGCGGAAATAGACCTCCAAGGGTGTGCCGCGCCGGAGGTCGGCGAGGAGCATTTCCGCCGGGAAAGGGTGGTGGCTTGCGGCCACGGCCTGGAAGAAGGCCATGAGGCGGGGATGCCCCAGAACGTCCAGGGCATCCGGTAGGGGCGATCGGGTGGGTTCGGGCGGGGCCGGCGGTGGCACGAGGCCGGGCACGCTGAGGTAGAGCCAGCGATCGGCACGGGCTTTCGGGCGCGCCTGCCTGACGCGCCGGGCCAAGCGGTGAACGAGGTCGATGCGCGGCCAATCGGCAGGCAAGAGCTGCTCGAGCTCCTGCGCCTGCCAGTAGGTGGGGTAATCCGGTGGGTAATAGAAGGGATGGTCGGCGACGAAGGGCCCGCGCCGATCCGCCCTTTTGCCCGAGGGGGAGAGGCGGATGATGTGCTCGTCGCAGAGCCGGGCGAGGCGTTCGTCGGCGAGCTCAGGTACGGGCCCATCGGTGGACCAGCGGTAGCGCATGCCGGTGAAGCCGACGCCGTAGGTGTGGAAGGCGATGGCATCGGCACAGAAGAGAGCACACCAGAGACGCTGGACGGAGGGGCGGCCGCGGTGGGCGAGGTGGTTGGCGAGCTGGGCGAGGCGCTCGAAGGAGAAGCGGCGGTAGCCGGAGAACACATCGCGCTGGCGGCCGGCCGGACCGAGGGGATAGGGATCGGTGCTGTTGAGGCGGAGGGTGAGGTTGGTCCAGGAGGGTGAGTGGACGGTTGCTGGAGCGAATCCGTAGCGGCGGGGGTGTTGCCGGGCCAGGGCCTGGAAGAAGGACTCGCGATCGGGGAATGCGCGGAGCTTGGCGACCTCGTCCGGCGAAGGCCAGGCGCCCATGACGAGCTGGTCCCAGCGGCGGGGCGTGAGGCCAAAGGCCTGGGCGACGTGGTCCTTGTTGAGCGTGGGGTGGTGTTCGAGGAAGAGGTCCACGAGGTCCTCAGAGAAGGGCAGACCAGCGTGATGGCGTAGGGCGAGGTCGAGGCGGATGCTGTTGCCCAGCTCCTGATCGGTGGTGCTGAAGAGCATGTCGGAACGAAGGCCGGGGTGGCCTTCGATGGACACGACGGCGGTGGTGCCCATGGCGGTGATGGGCAACTCGCGGATGGAGGGCGCCGGGAGGATGCTGGGCGGTGCATCCGGGGTGGCCGGGGACCCGGCGGGCGGCTTGTGGTGGAAGAAGCGCACGCAGCGCGCGGACCCATCGGCATGGTAGCCGAGCCAGGCGTGTACGGTGGTCTGCGGCACTGTGATGGTGCGGGAGAGCCAGGTGATGGGGGAACCGCAGGGGGTGGTGTGCACACCGCGCAGGCCCCATTTGCCGCCCTTGAGCAGCAGGCGTGTGCGATCCGTGGCGGAGAGTTGCAGGGCGAGCAGGTCAGCGGTGGAGCGCCCATGGGTGTTGTCGAACCACAGGGCGTACTCGGCGGCGCTGCGCCACTGTCGGAGGAAGTCGTCAGCCTTGTGCTGCATAGGCGAGGTGGATCAAAGATGGGTGAGGATGGGCGGTGGTGGAACCACAGATGGACGCTGCTGGACGGGTGGAGAAAGAACCACGGATGGACCGGGATGGGCGGGGATAGAACCACGGATGGACACCGATGTATGGGCACGGACGGGTAGAGAAAGAACCACGGATGGACACTGATGGACACAGATGGACGGGCCGGGTTGAACCACGGATGGACCGGGATGGGCGGGGATAGAACCACAGATGGACACAGATGTATGGGCACGGACGGGTAGAGAAGGAACCACGGATGGACACTGATGGACACAGATGGACGAAAATGGGCCGGGATGGATGCTGAGGGAAGAGGGACTGGCATGCGGAAATGGCACAGATCACAGATCCGCGCCAGCGGGGTTTGCAGGTCAGTAGGTGGCCGGAGGCCAGGGGTTGGAGGGTGCGAGGGTGGAGAGGTGCGAGGGTGGTGGACCTGGGTACTTGGCCTTGGAGGTTTGAATGGCGGATGCAAAAAGGCCAGCGGAGCCTGGACCGACGGCCAGGAGGCCGGAGGCGGGGGGAACGGCCATTGGAGTGGTGATGGTGTAACAAGCGAAGCACGCCAAGGACACCGCTGCCATGATCCAGGCCTGAACAAGCACGTGCGCCCACAGCCGATGGGCCCCCAAAACACATCGGCGCTATGGATGAGCGAGAACCGGCGAGTGGGACGGTCGAGGATGCGGTGGATGGACCCGATGAGCTGTCGATCAGCCGAGAATGGCTTTGACGGCTTTCAACTTCTCCACGAGCTGAGGATCTGTGAGGTCCAGGTGGAGCGTGAGCGAGAGCTGAGAGCGCGAAGGCCCCCGCGGTGAAGCGAGATCTGTGGGACCGGCCTGGGCGGATGGCTGTTGGCGTGGGAGAGCATATTGAACCCCTCCCGTAAGTACATCGGCCGTCAGAGGCTGCTCCGGCTTTGCGTGGCGCTGACGCATCTCGTCACGCCATGCGAGCACCTTTGGGAGCACGACCGGGCCAATCCTCTTGTGCCGCAGGAAATCATCCTCGAAATGGATGAGGTATTGCAGGGCGGACCAGTTGTCGCCCGCTTGGGCCATCGCCCACCGAATGATCCCATATACACCAGTGGTGTGGGCGAATTGCTGTTCGATCCGAACGAACTCATTCGGGTGCAACGGCCAATCAGCGGGTATACCAAGAGGATTGATCAACCGCTCGAACTCTCCACGCAACGTAGGCGGGCATTTGATCACCTTTCCCTTGCCTTGCGGCCGCATGGTCCGCAGAACATCGGCGATGGTATCGACCCTGTTGCCAGCGCACCACCCCAGAGCTTCGGTGCTGAGACCCACGTATGGAGCAAGTGTGGCTATAGGGAACTTGCGGACGATCGGGTAGCGCGGCCGGGGTAGCGGGGTAGTTGCTTGCGGCACGGGAATGCGAATTGTGGCAAACGAAGCTACTGCGAGACATACCTACTGCACGCTGCTTCAACCGCCTTCAACGCTTTCATGAAGCGCGGCATGAACGGGTCGTTCTCGGGTCCCGACCACTAGTGCCAAGATCCAAGCTCGTGCATTTCACTCGAATGCTTCTGTAAGTCCGGCTCTGGAAGCTCTTTGCATTGACAGCGCCTAACGATAGTGATGATGCGCTGATCATCGATGTCGTCTATGGCATTCCTCTCAGGGTTACACTTCCGGATAGGGACCCAAGAACCGCTCCCCGTTGAAGTGGATCATGTGCTCCGGATCATCGGCAAGCCACACCTCGGATTCCCAGGAGATGTCAGGCAAGAACTTGCGGAAGTCCGCACGGTTCATGAAGGCTGTGACGAACACAAGGCCGGCTCGTGATCCACTGAACAAACGCTGGAGCTCAACGCGTCGTTTGCCGTCGATCGGGCCGGCGGTAGTGACGGCCTCGATCAGAAGGAGCCAGTCCTTTTCGAGATCATGCACCACTACGTCGGGCATCTTGGCAGGTGCAGGCACCTTGATCCCCAAGGCAGCAAAAGCCGGCTTCTCGAACACGCCGAACTTGCTCTCCGTGTCACCCACGTAAAGTATCACACCTCCGGGCACAAATCGGGGGCAGAATTCCTCGATGATGTGCTTCATCAAGGGGTTCTGCCCACCTGGCGAAAGCGTCACGGCCTCGCCGTTCGGGAGGCTTACCGGTATGCGACGCGACGCGCGGTGGCGATTGAGTTCTTTCCGGATGTGCTCGACCCGTGCGAGGTAGTCCGTGAGCTTCTGCTGCCAGTGGCTCGTTCGGTAAGAACGCAGCAATGCCAGTGCATTATCCTCGACCTGATACACGGTCTTGCCACTGTTCGTTGGACGGTCCGGGTTGTCCGGGTTGCGCACAAGCAGGCCATGTTCCACGAAGAACTTGACAGCATCATCGCGGATCGTCTCACGGGTGTTCGGCGCATACTTCACACCGTAGAACTTTTCGATGAAGCCGATGATCGGGGTGATCCCTCGCAAAGGAGCAGTGGATTCAGACCAAGACTTGGCTGGGTCGAGAGCGACCATGGCCAAGAGCGTGTACGCTGCGGCTTCGTTCGCTTGTTTGCCCGTGAAGCCGAGATGCTTCAGGATCCCCATCGCTTCATGTAGCCGACGAACAGACGGCGGTACCGATGGCTCGAAGAGCTCCCAGTTATCGACCAAGCTCATGTTCCACCAATTGATCGATCAAGCTCTGCACCATAGGCTCGCACCCGAGCTGCGCACCGATGCGCTCCAAGGTAGGCCTGGCCGGATACGGCAGTGTGCGCAAGTCAGTGGCGTTCACCTGAGTATGGCCACTGAACCGCCGGAAATGCTGGTCCACGACCGTAGAATTCAGATATGCGGCAAGACCTTTGGCCAAGGTCATGTCCAGACCAGCCCCATTCCGGTGGAAGTAGTTGAGATGGTTCTCGAAACCCATCTCATCAGCATCGATACGATCGGGGTCATAAATGCACGCCACGATCCTGCGGCGCTCTTCCTTCGATGAGAAGCGTTTCACCAGTACGTAGGTGCCACGAGGCACCATCAACGACTTTGTGGCGGGGTCTGAGATGATCGCATTCGGTTTGCGACCATACGGAATGGGCCACGAGATGAACCCTTTGTCGAAGTGCGTTGAATAGATGAGCGGGACGGTGTTCTCAGCAGGTTCCTGAACAATGTACTCCTCTGCTCTGAAATCAACTACACGACCTGTCGATACACTCAAGCCTAAATCCTTTAGACCAGTTCTGATCTGGCGAACGATACCAGCAGCCCGACTTTGATCCTGGTTGGTCTCCAAGTGGAACATGAGTTCGGGGTCGGCCGGATCCACCACCTCGCACATCGGGACCTTCCGCATCGTAACGGGGTCACCGGCTCGGCCACTACTGCTGCTTATGACGAGATCTGGAGGTGCCGGCTGGCCCACGACAGCATGGTAGATGACATTCTCCTGGAGCACCTTATCTCCTTTGAACGCAGCGGTTCGCGAGTCAAACAGGTGCAGCCTGTGAAGAGCGGTCCGGTTGATCAGGTCTGCCCGGAAAGGCCGGAAGTACGGACCATTACAGAAGCTCCTGGGAGTGATGGCAACAAGCTCACCGCCCGGTTCCAGCAGGCGGATCATGAGCGCCACGAACCCGGTGTAGAGGTTGCTCGTTTCAATGCCAACCGAACTCAGTGAGGACCTGACCTGAGAGGCGCTACTGATCTTGCGGTACGGGGGATTGACAATGGCCGTGTTGAAGCTGGTCCGATCACTCGCGAACAGATCATCGCGCAACATGCCTGCCGCGCTTTCAATGAAGTCTTCAGCGTGGATGTGGTACTCGAAGCGCACACCATGCTGCTGACACCGGTCTTGGCAATCCTTCATCGTGGAGCGAAGGCCGTCAAGCATCAGTGGGTCAAGCTCGTACGCAGTAGCGCTTATCTGCTTGGGACGATCAGTGTCAGCGAGTAGCCGTTGAACGAGTGCATGTGTCAGTGCACCCGCACCCGCACCCGCGTCGAGTAGTTTGACATGCTTGCGGAAGGTCCTGAACATCGACGCCATCAACACCGCCGTTGGTGGAGGCGTTAGGAACTGACCTAATGCTGACTTCCTCGTGCGATCAGCCAACGCTTCAGCAGCGTCGACCTCAAGAACATCCAAGCGGCTCACCACTGCGTCCAAGTCCTCCAATCGTTCTACTCTACGTGCCATGGTCGGTGCCGCTAAGTTCTAACCGATCTCAATACCCGTGTGGTGCGCCGAACATCAGGCGATGAGGGAGTGGACAAGGTACTTCGACCACCGGTGGTTGTGGGCTACGAAGAAGGGAGACTTCGTGTAGTTGGCATAAGCACCGCCCTGCTTGTAAGTGCTCTGCTCCACCGTGATGTTCTCGGCCTTGCACTCCACCACCACCAGGGGGATCTTCTTCTCGCGCTTCTCGGGCAGGCTGCGCCAAACCACAATGTCCGCCCGGGCATCGCTGTGACCGCGGTCCCCGTCGATGCGCATTTCCTCGGCCATCTGGTCCAGCGCGTAGCCGTACTCGTTCACCAGCACGCACACATACTGTTGCCGCACGGCCTCTTCGGGCGTTTCCACCAGCCACTTGTCGCGGAGATGGCTTTTGATCTGGCCCTTGCCATCACGCTCCACCTCTACACGCGGCGGGGCCTTGTCGGACTTCTGCTTTGCCATGGAATTCGTCGATCGAGCTGGGGGTAAGTATAGGGGATGGTGGAACGTGTTGGGGAACCTGTGGGGGAATAGTGGGGAACCCTTACCTTCATTCCCACAACCCCCAACCCATGGATGCACGGAGCGCCGGGATGCTTGTGGCGGTGACGATGGGGCTGCCGCTCTGCGGGCAGCACATGGTGAACCCCTATCAGGACCATGGGGGCCAGGCGTTCGCGCTTGACACGATCATCGATCCCATGTTCAATTCGAGTTATGTTGGTGAGTACCAGATACACCTCAAAGATTGGTTTTGGGACCCTACTGTTTATGACCTGAGCTACCGGATCGAGGTCGTTTCCTTTCCGTTCACCACACCGGATATCCTTCCAGTCGCCGGGGCGCGGACCTTGATGATGCCGGACCTGGTAAGCTACCGCTATGTCTACGGAACTGGGCCGCGCTGCACGGGCTGGGCATGGGTGCGTTCGATCCCGGACGATACGGACGAGCATGACCTGATGCGGGTTGTGGAGGGGTCGTTCGGCACGGCCAATGCCGGACAGGGTAATTGGATGTCCTACCCGACCACACTGATCAGTGATCAGTTCCGCCAGAACAATTTCGTGAGCGCTTGCACCGATGGGGACTACCGCAGCAAGCTGCCGCACACGGTGCTGAAGCACACCCTCTACGCGACGTACCCGGCCCTTGGAAAGATCGACTCGGTGAGCTGGGTGTACGACCTGACCCGGGGGCGGATGCGGTACTATCCGTTCACGGCCTTCGGCCAGGGACTGTCGCCGAACTGGGATCTGATCTACCGGCCGAAGTTGCTCACAGACCCATCGCCCCAGGGACACACTTACATGGCCGAGGGGAACGGAGGATGGTACGTGGAGGAAGGTGTGACCGACTCTACAGCGAACTACTATCCACCACCGGTTGTGGAGCCCGGAATGGAGGGACTGGTGTATCCGGAACGGCCCGATACCTCTTACTTTCCATATGCGGATGGCTACCCGACCCACCCCCCGCCCTACGCTTTGATCGAGGCGCCGCTCCTGAACATTGACGGATCCGCGTATGCCGGGTATCAGGTGAATGGAAATGGTGTGCAGGAGACCTTCTTCACGGGTGACAGCAGTTGGAACGTCCCCCACACCTACGTGATCGACAAGCCGATCGACCTGCGGCTGATCAACGCCCAGGAGAAGGTGATCTACAACCCGAGCGATGTGACGATCGCCATGGACAGTGCCTACCAGGGCACGCCGCTGGTGTTCCCCGGCGGCACCACTTTCCGCACGGTACACGGCACCCACCCAAGCCGCGCGGATGTGGAGGCGGTGGATCCGCTGGGGCTGCTGGACCCACTGTTGGTGCCAATGCCCAGCACCTTGGGCGACTCGGTGTCGTTCTACCGGATCGCGGACGGGAACACGCTGGTCATTGAACCGTGCGTGACGATCATGGACGCGGTGATCGTGGTGGAGGCCGGCGGCACCCTGTACTACGACGACCCGGTGGTGGACGGCAACTTCACCGTGGTGAACCAGGGCGGCACGGTGCTGCCCCTGAGCGCGGTGGCGCCGGACAAGCCCTGCCGGATGGCCTGCCTGGACGATGGGTACATGGAGGTGAAGGACGTGGTGGTGGACAGCACGGCGACCTGGACGGTGAGCACGCTGCCGGGGGACGCGGACGCGGACGGCTCGCTGAAGATCGGGGGCACCCTGCGCGTGCGCCCGGGTGCCACGCTCACCCTTGGGAGCGGTGTGGAGCTGGCCTTTGGACCGCAGGGCAAGGTGGTGGTGGAGCGGGATGCGCGGCTGATCGCCGATGAGGTGACCTTCACCAACGCCTGCTGGACGATGTGGCATGGGGTGGAGGTGTGGGGGACGAAGGACTCCACACAGAACCTGTTCTTTGACCATCAAGGCTACTTCAAGGCCGAGGGCTGCGTGTTCGAGCACGCGCGGGAAGCGGTGCGGGTGTACCGCAGCGGTGACCCCAGCGGGGAACAGGCGTACAACGGGGGCGTGGTGAACCTGGACGGCTGTGTGTTCCGGCAGAACGGCCGGTCGGTGCGGATCAAACGAACGACGAATCCGGGGAACGGCGGAGCGATGCGGAACTTATGCGACATCCGCAACAGCACCTTTTTAAGCGAAGGCCCCCTGATCGAGGCCGATCTGGACCATGGGGAGACGACGGAGGGCGCCTCACCGGAGCATGTGAGCCTCGAAGGTGTGTTCAACGTGCTGATCACCGGGAACATGTTCAGCGCGGCCTGGCCGGGCACACCTCCACCGCCGCACCGCCGGGGTACGGGGGTGTATGGCTTTGACGCCAGCGTGACCTGCTACAGCAACGAGTTCCAAGGCTTGAGCGAGGGGGTGTGGACGGAGAACGACGAGACCTCGTACACGGCCCACCGGATCGCGAACAACGCGTTCAGCGACTGCATCCACTCGATCCTGGTGGTGGGTGCGGCGAGCCCCTCGAAGATCCTGGCCAATACGATCGTGGTGCCTCCCAGCCCGGAGCACGGCTATGCGGATGATGATGTGAATGTGGGCTACGACCACCCGGTGGGCATCTACACCCTGATGAGCCGGGACATGCATATTGAAGGCAACAGCATCCGGGCCACCGCGCTGGACAGCAGCGCCACGCGGCTCAGCTACGGGATGGTGGTCAACCGCAGCAATGGGAGCAGCACGGACCAGCACGTGAGTTTGGCGCACATGAACGAGATCGGCGGGGTGCACGTGGGGGTGCAGTGCGAAGGGTTGAACAAGGGTGACGCGGACTACGGTGCCGGGCTGATGTTGGAGTGCAACAACTTCGGCGTGGGCGGGGATGTGCAGCGGCACGACATCGCGGTGGTGAGCAACTGGATCAGCGGCGACAGCCTGAACTTCGGCCTTCTGCGGGACCAGGGGAGCTGTTTGGCCGCTGAACTCCAAGCCGGGAACAGCTTCTCGGCACTCGATGCCGACACGGCCACCAAGGACCATGTTTACTTCGACGACAATACACTAGCGGATAATCCCGGGTTCATGTACTCGGATGCTCAGTCAAGCTTACCGATCGAGTCGAATGTGGATTCGCTCAACGAGTGCGGAGGTTTTAATGAAAGGGTCTGTACTGCGCTATTGCTGGCAACGAAAGGAGAACTCAAGGAGCGGAGAGATGCCTACAAGAGCCTGATCGGGGACACGGAGGAGGAACTTGAGCACGAGGAGGACAGCTTGACCATCGTGGCCTTGGAGCGACAGCTGGCCACCCTGCGGGCCGTGCTGCGCAGCACCGAGAACATGCTGGTCCACCATGTGCTGGAGCACGAGACTCTGGACAGTTTGTTGGAGGTGTTGGAGGAGGGTGCGGAGCTGCAGCGCTGGGTGCCGTACTACCTGGCCTTGGGTGACCTGGCGGCTGCGGACTCGGTGATCCAACTGCTCGTGGATGCCGAAGGTGGCGACCCCAGCCTGACCACCCAATTGTACCAACTGCGGTTGAGCGTGCTGGCAGGTCTGAGCCAGGAGGACCCGGCCTACGTGACCTGGCTACGGGAGCTGATCGAAGCCGATCCCTATGGTGCGATGGCCCCCAAGGCGCTGTTGCGCCAGGTGACGCGGGAGCCCTATATGCGCTGTCCCTGGAAGTTGAACGACGACCTGCCGGGGATAAGGAGCATGGGAGCAGTACAACAGCCTTGGGCTGGGACTGCGCTCACAGTGTACCCGAATCCGACCACTGGGACGTTCAACGTGATGCACGAAGACGGAACAGTCATACGGTCCATCCGGATGTACAGTACCGAAGGCCGCGAGCTACGGCTGAAGCATGACAACGGGCACTATGACCCGGGACCGGCACAACCAGGACTCTATTTGCTTGTGGTTGAACAAGCGGATGGACAGTTTGAGCAACTCCGCTTGATCCTGACCGCACCATGAGCCGGTATGTGCTGTTTCCGCTACTACAGCTGCTCACCATGATGGTGCTGGGCCAAGATGAACACTGGATGCGGCTGCTGAACGGGGCAGGTGGTCCGGACCTGATCGGCGGAGTGGATCAGGCATCGGACAGCACCTACCGGACGATCGTGCGGTACAACATCGGCGGCACAGGTGTAGCCGTTGCATGTGGGCTAGACACGAGCGGCGAACTGTTGTGGTGGAAACCGACAAGCCATGGCGCAGGCACCTTGCACTGCGGACTGTCCAGATGTGTTGGTGTGCGAGCGGATGGGACGTGGTTGTGGGCGGGGGGGCTTACCCCTGGTGGAAACCAGGACCCTGATGCACTCGTGCAGGCCTTTACGGAAAGCGGCGACAGCCTGTGGAGCATTCGGCTTGAACAGACCGGATCACAAGGGTATAATGCGATGACATTGACCAGTGATGGTGGTGCCGCGCTTGCAGGATTGCACAGCGATGGTGAGAACCAATTCTTCATTGTGCGACTAAGCGCATTCGGCGACACCCTTTGGACAAAGAGATTAGGAAGCAGCCAACATGGGGAGAATGCCTACAGCATCGACACCACGGCGGACGGCGACTTCATCCTCGCGGGCTACAAGGTGCAGAGCGGCGGGCAGTACGACCTGCACGTGATGAAGACGAATGCCAACGGGCAGCTGCAGTGGCAGCGCAGCTACGGCAGCCCGTGGAGCGACAATACCGGATTCGCCACCGTGCTGCGCAACGGGCGGATCGCCCTGGCAGGCGGCGAACGGGTGAGCAGCGGATCTAACATTCGCCCCGTGATGTACCTGCTGGAGGCCAATGGCGATGAGGTGTGGTCCGCGCCGGACCCGGACCCGCCCTGGTTCGGCGTCTATTTCGCCAAGCCCATTGAGATGGACAACGGCGACCTGGTGGTGAGCGGCGGGCAGACCTTGAACGGGGTGCAGGTGGGCATGCTATCGCGGTTGGACAGCACGGGCAGCCTGTTGTGGAAGCGCTACTACCAGACCACGGACCTGCCCAACTACACCTACGATGTGCGCCGCACGCTGGACGGGGGCTTCATTTTGGCGGGGACGGCCTTTGACAGCGCGCTGGTGAGCCAGGACGCATGGCTGGTGAAGGTGGACAGCTTCGGGTGCCTGGTGCCGGGCTGCCAGGTGTTCGACGCGGTGCTGGAGCAGGTGACGGACCTGCGGGATGCGCTGCGGCTGTGGCCCAACCCTGTTCAGGGGCAGGGGCACGTACAGGTGGCGATCGACCTTCCTGCGGGATTTGCATTGCGCGGTCCGCTTCGCTTGGCGCTGACGGACGCGGCCGGGCGGCTGGTGGAGGAACATGCGGTACCGGGCGGTGTTTCAGCTTTCAGCTTTCCAGTTTTCTCTTTGCCCTCCGGGCTCTACCATGTGCATCTGCTGGATGCGACGCGGTGGCTGAGCGGGACCAAGTTGGTGGTGTCTCCGCCGTAGGCTTGGGCGAAGGTGGTCGTGAAGTGAGGGAGGAAAAGCGGAAAGCTGAAAGTTGAAAGCTGAAAGTAGAGACGACCTGACGGCAACGGTGGACTCGGCCTCCAGCTTCCGGCCACCAGCCTCCAGCCTCCGACCGCTGGACCGGACCGCGTGATGACGGGTGCAGGCAGGAAGAAGGAACAAGGAAGAAGGAACAAGGAGGAAGAGCCAAGAAGAAGAGGGGTGGCGACCTGACGGCAGCAGTGGACACGAACTCACGCGGTGGGCGCAGAGGACGCAGAGCAATTCCTGATCACCGACACTGCGAGGCGCTGTGATGGGCTGGTGGGTGGGGCGCCGTGGCAGACTCCCCGGAGGTGGGCTGGAGCAATTCCGGGGAGATCGCTTCGGCGGCAAATGCCCGCCTCGCGATGACGTGTTGGGTGGAGCGCGGATCATTTCCAGACCGTCACTGCGAGGCGCTGTGATGGACCGGTGGGTGGAGCGCCGTGGCAGTCTTCCTGGATCGGGGTCCGAACACTGGCCAGGGAGAACGCAACCCTGCGTCCAAAACCGACCCGATGCGCAGCCCGACCGAACGGCCTACCTTGGTTGTGCCGTGCTGTATCCGAACCCTGCGACCGCACTGATGGCCGGGCTGCTGGCGATGCCAGCGCCCGCCGCGACCGTGCTGGAGCACGAGACCCTGGACAGTCTGTTGGAGGTGTTGGAGGAGGGTGCGGAGCTGCAGCGCTGGGTGCCCTACTACCTGGCCTTGGGCGACCTGGTGCGGGCGGACTCGGTGATCGCACTGCTGCTGGCCGCTGAAGGCGGCGACCCCAGCCTGACCACCCAGCTCTACCAACTGCGGCTGAGCGTACTATCCGGGTTGAGCCAGGAAGACCCGGCCTACGTGACCTGGCTGCGCGACCTGATCGCGGCCGACCCCCACGGGGCCATGGGACCCAAGGCGCTGCTGCGCCACGTGACGCGAGAGCCCTACATGCGCTGCCCGTGGAAACTGAATGACGACCTTCCGGGGATAAGGAGCATGGAAGCAGTACAACAGCCTTGGGCTAGGACTGCGCTCACAGTGTACCCGAATCCGACCACTGGGACGTTCAACGTGATGCACGAAGACGGAACAGTCATACGGTCCATCCGGATGTACAGTACCGAAGGCCGCGAGCTACGGCTGAAGCATGACAACGGGCACTATGACCCGGGACCGGCACAACCAGGACTCTATTTGCTTGTGGTTGAACAAGCGGATGGACAGTTTGAGCAACTCCGCTTGATCCTGACCGCACCATGAGCCGGTATGTGCTGTTTCCGCTACTACAGCTGCTCACCATGATGGTGCTGGGCCAAGATGAACACTGGATGCGGCTGCTGAACGGGGCAGGTGGACCGGACCTGAACGGCGGTGTTGCACAATACCATGACAGCACATACCGCACCATTGTGCGGTACAACACAGGCAGTACGGGACATGCAGTGGCCTGCGGGCTTGACACAAATGGTGAGCTGCTCTGGACACGAACGACGACCTACGGAGCCGGTACACTACAATGTGGACTCTCCCGGTGCGTTGGAATCAGAGCTGATGGGACGTGGTTGTGGGTAGGCGTGCTGTTCCCGACCGGAACCGCCGGGTCCGACCTGTTGGTGACCTGCTTCAGCGCCGAGGGTGACAGTCTTTGGTCCAGGCAAATCGAAACTCCTGTTTATGATGGACCCAATGGTATGGTACTCCTACCTGACGGTGGGTTTGCAATAGGAGGTTATTCAGACCCGGGATTGAACCAGTACTGCCTGATGCGCTTCGCTGGTAACGGCGACACACTCTGGACCAGAACCTTGGGGAATCCGCAACTATCCGAGGTGGCCTACAGCATTGACACCACGGCGGACGGCGGCTTCATCCTCGCGGGTTACAAGGTGCAGAGCGGCGGGCAGTACGACCTGCACGTGATGAAGACGAACACCAACGGGCAGCTGCTGTGGCAGCGCAGCTACGGCAGCCCGTGGGATGACAATCCAGGCTTCATCAGCCGCCACAGTGCCGGAGGTTACCTCTTGGCCGGCGCGCGGAAGATCGCGGCCGTGGGGTTGCCCAAGCCGGTGCTCTACCGTCTGGCGGAGAATGGCGATACGTTGTGGAGCCGGGTCTATCCGGAGGACAACAACCGGGTGTTCTTCACCAGACCGATCGAGCTGGAGGACGGCGGGTGCGCGGTGGGTGGTACGGCGACCGACACGCTCAACGGGGCGGTGGTGGGGATGGCCATGCGGTTGGCGGTGGACGGGGAGCCGGTGTGGCGCCGCACGTACAGCACCAACCTGGTTGTGGACCAATACGTGTACGACATGCGCCGCACGCTGGACGGGGGCTTTATTTTGGCGGGGACGGCCTTTGACAGCGCGCTGGTGAGCCAGGATGCGTGGCTGGTGAAGGTGGACAGCTTCGGGTGCCTGGTGCCGGGCTGCCAGGTGTTCGACGCGGTGCTGGAGCAGGTGACGGACCTGCGGGATGCGCTGCGGCTGTGGCCCAACCCTGTTCAGGGGCAGGGGCACGTACAGGTGGCGATCGACCTTCCTGCGGGATTTGCATTGCGCGGTCCGCTTCGCTTGGCGCTGACGGACGCGGCCGGGCGGCTGGTGGAGGAACATGCGGTACCGGGCGGTGTTTCAGCTTTCAGCTTTCCAGTTTTCTCTTTGCCCTCCGGGCTCTACCATGTGCATCTGCTGGATGCGACGCGGTGGCTGAGCGGGACCAAGTTGGTGGTGTCTCCGCCGTAGGCTTGGGCGAAGGTGGTCGTGAAGTGAGGGAGGAAAAGCGGAAAGCTGAAAGTTGAAAGCTGAAAGTAGAGACGACCTGACGGCAACGGTGGACTCGGCCTCCAGCTTCCGGCCACCAGCCTCCAGCTTCCGGCCACCGGCTTCCGGCCTCCAGCTGCCGAACAGGACCGTGGGATGAGGCGTGCAGGAAGGAAGAAGGAAGAAGGGGGAAGAGCCAGGAAGAAAGAAGGAAGCCTGCGGCAACCGGTAGCACGAGCAGCCCGGGGGATGCGTGGCGATCTCCCTGAGGTGGACGGGTACACGCTCTGATCAAGCCCCCTCCTGAGCAGCGATCGCTCGCTGCTCCGCACAAGGAGGGGCACGGGGTGGTTTCCGCTACGATGAAGCATGCGGCTGGACTGAGTTGTAACCACCCCCGGCCCCTCCTTGCCCGGCGCGTGGAGCGTTCCACGCGCAGGAGGGGAGTTCACGCCATCAAGCCCCCTCCTGAGCAGCGATCCCCTTCCCCTGCCGTCGTCGCGAGCAGCCCGGAGGGATGCGTGGCGATCTCCTTGGTCAGTGATCGGTGCCCTGCCAGGGAGATCGCTTCAGCGGCAAATGCCCGCCTCGCGATGACGTGTTGGGAGGGGAGATCGCTTCGCCCGCGGAGCGGGGCTCCCGATGACGGTGTGGGGAGGGGAGTCGATCGGATCAGTCCACCGCCTTCACCAGGAAGTAGTTCTTCTTACCGCGCTGGAGCAGGAGGTAGGTGCCCTGGATGAGGTCCTGCCCGCCGATGAGGTGCTGGTCATCCATGACCTTCACGCCGTTCAAGGCGATGGAGCCCTCCTTGATCGCGCGCTTGGCCTCCCCGAAGGAGGCCAGGAAGCCCGTTCGTGCGAGCAGCTTCACCACGGAGATGCTGTCCGCGATCTGTTGCCGGCTCACTCCGGCCAGTTCGCCTTCCACAGGAGGGTCGGGGGCCGCCACGGTGGTGTATCCCGGAATGCACTCCTCCAAGGTCTGCCAGAAGCGTGGTGAATGGCTCTTCAGCTGGTCCACGGTCCACGGTTTGAAGAGGAATTCGGAGGCCCGGATGGCTTCCTGCATCTCCTCCTCCCCATGCAACCGCCGCGTGATCTCCTCGGCGAGCGCCTTCTGCAACTGCCGGAGGTGCGGGGCCCTGGCGTGCTCGGCGATGCGGGCCTCCACATCGGCCTGCTCCCAGGTGGTGAAGATGCGCACGTAGCGCTCCGCATCAGCGTCGCTGGTGTTGAGCCAGAACTGGTAGAAGCGGTAGGGGCTGGTGCGCCGGGCATCGAGCCAGATGTTGCCGCTTTCGCTCTTGCCGAACTTGCTGCCGTCCGCCTTGGTGATGAGCACGTTGGTGATGGCGTGGGCCTCGCCGCCACCCATGCGCCGGATGAGCTCCGTGCCGGTGGTGATGTTGCCCCATTGGTCGCTGCCGCCCATCTGCAGGCGCACGCCCAGGGTGCGGTGCAGGTGCACGAAGTCGTAGCCCTGCACCAGCTGGTAGCTGAACTCCGTGAAGCTGATGCCCGTCTCCAGGCGGTTCTTCACGGAATCCTTCGCCATCATGTAGTTGACGGTGATGTGCTTGCCCACGTCGCGGATGAAGTCCAGAAAGCCGATGTCCTTGAACCAATCGTAGTTGTTGACGAGCTGCGCGCCGCCGCGGTCGAGGTCGATGAAGCGGGCGAGCTGGGCGCGGATGCAGGCGGTGTTATGGCGCAGGGTGTCCTCGTCCAGCAGCTGGCGCTCGGCCTTCTTGCCGCTGGGGTCGCCCACCATGCCGGTGGCGCCGCCGACGAGGGCGACGGGGATGTGGCCGCAGCGCTGGAAGTGCACGAGCATCATGATGGGCACCAGATTGCCCACGTGGAGGCTGTCCGCCGTGGGGTCGAACCCGATGTAGCCGGTGACGGGCCCCGCGGCGAGCAGCGCCTCCACCCCGGGGGTGGCCTCGTGCAGCAGGCCGCGCCAGCGCAGTTCGTGAAGGAAGTCGATGGCCATGGCGGAAGGCGGCAAAGATAGCCGGGGCCCGGTGGCGGCTAACTTGCGCCCATGCGGCTGGTGACGGGGGCGACGGGCATCGTGGGCAGCCATGTGGTGCTGGCCCTGTGCCGCGAAGGCCACCGCGTGCGGGCCCTGGTGCGGGCCGGCAGCGACCGCCGCTTCGTGGAACGGCTGCTGGGGCGCGAACCCGACGGCGGCGAGCTCCTGGCGCGCGTGCACTGGTGCGAAGGGGACGTGCTGGACCCCGTGTCCCTGGCCGCGGCGATGGACGGGGTGCGGCAGGTGGTGCACTGCGCCGCGCTGGTGAGCTTCGACCCGCGCGACGACGAGGCCCTGCTGGAGGTGAACGTGGAGGGCACCGCCCACGTGGTGAACGCCGCGCTGGAGGCCGGTGTGGAACGGCTGTGCCACGTGAGCAGCATCGCGGCGCTGGGCACGGCGACCGATGGGGCACCGGTGACGGAGGATACGCCCTGGGCCGAGGACGAGAAGCGCTCGGTGTACGCGGTGAGCAAGTACGCGGCCGAGCTGGAGGTGCACCGCGGGGTGGCCGAGGGGCTCGATGCGGTGCTGGTGAACCCCAGCCTCATCATCGGGCCCGGCCTGCCCGGGCGCAGCAGCAGGACCATCGCGGACCGGCTGCGGAAGGGCACCCGGTGGTATCCGCCGGGACGCACCAGCGTGGTGGACGTGCGCGATGTGGCCGAGGCCTGCGTGCGCCTTCTTCGTGAGCCGGGAGCGGGGGAGCGCTACCTGATCGCCGGCGAGGCCATCACCTACGAGCGGCTGTTCGGCCTGTTCTGCGCGGCCTTTGGCAAGCCCGCACCGACCCGCCCCATCCGGCCGTGGATGCTGGAGCTGGCCTGGCGCGTGGAGCGCCTGCGCACCCTGCTGTTCCGCCGGAGGCCCTTGATCACGCGTGATACGGCGCGCACCGCCCTGCGCCAACGGCGCTTCGACGACAGCAAGCTGCGGCGCCGGCTGGGCCTCACCCTGCGCCCCTCGGAAGAGGCGGTGAGCTACACGGTGTCCCTCATGGATGCCCGCCCGGCGTGAGGCTGTCCGACCGTGCGTTCATGGCCTCGTCCTTGCGCTTGCTGAGCTCGGCGATCACATCGCCGTAGATGCCTTTCAGCACGGCCGGGTCCTGCGCGTAGTGGTCGAAGCTGAGGCGGAACTGCTCGCGGGTGATGCCCTCGCGGGTGAACAGTTCGGTGTAGTACGCGTCCACCCGTTCGTTGCTGCGGTGCTCCACGGCGCCTTCGCGGTTCACGCGCGCCTCGATGAGCTGGGCCTCGGCGAGCACGGTGACGAAGCGGTCGCGCGGCAGCACGTCCGGCGGCGGCCCTTCAGGAGTGCAGGCGGAGAGGGCCAGAAGCAGGGGCCAGGCCTTCGTCCATCGATGCAGGTACAGCGGCCGAAGCGCTGCACGGAACAGGCGGCCGTGGATGATGTGCAGGACGCTCATCGGTCGAAGCGCAGGCGTTCGCCGCGGACCTCGTGCCGGACGCGTCCGTCGGCATAGGCCAGGTGGCCGTTCACCCAGGTGCGCAGCACGCGGGCGTGGAAGCGCTGCCCTTCGAAGGGCGACCAGCCGCACTTGTATTCCAGCCCGGCCCGGTCCACCGTCCACGGTGCGTCGGGGTCCACCAGCACCAGGTCGGCGGCGTAGCCTTCGCGGATGTGGCCGCGTCCGGCGATGGCGAACATCCGGGCCGGTGCATGGCAGAGCTTCTCCACCACCTGTTCCACGGTGAACACGCCCTGCTTGGCCAGCTCCAGCATGGCGACGAGGCTGTGCTGGATGAGCGGACCACCACTGGGGCACTGGGTGTAGGGCCGGGCCTTCTCCTCCAGGGTGTGCGGCGCGTGGTCCGTGGCCACCACGTCGATGCGGCCCTCGCGCACGGCCGCACGGATGGCCTCGCGGTCGGCCGCGGTCTTGATGGCGGGGTTCCACTTCACCAGGGCGCCCTTGCTGCGGTAGGCCTCCTCGTCGAACCACAGGTGGTGCACGCAGGCCTCGGCGGTGATGCGCTTGCCCTCCAGCGGTCCCGGGGCGAAGAGCTCCAGCTCGCGCGCGGTGCTGATGTGGAGCACGTGCAACCGGGTGCCGAAGGCGCGGGCGCGCTCCACGGCGGCGCTGCTGCAGCGGAAGCAGGCCTCGGCACTGCGGATGTGCGGGTGCTCGGTGATGGGGATGTCCGGCCCGTAGCGGGCCAGCGCCTTGTCCAGTTCCGCCTTGATGGTGCGATCGTCCTCCGCGTGGATGGCCAGCAGCATGTGGGCCTTGCGGAACAGTTCGTCCAGCACGCGCTCGTCGGTGATCACCATGTCGCCGGTGCTGCTGCCCAGGAAGGCCTTGAGGCCGCACACGGTGCGGGGGTCGGTGCGCAGCACCTCGTCCAGGTTGGTGCTGCCCACGCCCATGTAGAAGGAGTAGTTGGCCACCGAGCGCGCGGCGCCCAGCCTGTACTTCTCCTCCAGCAGCTCCTGGGTGAGGGTCTGCGGCTGGGTGTTGGGCATCTCCATGTAGCTGGTGACGCCCCCGGCGACCGCGGCGGCCGAACCATGCGCGATGTCGTCCTTGTGCGTAAGCCCGGGCTCGCGGAAGTGGACCTGGTCGTCGATGAGCCCCGGCAGCAGCCAATGCCCGGTGGCCTCCAGGTCGAGGGCCCCGGCGGCGGCACCGATGCCTTCGGCTGCGATGCGTTCGATGCGGCCGCCGCGCAACAGCACGTCGGCCTGTACGGTGCGGCCCTCGTTCACCACCGAGGCGCCGCGGATGAGGGTGGAGGTGCTCATGGGATGCGTCGGCGCATCTGCAGCACGCCGAAGAAGGCTTCGTTGAAGATGCCCATGCTCATCTTGCTCTTGCCCTTGCGCCGGTCGCGGAAGGTGATGGGCACTTCGGCGATGCGGAAGCCGAGGCGCTTCACGCGGTATTTCATCTCGATCTGGAAGGCGTAGCCCACGAAGCGGATCTCGTCCAAGGGCAGCGCCTCCAGCACGCGGCGGGTGTAGCACACTAAGCCCGCCGTGGTGTCGCGCACGCCCAGCCAGAGCACGGCGCGCACATACAGGGAGGCCATGCTGCTCATCAGCACCCGGTCCCAGCTCCAGTCGTGCACGCGGCCGCCCTTCACGTAGCGCGATCCCACGCTCATGTCCGCACCGCCTTCCGCGCACGCGGCATGGAGGCGGGGCAGGTCCTTCGGATCGTGGCTGAAGTCGGCGTCCATCTCGAACACGTACGCATAGCCGTGCTGCAGCGCCCACTTGAAGCCGGCGATGTAGGCGGTGCCCAGGCCCAGCTTGCCCCTGCGCTCCAGCAGATGGATGCGCGAAGGGTCGGTGCTGCGGTGCTCCTTCACCAGCGCCGCCGTGCCGTCCGGGCTGTTGTCATCCACCACCAGCACATGGAACGCCGGCGACAAGGCGAGCACCGCGTCCAGGATCTCCCGGATGTTCTCGCGCTCGTCGTACGTGGGGATGATGACCAGCCGTTCGGGCACCGTGCAGGATGAGGGCCAAAGATAGCCGGGGACCTATCGGACCAGGGTCACATGGCCCGTGCGGGCGATGCGGGCGGTGGTGGTGCTGCCCTTGGCCTCCAACTGCCAGATGTACACCCCCTGCTGCACCTCTTCACCATTGGCGTAGCGGCCGTCCCATGCGCCTTCTGGATCGTTGGTGCTGAACAGCACCTGGCCCCAGCGGTCGGTGATGCGGAAGACGTACTGGTCCGGGTCCACCCCGATCGTCACCGGCTTGAACGTGTCGTTCGTGTTGTCGCCATCCGGTGTGAAGGCGTTCGGCACGTTCACCACCAGTTCGGGCGATACCGTGATGGGCTGGCACACCGTGTCCGCGCAGGTGGGCGCAGCGTACGCGACCAAGCAGATGTCGTAGAGCCCCTCCAGGGCGTCCGGGAAGTCGAACACCGGATCGGTGGCGGTGGAGCTGCCCAGGCCGCCGAAGTCCCAGCTGTAGGCCGAGGCTCCCGTGCTCGTGTTGTTGAAGTACACCGACGGGTCCAGGGTGCTCACCACGGGCGGCAGCATCGTGAAGGCCGCTTCCGGCCGCTCGAACACCGCCACGGCGTCCTGCAGGTCCACCGTGGTGCTGCAGCCATTGCCCGCATCGATGGTGAGGGTGATGGTGTAGGTGCCCGGCTGATCGTACAGCGCCCCCGTGACGGTCGCACTGTCCGATGTGAGGCCGTTGCCCAGATCCCACTGGAAGCTGCCCGGGCCCTGGTGGTCGGTGCTCAGGTCCGCCAGCGCAGGGGCGCATCCATTGCTCAGGGTGATGAACACTTGTGGGTCGGGCACGGGAATGATCGAGACCTGCACCGCGGCGAACGCGTCGGTGCAGGGCGGCGCGCCGTTCACGGTGTAGGTGTAGGTGCCGCTGATGGCCGTGGCCGGATCGATCACCGCAGTGATCAGCAGGCCGTTCGGGTCGGTCCATGTGCCGCCCGCATCCGCATCCGGGCCCAGCAAGGGATCCAGATCGATAAGGGCCGCGTCCGCACAGGCGCTCACCGCGTTGTCCGTGCCGGCATCAGGCGCTTGTTGCACGGTCAGGGCCAGAACGGCCGTATCGTTCGTGCACGGTGCTGTTGCGGCCACCACGTAGAGGTAACTCCCGTTCACGGCGGTGGCCGGATCCAGCTGTGCGCCGATGCTTGTTCCGCCCGGGCCGGTCCAGCTGCCGCCCGCGTCGGGTGATCCACCCAACAGGCCGGTGAGCGCGAGCGGACCGTCCGCAGAACACAAGGTCACCACGGCATCCTGGCCGGCGTCAGGGGCCTCGGTGACGTCCACCAGCACCGTCGCGCTGGCATCAGGGCAGGGAAGCAGACCGCTCACCAGATAGGTATACGTGCCCGGTGTGCCGGTCGCGGGATCGAAGAAGGATCCAATGGGCGCACCGTTCGGGTCGGTCCAGCTGCCACCTGGCTGTGGGCTGCCACCCAGCATGGCGAAGAGGTCGGTCACCACACCGTTCGAGCACAGGCTCAGCGCACCCGCTGTGCCGGCGAAAGCGGCGGGCTGCACCACGACGGTCACCGTGGCCGCGTCATCCGGACATTGGCCGTTGCCGCTCACCGTATAGGTGTACGTGCCGGCCTGATCGGTGGTGGGGTCGAAGCTGGAGCTGGAACCGCCGCCGTTCGGATCGGTCCATGTTCCGCCCGCATCCGGTGTGCCGCCCAAGGCGGGGAAGAGGTCCGTGATCGCTCCCGTGGAACACACCGTAAGGGTATTGTCCGCACCCGCATCCGGACCGGCCAGCACGGTCACCTGCACCGTGGCGATGGCCGCGGCGCATACGATGCCCGCTACGCTGTAGGTGTACGTGCCCGCAGGGTCGGCGCCGGGATCGAACAGGCCGCCGAAGGCCGCACCGTTCGGATCGGTCCAGGTGCCAGACGCATCGGGGGTGCCACCCAACTGGGGCAACAACAGCTCGGCCGGGTCACCGGCGCAGACCGTCAACGCACCGTTCGAGCCCGCATCAGGAGCATCCTCCAACGCGACCAGCACCACGCTGCTGGTCGACTGGCAGGGTGCGGTCGCAGGTACCGTGTAGGTGTAGATGCCGGCCGCATCCACCGCCGGATCGAAGGAACCGCTGTGCGCGTTGCCGAGGGGATCGGTCCAGGTGCCACCGGCATCGGGTGTGCCACCGAGTTGCGCGAAGAGCCCCACGGCCGCGCCCTGGTCGCACACGGTGATCGCGCCGTCCACACCAGCGTCCGGCGTGCTGGTGACGGTGACCGTGACGGTGCTCGCATCGCCGAGGCAGGGCGCCAACGCCGCGAGGGTGTAGGTGTAGATGCCTGCTTGATCGGTGCTGGGATCGAAGCTGCCGCTGTGCACGTTGCCGAGCGGATCGGTCCAGGTGCCGCCGGCATCGGGCGTGCCGCCGAGTTGCGCGAAGAGCCCCACCGCTGCACCCTGGTCGCACACGGTGATCGCGCCGTCCACACCAGCATCCGGCGTGCTCGTGACGGTGACCGTGACGGTGCTGAGGTCACCCAAGCACGGCGCGGTGGCCGCGAGGGTGTAGGTGTAGATGCCTGCTTGATCGGTGCTGGGATCGAAGCTGCCGCTGTGCACGTTGCCGAGCGGATCGGTCCAGCTGCCGCCGGCATCGGGTGTGCCGCCGAGTTGCGCGAAGAGCCCCACGGCCGCACCCAGGTCACACACGGTGATCGCGCCGTCCACACCGGCATCCGGCGTCGAGGTCACCGTGACCGTGACGGTGCTCGCATCGCCGAGGCACGGCGCGGTGGCGGCCAGCGTGTAGGTGTAGATGCCTGCTTGATCGGTGCTGGGATCGAAGCTGCCGCTGTGCGCGTTGCCGAGCGGATCGGTCCAGCTGCCACCGGCATCGGGCGTGCCGCCGAGTTGCGCGAAGAGCCCCACCGCTGCACCCTGGTCGCACACGGTGATCGCGCCGTCCACACCAGCATCCGGCGTGCTGGTGACGGTGACCGTGACGGTGCTGATGTCACCCAAGCACGGCGCGGTGGCCGCCAGCGTGTAGGTGTAGATGCCTGCTTGATCGGTGCTGGGATCGAAGCTGCCGC
>CALMPI010000040.1 GCA_937872175.1 uncultured Flavobacteriales bacterium | reverse complement strand
ATTAGCTCAGCTGGCTAGAGCGCCTGCTTTGCAAGCAGGAGGTCATCGGTTCGACTCCGATATTCTCCACTGCGCCACGCCGAAGCTCCTCCGGGAGCCGATCGCGGGCGGCCCATCCAGGGCACTGTTCTTTGACGTGTTTGTTAGACCGACCAAAACAGACCGAGAGATCGGTCCACCGAGCAAAACCTCAAAGGTTGAAAAGTTACTAAGGGCGTACGGCGGATGCCTTGGCTCTCAGAGGCGATGAAGGACGCGATAGGCTGCGATAAGCCGCGGGGAGGAGCATAATATCCTGTGATCCGCGGATCTCCGAATGGGGAAACCCATCCAGTTGAAGACTGGATATCCCGAAAGGGAAGCGAACCCAGGGAACTGAAACATCTAAGTACCTGGAGGAAAAGAAATCAAGTAGAGATCCCCCGAGTAGTGGCGAGCGAAAAGGGGACAGCCCAAACCGGAGGCGTTTCGGCGCAGCCGGGGTTGTAGGACCACGACGTGGACTCCATATGCATAGTGGAACCCTTCTGGAAAGTTGGACCATAGCGGGTGATAGTCCCGTACACGGCATGCATGTGGTACCTAGTGGTATCCTGAGTAAGGCGGGACACGTGAGATCCTGTCTGAATCCGCCAGAACCATCTGGCAAGGCTAAATACTTCTGAGAGACCGATAGCGAACCAGTACTGCGAAGGAAAGGTGAAAAGCACCTCGAACAGAGGAGTGAAATAGTCCCTGAAACCGTACGCCTACAAGCGGTCGGAGTCCCTCCGGGGATGACGGCGTGCCTTTTGCATAATGAGCCTACGAGTTGCTCGTCACTGGCAAGGTTAAGGGCTTCAGGCCCGAAGCCGAAGCGAAAGCAAGTCTTAACAGGGCGCATAGTCAGTGGCGGCAGACGCGAAACCTGAGTGATCTAACCATGGCCAGGATGAAGTCCCGGTAACACGGGATGGAGGTCCGAACTGGTAGACGTTGAAAAGTCTTCGGATGAGCTGTGGTTAGGGGTGAAAGGCTTATCAAACTGGGAGATAGCTCGTACTCTCCGAAATGCCTTTTGGGGCAGCCTCGGACGTATTGTTGTGGAGGTAGAGCTACTGATCGGGCTAGGGGGCTTCACCGCCTACCAAACCCGGACAAACTCCGAATGCCACAACATCAATATCCGGGAGTGAGCGCATGGGTGCTAAGGTCCGTGCGCGAGAGGGAAATAACCCAGACCATCGGCTAAGGTCCCCAAGTACATGCTAAGTTGATCTAACGAGGTCGGACTGCATTGACAGCTAGGATGTTGGCTTGGAAGCAGCCATTCATTTAAAGAGTGCGTAACAGCTCACTAGTCGAGCGGTCCGGCGTGGATAATGATCGGGCATCAAGCATGCTACCGAAGCTGTGGGATCCGTAAGGATCGGTAGGAGAGCATTCCGGTCGGCGTTGAAGGCGTGTCGTGAGGCATGCTGGAGCGTCCGGAAAAGAAAATGTAGGCATAAGTAACGATAAGGCAGGTGAAAAACCTGCCCGCCGATAGACCAAGGGTTCCTGATCAACGTTAATCGGATCAGGGTTAGTCGGGACCTAAGGCGTAGCCGAACGGCGAAGCTGATGGACAGCAGGTCAATATTCCTGCACCGACTTGCATTGCGATGGGGTGACGAAGGAGTGAAAGGTCCGCGCACGAACGGTATGTGCGTTGAAGGGCGTAGGTATAGGGCTGGTAGGCAAATCCGCCGGCTCTGCTGAAACCTGACAGTACCACGAGCCCTCGGGCAAGTGGATAGTGACCCTAATCAGACTTCCGAGAAAAACCTCTAAGCTTCAGATGCAAGCCGCCCGTACCGCAAACCGACACAGGTGGTCAAGGAGAGAATCCTGAGGCGCTCGAGTGATCCGTGGCTAAGGAACTAGGCAAATTAACCGCGTAACTTCGGAATAAGCGGTACCCTGCGCAAGTAGGGTCTCAGTAAAATGGCTCAGGCGACTGTTTAACAAAAACACATGGCTCTGCAAAATCGAAAGATGATGTATAGGGCCTGACACCTGCCCGGTGCTGGAAGGTTAAGAGGAGAGGTCAGCCGCAAGGCAAAGCTTTGAATCGAAGCCCCAGTAAACGGCGGCCGTAACTATAACGGTCCTAAGGTAGCGAAATTCCTTGTCGGGTAAGTTCCGACCTGCACGAATGGTGTAACGATCTGGGCACTGTCTCAGCCACGAGCTCGGTGAAATTGAAGTATCGGTGAAGATACCGGTTACCCGCAACGGGACGAAAAGACCCCGTGAACCTTTACTACAACTTCGTATTGTGCTTGAGTATAGGATGTGTAGGATAGGTGGGAGGCGAAGAAGCGGCGACGCCAGTCGTTGTGGAGCCGACCTTGAAATACCACCCTTTCTATACTTAGGTTCTAATCCGCCTTAGGCGGAGACATTGCGTGGTGGGTAGTTTGACTGGGGTGGTCGCCTCCAAAAGAGTAACGGAGGCTCGCAAAGGTACCCTCAGCATGGTCGGTAATCATGCGAAGAGCGTATGAGTAAAAGGGTGCTTGACTGGGAGATCGACGGATCGATCAGGTGCGAAAGCAGGCTCAAGTGATCCGGTGGTTCCGCATGGAAGGGCCATCGCTCAAAGGATAAAAGGTACTCCGGGGATAACAGGCTGATCTCCCCCAAGAGCTCACATCGACGGGGAGGTTTGGCACCTCGATGTCGGCTCGTCACATCCTGGGGCTGGAGAAGGTCCCAAGGGTTCGGCTGTTCGCCGATTAAAGTGGCACGTGAGCTGGGTTCAGAACGTCGTGAGACAGTTCGGTCCCTATCTGTTGCGAGCGTTAGAAGTTTGAGGGGAGCTACCATTAGTACGAGAGGACCGTGGTGGACGAACCGCTAGTGTACCAGTTGTGGCGCCAGCTGCATCGCTGGGTAGCTATGTTCGGACGGGATAAGCGCTGAAAGCATCTAAGCACGAAGCCCACCTCAAGATGAGACTTCTTCATAAGGGTCGTGGAAGACTACCACGTTGATAGGCCGCAGGTGTAAAGTCAGCAATGGCAAAGCCGAGCGGTACTAATTACCCGTAAACTTTGACCTGAACGGTTCGTTCGTGGAACGATCTCCGTCTGTTCTGGTCCGGTCTAACAACACGTTGAAATCGCACCTACGATTTCAGGTGACTATTGCGGTGAGGTCCACCTCTTCCCATTCCGAACAGAGAAGTTAAGCTCACCAGCGCAGATGGTACTGGGCCAAAAGCCCGGGAGAGTATGTCGTCGCCGATCTGAACCCCGCCACGCAAGTGGCGGGGTTCTTTTTTTATCCTTGCCCGTCCCATGCGCTCCCTGCTCCTCGCCGCGCTCCTCGTCGCCGGCCCCCTTGCCGCGCAACGCCTCGCCGGCCGCTTCGTCGGCCCGGTGCCCGACTCCGTCCTGCTCTTCGACACCCGGGGCGCCACCCATCAGCTCCTCCTCCGCAGCCCGGTCAGCGCCGGCGGCGAGTTCGCCTTCCCCGCCGCGGCCATCCCCGGGCCGGGCTTCTACCAGATCGCCGTCAACGACACCGACCGCGCGGACCTCATCCTCGACCCCCGCGAACAGGAGGTCGTTCTGCTCTTCTCCGGCCGACCGCTGCAGTCCGCCATCACCGTGCTGCGCAGCCCCGAGAACGAACGCCTCTGGGCCTACAAGGCCGTGAGCCGCGAGACCCAGGCCGTGAAGAAGGCCGCCGAGCTGGAGCGCGTCGGGCTGCGGGTGGACGAGGTGGTCCGCAGCCGGCAGCTCGATTCCATCGCGCGCCAGGCCGACGCCCTCAAGGACGCACACCTTGATCGCCTCATCGCCGAGCACCCGGAGAGCTACTTCGCCAAGGTGGTCCGCGCCGACCGTGCGCTCCTGGGCCTGCAGGGCAGGCCGCCGATGGACGTGGCCCGCGCCTTCGCCTTCGACGACGAGGGCCTCATGCGCAGCGCCGTCCATCCCCAGGCGGTGCTCGTCTTCCTTCGCAACATCCGGGCGATCAGCGAGGAGCAGTTCGTCAACGCGGCCGACACCCTCATCGGCCTCACCGGCGCGTGCACGGCCTGCCGGCGCCACATGATCGAGCACCTGGTGGAGATCTTCGCCACCTACGGCCCGGACATCGCGCTCCAGCACCTCATCGACCGGTACGTGGACCGGGAGGCCGATGCGCTCCGCTTCTCGGCGGCCACGCTGGAGAAGGTCACCGCCTTCCAGCGGGTGTCCGTGGGGCGGGTGGGACCCGATGCGCCGCTGAAGGATCCCGCCACCGGCACGGTGCGCCCGCTCTCCGAGCTGGCCCGGGGCCGTCGCGCCGTGGTCCTGTTCTTCTACTCCAGCACCTGCGACCACTGCCACGAGCAGATGCCGGGCCTGGCCAGGCTGTACACCGAGCGTGCCGCCGACGGCGTGCAGGTGATCGGGGTGGCCCTGGACGATGATGCCGGCCTGGTGGAGGCCACACGCACCGCGAAGGGGCTCACCTTTCCCTGCTTCTCGCACCTGCTGGGCTGGGGCGATCCCGCCGCACGGGCCTACGCCGTGCAGGGCACCCCGACGCTGTTCGTGCTCGATGGCGACCTGCGCATCCAGGCCAAGCCCCGCGATGCCGCCGAGGCCCGCGAGGTGGTGCTAGGCCTCCTGGCCCGCCCCGAGCGGTAGGGTCCAGTGCGGCGCCCCGAAGGTGAGCGGGGCGAACCGCGGTTGCTCCGTGAACAGCCCGAAGACCGAGGACCCGGACCCGCTCATGCTCGCGTAGGCCGCTCCGGCGCCCAGCAGGGCCCGCTTGATGCGGCCGATCGCCGGGTGCAGCGTGAAGACGGCCTCCTCCATGCCGTTGAGCAGGCGGCCCTGCCAGGTGCCGACGGGATCGCGCAGGATGGCCGGCAGGTCCACGGAGGCCCCGCTGGGTCGCGTGCGGGCGTAGACCTCGGCCGTGCTCACGTGGATGCCGGGGTCCACCAGCACCAGCCACAGGCCGTCCAGCGCCAGGGGCAGCGGGGTGAGGCGTTCGCCGCGGCCTTCGGCCAGGCAGGGCCCGCGCTGCAGGAAGAAGGGCGGATCGCTGCCCAGCTGCGCCGCCAGCTCGTGCAGCACCGCCGGAGCGAGCCCCAGATCGAACAGGCGGTCCAGCAGCTGCAGCATGTGGGCGCCATCGCTCGAACCACCGCCCAGCCCGGCACCGATGGGGATGGCCTTGTGCAAGTGCACCTGCAGGCCCGGCAGGGGGTGCCGCGCATGCACCAAGCGGTAGGCGCGTGCCACCAGGTCGTCGCCCGCATCGCCGGGCACGGGCCGCCCGCTGCGCGTCACCGCCACCTGGCCCGCCTCGAGCGAAGGGTCCACGACGGCCTCGAGCGCATCGCACAGGGGGATGGGCACCAGCACGCTCTCGATGTCGCGGTAGCCATCGGTGCGCAGCCGCACCACATTGAGGCCCAGGTTGATCTTGGCGCAGGGGAAGACCAGCATGGCCGCAAAGGTCAGGTTTACACCCGTGGCCGGACCGCCCGATGCCACCGCCGCGCGCTCCGCCTATTTTCGCCCCTTCAAGCCATCGGCATGCAGACCTTCCTGGAGTTCGAGAAGCCCATCCAGAACATCATCGAGCAGATCGAGAAGTTGAAGGAGGTGGCGGCGCAGAGCGCGGTGGACGTGCAGCCCACCCTGCGCGACCTGGAGAAGAAGCTGGCCGACACCCGGCGCGAGATCTACGCCAACCTGAGCCCGTGGGAGCGGGTGCAGGTGAGCCGCCATCCGGACCGGCCCTACACGCTGAAGTACATCGACGTGATCACCGACGGCAGCTTCGTGGAGCTGCACGGCGACCGCACGGTGAAGGACGACAAGGCGATGGTGGGCGGCTTCGGCCTGGTGAACGGCCGTTCGGTGATGTTCGTGGGCCAGCAGAAGGGCATCAACACCAAGATGCGCCAGTACCGCAATTTCGGCATGGCCAACCCGGAGGGCTACCGCAAGGCGCTGCGCCTGATGAAGCTCGCCGAGAAGTTCAACAAGCCGGTGGTGACCATCATCGACACGCCGGGCGCCTACCCGGGCCTTGAGGCCGAGGAGCGCGGACAGGGCGAGGCCATCGCGCGCAACCTGTTCGAGATGATGCGGCTGCGGGTGCCCGTGATCTGCATCGTGATCGGGGAGGGCGCCAGCGGCGGTGCGCTCGGCATCGGCATCGGCGACAAGGTGCTGATGCTGGAGAACACCTGGTACAGCGTGATCTCGCCCGAGTCGTGCAGCTCCATCCTGTGGCGCAGCTGGGACTACAAGGCGCAGGCCGCCGCGGCCCTGAAGCTCACCGCGCAGGACATGCTGGCCAACAAGCTCATCGACGGCATCATCCCCGAACCCGTGGGCGGCGCCCATGCCGACATCGACGGCGCCTGCCGCACCGTGAAGGCCGAGGTGGTGAAGTGGCTGGACAAGCTGGCCAAGACCGACCCCGACAAGCTGGTGGAGCGCCGCATCAAGAAGTTCTGCGACATGGGCGTGGTGGAGAAGGCCAGGCCCACCTCCAGGACCAAGGCGAAGGCCTGATCAGGGCTCCCGGTTGTAGAAGGGCAGGAGCGCCACTGCCGGCCCCGTGAGCGGCCAGCTCTGCAACACCGCCCCGCTGCCGGCGTCCACCCGCTGCACCTGTCCGGCCACCGCGATGTACAGCGCGCCGGACACGGCATCGCGCGCCACCGTTTCCACCGCCTGACCGGCGATCAGGGTCGCCACGGTGTTGCCGGCGTAGGTGTAGCGCAGCAAGCCGGTGGCCGTGGCCAGCATGTGCACCTGCCCCGGCGCCGAGGCCACCGCCCGGATGGGCTGTCCGGACAGCGCCTGCGGCTCCCATCCACCGCCAAGCCCCACGTTGAGCTCCTGCACCACCCCATCGCCGTTGCGTTCCCCGAACAGCAGCACGCGGTCGTCGTCCAGCGCGGCGAAGCCGGCGAGCACCAGGTCCAGCGGACGTTCGGCGAGCAGTTCGCCGGTGTACGGGGTGTAAAGCACCAGCCGACGGCCGCTGCCGGCCACCAAGGGTTGTTCGCTCAGCAGCAGCCCACCGACCACGGCGTGCCGGCGCGGATAGCGGCCGTCCAGCGCTGACGCGGTGAAAAACCCGCTGCCACTGAAGGCCGCATGCGCGCTGAGCAGGCCATCCGCACGGGCCACGAGCACCCGGTCGTCGTCGATACGGTCGAGGCCGGTGAAGAAGGTGGAACCGAACGCGTTCGTGTTGGGCAGCTGCCAGCGGACGGTCCCCAGGTCCGCATCGAGGGCTGTGACCGGTCCGCTGACGTCGCCAGCGATCACCAGGGCACGCGAGCGGGAGCTGAGCACGGCGTGGCGCACGTCCTGGTCCAGCGTGGCGAAGGGCGCCGCGGCACCGGTGCTGTCGATGCGCAGCACGGCGGTCTGCCCGCCCACGGCGCTCACCACATGCACGGCCCGCAGGCGCAGCGGCGCTTCGACCACCACGAGGTTCCGGAACGCGCGGGTCTCGTTGGCCCCGTCGCTGGCGGTGACCATGATCGCGTAGGTGCCGGAGCGCAAGGCCTCATCGGACAGGGCTAAGGTGCGTTCCACCTCGCCGATGGCGGCACCGACGGAGACCGCCGGGCTGGTGGCCACCGGAATGCCCTGGGGATCGAGCACGGCGAAGCGCACGGTGGCCACCTGCCGGTCGTCGCTCACGGCCGCGCGCACCGTCACCTCGCCGGGGATCTGCAGCTGGGCGCCCGCACCCGGCGCGAGGATGGTGACGGAGGGTCCCTCGCGGTCCTCGTCCTTACGGCAGCCGGTGACGACGAGCAGCAGCAGGACCGCGGCCAGCTTCATCGCCAGGGCGCCGGCGTGCGGGAAGGCGTGCCCCGTGCGGCCGGTCGAAGGATGCTGCGGTCGATCCACATCCACAATGTTAGTGCGTGGCTGATGAGTTGTTGATGATCGGGACGGGACCGGTGGTCGGTGCGGCTATTTTTGGCCCCCTTCCACGCTGCTTCCCTCCGCTCTCTGATGGCCGACACCCCGCCGATCCGCGCCGACCGCCGGCGCCGCACCGCTCCGTCCCTGCTCGATCCCGCTCTGGAGGCCGGCAAGCTGCCGCCGCAGGCCCCCGAGCTGGAGCAGGCCGTGCTGGGCGCCTTGATGCTGGAGCGCAACGCGGTGAACGAGGCCATCGACATCCTGAGCCCCGACAGCTTCTACGTGGAGGCGCACAAGCGCATCTTCGATGCGGTGCAGGGCCTCTTCCGCAGCGACCAGCCCATCGACATCCTGACGGTGACCGAGGAGCTGCGCAAGCGCGGCGAGCTGGACGTGGTGGGCGGGCCCTTCTACATCAGCCAGCTCACCAACAAGGTGGCCAGCAGCGCGAACGTGCAGTACCACGCGCGCATCATCAGCCAGAAGCACATCCTGCGCGAGCTGATCCGCATCAGCGCCGAGACGATGCGCGACGCCTTCGACGAGACGGCGGACGTGTTCGACCTGCTGGACAAGACCGAGCAGGACCTCTACGGCATCACCAGCGGCAACCTGAAGCGCAACTACGAGCCGATGAGCGACCTGATCCGGGACGCCATCGCGCAGATCGAGAGCGCCAAGCACAACACCGGCGGGGTGAGCGGTGTGCCCACGGGCTTCGTGAAGCTGGACAAGCTGACCGCGGGCTGGCAGCGCAGCGACATGGTGATCGTGGCGGCGCGGCCCGGCATGGGGAAGACCGCTTTTGTGCTCAGCATGGCCCGCAACATCGCCGTGGAGCAGAAGCGCGCGGTGGCCGTGTTCAGCCTGGAGATGAGCAGCACCCAGCTGGTGACCCGCCTGATCGCCAGCGAGGCCGGCATCAGCTCCGAGAAGCTCCGCAAGGGCGACCTCAACGACCAGGAGTTCGCCCTGCTGCACCAGCACATCAGCCGGCTGGACAAGGCGCCCATCTTCATCGACGACACGCCCGCGCTGAACATCTTCGAACTGCGCGCCAAGTGCCGCCGCCTGAAGAGCCAGCACAACGTGGAGCTGATCATCATCGACTACCTGCAGCTGATGACCTCGGGCACCGACAACAAGGGCGGCAACCGCGAGCAGGAGATCAGCAGCATCAGCCGCAGCATCAAGAGCATCGCCAAGGAGCTGGACGTGCCCATCATCGCCCTGAGCCAGCTGAGCCGCGCGGTGGAGACCCGCGGCGGCGACAAGCGTCCGCAGCTCAGCGACCTGCGCGAATCGGGCGCCATCGAACAGGACGCCGACCTGGTGTGCTTCCTGTACCGTCCGGAGTACTACAAGATCTACGAGGACCACTACGGCAGCACCCTCGGCATCGGCGAGTGCATCATCGCCAAGCACCGGAACGGGGCCCTGGACACCGTGCTGCTGCGCTTCATCCCCGAGCTGGCTAAATTCGCTGACCTGGAGACGACACCGGTGGCCTTCGACACCGGTGGCACGGGATCCGATGGCATGCGCACCATCACCCGACCCAGCCGGATGAACGACGATGCTGACGAAGCGCCCTTCTGACCCCCGCCCCGCGCGGATCCTCCTCCTCGCCCTGGCCCTCTTCGCGGGCCTGGGGCTGCAGGCCTCGCGGCTGCTGATCCCCATGGACGGCAGCCAGCGCGACCATCTGAAGGCCTACGGCATCGCCTACTGGACGCTGCAGCGCGATGTGACCGTGGAGTGGCTGCTGAACTACCGCGGCGGCAGCTTCCTCATCGACCACATCCCCGCCATCGAGCAGGAGTGCAGCATCCGCGGGGTCACCCACCAGGTGATCGCCGACGCGCAGGCCGCCGCCATCCTGGCCGAGATCGCCGACCCCGAGGTGAACATGGAGGTGGTGAAGCTGGAGAAGGCCCCCCGCATCGCCGTGTACGCCCCCGCCAGCTTCCAGCCCTGGGATGATGCCGTCGCCCTGGTGATGACCTACGCGGAGATCCCCTACGAACGCATCTACGACCCCGAGGTGATCGCCGGCGTATTGCCGCAGTACGACTGGCTGCACCTGCACCACGAGGACTTCACCGGCCAGTACGGCAAGTTCTACCGCAACTACCGCAACGCGCCGTGGTACATCGCCCAGGTGAAGGAGAGCGAGGAGATGGCCGCCTCCCTCGGCTTCGCCAAGGTGAGCCAGATGAAGCTGGCCGTGGCCACCCGCATCCGCGACTACGTGGCCGGCGGCGGCTACCTCTTCACCATGTGCAGCGGCACGGACAGCTACGACATCGCCCTGGCCGCCGAAGGCGTCGACATCTGCACCCCGGAGTTCGACCACGACCCCATCGACCCGGCGGCGCAGCAGAAGATCGACTTCAACCGCAGCTTCGCCTTCAAGGACTTCCGCCTGGTGGTGGACCCGATGGTGTACGAGTTCAGCAACATCGACGCCACGGACATCCACGGCAGCATCGGCCAGGAGCGCGATTTCTTCACCCTGTTCGACTTCAGCGCGAAGTGGGACATCGTGCCCACCATGCTGTGCCAGAGCCACGAGCAGGTGGTGCGCGGCTTCATGGGCCAGACCACGGCCTTCCGGAAGGGCCTGGTGAAGCCCGGCGTCACCGTGATGGGCGAGAACAAGGCGCAGGGCACCGTGAAATACATCCACGGTGAATACGCGCTGGGCCAGTGGACCTATTATGGCGGCCACGATCCCGAGGACTACCAGCACATGGTGGGCGACCCGCCGACGGACCTGAGCCTGCACCCCAACAGCAGCGGCTACCGGTTGATCCTGAACAACATCCTGTTCCCGGCCGCCCGCAAACGCAAGCAGAAGACCTGATGCAACACCTTGGACCCGCCGCCCTGATGGCCGCCGCGTTCGTTCTTGCCTCCTGTTCCCACGGACCTGCCGGCCAGCAGGAGCAGGCGGCCGCACCTGTCGCCACCCCGGCCCCGACCGCCGCGCCCGGCCACTACGCCGGTGTGCTGCCGTGCGCAACGTGCGCCGGACTGAGGACCGATGTGCAGCTCTGGGCCTTCGGTGGGTGTGCCGTGCAGCGCCAGCACCGCGATGCAGCGGAAGGTGGTACCACCTGCAGCTGGGGACGCTGGCGGATGGACGAGCAGGGCCGGTTGGAGCTCACGCTTGCAGGTGGTGAACAGGTCGAGCACTTCACCATCCGGACGGATGGTTCGTTGGTGGCGCAGGATGGCGCGGGTGGGGCCCCCGTGGACACCGTGGCGTACGCCCTGTACCGCGAGGCCGCCGACCTGACACCAACGGTCGGCGAGGCGCTCAAGGGCTCCTTCTTCCAAGGCCGACCGAACGTGTGGAACTTCCGTGAATGCCACAGCGGCCGCCTGATGCTGGTGCGCTTTGACCCGGAGGCGGCCGACATCGAGGAGGGCTTCCGCAAGGCCGGGGGCGACCCGGCCGCGGGCCTGGTGGTGGAACTGGGCGGCGTGATGCAACCCACCCCGCTCACCGACGACCAGGGTACCGTGACCCTGTTGACCATCAAACGCTGGGACCGCTTCCTCCCCGGCGAGACCTGCCCCTATTGATCCGGGGCGGCTAGCTTTGCACCTTCCCATGGACCTCAGCAAGATCATCTCCGTGGCCGGCAAGTCCGGTCTGTTCCGCGTGGTGGCGCAGGCCCGCCAGGCCATCATCGCCGAAAGCCTCATCGATGGCAAGCGGGTACCTGTCCCCACTTCCATGCGCGTGAGCGCGCTGGAGGAGATCAGCATGTTCACCACTGGCGATGACGTGCCCCTCAAGGACGTGCTGGCCAAGCTGCACGCCCAGGAGAAGGGCACGTTGAGCGTGGACCCCAAGGGTGACGAAGAGACCCTGTGGAAGAAACTGGGGGAGGTGCTGCCGGAGCACGACCGCGCCCGGATCTACCCGAGCGATGTGCGGAAGCTCTTCGCCTGGTACGAGCAACTGGCCCGCTCCGGTGCGCTGGACGCCAAGGAAGAACCGAAGGATGGCGATAAGCCGGCTGACACGAAGGCGGGAGAGAAGAAGGCCAAGGGCCCGGCCAAGGCTGATGTGGCCGTGAAGAAGGCCAACGCGCCGAAGCCCGGCACCGGCACCAAGGCCAAGAGCGCCGGCACCACCGTGCGCAAGGGCAGCCAGCGCGGCAGCTGATCGCGATCCGCTCAGGACCTCAAGCGTGACCCCACCACGGTCATGCCTCACCGCCCGGGGACCTGCTACCTTGGGCCACCTGCAAGGACCCCGTACATGATGCGAAGCCTACCCCTGATGCGCGTTGGCGTGATGCTCGCGCTGGGCGCGATCGTCGCCGTGTTGATCGCCTGGAACGATGGTGGGCCACCGGTGGCCCAGGCCTACCACACCGCCGAGGAGCTGGCGGCCTTCGGGGCCGACCGCGGCGGCCTGGGCCTGGCCGTGGGCCAGAACACCTACTTCATGGCCAGCGGCAATTGCGAGGGCTGCCATGGCCACGACCCCATGCAGTTCGCCAGCGTCGATTCCAACGGGGTGGACGTGAACGTGGTGGACGACTGGCGCAGCTCCATGATGGCCAACAGCGCCCGCGACCCCTTCTGGCGTGCCAAGGTGAGCCATGAAGGCCTGGTGAATCCCGCCTTGCAGGGGATCATCGAGGACAAATGCACCAGTTGCCACGCCCCGATGGGCCGGCATGACAAGGCCCTCACCGGAGGCGGCCACTATTCCATCTCCGAACTGGAGCAGGACCCCATCGGGCTGGACGGGGTGAGCTGCGTGGGGTGCCACATCCAGAGCGCCGACAGCCTGGGCCTGCTCTTCAGCGGGAACCTGCGCTTCGACACCCTGGGCAGCCCGCTCTACGGCCCCTACGGCGGCCCGGACGACCCGCTGCCCTTGTTCGGTGCGCCGATGACCTCCTTCGTGGGCTACGAGCCGCAGTTCGGTGAGCACATCAACAGCGCCGCCCTGTGCGCCGGCTGCCACACCCTGATCACCGAAACGGTGGACCTGCAGGGCAACCTCACCGGGGGCTCGTTCGTGGAGCAGGCCACCTACCACGAGTGGCTGAACAGCCGCTTCAACGACCTCAACGGCGATCCCAACGGCATCAGCTGCCAGGGCTGCCACGTGCCACGAAACGATGATGCGGTCGTCATCTCCTCGCTCTACCTCTTCCTTCAGCGGCGGTTCCCCTTCGGCATGCACCACTTCGCCGGGGCCAACAGCTTCATGCTCGGCCTGCTGAAGGACAACATCGGCCCGCTCGAACTCACGGCCAACGAGACCCAGTTCGACAGCACCATCGCCCGCACGCTGCGGCTGCTGCAGGACCAGAGCCTGCTGATGGACGCCACGGTGGTGGACCGCACGGCGGACACCGCCTTCATCGATGTGTCGCTGCTCAACCTGGCCGGCCACAAGTTCCCCAGCGGGTATCCCAGCCGCCGCGCCTTCATGGAACTGCTGGTGCTGGATGCCACCGGACAGGACACGCTCTTCCGCAGTGGGGGCTTCGACGACACCTACGAGGTGGTGGGGCACGATGCCGACTGGGAGCCGCACCACGATGTGATCACCAGCGCCGACCAGGCCCAGATCTACGAGCATGTGATGGGCGACGTGAACGGCGACAAGACCACCGTGCTGCTGCGTGCGGACCAGCACCTGAAGGACAACCGCCTGGTGCCCGAGGGCTTCACCACCAGCCATTTCGCCTACGACACCTGCGTGGTGGCCGGGGTGCCGGTCACGGACGTCGATTTCAACCGCGACGCGCTGGGCGTGGAGGGCAACGGTGGCGACATCGTTCACTACCACGTGCCCATGGCGGGCTACACCGGCCTCATCAACGTGGTGGCGCGCTTCTGGTACCAGACGGCGCCGGCCCGCTGGAACCAGGAACTGTTCAGCTACAGCAGCGCGCCGATCGACAGCTTCGAGACCATGTACACCAATGCCGACCGCAAACCCGTGTTGGTGAAGGAGGTGCAGCTCACCGACTTCTCTGTGGGCATCGACGGGTTGTCCGACCTGGGCGTGCGGGTCTATCCGAACCCCGTGCGCGACGGTTTGCTCCGCGTGGCCGGCCTCACGGGTCGTGTGCGCGAAGTGGTGGTGTACGATGCCGGTGGCCGCGAGGTGGCCCGTCCGCTGCTGACCTCCGGCACGCTGGTCATACCGATGCACGGGCGGCCGGGCACCTACCTGGTGGCCATCCGCACGGACGAGCGCACCTTCGTGGAACGCGTGGTCGTGCAATGACCCAGCCCATGATGCACTTCCGATACCTCGTCCTGGCCGTCGCACTTCCGGTGCTCCCGACCGCCGTGGCCCAGAACACCGCGGTGGCCGACATGCTCGCGGCCGCGAGCATCGACAGCATGATGCGGTATGTGGAGGAACTCAGCGGCGAGGTGCCGGTGGACGTGGGCAACGGACCGGTGACCATCGTGAGCCGGCACAAGAACGCCACGGGCAACCCGATCGCGGCGGACTATCTGCAACAAAAGCTCAGTTCCTGGGGCTATTCACCCAGCGTGCAGGTGTTCAGCGGCGGCACGGGCGAGAACATCCTCGCCGTGAAGCCCGGCCTGGTGCATCCCGACCGCAAGGTGATCATCTGCAGCCACTACGATGCCATGCCCGGAGGCCCGGTGGCCGCACCGGCCGCCGATGACGATGGCAGCGGAACGGCCGCCACCCTGGAGGCCGCGCGCCTCTTCGCCGACATGGCCTTCGACCACACCGTGGTCTTCGCCTTCTGGGATGAGGAGGAGCAGGGCAAGCTGGGCAGCATCTTCTACGCCGGGGTGGCCGCCGCCAACGACGACACCATCGCCGGTGCGGTGAACATGGACGCCATCGCTTACGACGGCAACGGCGACGGCCTGATGCGGATCCACACGCGGGCCGTGGCCAACTCGCTTGCCATCAAGGACACGGCCTTGCTGGTGAACACCCTTTACGGCCTTGGGGCCAACATCGCCATCAACACGCCGGGCGCGCTGTACAGCGACCACGCCTCGTTCTGGGCGGAGAACTACGGCGCCATCCTGGTGATCGAGGACTTCGACAACGACCCCAACCCACAGTACCACACGCCGAACGACCGGGTGCAGTTCATGGACGTGCCCTACTTCGAGCAGCTGGCCAAGCTCAGTTTCGCCACCACGGCGCATCTGGCCCTCCCGCTCGATCCGGGGACCGGCGTGGCTCCCACCGGTGCGGCCCCCTCCGCCGGGCTGCGCATCTGGCCCATTCCCACGGACGGACCGGTGAGCGTGCAGGTGAGCGGTGCGATCGACCGCGAGTGGCGCATCGACCTGCTCGACCTCACCGGTCGGGTGGTGCGTCAGCTCCACCAAGGTGTCCTGCCCACCGGGCGTCCTCTTGTGCAGGCCGATCTGCGCGGCGCCACCCCCGGCCACTACCTGGTGCGGGCCATGAACACGAAGGGCGAGGTGGTGACCTCGCCCCTGGTGCTGGTGCGCTGAGCGCCTTACTCCTTCACGAAGGGCTTCATGATGGGCTTGCGGCCGGTGCCGAGCACCATCAGGTAGTAGTTGCCTGCGGGCAGGCCCGTCAGGTCCACGGCGTTCAACTTCGAATCCAGCAGGGGCTGGCTGCGCACCACGCGGCCGTCGGCGTTGAGCACCTCGCCGGTCTGCGCGCCGGTGCATCCATTGATGGAGACCATCAGTCGGTCCTGCACAGGTACCGGGAAGAGCATCACCGCCTCCGGTTGCCGGTACTCCTGCACGTTGGTGGGGTCGATCACCGTGATGGTGCCGAACTGGGTGGCGGCATGGCCCTGCTGGTCGCAGTGGTACTCATAGAACCCCGGCACCGTGAAGGTGAAGGTCCATGGATACTGCGTGTTCTGCGGTGTGCCGGAGTAGAAGCTCGCCGGGTTGTTCGGAAAGGTGTTCGTGCTGCCGTTCACGTTGTGCGTGCCGGAGCTTTCCTCCCATTCCACGATGTCGCCGACCTGGATCACCAGGTTCTGCGGTGCATAGTAGGGGTCGGTGGTGCCGATGGTGCTTCCGCCCACGTCCACGGTCCAGACGGTCTGGCCGAGGAGCACGGTGGGGCAGAGGGCGAGTAGCGTCAGGGTCCTGCGCATGCGGTCGGGTTTTGCTCAAAGAAAACTTTCCCTGGTACATATCCGCCGCCAGAAGCAGGGCCTTTCCCGTGATCCCACCGCCCCCAGGCGGTCACTTCCCGGGTCGCAGGCTGCGGTCGATGCGGTCCAGCACCATGGTCATCAGGTGCAGCCGGTCGCGGCCCCGCACGTTGTGGGCATGGCCGGGGTACACGAAGAACTCCACCTGTTCCCCCTTGCCGATGCAGTCCTTCAGGAAGGCGTAGCTGTGCTCGGGAAGCACCACGTCGTCCTGCAGACCGTGGATGAGCAGCAGTTCGCCCTGGAGCTGATCGCACTTGCCCACCAGCTGGCTGGCCGCATAGCCCTCGGGGTTCTCCTGCGGGGTGTCCATGTAGCGCTCGGTGTACATCACCTCGTACATGCTCCAGTCCATCACCGGGCCGCCGGCCACGCCGAGCTTGAAGGTGCCGGGGGCCTTCAGCATCAGGCTGGTGGTCATGAAGCCGCCGAAGCTCCAGCCATGCACGGCCATGCGCTCGGGATCCACGAAGGGCAGGCTCTTCAGGTAGGCCACGCCGTGCAACTGGTCCTGCAGTTCCGCTTCGCCCAGGCGGCGGTGCACGGCCTGTTCGAAGACCCGGCCCCGACCCTGGCTGCCGCGGCCGTCCACCGTGAACACCAGGTAGCCGCGCTCGGCCGCGTGCAGCATCCATAGCGGCGCGCCACCCAGCCAGCTGTCCGTCACCAGCTGCACATGAGGACCGTTGTAGACGTAGACGATCACCGGGTAGCGCTGCCGGCTGTCGAAGTGGCTTGGCTTGATCAGGCGCGCGTGCAGCCGGTCGCCGTCCTGCCCCGCGATGTCAAGCAGTTCCACCGCGCCATGCCGGACGCCCGCCAGCGGGTCCTTGCTGTTCAGCAACACCTTCATGCCTTGGCCGGAGCGGGCGTCCAGCAGTTCGATGCGCGCGGGCACCGTGGTGCTGCTCCACTGGTCCAGCAGGTACTGCCCGTCGCCGCTGAGCTCGCCGTGGTGCGTGCCGGGCGCGTTGGTGAGGGCCGTGCTCCGGCCGTTGTTCAGTTCCACGCGATGGAGCTGCGTGCGGATGGCACCGGCGCCGGTGAAGCCCGTGCCCACCTCGGTGCCCTCCACGAACACGGCCGTTTCACGCGCGTCCAGCCCCACGATGCGCTTCACGTTCCACGCCCCGGAGGTGAGCTGCCGCACCAGGCCGGTCCGCAGGTCGTACAGGTACAGGTGCGTCCAACCGTCGCGGGCGCTGGTCCAGATGAACTGCTGGGGCTGCCGCTTCAGGAAGCGCATGGGCACCAGCGGTTCCACGTAGCGTTCGTCACGCTCCTCGAGAACGGTGCGCACCGGGTTGCCGGTGGCCAGGTCGTACTGCACCAGGCGGGCGGTGGTGGTGGCCCGGTCCAGGTGCACCACGTACAGGTGCCGCTCATCGGGGCCCCAGGCGATGTTGGTGAGGTACTGGTCCTCCGGTCCGCCGGTGTTGAGGAAGAGCGTGCGGCGTGTGGCCAGGTCGAACACACCGATGGTGACGTGGTGGCTGGCCTGCCCGGCCATGGGGTAGCGGATGGCCTTGAAGCTGCTCGGCTTGCTGCCGATGTCCTCCAGTTGGTAGGTGGTCACCATCCGCTCGTCCATGCGGTAGAAGGCCAGCTTGCCGCCGCCCGGGCTCCAAAAGGTGCCCTTCTCGATGCCGTATTCGTTGCGGTGCACGCTCTGGCCGTTCACGATGCCGTCCGCGCCGTCGTTCGTCACGCGCACCGCCTGCTGTTCGTTCGGCAGGCCGATGTAGAGGTCGTTCTCCACCGTGTAGGCCACGCGGCCGCCTTCGCCCATGTCCTCGTGCGCAGCACCCTGCAGCAGCTGCACGCGGGCCTGGAGCACCCGGCGGCCGCGGTCCCACGCGTACACATGCCCGTTGTGCTGGAACCGGAAGCGCGCTGGTGATTCCCAGGTGATCGGTGGGAAGGCCTTCAGCTTGGCGCTGTCGGGCAGGTCGCGGTTGAGGTCGGTGAGCGTGGCCGCCACCTGGTCGGTCATCTTGCCGATGCCGTTCTCCCACAGCGTGTCGCGGCGGACGAAGCTGTAGGTGGCGGCGCCTTCCACCCAGGCCAGTTGCGGCAGCCGCTCGGGGCCCAGGTCGGTGCCGGCCTTCTGCATGGCGTCGCGCAGGGTGAGCTCCTGCAGTTGGGCCGTGGCGGTGGCGGCGAGGAGCAGCAGCGGCAGGGCCGCGCGGATGCGGAGGTGGACCATGGTTCGGGGATCGGGCCCCGAAGATGCGGATCCCGTGCCGACGGTGGGCCGTGCCTTGGGACGGTCGGGGCGCGCCGGGTCAGAGGATGTTCACCTCGCGCTCCAGCTCCACGCCGAAGCGGGCCTGCATATCGCGCAGGATGCGCTCGCTGAGGTCGAACACGTCACGCCCGGTGGCGCCGCCGTGGTTCACCAGCACCAGGGCCTGACGGTCGTGCACGCCGCAGGCGCCGTCGCGGTGCCCCTTCCAGCCCGCCTGCTCGATCAGCCATCCGGCCGCCAGCTTCGCCTGGCCGTCGCCGGCCGGGTACACGGGCGCTCCGGGATGTGCGGACTTGATCCGGTCGGCGAGCGCCACGGGTACAATGGGGTTCTTGAAGAAGCTGCCCGCGTTGCCCAGCACCGCCGGGTCGGGCAGCTTGCTGCGGCGGATGTGCACCACCGCGTCGCTGATGTCGCGCACGGTGGGCGCCGTGATGCCGCGTTCGGCCAGCACGTCGCGGATGGCGCCGTAGCCCGTGCTGAGCACCGGGTGCTTGTGCAGGCGGAAGGTGACGTTGAGGATCACGAACCGGTCACGCCCCTCGCGCTTGAAGAAACTTTCGCGGTAGCCGAAGCGGCAGTCGTCCGGACGGAAGGTCACCACCGTGCCGTCGTCGATCTTCAAGGCCTCCAGCGCGGCGAAGTGGTCCTTGAGCTCCACGCCGTAGGCGCCGATGTTCTGCATGGGTGCGGCGCCCACCTTGCCGGGGATCAGGCTCAGGTTCTCCAGGCCGCCCCAGCCGCGTTCCACGGTGTGCATCACCAGCTCGTGCCAGGGCACACCGGCGCCCGCCTTCAGCCACACGTGCGCCCCGTCCTCGTGCACCACGGCCACGCCGGGCAGTTCGTTCAGCAGCACCACACCGGGCCAGTCGTGCGTGAAGAGCACGTTGCTGCCACCGCCAAGGATCAAGCGGGATAGGTCCTTAAGCTCGGGGGTGGCCAGCAGCTGCCGCAGGTCGTCCACCGTGCTGAACCGGGCCAGGGCCTTGGCGCGGGCCGGCACCCGGAAGGTGGTGTGCGGGGCCAGGTCGGCGTCGTGCTCCACGGTCATGGCGCAAAGGAACGGAGCGGGAGCGAGCGCGCAGGGGGGCACGATCGCGTCCCTCACGCAGAGGCGCAGGGAGCGCAGAGCAGCTTCGAACCTGCATCGCGAGCAGCCCGAGGGATGCGTGGCGATCTCCCTGGCCCGTGATCCGATCTCTACCGGTGAGATCGCTTTGGCGCCAAAGCCCGCCTTGCGATGACGTGTTGGAAAAGCGCGGAGCATTGCCGGACCGTCATCGCGAGTGGCCCGAAGGGAGGCGTGGCGATCTCCCTGAGCAACGCTTGATCCCTCCTGCGGATGCTCCCGAAGTGCAGCGAACCACGAGCACGTTGGTTTGAGCGAAATGGCGAACGCAAGCCTTTCTGGTCCTGCCTGCCATGATAGTAAACCTATCAAAGTTTAGGATCACATTTTTTCAACAGAAGGCACCAACGCGTCGATCTTGTATTACATTGGTTCCTCCATGCAGCAGCTACTTCCAATCAGGATCGTCTCAGACCGCATGGCGGGCTGCACGCGTGGGGTTGGCGGCTGGTGGCCTGCGGCCTGCGGCTGGAGGCTGGAGGCTGGAGGCTGGAGGCTGGAGGCTGGAGGCTGGAGGCCGACACAACATGGATCAATGAAGGTAGGCGGGACTTCCCCTGCCCCCACGAAGAAGCCCCCGGCGCTATGAACACCGAGGGCTTTGGTCACTCATGTCCCACCAACTCTGGTAAGAAGATGAACACGAGCTAGCACAAAAGTACCGACCCGGGCCGGAACAGCCGCACGCCGGCCCGCGGCGGTGAGCACCCGCAGCACCAGGTGCTGTGCGCGAAGGCAGCGCGACCAAGGGTCGGGCATGTCCTTGCTGTGCCGAAAGGGGCGGAGGAGAATTGAAGGCGAAGAACATGAACCTGCTCAACAGCCCTTGGTTCACCAGCCCGCGCGCGGTCGTCACCTTCGCGCTGCGTGCGGGCCTGTCCGTTTCGCTTTGGTCCCCGGCGGGGATCGGGTACGCTCAAAATCTGGTACCCAATTGGTCGTTCGAGGACACCGCATACTGCACCACCGCCAACAACCCCATCCTGGTGGCCCCACCCTGGTTCAGCGCCAACTACGCCACGCCGGACATCTACAACATGGACGATAGCCCGTGTGGCGTGTACATGGACCCGAACCAGACCATAGGGGCCATCTGCTACCAGGCTCCGTACGACGGCAACCGCTTCGCTGGTGCATACGTCTGGCAAAATTTGACCGAGCTCAAGGACTACATGGAAGTGAGGCTAACGGAGAGCCTCCTTCCTGGCCAGGCCTATCGCGTGGCGATGGAGATCTCCCTGCCGGACTGCTGGAAGCATGCGGTGAACACCCTTGGGGCGTATTTTTCCGCAGATACGGTCTTCGACGCCACCTTGCCCATTCCCGGTGCGTTGCCGGTTACACCGCAAGCCATCTTCCACAACCCGGATTTCTACACGGACGAGGTTGCTTGGATGCATGTGGAGGATACGATCGTTGCTAGCGGAGGTGAACGGTATATGGTCATTGGATCCTTCACAGACAATGCATCGACCAGCACGATTCAAGTACCAGGGAACAACTCCTTTCCACACGCCTACTACTATTTCGACGCCATTGTGGTGGAGGAGATCGGGGAGGTGCAATCGGCAGTTGATCAAATGGTCGTGCATTCCGGTCAAGGTTGGTTGTCGGTACACTGGCCTAGCTCGTTGGTGGTCGAACGGCTCGCCCTGTGGGACCTCCGGGGTCGCCGGGTGCTGGAATCATCTGTGCGTGAACCCAATACCCGGGTTTTGGTGGATGTCAACGAGTTGGCCAGGGGCACCTATGTGGTCGAGGTCACGGGTGCTGGTCGGCGGGCCGTAGCGAAATGGACGAAGGTGGATTAGGGCGTTGGGTGAATACCCCGCGTCATGAGAACAATAAGTTCTTTGGTGCGCTGATGGTGGCCATCAGCGGAACCTCTCAAGTGGTCGATTGGCACATCACTGGGAATGGCAGTACTTCCTTCGGGACTCACTATGTGGGTACGTCGGATGCCACCAGGATGACCATTGGCACCTACGACAAGATGCGTCTGGTTGTTAACGAAGAGAGCAACTACGACATCGGGAGCTTCAGCCTGATGCCCACGGCGGGCTTTGTAGGCATCAGCCCCAGCAGCTACTTCTGGGACAATGGTCCGGGCCCCTTCAGCCGGTTGCATCTGGCGGAGCCTGGGGCCAACGGGTTCCAGGGCATCGGCTACCGGCCGTGGATGCGCAACGGGGTCACCTTCACGGGCAACAGCGACCAGATGTACATCGGGCAGAAGTACACTTACGACAACCCCGAGGAGCCGGAATCCGGTGAGCTGAACGACTACACTGACGCCATCGTGCAGTGGAGCGACAACCCGGGCACCTGGCTCAGTGACCGCATGCGCTTCATCTTCACCTCGGAGTACAGCAGCTCCAACCCCACGGGCAGCAACTCCATGGAGGGGCTGGAGGCCATGCAGCTCTATCCGCACGACAGCGGGTCGGAGGTGTTCGTGGGCATCGGCGACTGGTTCGGCCAGAGCGCCACGCCAGATGAACGGCTGGACGTGTTGGACCGCACCGTGATGATCCGCAGGCTGGTGCCGGACTACGAGAACCAGGAGCTGGACCGCTTCGTGGTGACCGACAACGATGGGCGCCTGCACTGGCGCAGCCTGGCCAACCTGCCCGACAACTGCGAATGGACGATGAGCGGCACGTCGCCGAACCACGTGATCACCGCGGTCGGTGCGGCGAACAGCGCCTGCCCGGATGATGCGGAGAACGTTGGTATCGGAGACAGTTCACCGGAAGCCAAGTTGGACGTACTACGCAACTACACCTCGTCCAACGATCTGGGTATTCAGGTGTCCACCTTCGGGAATAACAGCGGTACGGAGAACATCGGCGTGAAGTGCATTGTGCAGACGGCCAGTGGCCAGACCTCGGGGAACGAACATTATGGGGTGCATGCACGTGCGTATGATGGGGCCGTGAAGAACTTCGGTGTGTATGGTCGTGGCTGGCTCAACACCGGCAAGACCACTACGGACAACATGGGTGTTCACGGAGACACCCAGAACGGCTCCGGGCAGGCCACCAATGCTTACGGGGTGAAGGGCTATAGCAGCGGGCTGCCGACCACCCAGGGCTTCGGCGTACATGGCTACGTACATACCACGCCGACCGACTCGAGCAGCGCTGTGCTGTTGGCCGGCGTGTACGGGAGCGTGCAACACGCGAACTACCCCAACCGATGGGCGGCCTACTTCGTGGGTGCAGGGCTCCACACGGCCGGCGTTTGGCAGACCTCTGACGCCATGCTGAAGCAGAATGTTACGGACCTCCTGAATGCGTCCGATATCCTGGCCCAATTGCAGCCTAAGCGCTACCAGTTCCGGACAGGAGATTATCCGCAACTGGGATTGCCCGAGGGATCTCATGACGGTATCATGGCCGGCGATCTCCAAGCCGTACTTCCCAACTTGGTGCGCACCGTGAACCATCCGGCCGTGTTGGATACGCTGGGCAATGTGATCCACCCAGCAGTGAGCTTTAAGGCCGTGAATAGCGACGGTCTGATCCCTATTCTCGTTGGGGCGAGCAACGAACACACGACCGAGCTGAACACTTTGCAGGACCAGGTTTCTCAGCTCCAGCAGCAGATCGCCACCCTCCAACAAGACCTCGCCACCTGCTGCTCAGCCCACGGCAGCGCGGATGGGCGCGGCATGAGCACAGGTGCAGGGGCAGGTGCAGGGGCAGGAGAGGCCCTGCGCACCGACCTGTTCATCGTGCCCAACCCGGTGGCGGACCACACGCAGCTGCGCTACACGGTGGCCACGCCGGGCCGCACGCGGCTGGAGGTGAGCGATGCCAGTGGCAAGCGGCTGGAGGTGCTGGAGGAGGCCGTGCGGGAGGCCGGTGCCTACACCCACGACTGGACCACCACGGATCTCGCCCCCGGCACCTACCACGTCACGCTCTACCTCAACGAAAGCTTCGTGGTGAAGAAGGCGGTGAAGGTGGGGCGGTAACGTTGCGTTGAACCCTGGCCGAGGGCCGCTTCGCATTCGCGGGGCGGCCCTCGGTGTTCGGGCGCATGGGTACTCGGCTCAAGCCCCCTCCTGAGCAGCGATCGCTCGCTGCTCCCATCAAGGAGGGGCACGG
>CALMPI010000039.1 GCA_937872175.1 uncultured Flavobacteriales bacterium | reverse complement strand
CATCCGTGCAGGCGCACATCCATGTGGCCTTGTGGGATGGACACCTGATCACGACATGTCCCGCCCCAGCGGGATGCGCACATGGGCAAATGTGCCCGCTTCGTCCACTGCGGCATGGAACCATGTGCCCGCCCCGCCGATCTACCTTCGCCCCATGCCCGCGTCCTTCGACCCCCGGCAGGAGCAGCGCGCCGCCAGCGACAAGGAACTGGAGCAGGTGCTGCGCCCCCGGCAGTTCGGCGAGTTCGCCGGGCAGCGGGCGGTAACGGACAACCTGAAGGTGTTCGTGCAGGCGGCGCGGCAGCGGGGTGAGGCCCTGGACCATGTGCTGCTGCATGGCCCGCCGGGGCTGGGCAAGACGACGCTGGCCAACATCATCGCGGCGGAGATGGGGGTGGGCATCCGGATCACCAGCGGCCCGGTGCTGGACAAGCCGGCCGACCTGGCGGGGCTGCTGACGAACCTGGAGCCGCACGATGTGCTCTTCATCGACGAGATCCACCGGTTGACGCCGGTGATCGAGGAGTACCTGTACAGCGCGATGGAGGACTACCGGATCGACCTGGTGATCGATGCGGGGCCGAACGCGCGCACGGTGCAGATCGCGCTGAACCCCTTTACGCTGGTGGGGGCCACCACGCGGAGCGGTCTGCTGACGGCCCCGCTGCGGGCGCGCTTCGGCATCAACAGCCGGCTGGACTACTACGACGCGCCCACCCTGACGGGCATCGTGAAGCGGAGCGCGGGCCTGCTGAACGTGCCGATCGCCGAGGAGGCGGCGGTGGAGATCGCGCGGCGCAGCCGCGGCACCCCGCGGATCGCCAACGCGCTGCTGCGGCGGGTGCGCGACTTCGCGCAGATCCAGGGCGACGGCACCATCACGCTGGCCATCGCCCAGCACGCCCTGAAGGCCTTGAACGTGGATGCGCACGGGCTGGACGAGATGGACAACCGGATCCTGGGGGCCATCATCGACAAGTTCGGCGGCGGGCCGGTGGGGCTGAACACGGTGGCCACGGCGGTGGGCGAGGAGGCCGGCACCATCGAGGAGGTCTACGAGCCCTTCCTGATCATGGAGGGTTACCTGCAGCGCACGCCGCGCGGACGCCTGGCCACCGAGCGGGCCTACCGCCACCTGGGCCGGGTGCCGAGCGTGAAGCCCGGAAGCCTGTTCGAGTAAGCCGCGGAGCGCCGTCCGGCATGGCCTAGGGCCGCGGCGGATCGGGGGCGAAGGTGCGCCGCGTGCCCGCGTACATCTCGTAGCGCATGAAGCGGCATTCGAGCGCGCCGTTGAAGAGCTTGATGCGCGGCCTGGGGGTGAGGTGGACGTGCTTGGCGGCCTCCAGGTTGCTGGTGATCATCCAGGCGGTCCACCCGGCCCAGTGCTTCTTGAGCGTGTCGCCGATCATGGCGTAGACGGCGTTGATGTCCTCGTCCTTGTCCATGCGCTCGCCGTAGGGCGGGTTGAGGAGCAGGGTGCCGCCGCCCTCAGGCGGCTCCAGCTCCTGGAAGGGCCGGTTGACGATGCGGATGCGGTCCTTCAGTCCTGCGCTGGCGATGTTGCTCTCGGCCTTGCGGGCCACGTGGGGGCTGAGCTCGCCGCCCAGGATGAGCGGCTTGTTCTGCGCATCGATGCGGGCCAGGGCTTGGGCGCGGACGGCCTGCCAGGTGTCCGGCTGAAAGCCCTTCCAGCGCTCGAAGCCGAAGCGTGCGCGGTGCATGCCGGGCGGGATGCGGCCCGCGATCATGGCCGCCTCGATGAGGAGGGTGCCGCTGCCGCACATGGGGTCCACCAGGTTGCTGCGGCCGTCCCAGCCGGACAGGAGCACCAGCCCGGCGGCGAGCACCTCGTTGATGGGGGCCAGGTTGGTGTGGTCGCGGTAGCCGCGTTTGTGCAGCGAGCCCCCGCTGCTGTCCAGGGAGACCAGGCATTCATCGCCGCGGATGTGCAGGTGGATGCGCAGGGTGGCGTTGTCCAGGTCCACCGAGGGGCGGCGGCCGAAGCGCGCCCGGAAGCGGTCCACGATGGCGTCCTTGGCCTTGAGGGCGAGGAACTGTGAGTGGGTGAAGCGGTCGGAATGGAGCGTGCAGTGCACCGACAGAGTGTCGTCCACGTCCATGTAGCGCTCCCACGGCATGGCGTGGATGCCGCGGTAGAGGTCGTCCTCGTTGCGGAGCCCGAAGTCGTGCACCGGCACCAGGATGCGGAGGGCGGTACGCAGGGTGAAGTTCGCGCGGTACATGCACGCTTCATCGCCGCGGAAGGCGACGGCGCGGTTGTGCTTCTCGATGTCTTGGGCGCCGATGGCCTCGAGCTCGGCCACCAGGAGGTCCTCCAGGCCGAACATGGTCTGGGCGGTCATGGGGAACAGGCCGTCGGACATGGGGTAAAGGTCGGGAAGGATGGTCCAAGCCCCCCGGCCTCCGGCCACAAGCCACCGGCCACCGGCCTCCTGCCGCCAGCCTCCTGCCTTCCACGGCGTTCGCTCCCGGCACGATGTGGATCCGAAGGAACGCCGGTCGGACGAACGATGCAGGGGCATCCTTTTTCAAGGGTGTACGTCATGGGACCACCATGCACCGCCTCATGCGCCTCCCCGTTCTGACCGTTCTGCTTCTGGCCGCTCCGGCGCACGCCTTGTGGAACGTGCCCGATGCCAACTTGCGCGCATGGATCGCGGCGAACTACCCGGGGGCCCTGGTGGGCAACTTCGTGGACGAGAACCATCCGGGCGTGCAGGCCGCCACGGAACTGTATCTGCAGAACAGCGGCATAGCCGACCTGAACGGCGTTCAGGCGTTCGCGAACGCGCAAGCCCTGTACGCGGATAACAACCCCATTCCGAAGAGCGGTGTGTACACCCCGCCCAATGTGCTGCTCGTGTCCTTGAGCGGCTGCCTGTTGAGCGGCAACCTGTTCATGGACGGCCTCGTGCCCAACAGCGTGCAGGCCCTGTACGTGCAAGGCAACCAGCTGAGCTCCGTGACCTGGTGCAGCTCGTGTGCGCTCTCGAGCTTCAACGGGGACAACAACCAGATCGGATCGTTCACGGGCACTCCGCCGATCACGCTGACCACGGTGAAGCTGGCGTACAACGGCCTCACCGGGAACGCCCCCGGCCTCGCGGGGCTCCAGCTGTTCTACCTGGACGTGTCGAACAATGCGCTCACCGGCCTCCCGGACGTGTTGATCTATTCCGGCTATTTGCTGGCACACCACAATCAGCTCACCACCTTGCAGACGGCCGAGGTACCGGCGAACACGCTGGAGCTGGACGTGGGCCACAACCAGATCCACACCGTGGACCTGAGCGGATCGGGCCTCACGCAGCTCACGCTCAGCAACAACCCGCTGACCAACGGCATCGTGGAGCTGCCCGCAGGCCTGCTCAGCCTGAGCATGTCCAATACCCAGTTGCCCTGTCTGCCGTGGCTGCCCCAGAACATGAATTGGCTGGTGTGCACAGGAAGCCTGTTCTCCTGTTTGCCCAACCTGCCGCCCACCTTGAACCTGTCGCCCGGCAACTTCGGGTTCACGCCTGCGCTGTGCGCCACGGGAAGCAGCTGCTACATCCCGCCGCCGAGCGTGCGCCTGTTCGCCGGGTTGCAGGGCGCATGGAACGAGAGCTCCGGGTTGATGCGCGATGACCTGCGCGCCCAAGGCCTGCTGCCGCTCACCGAACCCTACACGGCGCTGGGCTACAGCTACGTGTTCAACAACACCCCGCTGAGCGTGCCGTCCTCCTTCTTCACCACCACGGGCCCCACGGCCATCGTGGACTGGGTGGTGGTGGAGGTGCGCCAGGGGGGCATGCCGGGCACGCTGGTGCAGAGCATGCCGGCGCTGGTGCGCCGCAACGGCCGCGTGATCAGCACCACGGGCGATACGCTGCTGACCTTGCGTGTGGCGCGGGGCTCCTACAAGGTGGCCGTGCGGCATCGCAACCACCTGGCGGTGATCAACTTCGCGTCGCAGCCCTTCGGCAACGGCCCCACCACCATCGACATCCTGTACCCCGGCACCACGCAACTGAACATGGTGGCGGTGAGCGTGACCGCGAGCGGGAAGCGCCTGCTGCCGATGGGCGATGTGAGCGGCGACAAGGTGGTGAAGTACACCGGCAACTCCAACGACCGTGACCCGATCCTGACGGCGATCGGCGGCACGGTGCCCACGGCCGTCCTGAGCGGCCAGTACCGGCGCGAGGACGTGAACATGGACGGCCAGGTGAAGTACGCCGGCAGCGCCAACGACCGCGACGCGGTGTTGAACGTGGTGGGCGGTACGGTTCCTACGGGAACGCGTTCACAGGTCCCCGTGTTCTGACGGCCGGCGCGGAGGCGCGTGGCGGCGGCTACCTTGCCCGCATGGATGCGGATGCCCGCTCGGAGGCCATCAAGCGCAAGGCGCACGAGCTGGGCTTTCTTGCGTGCGGGGTGGCGCGGGCAGGCTTTCTGGAGGAGGAGGCGCCGCGGTTGGAGCAGTGGCTGCGGCAGGGCAGGCACGGCAGCATGGGCTACATGGAGCGCCACTTCGACCTGCGGCTGGACCCTACGAAATTGGTGCCTGGTGCGCGGAGCGTGGTCAGCCTGGCCTTCAATTACCACACGCCTCCGCAACAACAGGATCCCGAGGCGCCCAGGCTGAGCACCTACGCCTACGGCCGCGACTACCACAAGGTGCTGAAGCAGCGGTTGAAGCCGCTGATGGCCTTCATGGTGGAGGCGTTCGGCGGGGTGGAGCTGCGGGCCTTCGTGGACAGCGCGCCGGTGCTGGAGAAGGCGTGGGCCGAGCGTGCGGGCCTGGGCTGGCGGGGTAAGCACAGCAACGTGATCCGGCAGGGCACGGGCAGCTGGTTCTTCCTCTGCGAGTTGATCACGGACCTGGAGCTGGCGCCCGATGCGCCGGCCACGGACCATTGCGGCACCTGTCGCCGGTGCATCGACGCCTGCCCCACGGAGGCCATCACGCCCTACGGCGTGGATGGTGCGCGCTGCATCAGCCACCTCACCATCGAGCTGAAGGAGGCGATCCCGCAGGAGTTCACCGGCAAGCTGGCGGGCTGGGCCTTCGGCTGCGACATCTGCCAGGCGGTGTGCCCGTGGAACCGCTTCGCCACGCCGCATGCCGAGCCCCAGTTCACCCCGCGGCCGGAGGTGATGGCCCTGACGAGGGATGAATGGCACGGATTGACCGAGGTGGTTTTCGACCGCCTGTTCGAGGGCAGCGCGGTGAAGCGCACCAAATACAGCGGTCTGCGCCGGAACCTGGAGTTCCTGCGGCGATCGGCGGACTGACCGGGCGTGGCCGCGTCAGCTTCGCATGGTGGTCTTGAAGACCTCCAGGATCACATCCTTGTACATGTGGCCGAAGGTGGCCAGGCACCAGGCTTTCAGCACGAGCTGATCGTGCTGGCCGAGCCATCGTCGGGCCTTGATGAGTTCCTTGGTGAACAGCCGGCGGTCAAAGCTGACCTTCTGGAGCACCTGCTTGCTGAGCTCCATCATCTTCCTTCCCTGGTCCATCATCACGAATCGGTTGATCAAGCGGTCGGTTCGGGGGAACGCGAGCCTGAAGGTAAGTCGTCGGATCGGGTGAGCACGCAGTGAAGCCTCGAACAGTTTTCCACAACGCGAACGGGCGCCCCGGCCACAAACAACGGGCCACGCGGAGGGATCCTTGTGAGGGGCCGGGCCGGACGGGTGGCTCAGGGCTGGAACTTGCGCTCCTCCACCTGCATCACCTCCTTGGTGGCGGCATCGTAGACGTAGGCCACCAGGGCGCAGTTGTCGGGGTTCAGCACGCTGGCCGGCAGCGGATCGGAGTAGGTGAAGGTGAGGGTGTCGCCGGCGGCGGCGCTGCCCACGATGGCAGGCACACCCCAGGTGCCGTTGAGGTTGCCGCGCAGCATGTGGCGGTGCTCATAATCGGGCACCTCAGGGGGGGTGGCGTTCACGTCGATCTGCCAGTCGATGATGTGGTCCTCGGTGAGGGCCACCACCAGGTTGTGGTCGCCGGTGACAGGGCCGAGGAGGGCGAGCTTGACGGTGGTGGAGACCGAGCCGCCCCCGACGGTGAGGGCATCGAACCAGAGGTGGAAGGCGGTGCTGTCGCCGATGATGGCGTTGACCGCCTCACCCCAGTCCCCATCGCTGATCTGCAGCACGCTGTTGAACGGGCGCCGGCTGATGAGGCCGGTGGGCAGGAAGGTGATGCCGAAGGCGCTTTCGTAGGCGGTGCCCTCGGGGGTGCGGTGGTCGCTGTCCAGGATGTTGTCGCCGATGGGCGGCAGGGGTGCGGCGAAGCCGTTGACGCAATGCACGGCGATGACCACGAGGTTCTCCCCGTGGATGGCCTGCAGCGCCGTGGCCTGTGCAGCGGCGGCGGGGCAGTTGTTGCAGCGGTGGCCGGTCATGTCCTCCAACAGCACCTTGCGCACCACGGCATCCCCGCCGTTGCCGCCGCCGTCCTGGACGGTCTCGTACGGTTGTTCCACCTTGTCGCAGGCGGTGAAGGGGAGGGCGAGCACGAGCGCCAGGGCGTGAAGGGGTCGCATGGAGCGCATGGTCAGAAGGTGCTGGTGATGGACACGGTGAGGCCGTTGGCGGCAGGCACCTGGCGGCACACGCCGCCCACGCAGAAGATGCCGGCGCGCTGGCGGCCGTAGTTCACCTGGAAGCGGTTGCCACCGCGGATGTAGCCCACCGAGCCGATGGGGTAGTGGGTGCGCTCGGCCGGCACCTCCTTGCCGTCCTTGATGAAGGTGCTGCCGAAGGTCTCGTAGTTGTACTGGTCCTGCGCGGCCACGAACCAGTGTGGACTGAAGGTGAGCTCGGCCACGGCGGTGGCCCAGTTGCCCAGGTCCTGCTTGGTCCACAGGTGCTGCACCTCGAAGCGCAGGGAGGTGCGGTCGTTGAAGTTGTGAAGGCCCTCCAGCACCACCATGTCGGCGAAGACGAGCGGCTTGCCGGGCTTGCCCTGGATGACGTCGATGTCGTACTCGAAGTAGAGGTAGGTGAGGGCGAGCTCCCAGGTCTCGGACACGCGCTTGCGCAGCTCCACGTTGAGGTCGGTGAAGTACTTGCCGTCGATGCTGTAGTTACCGGCGAACAGGCTGGAACGGTAGCCGGTGCGGGCGCTGTCGGTGAGCAGGTCCACGCCGGTGGTGTCCAGGCCCACGGCGGTGCTGCCGTTGAGGGCGATCTTGGTGCCGTACTTGCCGCCCAGGGGTGTGCCCTTCTTGAACTTGTAGAACACCTCGCCCTGGTAGCTCACCTCCCCGTTGGGCTGGGTGGCGTAGGGGTAGAGGGTGGCGGGCAGGTTGTAAGTGTGCTGCTTGGTGAGCGGCGGCAGGAAGTTGATGTTGAGGTCGAACGGCGTGGGTGCGTTGCGGGCGCTCTGGTAGAGCATGTTGTCGTAGGAGTGCGCACCCACGCTCACGCCAAGGCCCTTCGTGGAGTAGGTGGCGTTGACCAACAGGCCCTGGCCCGGCTTGTAGATGTAGTTGTTGCGCCGGTTGGGGTCGTTGATCTTGTAGGCATACTCGGCGTACACGTTCCACCGCGGGCTGGTGAAGTTGAGGCGGCCGGCCCACGCGCCCACGTTGGCGGGCATCTCCAGCTGGGCCACGCTGCCATCGGGCTGGGTCACCAGCTGCGAGGCGGCGGTCTGGTACTTGCTGACGAAGCTGCCGCCGAGGATGAGGTTCCAGTTGTGGCTCCAGGCGGAATCGAGCTCGCTGATGCTGAGCTCGGCATCGGCGCCGCGCACCAGGCCTTCGCCTTTGACGGTGCCATCGTCGAAGGCCAAGCGCATGCGGCCCATCACGCCCTTGAGGTAGAGGCCGGGCAATGGCCGGTACTTCACGCGCACACCGTCCATGGCGTTGTCCACACCGAGGTAGCGTTCCTCGTAGCTGCGGAACACCATGCCCTGGCCGAACTGTTCGAAGAAGTTGCCGACGGTGACGTCGAGGTCGGCCTGGTGGTAGTTGATGTAGCGGTAGCCGATGCCGCTGCCCTTATAGGGGGTGCCGGCGGGGTAGCCGAGCAGGGAGGGCTCGTAGCTCTCCAGCCGCAGCCCGGCCTGGAAGCGGCCCACGGTCATCACCACGTTGCCCCACGCGTTGAAGCCCCAGGTCTGGGGCGGGGGGACGGCACCGATGTCCGGATCGTCGTTGTAGTACTGGCCGTCGGCGCTGAAGTTGCCGTGCACCTCGGGCAGCTGTTGGGCGGAGCCGGGGGTGCCCAAGGCGCACCAGGCCGCGGAAAGGGCGATGGCCGCAACGCGGCGGGGATGACCGATGTGCATCGCTTTATTTACCGGCGGCCTCCTTCACCTTCTGGTAGAGCTCGTTCTCATCGCCCGGCTCGTAGTTGTTGTGCTGGTACACGATCTCGCCCTTGCCGTTCACCAGGAAGGTGTGCGGGATGTTGTTGACGTTGAGGGCGCGCTTGAGGTCGCCGTTGGGGTCCAGGAAGAACTCATAGTCCCAGTCCTGTCCATTGACGTAGGGGGCGACGCGGGCCATGCTGCGGGCGTCGTCGATGCTGACGGCGATGAGCTTCACGCCCGTCTCCTTCTGCCAGGTGGCGTACTTGTCGGCGATGGCGGTGAGCTCGCGTTTGCAGGGCGCGCACCAGGTCGCCCAGAAGTTGACGATGATCGGCTTGCCGTCATTGCTCCAGGTCTTGGTGTCCACCTTCTTGCCGTCCAGGGATTGGAGGGTGACGGAGGGGATGCGGCTTTGGGCGGTCAGCAGGGCCGGGGCCGCGAACAGGGCCAGGGCGATCAGGAAGATCCTCATGAGGTGTGGGTGTTTGGAACGGGAATGGAAAGGTCGGCGATCGGATGCAGATCCCGCACCAGACCGCCGACCTTCCCGGATCACCGTTCGCTTACTTGTTCAAGGTCACTTTACGGGTGCTCTTCAGGTCGCCCGCGGTGATGGTCATGTAGTACACGCCGTTGGTGAGGGTGCTGAGGTCGACCACCTCGCGCTGGGCACCGGCGCCGATGCTACGGCTGGTGGTGTACACCACTTCACCCAGCACGTTCGTCACCTCCAAAGAGGCCTGCTGGCCGCTGGGCAGGTCGAACGCCACGTTCACCACGCCGTTGCTCGGGTTGGGGAATACACGCAGGCTGTTGTCCAGCACGTTCTCCTCCACGCCCGTGGCCACCACGTTCACGAAGTCGGCCTGCAGGATCTCCTTGGTGGTGCTGTTCTGCACGAAGGCCACCAGCGTCACGCCGTCCAGGGTGCCCCACAGGTTGTAGTTGCCCTGGGCCGGACCGCCTTCGGTGAAGGTGTAGGTGTGGGAGATGGTCTCCGTCCCGCCGGCCGTGAGGTTCACCGTGGTGCCTTGGGCGTTCGGCATCATCTTGCGCTGGGCGTAGTGGTACTCGTCCTGGCCGGTGGTGTTGCCGGAGAAGGTGTAGAAGTCCTCGGTGGCCGCAATGTGCAGTTTGTAGGTGCCGGCGAAGTCGGCATAGGAGTTCACCGTCACGTTGGCCGTGAGGTCGAAGCCGGTGAGGGCGTAGGTGATGTCCACGTTCACGAAGGCGGGCTTGGAGGCTTCGGTGGCCAGGTTGCCGCTGTTGTTGATGAAGCCGTTCGCTTCCGCGCGGCCATCGAGGAACACGTCCGGAATACCGGTGACCCCGTAGTAGGATTTCCGCGCGTTGCCGTCGGGGTTGTAGCTGGGGTCGTTACCGGGGCTGGGCCAGTTCATCTGGTACTTGATGGCGGCGTAGTTGGAGCCTGCATCGTTCGTGTTCAGGCTGCCCAGCAGGGGGTCGAACGTGGTGTTGTAGCTGGCACAGGGCGGGCAGGTGCTGGAGGTGAACTCCTCGACGAGCACGGTGCGCTGCACGCTCTGGGTGGCCACACCCACGTTGCTGCTGAGGGTATTGTTACCTGCGAAGAGATCACCGTTCACGCCGGAGAGCGTCAACTCGATGGTGTGGCTGCCCACCGTGGCGTTCCACGGTGTGGTGAAGGTGTAGGTGTAGCTCGAACCCGGCTGCACGGTGGCGCTGAAGTTCTGGCTCACGGGCGCACCGCCGTCCACGGCGTAGTCCAGGGTGAAGCCGCTGATGGCCGTGATGCCCGCGTTGGTCACCGTTCCGGTGATGGTGGTGTTGCCTTGGGCGATCACCACGGGAACGCCCAGGGTGGAGATGCCCAGATCGGTGCCCAGCACCACGTTCGCGGACTGGCTGCTGCCGAAGGAGCCGCCGGTGGCGACGTCCGTGCCGCCGACCGAGATCGTCCAGCTGCCGTCACCGTACAAGCAGCACATGCCGTCGCCGTAGCTGTCCTCCACGGTGATCGTCAGCACCGTGCCATCAGGCACGCAGAAGCTCACGGGCGTCTGGGGGTATTCGCCCGCGCCGGACTGGTCCTGGTACGGTCCACCGGAACCGTAGACCGGAGAACCGCCCGGGCCGGTGACCTCCCACGTGGTCTCGGAACCGTAGGCGTCGGTGACGATGGTCATCGTGACCTGCGTCTCGCCCGGCGGGCATTGGGCGACGCTCTGGAACGAGGCCAGGGCCGCGAAGGTGGAAAAGAGTACAGCCTTCTTCATGATGGTTGGGTTGGGGTTCGGATCAAGGGTGCGGCCGATGCACGCACCGGACCGGCATCACCATTGCGGGATGCCGACCAAATGTAGGCGGGCGCATGCAATGGCCAAGGGGGTTGTCCGGTCCTCCTTGGGATCCTACGGGCCGTGGTGGATGCTGAGAAAGAACATTCAGGGTCATGTGGAACGCGATCGTCCCCACTACTTTTGTCATCGAACGTTCCTGTCACCGCGAACAGCCGACCACCATGAAGCGAACCCTCCTCTCCCTCTCCTTGATCACGCTCGTCGCCGGCACCCAGGCACAGCTGGCCGAACTTCACGATCTGTGGGGCAACATGGTGAACGGTCAGCTGATCGAGCACTGGGGCGACAACGCCACGCCGAACCAGGAAGTGGATGTGCACGTGATCCTCAATGGGTCCACGAACAAGACGCTGAACGTGCGTCGCTACGAGCTTTCGGTGGTGCCCAACACGGAGAACTACTTCTGCTGGGGTGTGTGCTACGCCCCGCAACTGGCCGGCGCACTGCCGGTGTGGAACGCGCAGCCTCAGCATGCGATCCAGTGCCAGCCCGGTGTGATGGTGACCAACTTCCACGCGTACCACACCCCGTACGGGGCGAACGGCGCGAGCACCTACCGCTATGTCTGGTATGATATCAGCAACCCTTCGGACACGGTGTGGTGCGACATCCGGTTCCAAGTGACCTCCGTGGGCGTTCCTGAGCTCGAGGTGAAGCAGTTCGAAGCCTTCCCGAACCCGGCCGTCGGCCAGGATGTGCAGTTGCGCCTGGAGCTGAACCATGATGTGGTGGGCGCGCAGGTGGTGGTGCACAACATGGTGGGTGAGCAGGTGCTTCAGGTGCCGGTGCGCGGCGCTGCGGCGCGCATCACCGTACCCACGGCGCAGCTGGCGCCGGGCATGTACTTCGCCTCGCTGCAGCGCAACGGCCGGGCGGCCTCGAGCATCCGCTTCGTGGTGGCCGGGCGTTAGGCGCCGCCCATCAGCCTGGAGGCCAGCATCGGCATGCCGATGCTGGCCTTCTGCTTGATGTGCTCCACCGCCGCGCTGCGCAGTGGCACATCCGAGGGGTCGATGAGGTGGATGGGACGCCCCGGCGGAAGCGCGTGCACCAGACCGGCGGCCGGGTACACCTGAAGGCTGGTGCCCACGATGATCAACCGGTCGGCACGGGCGACCAGGGTGGCGGCCTCCGCGATGAGCGGCACGGCCTCGCCGAACCACACGATGTGCGGCCGCAGTTGGGATCCCAGCGCGCAGCGGTCGCCCAGCCTCAGGGTCGGACCGTTCACCGGCGTGATGAGCCGCGGGTCGGCCGTGCTGCGTGCCAGGAGGATCTCGCCGTGCAGATGCATCACGCGGGTGCTGCCGGCCCGTTCGTGGAGGTCGTCGATGTTCTGGGTCACCACGTCCACCTCGTGACGCGCTTCCAGCCGGGCGATCGCGGTGTGCGCCGCATTGGGTGCCGCGGACATCACCTGGGCGCGGCGCTGGTCATAGAAGCGCAGCACCAGTTCCGGGTCGCGCCCCCAGGCTTCGGGCGTGGCCACGTCCTCCACCCGGTGTTCCTCCCACAGGCCATCACCATCCCGGAAGGTGCGCAAACCGCTCTCCGCGCTGACCCCTGCCCCGGTGAGCACCACGATGCGTTCCCGTTCCACGCCCCAAAGGAAGCGACGCCGGGCTGGTCCCGGATCCCGGGAAGCTCCTACATTCGCGCTTCCGAAAACCGCGCTGCATAGAAGGACCGCTACCCCGGAACATGCGAGCAGACCCCTTTCCGGGCGATCGATGATCGAGAGCCTGAGCGGTATCCTTTTGGAGAAGGCGCCCGGCCATGCCGTGGTGGAGTGCCATGGCGTGGGCTATTGGGTGCAACTGCCCGCCTCGGCCTTTGAGCAACTGCCGGCCGAAGGACGGCCCGTGCGGATGCCGGTGCATTACGCGGTGACGGTGGATGTGCGCAGCGGCCTCAGCGATCACCGGCTCTTTGGGTTCATCAACACCCAGGAGCGGGCCTTGTTCAGGCAGCTCATCACCGTGCAGGGGGTGAGCGCCACCTTGGGCATGGCCATTCTGGGCGCACGGAGGGCCGATGACCTTCGGTCGGCCATCGTGGCCGGGGATGAGAGCGCCTTGCGCGGCATCAAGGGCATCGGACCGAAGCTGGCCCAGCGGGTCATCGCCGAGCTGGGTCCCGTGCTGGCCGGAGCGGCGTTCAGCCCGGTGGCGGCCACGGGCAATACGGTCCGGTCGGAGGCGTTATCGGCGTTGGTCTCCCTGGGGCTTGACCGGGTGAAGGCCGAACGGGCGCTGCAAGGCGTGCTCAAGGAACATGCGGACGGACCACCGCCATTGGAGGAGCTGATCAAGTTGACGCTGAAGAACCTGTGAAGCGGTCCGGACGCACGAACAGGGGCCTGGTGCGGGTCCTTTCCACCGGGTGGCCCCAGCGCCTGGCGGTGCTGCTGGCCATGCTGCTGGCCCTGCCGGAGCTGGCGGAAGCTTCGCTGGACCTGGGCTTCCTCGTTCAGCAGGTGGACAGCCCCGAGGTCGAGCTGCTGTGGCCGATCGACAGCGACCCAGGCACCGGCCAGAGCGACGGCGGGGTGGACCTTCAGGACCCCGAGAACATCGAGAACGAGGTGATCTACGACCCGGTGACGGGCCAGTACATCCTCAACAGCAGTGTGGGCGGCTCCTTCGACTACCGGCCGCCGATGAGCATGACGCTGGACGAGTACCTCCAGTACGACATGGAGCGCGCCATGGAGACGTACTGGACGGAGAAGAGCACCAGCGAGACGGAGCGGGCGGCCAAGGGGCTCATCCCCTCGCTGAACGTGAAGGGCGAGCTGTTCGACCGGATCTTCGGCGGCAACACGATCGACATCCGTCCGCAGGGCTCGGCGGAGATCATCTTCGGGGTGAACGTCTCCAAGACCGAGAACCCGCGGATCCCGGTGGACCAGCGGCGCATCACCACCTTCGATTTCGACCAGCGGATCCAGCTGAACCTGACGGGCAACATCGGGGACAAGCTGAAGATCAACACCAGCTACAACACCGAGGCCACCTTCGATTTCGAGAACCAGGTGAAGCTGGACTACACCGGCTACGAGGACGAGATCATCCAGAAGATCGAGGCGGGGAACGTGAGCCTGCCGCTGCAGGGCCAGCTGATCCAGGGCAGCCAGAGCCTCTTCGGCATCAAGACCGAGCTGCGCTTCGGTCGCCTCACGGCCACCGGCATCTTCAGCCAGGAGAAGGGGCAGCGGCGCAACATCCAGACCCAGGGCGGGGCGCAGACCACCAACTTCGACATCAAGGCGGACGAGTACGAGGCCAACAAGCACTACTTCCTGGGCCACTTCTTCCGCGACCTGTATGAGCAGAGCCTGCGCACGCTGCCCACGGTGAACAGCCCGATCCAGGTGACGCGCGTGGAGGTGTGGGTCACCAATACGCGCTTCGATTTCGCGCAGACGCGCAACATCGTGGCCTTCACCGACCTGGGCGAGAACGCGGATGCCGCCGCCATCGCCGCGGGCAAGGTGAGCGGCGACCTTCCGCCCGGCCTGTTGATCGACGCTGCGGGGACCACGGCGGACAACGCGGCCAACTCCCTGTACCAGACCGTGGCGAACAACCCGGCCATCCGGGGCTTTGCGAACTCCAGCCAGGCGCTGCAGGCGTTGGGCGTGGTGGCCGCACGGCACTTCGAGAAGCTGGAGAGCGCGCGCCTGCTGCAACCCAACGAGTACAGCCTCAACGACCGCCTCGGCTTCGTCAGCCTCAACCAGAGCCTCAACAACGACGAGGTGCTGGCGGTGGCCTACCAGTTCGTGTACAACGGGCAGACCTACCAGGTGGGCGAGTTCAGCACGGACGGCGCGGTGGGCACCAGCGCACTGATGCTGCGCCTGCTGAAGGCCACCATCACCAACCCGCGGATCCCACTGTGGGACCTGATGATGAAGAACGTGTACTCGCTGGGCGCCTTCCAGGTGAACCGCGAGGAGTTCCGGCTGGACCTGATCTACAACAACCCCACCACCGGGGTGGACCTGAACTACGTGCCGCGTGCGCCGATCGACCAGATCCCGCTGCTGCAGGCGCTGAGCCTGGACCGCCTGGACCCGCAGAACGCGCCGAACCCCGATGGCTGGTTCGACTTCATCGATGGCGCGGCCACCACGGGCGGCACCATCAACAGCCAGAACGGACGCGTCTACTTCCCCGTGCTGGAGCCCTTCGGCACCACGCTGGACCAGGCGCTCGACCCCGAACAACCGCTGGCGATCCGCCAGCAGATCGTGTTCCAGGTGCTGTACGACAGCACCAAGGTCGCCGCGCAGAACCAGCCCGAGCTCAACCGCTTCCGCCTGAAGGGCAGCTACCGCAGCGCCAGCAGCGACGTCATCAGCCTCAACTCGGTGAACATCCCGCAGGGCAGCGTGGTGGTGACCGCCGGCGGAGTGCGCCTGGTGGAGAACCAGGACTACACGGTGGACTACAACCTGGGCCGGGTGAAGATCATCAATCAGGGCATCCTGGAGAGCGGCACACCCATCAACATCAGCCTGGAGAGCAACTCGCTCTTCAGCATCCAGACCAAGACGCTGGCCGGTGCGCGCTTTGATTTCAGGGTGAACAGGGACCTGACCATCGGCGGCACGGTGATGAACCTCTACGAGCGTCCGCTGACCCAGAAGGTGAACGTGGGCGACGAGCCGATCAGCAACACCATCGTGGGGCTTGACGCCAACTGGCGCACCGAGAGCAACCTGATCACCACCCTGGTGGACAAGCTGCCCTTCTTCGCCACCAAGGAGATCAGCACGGTGAACGCCAGCGCGGAGGCGGCCTACCTGATCCCCGGCCACAGCAGGGCCATCGGCAACGCAGGCACCAGCTACATCGACGACTTCGAGGGCAGCGTGAGCACCATCGATCTCCGCCAGCAGAGCCTGTGGTTCCACGCGGCCACCCCGCAGGGCATTCCGGACCTCTTCCCCGAGGGCGACTTCATCAACGACCTGCGCACGGGCTTCCGCCGCGCCAAGCTGGCGTGGTACGTCATCGATCCGCTCTTCTTCCGCAACAACAACCTGACGCCGCCGAACATCACCGGCAACATGCAGGCGGACCACCGCCAGCGCGAGGTGCTGGAACTGGAGGTGTTCCCCAACCGGCAGCTGCAGGCGGGCGCACCGGCCAACATCCCCGTGCTCGACCTGGCCTACTACCCCCGGGAGCGTGGCCCGTACAACTTCAACGTGAACGGTCTGGACCAGGACGGCTTCCTGCTGGACCCTGCGGACAGCTGGGCGGGCATCACGCGCCGCATCACCACCACGGATTTCGAGGCCAGCAACATCGAGACCATCCAGTTCTGGATGATGGACCCCTTCAGCGAGGGCACCGGTGCGGGCAGCAACGAGGACAGCCAGAACAGCACGGGCGGCGACCTGTACATCGACCTGGGCAACATCAGCGAGGACGTGCTGCGCGACAGCCGGAAGAGCTTCGAGAACGGCCTGCCGCCCGATGGAACGGACCTGAGCTACACCACGGGCGAGACCAACTGGGGTGTGGTGGCCACCACCCAGAGCGTGGTGAACGCCTTCGCCATCACCGAGGACAACAGCAACCGCTACCAGGACGTGGGCCTCGACGGGCTGAGCGACCAGCAGACCGACGTGGAGGGACGCACCGAGCAGACCTTCTACCAGACGGACTACCTGCAACCGGTGGCCAGTGTGGTGACGAACCCGAACGCGCTGGCCCGCATCAACGCCGACCCTTCGGCGGACAACTACCGCTTCTTCCGCGGCGACGACTACGACGGCAACCCGCTGGCCGACATGCTCTTCCGCTACAAGGAATTCAACGGTCCGGAAGGCAACAGCATCACCGACGTGGACAGCCCGGAGGACTATCCCACGCAGCAGACCACCCTGCCCACCACCGAGGACATCAACCAGGACCAGAACCTGGCGGAGAACGAGAGCTACTTCCAGTACCGCGTGAACCTGCGGCCCAATGAGCTCCAGGTGGGCAGCGGCTACGTCACGGACCGTGTGCTGGGCACGCACCCCATCAGCGGCAAGCAGGTGTACTGGTACCAGTTCAAGGTGCCCATCCGCCAGCCCGACCGCGTGGTGAACGGGATCCAGGACTTCCGCAGCATCCGCTTCATGCGCATGGTGATGCACGGCTGGCCGCAGGAGGCGGTGCTGCGTTTCGCGCGGCTGGAGTTCATCCGCGGCGAATGGCGCAAGTACTTCTTCTCGCTGGAGACACCCGGCGAGGGCATCGGCACGGACCCCGATCCCACCACCTTCGAGGTGGCCGCGGTGAACGTGGAGGAGAACGGCAACCGGGTGCCCATCAACTACGTGGTGCCACCGGGCATCCTGCAGGAGGTGGACGTGGCCAGCGCCAACCTGCGCAACCTGAACGAGCAGAGCCTGCAGCTGCGCACCTGCAACCTCCGTGACGGGGACGCCCGGGCCGCCTTCCGCAACGTGCAGTTCGACATCCGCAGCTACAAGAAGATGCGCATGTTCATCCACGCCGAGAGCTCGGACCCCGGCAACCCCGTGGAGTACGGCGACGTGAGCGTGTTCGTGCGCCTGGGCAACGACTTCGACCAGAACTACTACGAGTACGAGGTGCCGGTGGTCCCCTCGGCCTTCGGCAACAACGATCCGGCCAGCGTGTGGCCCGAGGCCAACAACATGGTGATCGAGTTCGCCAAGCTGAACGACGTGAAGATCGAGCGCAACCGCGAGGGCTTCGCCACCAACCAGCGCTACATCCAGTTCGAGGGCGACCGCCGCATCGTGGTGAAGGGCAACCCCAACCTCAGCCAGATGCGCACGGTGATGATCGGCATCCGCAACCCCAAGAAGGACGGCGTGGAGGCCAACCCCTGGGGGGTGGATGACGGCCTCAGCAAATGCGTGGAGGTGTGGGTGAACGAACTGCGGCTCACCGACTTCGATCAGCGCGGCGGCTGGGCGGCCATCGGCCGGGTGAACACCACCCTGGCGGACCTGGGCACCCTGAGCGTGGCCGGCAATTACAGCACCCCCTTCTGGGGCAGCATCGACAAGCGTGTGAGCGAGCGCCAGCGGGAGACCAAGTACGGTGTGGACCTGGCCGCCAACCTGGAGATGGGCAAGTTCCTGCCCGAGGAGAGCGGGGTGAAGGTGCCCGTGTTCGTGGGCTACAGCGAGCAGGTGAGCAATCCCCAGTTCGACCCTCTGAACCCCGACATCGAATGGGACGATGCCACGCGCAACCTCACCCCCGACGAACGCAGGGAACGGCTCAAGCAGGTGCGCACCTACACGCGGCGTCGGAGCATCAACCTCACCAACGTGCGCAAGGACCGCGCGGGGGGCAAGAAGGAGCATTTCTGGGACGTGGAGAACCTCTCGCTCACCTACAGCTATGCCGACCAGGAGTTCCACGATGTGAACACCGAGTTCGACAACACGGTGACGCACCGCGGGGCCATCGCCTACGTGCACAACCCCAAGCCCCGGGAGGTGAAGCCGCTGGCCAACATCAGCCTCATCAACAAGAGCAAATGGCTGAAGTTGTTCAAGGAGTTCAACTTCAACCTGGGATTCAAACAGCTGAGCCTGCGCAGCTCCATCGACCGGGGCTACAACGAACGGCTCATCCGGGCCAACCCCGACATCGCCTCGCTGCCCCCCAGGCCCACCTACAACAAGAACTTCAACTGGAACAGCCAGTACGGCTTCCGCTACGAGATCACCCGCAGCCTGAAGGTCGACTTCACGGCCAACAACAACGCCATCCTCGGCGAGCCACCCGGCCGCGTGGACCCCAAGGTGAAGGGCGAGTACGAGGTGTGGAAGGACAGCGTGCTCACCAGCCTCAGCCAGTGGGGCGAGACCACCGGCTACGACCACACGGTGAACGTCACCTACACGCTGCCCTTCGACAAGCTGCCCCTGACGGACTGGATCACCTCCAACGCGGCCTATGCCGCCGGATACCAGTGGGACCGGGCGCCCTTCACCCAGGACACCCTGGGCGCGGTGATCCAGAACTCGCAGAACATCAGCATCAACGGGCAGTTGAACTTCGTGAGCCTCTACAACAAGTCGAAATACCTCAAAAAGGTGAACGACAAGGGCCGCACGAGCAATCGCAGCCAGGCCAACAGGTCCAAGGCCGGTGAGAAGCCCAAGGAGGAGGAGAAGGACAAGGACAAAGGGAAGGACAAGGACAAGGACAAGAAAGAGGGCGGGTTCAAGCCGCTCGACGCGTTCGCCCGCGTGCTGATGAGCATCCGCAACGGCAACATCACCTACAGCCAGAACTCGGGGATGCTGCTGCCGGGCTACGCGCGCAAGACCAACGTGATCGGCATGGACGACTTCGCCGCCCCGGGCATCGGCTTCATCCTGGGCCAGCAGAACCACGACGTGAGCGATGCGGTGGTGCGCGACTACGCCTCCTACGCGGCCGGGCAGGACTGGCTGGTGCGGACGCCCTCCATTTTCACGCCGCACACCCAGACGCGCACCGAGAACATCAACGCGCGCCTCTCCCTGGAGCCCTTCAAGAGCATGCGCATCGAGCTCAGCGCCAACCGGGTGTACAGCGAGAACCGCAGCAGCTTCTTCCGGTGGAACGACTCGCTGGGCACCTACGTGAACGACAGCCCGCGCGAGTTCGGCAACTTCAGCGTGAGCACGATCACCTGGGGCACGGCCTTCAGCGTGGACGATGACAACTTCGTGAACCCCATCTTCCAGCAGATGCTGGACAACCGGACGATCATCAGCGAACGCCTCGGCCAGGACCGGGAGGGCAGCGCGTTCGTGCCCGACAGCGGGTACTGGTCGGGCTACGGCCCCACCAACCAGGACGTGGTGATCCCCGCCTTCCTGGCCGCCTACACGGGGCGTGGCGCCGACAAGGTGACCACCAACCCCTTCAGGCTGATCCCGCTGCCCAACTGGGATGTGACCTATGACGGGCTCTCCCGCATGGCGCCCTTCAGCAAGTGGTTCCGCACCTTCACGGTGAAGCACAGCTACCGCAGCACCTTCAACATCGGCAACTACCAGACGAACCTGCTCTTCGTGGAGGGCGCCGGTGAGCTGGACGCGGCCTTCAACTACATCCCCGAGCGGCAGATCAGCGTGGTCACCATCACCGAGGTGATGCGCCCGCTGCTGGGGGCGGACGTGACCCTGCAGAACAGCCTGCTGGCCAAGTTCGAGTACAACCGGGACCGGAACCTGAGCCTGAGCATCAGCAACTACCAGGTGACCGAGGTGCGCGGCAAGGAGTACGTGTTCGGCACCGGCTACCGCTTCAAGAACGTGAAGTTCCCCATCACCATCGGCGGCAACCGGCCCAAGAGCGACCTCAACCTGCGGGTGGACGTGAGCATCCGGCAGAACAACACCGTGATCCGCAAGATGCAGGAGGGGCAGAACCAGGTGACCGCCGGGCAGAACATCACCTCCATCAAGGCCTCGGCGGACTACGTGATCAGCCAGCGGCTGAACGTGCGCCTGTTCTACGAGCGCGTGGTGAACAAGCCGGTGATCTCCACCTCCTTCCCGAGCTCCAACAGCAACTTCGGCCTCAGCCTGCGCTTCACCCTCACCCAGTAGGGCTGACGGAGGTCTGATGTCCGACACGGGATCCCGCCTATTTTCGCCGCGCAACGCAGAACACCGCACCCGATGAACTTCCCCGCAGACCTGAAGTACACCAAGGACCACGAGTGGATCCGCCTGGAGGGCGGGGAGGCCGTGGTGGGCATCACCGAATTCGCCCAGGGCGAGCTCGGCGACATCGTCTTCGTGGACATCGGCACCGAGGGCCAGGAGGTGGATGAGCACGCGGTGTTCGGCACTGTGGAGGCGGTGAAGACGGTGAGCGACCTGTTCATGCCCGTGAAGGGCACCGTGCTGGCGGTGAACCCCGGCCTGGCGGACGACCCCGCGAGCGTGAACAAGGACCCCTACGGCTCGGGCTGGATGGTGCGGATCAAGCCCGCGAACGTGGCCGATGTGGCCGCGCTCATGAGCGCTGACGACTACCGCGCCCTGGTGGGCCACTGAGCCCATGCTCCGCCACCTGCGCTGGGCCCTGCTCTGGGCCCTGGCCATCCTGGTGCTCTGCCTGATCCCCGGCCGCAGCCTGCCCCAATGGGGCTGGTTCGACCTGCTGGACCTGGACAAGCTGGTGCACGCCCTGCTCTTCCTCGGACAGACCGTGCTGCTGGCTGCGGCCTTCCTGGGCCATGGGCGCCCGGCGGCCTACCTGATGTGGGCGGTGGGGCTCAGCGTGACCTATGGGCTGGGCACGGAAGTGCTGCAGGGGCTGGAAGCCCTGGGCCGTCGCACCGACCCCATGGACATGCTGGCCAACACCATCGGCGCGCTCGGTGGGGCCTGGTTCGTGGCCCTGCGCCGGCGCAAGGGGCGGCCGATCGTCCCGGCCTTCCTGCGCTGATCACACGATCATCCCCGCCGCCACCGTCTCGTTCGTGCCCTCGTCGATGAGGATGATGCTGCCGGTGTAGCGGTTGCGGCTATAGGTGTCGAAGTGGAGCGGCACGGTGGTGCGCAGTTGCACGCGCCCGATGTCGTTCATGCGGATGGTGGGGTCCTCCGCCTTGTGCAGCGTGCTGATGTCCATCTTGTACTTCACCTCCTTCACCATGCACCGCGCGTCGCGGCCGGTGTGTTTCAGGGCGTATTTGCCGCCGGGCTGGAGCGGGCGCTCGTTGAACCAGCAGAGCATCACGTCCACGTCCTGGCTGGTCTCAGGCACGTTGTTCGGGCTCACCAGCATGTCGCCGCGGCTGATGTCGATCTCGTCGTTCAGCGTGATCACCGCGCTCTGCGGGGCGAAGCACTCCTCCACCTCGCGCTCGCCGATGTGGATGCTCTTGATCGCGCTCTGGAAGCCGCTGGGCAGCACCTGGATGGGGTCGCCCTTGCGGAACACGCCACCGGCCACGCGCCCGGCGAAGCCCCGGAAGTCGTGCCATTCGTCGGTCATGGGGCGCACCACATACTGCACCGGGAAGCGGCGGTCGATGTGGTTGAGGTCGCCGGCGATGTGGATGTTCTCCAGCAGGTACATGAGCGTGGGGCCCTGGTACCAAGGCATGTTGGCGCTGCGCTCCACCACGTTGTCGCCCTTCAGCGCGCTGATGGGGATGTAGCGGATGTCGCGCACCTCCAGCTTGCTGCTGAAGTCCTCCAGCTCCTTCTGGATGCGGGTGAAGGTGGCCTCGTCGTAGTCCACCAGGTCCATCTTGTTGATGCAGAACACCACGTGCGGGATGCCGAGCAGCGAAGCGATGAAGCTGTGCCGGCAGGTCTGCTCCAGGATGCCCTTCCGCGCGTCCACCAGGATGATCGCCAGGTTGGCCGTGCTGGCACCCGTGACCATGTTGCGCGTGTACTGGATGTGCCCCGGCGTATCGGCGATGATGAACTTGCGCTTGGGCGTCGCGAAGTAGCGGTAGGCCACATCGATGGTGATGCCCTGCTCGCGTTCGGCGCGCAGGCCGTCGGTCAATAGCGACAGGTCCACTTCGCCGGAACCACGCTTGGCGCTCGCGCGCTCCACCGCCTCCAGCTGGTCCTCGAAGATCTGCTTGGTGTCATACAGCAACCGGCCGATCAAGGTGCTCTTGCCGTCGTCCACGCTGCCCGCCGTGGTGAAGCGGAGCAGGTCCATGTCCAGGTAACCGCTCATGGCAGGAAAGATGAAAGTTGAAAGCTGAAAGCTGAAACCGACAAAGCGTTCATCGCGTGACCAGTGAGGTGAAGATGGAGACCAGCTCGTTCGACTCCTTCAGGAGCGCCTCGGTGGAGGAGAGCGGCATGGTACCGGACTCGGTGAGCATTTCAAGCCAGAAGCCCGATTCATCCGCTTCTTCGATCACGACCCCCAGCTTGGCGATGTATTCACGCTTGCTTCTGCCGCGGAAAGCAGCCCGCGTATTCGCGCCCACGGAGGTGCCTGCCCTTAAAAGTTGCCTGCCCATCACTTGCGCTTCGGTCGTCTTCGGCAAGAGCTTGAACAAGGTCACCACCGCCAGTGCGAATTGCTTGGTCCGATGCTTCAGGTCCTTGTGCGGTGCGGGATTCATTTCCTCTTTCCTCTTTCCTCTTTCAGCTTTCCGCTTTCCGCTTTCAGAAGTATCCCTCTTTCTTCCGGTCCTCCATCGCCGCCTCGCTGCGCTTGTCATCTTGGCGGCTTCCACGCTCGGTTACCCGGCTGCTGGCCACTTCCGCGATGATCTCCTCCAAGGTGCTCGCCGGTGAATCCACCGCACCCGTGCAGCTCATGTCGCCGATGGTGCGGAAGCGCACACGCTTCATGTAGGGCTTCTCCTCCGGCTTCAGGCGCATGAAGGAACTGTTCGCGTAGATCACGCCGTCGCGGTCGAACACCTCGCGCTCGTGGCTGAAGTAGATGCTGGGGATGGGGATGTTCTCCAGCAGGATGTACTGCCACACGTCCATCTCCGTCCAGTTGCTGATGGGGAACGCGCGGAAGTGCTCGCCGGGGCGCTTCCTGCCGTTGTACAGGTTCCACAGCTCGGGCCGCTGGTTCTTCGGATCCCACTGGCCGAACTCGTCGCGGTGACTGAACACACGCTCCTTCGCGCGGGCCTTCTCCTCGTCGCGCCGCCCGCCGCCGATCGCGCAATCGATGCGGTGCTTCTCGATGGTGTCGAGCAGCGTCACGGTCTGCAGCTTGTTGCGGCTGGCGTAGTAGCCGGTCTCCTCCTGCACGCGACCGCTGTCGATGCTCTCCTGTACGCTGCCCACGATCAGCTTCGCGCCGTGCTCCTTCACGAGGTCGTCTCGGAAGGTCATGGTCTCCTCGAAGTTGTGGCCGGTGTCCACGTGCACGAGGGGGAAGGGCACCCTGGCCGGGTAGAAGGCCTTGCGGGCCAGGTGGAAACACACGATGCTGTCCTTGCCGCCGCTGAAGAGCAGGGCGGGGTTCTCGAACTGCGCGGCCACCTCGCGCAGGATGTGCATGCTCTCGCTTTCGAGTTCCTTGAGGTGGGTAAGGCGGTAGGAGTGCATGCTCAATTGCGCTGGATCCGCGGCAGGATGAAGTTCAACAGTTCCATGGTGCTCGCCTTCTCGGTGCGACCCTGGGTGGCGATGCGGATGGCGGGCGCGGGCGGCGCCTCGAACGGTGCGCTGATGCCCGTGAAGTCCTTCACCTCACCGGCGCGCGCCTTTGCGTAGAGCCCTTTTACATCGCGGCGCTCGCATTCCTCCAGCGGGGTGTCGATGAAGACCTCCACGAAGTCCTGCGTGCCGATGATGGCTTTCGCCTGTTCGCGGATGGCGATGGTGGGGGAGACGAAGCAGCAGATCACCACGGCCCCGTTCTGCACGAACAGCTTCGCCACCTCGGCGATGCGCCGGATGTTCTCCGTGCGGTCGGCATCGCTGAAGCCCAGGTTGCTGTTGATGCCGGTGCGCACGTTGTCGCCGTCGAGCACCACGGCATACCGCCCCTGGTCGAGGAACGCGCGCTCCAGTCCGATCGCGATGGTGCTCTTGCCGCAGCCACTGAGGCCGGTCATCCACACGCAGAGCCCCCGCTGACCCAGCAAGGCCTCCTTTGCGGAACGGCCCAGCAGGCGGTCCTGCACGGGATGGATGTGGCGGTCGATGGGCACGGCTCGGAGCGGCCGCGAAGGTACGCGATCACCCGCAGGAAAGCCGCGCCGGACGCGGGGTCAGAGGGCACGAGGCAGGCGCGCCAGGCGGCTGTGGCGGTAGCCGTAGGCGAAGTAGCAGGCGAGGCCGATCAGCAGCCAGGTGCCGAACCACTTCCAGTTGCTGGCCGCCATGCCGGTGAGCAGGTAGCAGCAGGAGGCGAGGCCGAGCACGGGGATGAGCGACCAGCGGTGCACGAAGCTCAGGGCGGAGAGGCCGACACAGACCCCCCAGTACACCAGGAGGGGAATGCGCTGGTCGCCATGTTGCCCGGTGGGGTCGAGCAGGTCGCTGAAGTAGCCGGGGAGGCCCACGCGGACGAGCACCACGGCCAGCAGCAGGAGCGCGGGCACGATCCAGCGGCCGTCGATGTAGGGAAGGTGGAAGCCGCCGGGGCTGCGTTCGCGGCGGGGCATGAGCAGTACACCACCGCACACCAGCACGAAGGCGAATAGGGTGCCGATGCTGGTGAAGTCCAGGATGAAGGCCTCATCGGTGAACAGGATGGGCACGCCCACCACCAGGCCGGTGACGAGGGTGCTGAACCCGGGCGTGCGGTAGCGGGGATGGATGCGGGCGAAGGGCTTGGGCAGCAGGCCATCGCGGCTCATGCTCATCCAGATGCGGGGCTGGCCGAGCTGGAAGACGAGCATCACGCTGGTCATGGCCACCACGGCGCCGATGCTCACCAGCAGGAGCATCCACTTCACGCTGCGGAGGGCGAACACCTCGGCCAGCGGGTCGCTGACGCCGAGCTGGGCGAAGGGCACCATTCCGGTGAGGACGAGCGCCAGCAGGATGTAGACCACCGTGCAGACCACGAGGCTGAGGATCATGCCGCGGGGCAGGTCGCGTTGCGGGTCGCGGCTTTCCTCGGCCAGGGTGCTCACCGCGTCGAAGCCGATGTAGGCGAAGAAGACGGCGCTGGCGCCGGCCATCACACCGCCGAAGCCGTTGGGCAGGAAGGGTGTCCACTGGTCGATGTCGACATACGCGATGCCCACGCCGATCACCAGGGCGATGATGACCAGCTTGACGATGACCATGATGTTGCTGGCGTTGCGGCTTTCGCGCACGCCCACGTAGCACAGGCCCGTGATGAGCACGTTGATGGCGAAGGCGGGCAGATCGAGGATGATGCGCAAGCCGCCGATGAGGGGTGCGGCGTTCCAGGCGGTGAGCCCTTCACCGGGTGTGTTCCGTGCTGCCGCCTCGGCGGCGCTGCGGTGGTTGATGGTGAGCCACTCGGGCAGGTGCAGGCCGGCGGCGTCGAGCAGGTTGGTGAAGTAGCCGCTCCAGCTGAAGGCCACGTAGATGTTGCCGATGCTGTACTCCATCAGCAGGGCCCAGCCGATGATCCAGGCGAAGAGCTCCCCGAAGCTCACGTAGGCGTAGGTGTATGCGCTGCCGCTGGCGGGCACGCGGGCGGCGAACTCGGCGTAGCACAGGGCGGTGAAGCCGCAGGCCACGGCGCACAGCACGAAGAGCAGCACCACGCCCGGACCGCCGCTGGCGCAGGCCTGGCCCATGCTGCTGAAGCTGCCCGCACCGATGATGGCGGCGATGCCGAAGAAGGTGAGGTCGCGCAGGGTGAGGTGCCGGCCGAGCGCCGCGCCCCCATGGATCTCGCCCTCCGGGGCGGCATCGTGGGTGGCGGGCTTGCGACGGAAGAGCTGGTTCATGCCGGATCGGGTTCAGCCTTCCTGGTTCAGCTTCGCCGGTTCCCGTTCAACCCTTCGCACGTGCTCACGAACGGGAGGCCACCGAGCAGTCCACCATCCACGTGCCGGGCATGGGCGGGGCGATGAACGGATCCAGGGTGCGCAGGCGTGCATGGGGTGAAGCGGACCCGCTGTCCGAGGGCGGCGATCGGGTGTTCCTCCATGATCGTCGCGCGGTGTTCGCGCCCGGCGACGCTCCCCACCACCATGGCGATGAAGATCCATAGGGTGAGCCGGTTGCTGCTGGTCATGCGGGGCAATGTACGCGCCGTGGTCCGGCCGCAAAAAAGGGAGGCCGCGGCCTCCCTTTTGCGATGTCGTGGCTGACGCTTACTGCGCGGGCAGGGTGCAGTCCTTGGCGCTCACGTCCTGCAGTTCCTTGGTCAGCAACATGTCCGTTCCCTGCTTGGTGTTGCTGGTGCCGGCGTTCAGGGCCTTCAGTTGCTCGAACCAGCACTTGGCCATGCCCGGGTCCTTCTCCTTGCTGAAGTGGTAGAAGCCGAGGTAGAAGTACGCCTCCTCCAGGTCCACCTTGTACTTGGCCTGGTCCTCCGGTTTGATGTGGCGGACCACCTCTTCGTAGAAGGGCCGGGCCTGCCAGGTCTGCTTGTCGGGGTCGAGGCCCACGTTGGCGCGGGCGCGGCCCAGGTACCCTTGGTGCAGGCCGGGCTGCTTCTCGGTGTATACGGCCCAGGCACTGTCCGACGTGGTGTACATCTTGGCCTTGTAGGCGTTGCTGCCCAGGTAGTAGTAGTCGTTCACCTCGGGCTTGCCGCTGGCGATCTTCTCCTGGAAGGCGCGGGTGGCCAGGTCGAACCGCTTGGCCTTGCCGAAGGCCTTGCCCGCCTCTGTGAAGAGGTAGGCCTTGGTGCGGTCCATGCGCGCGGCCTTCAGGTAGCTCTCCGCAGCGAGGCTGTCGTAGTTGGTGAGGCTGACGGTCACCGTCGAGGTGCCATCCGGCTTGTTCTCCACGGTGGTTCCGGCGCCGGGGTCGGCGATCTGGACCGTGCCGTTGGCATCGGTGGTGACGGCCTTGGTGGCCAGGCCCGCGTAGATCTTTCCCATGTACTCGTGGTCGGTGGAGATCACCTTGTCGGCGGGCTGCTCGGCGAAGTAGGCCTCCATGGCGGCACGCGCCGCTTGGAAGTCCCCGGCCTCGCAGCGGGCGTAGCCCTCGATGCGGCGCAGGTTGTTGTCCTTCACACCCGTGCCACGCACCGCGTCGATCTCGGCGATGCTCTCGGCGTACTTGCCCACCAGGAAGAGGAACTTGGCGTAGCGCACGCGGGCGCTGATGTTGCCGGCGTTCAGCTCGAGGTACTTGTTGTAGTCGGCCGTGGCCTTGTCGTAGGCCTTGGTCATGAAGAGGGCTTCGGCGCGGCCGCTGTAGGCGGGGGCGAAGGAGGGGTCGATGGCCACGGCGCGGTCGTACTCGGCGATGGCGGCCTCGTAATTCTTGGCGCGGTGGTACATCAGGGCCTTCTTGGCCACCGGGCGGGCGGCGCTGGGCATCAGTTCGGCAGCGCGCTTGTAGGCGGCCACGGCCTCGCTGGCGTCGAAGGAGCCGCGGGCCACCAGCAGGTCGCCGCGTAGCACCTGGGCGTCGGCATCGTTGGGGTTCAGCTCGATGGCCTTGTCCACGTAGGTGAGCGCCGTGGGCACGTCGGCATCGGGGCCGGCGCCGTAGGCGTCGGCCACTTCGCGGTAGGTGAGGGCCTTGAGCTCCTTGGGGTGCTTGGCCGCCTTGTCCTCGGCCATGGCGATGGCCTCGTTCAGCTTGGCCTTGGCCTCCTCGCGGCGGGCCTGAGCCTCCTGAAGGGCGCCCCCACTGGCGTCATCGGGGATGCCACGGGCGAAGAGCGCCTTGCCCAGCCCGGCGTGGTTCAGCGGGTAACGGGGGTTCAGCTCCGCGCCGCGGCGGTAGCACAACTGGGCGCTGTCCGGCTGCTCGTTCTCCCAGTAGTTCTCGCCCAGAAAGTACCAAGTGGCACCGTCGTTGGGCGTGGCGGCCAGCAGCTTGCGGAAGGTCGTGGTGGCGGCCTCGAACTGTTCGCGGTCGGTGAGGCGCTGGGCGTCCTGAAGGGTCTGTGCGTCGGCGGTGAGGGGAAGGGCGGCCAGCAGGTGGCCGGCCACGAAGCCGAGGAGCAGGTTCTTGTTCGTCAGGTGTTCCATCGTTGTTCAGGGGGTCACGATCATCACGTCGCGTGCAGGCACATGCGCGGGGGCGAGGCCTTTCTTGAGCAGGATGCGTTGACCCTTGTGTCCGGCCACAAAGGAAGCGAACCCCGTGCCAAGCCCGCTCTTGCCCTCGGTCACCAGCATCATCAGGGGCCGACGCAAGGGGTAGCGACCGTCCTTCAGGGTGCCTTGGGTGGGTGCCAGGGCCGGGCCATCGCCGCGGTGGACGGGCACCAGGCGCAGGTCGTCGCGCAGCGTCCGGCAGGCGGGGTCGTCCAGGTCGCTGATCAGGCTGAAGGCCAGCAGCCCGATGGCCGTGCTGTCGCGGCGCAGACGCTCCACAAGGTCCTGAGGCCCGTGGGCCACCTGCACCTTCAGGGCCTGGTCGGCGGCGCCGTTCCACAGGCTGTCCACCAGCGAACGGGCCACCCCGCTGCCGGCATCGTCGAGCAGGGCGGCACAGGGCCTCCCGCCCAAGCGGCCGTCGCGCAGGATGCCGCGGATCTCGTCGAGGCTCAGGCTGTCGGGCCCGGCGGGATGGGCCAGCACGGCGATGGCCTCCACGGCCACAGCCTCCACGTGGGGGGTGAGTTGCCGGGTGCGGAAGTAGGCCTGCTGGTCGGCGCCGGGCAGGAAGGCGCCGAACACGGCGCGCACGCTGTCGTTCAACATGGCCTGCACCAACTGGCGCTCAGGGAGATAGCGCACATCCACCCGGGCCTTTTCGTACAGCGCTTCAAAGGTGGTGCGCTGGTCCTCGAGCACGGGTCGCAGGTCCTGGTCGGCGAGCACCAGCACGTGGCCGAAGGTGGGGCTGTCGTCGTGGCGCGGGTCGGGCGGGCCGCTGCTGCAGGCGGCCAGGAGGAGCATGAGCAGGCCCGGATGCCGCATGGCTCAGGAATGGCCCTGATCGGCCTTGCGCTTGCGCCACCACATCACCAGGCGCAGCAGGCCGTAGCCCACCAGCACAAAGGCCAGCACCGCGCGGTAATTGGGCAGCACATCGCTGGCGAAGGGCGTGAGGCCGATGACCAGGCCGGCCAGGATGTAGAAGCCGGACATCCCGATGGCGAAGGCGGTGCGCAGGTCCATCGACCGGCCCGGCGCCTCAGCGCAGGTCGAAGTTGATGGGGATGACGTACCGCACCTTCACGGGGCGGCCGTTCTGCTTGCCGGGGCTCCACTTGGGGGAGGCCTTCATCACGCGGGTGGCCTCCTTGTCCAGGCCGGCGCTCACGCCGCGGACGGTGCGCACCTCGGTGATGGAGCCGTCCCTGTCCACGACGAATTCGACGAAGACGCGGCCCTCGATGCCCTGTTCGGCCTCCATCTGGGGGTACTTCACGTTCTTGCCGAGGTACTTGTAGAACTCGGCCTCACCGCCGGGGAAGGTGGGTTTCTCCTCCACGGCGGCGAACATCATCACCTCCTCCTCCACGGGAGGCGGCGGGGGTGGGGCATCCTCGCCCTTCTCGCCCTCCTGGGTCACGGTGCTGGCGGTGGTCTCCTCCAGGATCTCCTGTGTGGGGGGTGGTTCCTCCACGGGCTCATCCACGGCTTCCAGGGCGGTGAACTGCACGGTCTCGATCTTGGGCGGGGGCGGCACCTCCACGGGCGGGGGCGGGGGCTCCTCCTTCTTCTCCTCCTCGAAGAGCTCGAGGTTCACGTCCACGATCTTCTTGGTCTCCACCACCTCCTCCTCGCCGCCGCCGAGGGCTTCAATGATCTTGGGCGTGCCGATCGCCAGGCCGAAGAAGGCCACCGAACTGCCCACGGCGATCATCAACCGCTTCACATAGTCGCGGCGCAGCACGAAGGCGCCGTAGGCCTGGTTGCGGCCTTCGAACACCAGCTGGTTGCGCACCGTGGTGAGCACGTTGTTCCAGCTGAAATCCAGCGTCATCACCAGGGAAAGGACCAGCAGGATGCCGGTGATCAGGAGGTATTCCATGGCTCAGAGGGTTGCTTTCTCCGCGTCGAGCAGCAGCTGTTCGGCGGTCTTCAGGCTGTCCAGCACGCCATAGGAGCCGATGCCGCTGATGTCCATCTCGTCGACGATGTCGATCATGTTGCGGTACTTGGCATCCTTGTCGGTCTTGATGATGGCCTTGAGGTTGGTGGGGTCCCCCTTGGTCTTGCGGCGCAGGCTGTCGTAGGCCGCTTCGTCGAGCTTGCCGCTGTTGAAGTCGCGGGCCAGCTGGTTGAGCTTCTCCACGGCCTCCTTGTTGCGCTCCAGCAGCACCTGGCGCACCTTGCTGAAGTCGGTGCGGGTGAGGGTGGTGGGCGGTTTGCCGCTGCCGTCGGTGGGGGTGTGGAACTCGCCGATGTAATAGAAGATCTGGTCCTTGGCGGTGAGGATGAGCGTGATGGCGTTGCTCAGCTCGGTCTTCTTGTCGTCGGTGGGGTCCTCGTCCGGCACCGGGAAGGTCATCTGCAGGGTGCTGGGCTTGTACATGGTGGTGGTGAGGATGAAGAAGGTGAGCAGCAGGAAGGCCAGGTCCACCATCGGCGTCATGTCGATGCGGGTGCTGCCTTTCTTGGCGCGTTTCTTCTGGTGGCGTTTTCCGCCGCCGCCTTCTTCGCCTCCACCGGGTGCGTCTGCCATGGTCGGGTCTCGTTGGGCGGGTCGTTCCAGTGCCCCGTACACGCGTGCACGGGAATGGTTCGACCGGCTGTTACATCCGTGATTCCTCCAGGTCGGTGATCATCTTGAAGCGGTTGATCTGGATGCCCGGGGATTGGAAGATCCGGATCACCTCCGCCACCTTGGAATAGTTGGTGTTGCCATCGGCCTTCAGGGCCACCAGCGGGTTGATGCCCGCCTCCTCGTAGAACAACAGGCGCGTGGTGATGATCCAGTCGCGCAGCTGGTTGTTGGTGCTGTCCGTGGGGATGCCCTCGAACTGCCGGTCGAACTCCTTGCGCGCTCCGCCGGTGGGCAGGGCGAGGTAGGCGGGCAGCTGCTGGATGGGGATGCCCACGGCACCCACGTTGGCGAACTTCACCTTGTCCTCGTCGCTGGGGGTGTAGTTGATGCGCTTGCCCATCTCCTCGAGCACCTTCAGGCGCACCTTCTTGTCGGTCATGTCCCAGTACACCTTGCCGGCGCTGTCCACCACGATGGTCATGAGGTTCTCCGTGGGGATGGGGCTCTGGCTCATGGACGAAGGGGTGTCCACGGCCACGGCCTCCTCCGGCCGGAACTGGGCGGTGAGCATGAAGAAGGTGACCAGCAGGAAGGCCAGGTCCACCATGGGTGTCATGTCGAGCTCAGGGCTCTTCTTGGGCATCTTCAGCTTCGGCATGCGTCGGGGGTCTGGTTCGTTGACGGTGAACGCCCGGCCGCCGGGGGGGTGAGCCCCCGGTCGCCGGTGCCGTGCGGGGTCACTTGTGGGTGGCCAGGGTCTGGCTCACGCTGAAGCCGGCCTCATCGATGCCATGGGTGATGGCGTCGATCTTGGTGCTGAAGTAGTTGAAGGCGATGATGGCCACGGCCGAGCCGGTGATGCCGAGGGCCGTGTTGATGAGGGCCTCGGAGATACCGGTGGACAGGGCGGTGGCGTCCGGCGTGCCGGCGGTGGCCAGCGCGCTGAAGGCGCGGATCATCCCCAGCACCGTACCGATCAGACCCAGCAGGGTGCTGACGCTGGCGCAGGTGCTCAGGATCACCAGGTTCTTGCTGAGCATGGGTAGCTCCAGGGCGGTGGCCTCCTCCAGCTCCTGCTTCACGGCCTGCAGGCGGGTCTCCTTGTCGTGGCTCGCATCATGCAGCACAAGCTTGTACTTCTGCAGGCCACTGCGCATCACATTGGCCACGCTGCCCTTCTGCTCGTCGCACACGGCCACCGCGTCCTCCACCTGGTCATTGGCCAGGAACTGGCGCACCTTGCCCAGGAAGGTCTCGATCCGGCCCTTGCCCTTGGCGCGGCTCAGGGTGATGAAGCGCTCCACCGAGAAGATGATGACGATGAGGTTCACGCTGATGAGGATGGGCACGATGAAGCCCCCCTTGTAGATGGTGCCATAGAGTTTGCCGGGGTTCTCGGCGATGGGGTGGCCCTTGATGGGGTCGCCGTTCTCGAAGTTCGACGGATCGCCCAGGACGAACATGTAGATCATCACGCTGATGATCAGCACCAAGGGGAACACAATGGCCACGAAGAGGCTCGAGCCTTTCCCGGTGGACGTTTCGTTGCTCATGAGAAGAGGGGGTCGGGTTTTCGGTTGGAGGCGTTGGTCGGTTCCGTGCGGACACCGGGGAGAAACACCCGGGACCGGTCAAGGGTTTGTTATTGACAGGGGGGCAAACATAACAAGTCTGTCCATCCGGGCATGTTAACCCGATGTGACCTGCGGGGGGGCTGCGGGACGCGGGTTTGCTGGTGTCGCAGGGGCCTGGGGCGGACGGTCGTGGACATTCCGGAGCCGAAATAACGGGCCTGCCGTGGCGATCCGTCCCCACAGCGGGGTGCGTCCGGGGAACGGCCGCCCTCATGGCAGGAACGGCACGCAGGTCGTCAGGCTATCTTGGCCGCATGTCCACCAAGACCCTCATCCCGGCCCGCGCCGTGCCGGTCACCGCCCCCACCATCGACCAGGTGGGCATCGAGGAGCGGGTGGCCCGCATCAAGACCCGCAGCATCAAGAAGGAGACCAAGGTGCAGGGCATGAAGCTGGCCCTGAGCATGATCGACCTCACCACCCTGGAGGGCGCCGACACGCCCCACAAGGTGCAGCAGATGTGTTTCAAGGCCATGCACCTGCACGACGCATTACCAGGCCTGCCCACCGTGGCTGCCGTCTGCGTGTACCCGTCCCTGGTGAAGGTGGCGAAGAAGGCCTTGGGCGACAGCGGGGTGAAGGTGGCCAGCGTCAGTACCGCCTTCCCCAGCGGACAGGCCCCGCGCAACGTGAAGATCGCCGACACCCGCTTCGCCGTGAGCGAGGGCGCCGACGAGATCGACATGGTGATCAGCCGCGGGAAGTTCCACAACGGGGAATACGGCTTCGTGTTCGACGAGATCGCGGCGATCAAGGAGGCCTGCGGGGATGCGCGCCTCAAGGTGATCCTGGAAACCGGTGAGCTGGGCACTTACGACAAGGTGCGCCTGGCCAGCGACATCGCCATCGCAGCGGGGGCCGACTTCATCAAGACCAGCACCGGCAAGATCAACCCCGCCGCCACCATGGAGGTGACGCTGGTGATGCTGCACGCCATCCGCGACCACTACCTGCGCACGGGCCGTATGATCGCCATGAAGCCCGCTGGCGGCATCCGCAAGAGCAAGGAGGCGCTCCACTACCTGATGATGGTGAAGGAGGAGCTGGGTCCCGAATGGCTCGATCCGCACTGGTTCCGCTTCGGCGCCAGCAGCCTGGCCAACGACATCCTGATGCAGCTGCAGAAGGAGGCCGACGGGCACTACCAGAGCGCGGACTACTTCAGCGTGGACTGATTCGGAAAGGGAGATCAGCATGTAGCCTATTCCACGAAGAGCTTTGCTTCCGATCGTTTATTGCCCGTAATGCGCAGCAGGTAGAGGCCGGACACTAGATCGTTCCGTGGCACATAGATCCGGCTTCCCTGTACAGCCAACTGTTCCGAGCGAACCGACCGGCCTTGCGCATCGAAGACCTCCACCAGCACAATTCCAACCGATTGATCCAGCAGCAACGTTGCGCCAGTGCTCATGGGGTTGGGATATAGCGCCATGTGTTCCGCAGCTACGGGGCGTACGGCCGTGGCCAACGGTTGGTTCGCGTACCATGCCACCTTACTATCGTTCAGGGAAGAGGAAAGCACGTCCATATCCCCGTCATCGTCGAGGTCGGCCGATGCGACACACCAGGCTCCATCTGTAAGCGTTGAGATGATCTCTTGTGGTCCAAATCCCCCGAAGCCGTCATTGGCATACCAAGCGATCTTGTCATCTCCATACGAAGCCGAGAGCACGTCTTGATCACCATCCCCATCCAGGTCGGCGCAAGAAACACTTAAAGCCCAGTCAGCCTGGGTTGAGATGATCTGCTGGGGTCCGAACACGCCCGAGCCATCGTTCGCATACCAGGCAATCTTATCATCGAAGGAGGAAGCCGAGATCACATCCACGTCCCCGTCCCCATCCACATCGACTGATGCCACGCAACTGGCGCCATCCGCAAGTGTTGAAATGACCTGTTGAGGACCGAACCCGCCCGCGCCATCGTTGGCGTACCATGCGATTTTATCATCGTCATCAGAAGCGGAAAGCACGTCCATGTCGCCATCCGCGTCGATATCAGCGGCCATAATGGATCTAGCTTCATCCGCCAGCGTTGTAATGGACTGGTAGGGCCCGAAAGCGCCCGAGCCATCGTTCGAATACCACCCTAAACTGCCCGAAAGCACATCCAGGTCCCCATCGCCGTCCAGGTCGGCCGTTGTGATGTTCCCACTGCCAACCCCGGGGGATCCAATGGTCTGCTGAGGTCCGAAGGACCCTGAACCGTTGTTGGGATACCAGAAGATGGAGTGAATGAACTGCCTTGTGGCAAGCACATCCATATCCCCGTCTCCGTCCAGATCAGCGGATGCAACATTCAAAGCAGTGCCTATGGATGCAATGATCTGTAGAGGGCCGAACACTCCGGAGCCATCATTGGCATACCAACCGATCTGGTAACTAAGGTCGGAGGCGGAAAGCACGTCCAAATCCCCATCGCCATCCAGGTCGGCTATCGCAATGCCTACAGGCCGTCGCATAGCGTCGGAGATCACCAGTTGTGATCCGAATACCCCCGAACCATCGTTGCAATACCAAGCCACTTTGTTGTCGATACTCGAAGTGGAAAGCACGTCGACGTCGCCATCCCCATCGAGATCAGCCCATGAGACGCAACTCGCTCCTACTGTCTGATCTGAGATGACCTGCTGGGGTCCAAAGTCACCAGAGCCATCGTTGGCATACCACGCGATGTCCTCAGGATATATATCAAATTCGGAGGCGGACAGCACATCGAGGTCCCCATCCCCATCAAGGTCAGCCGCTGCGACGCTGGTAGCTCCGGTCGCCAGGGTCGTGATGGTCTGTTGAGGTCCGAAGATACCCAAGCCGTTGTTGGCATACCATGCGATCTTGTTGTCATCGGATGAGGAAGTGAGCACATCCATGTCCTGATCTCCATCCAGATCGGCCAGGGCACCACAGGTAGGTCGATCCGCCAGGGTCGAAATGATGTGTTGAGACCCGAAGGAACCCGAACCATCGTTGTCGTACCATGCGATCTTATTGTCCATGGAAGTGGAGAGGACATCCAAGTCCCCATCCGCATCCAAATCGGCCGAGGCAACACAAGTAGCTCCTACGGCCAGTGTTGTGATGATCTGCTGCGGTCCGAAAACGCCCGAGCCGTAATTGATATACCACGCGATCTTGTTGTCGAGGAAGGAAGCTGAGAGCACATCCATGTCCCCATCGCCGTCCAGATCGCCCGATGCAACGTATTGGGCCCCATTCGCTAGCGTTGTAATGATCTGTTGTGGTCCGAAGGTTCCCGAGCCAATATTCGCATACCAAGCGACCTTGTCATCTGTCACGGAAGCGGATAGAACGTCCAGATCCCCATCGCCATCCAGATCGGCGGACGCGACGCACCTGGCCCCATTTGCCTGCGACGAAATGATCCGCTGGGGGCCGAAAGACCCGGAACCATCGTTGGGCCACCAGGCGATCTTGTTATCCCCGTGGGAAGCGGAGAGCACGTCCAGATCCCCATCGCCATCCAGATCGGCGGCTCGCGTGGAAGCCGGTGCTTCCGTCCCCTTTGAAATATCGATCTGCGGTCCGAAGAGTTGGGCACGACTGATGCCATGGTGGCTGATCACCAACAGCAGAACAGAAACGCCTCGCTTCATCGGGTCAAGGGCAATATCCTCGATGAAGATAGCAAGACCGAGGATAGAATTCGACCATGTTAGTTCCGCTTCGGCGCCAGCAGCCTGGCCAACGACATCCTGATGCAATTGCAGAAGGAGGCCGACGGGCACTACCAGAGCGCGGACCACTTCAGCGTGGACTGAACCGGCCGACGCTCAGCCGATCTCCGGAAGGACGAGCAGGGGCGTGGTGGTGTGCAGGGACATGCGCTTGGCCTTGCTGGCGGTGAACAACCGCTGCCAGAAGCTCTTCTTCCGGTGGATCACGGCCATGAGCTGGATGCGTCCCTGCCGGGCGAGTTCATCGAGGGTGCTGGTGACGTCCTCACCGGCCACGGTGACGAACGAGTGTCGGATGCCGTCGAGCAGAGCGCTCAGCGCGCGGCGGTCGCCGCGTTCGTCGAAGGTGGCGATGTTGTCGCGCACATGGGCCACGACCACCTCGGCGCCCGTGCGGCGGGCGATGTCGACCAGCGGTCGAAGGGTGGCCACGTCCATGGTGCCGCCGTCGTTGGCCAGCAGGATGCGCTTCACCGGGGCGGGCCGCCACAGGGAGGGCACCGCGATCACCGGGACCCGTGCGCCGGTCACCACCGCGGTGGTGTTGCTGCCCACCAGCCCGTAGTTGCCCTCGCCCTGGGTGCCCATCACGATCAGTTCGCCCTTGCCTTGACCGGCCAACTCGTTCAGCACCTCCGTCAGGGGAAAGGGCGAGGTGCGCTTGGCCAGGGCCACGGTCCCCGCATGGGCGCGGCAGCGGCGCTCGAACCGCCGCAGCTTGTTGGCGGCCTCGCGGGCGGTGTCCATGGCGGGAAGCAGCGCGTTGCGGTAGGCGGGCTTCAGGAAGGTGTGCACCAGCGTGTACCGCATGCCGTCCGTGCCGAAGAGGTCGAACGCGAAGCGCGCGGCATGGAAGGCGGAATCGCTGCCGTCGGTGGGGAGAAGAATGCGGTTCATCGGTGCGTGGGTCGGTGGTACACGCAACATAATACTCATACACCGGTACCCGACTGATCCCGATCAAGGTCCTGCCACCAGGGGAAGTGCTGCTGTTCACACCCTGCGGTGGGAAGCTCGCGAAGGGCGGGCCCACAGGCCCGGTTCCGGCCGGTTTTCTTCGCCGGTGCACCACGAACGCGCAACCACCATGAGCCTCCATTCCCGCAGGCCGCTCCTCGGCCTGGCCCTCTTCCTCGGCCCCTTCTGCACGGCCCAATGGTCCCAGACCAACACCGGTATTACGGACCTGTCCCAGGGCGCGCAGGTGCTCGGCGCCTCCTCCACGCAGCTCTTCGCCAAGGCCGGCAGCACCTTGTACCGCAGCGCGGACAATGGCACCACATGGAGCGTCGCCACCAACCCGGTGGCCTTGAACCCCACGGAGAGCGGCTTCGCCGTGGGTGGCCGCTACTTCGCCGGGTTGAACGCGTCCACCGATTGCATCTACTACACCACGGACAACGGCGACACCTGGAACACGGTGGCCGGCGCTCCCCAGGCGACCGTGGTGCGCGGTTTCCTGGCCAACGGTACGCATGTGTTCGCGTATGCCTCCACCGGAGGGGTGTTCCGCTCGCCATTGCCCGGTGATGCGTGGACCACGGTGAACACGGGCCTCTACAACACCAACGTCATCGGCATGCTGCTGGTCGGCAATGACCTCTACGCGAACACCATCGGCGGCGGCGTCTTCATCAGCACCGACGGCGGCAGCACCTGGGACGACAGCAACACCGGCATCTCGCCCAGCGACCTCAACGGGGAGAACCTCTGGCTGATGGATGGTGACCTGTTCTACACAGCGCAGGGTGGCGGCAAGTACACCAGCACCGATGGCGGCACCACCTGGACCGCATGGGCCGGCCTGCCGCAGTTCGGCCTGGGCCTGCTGGAGGTGAAGCGCTACGGCACCAACCTGTACATGGAGACGCGCCATTTCGCGGGTGGTGGACTTCGTGACAGCGTGTACCTGAGCACCGACGAGGGTGCCAGCTGGACCAACATCACCGGGAACCTCAGCGCCGACGACCTGAACGGAAGCGGAATCGTGGAGAACGACGGCTGCGTCTTCATCGGCTACAACCTGATCTCGCCGGGCCAGGGCATCTACCGGCGTTGCGGCAGCACGGGCCTGTCGGAGGAGTCCGCACAGGCCGTAAGCGTGTTCCCGAATCCGGTCGAAGGTGTGATCGCCGTGGTCGTTCCGCAGCAGGCCATCGGCTCACCCTACCGCGTGGTGGACATCACCGGTGCGGAGGTGCTGCGCGGGCGGATCCGCGGTGCGCAGGTGGAACTGGACCTGTCGGCGCTGGCCGCGGGCACCTACGTGCTGCGCGTGGAAGGCGGGGCGATGGCCCCGGTGCGCGTGGTGAAGCGCTGAACACGGGGTTCGCGACCTTCGCGACATGCGCATCCTGTTCGCTTCGTTGCTCCTCGCCCCGCTGGCCTCCCTGGCCCAGGGCTACACCAGCTACTTCACCGGCAACACCACCGATGTGGTCACCGCGCCGCAGGGCGGGCTCTGCCTCATGGGCGGCGCCACCGAGAGCGATCCGGCGATGGTGTGGTTCCTGCAGCGCGCGGCCGGTGGCGATGTGCTGGTGTTGCGCGCCTCGGGCAGCGACGGGTACAACGACTACTTCTACACCGACCTGGGCGTACCCGTGAACTCGGTGGAGACCATCGTGTTCAGCAACGCATCGGCCTCCAGTGATCCTTACGTGCATCAGCGCATCCAGCAGGCCGAGGCCATCTGGTTCGCCGGTGGCGACCAATGGGATTACGTGAGCCATTGGCGGAACACGCCCGTGGACAGCCTCGTGCGCACGGCCATCACGCAGCGCAACATCGTCATCGGCGGCACCAGCGCGGGCATGGCCATCCTGGCAGGCTACCGCTTCACGGCCCAGTTCGGCACGGTCACCAGCCAGGCTGCGCTCAACAACCCCTACGCCGTCAACGTCACGCTCGACGGCAGCCCCTTCATGGGCGCGCCCGGCATGGATGCGGTGGTCACCGATACGCACTTCGACAACCCCGACCGGCGCGGGCGGCTGCTCACCTTCATCGCACGCTCCACCACCGATGCCGGAACGCCGGTCCTGGGCATCGCCTGTGAGGAGTACGTGGCCGTGTGCATCGGCGATGACGGCATCGCGCACGTGTACGGCGACCATCCGGCCTACGACGACTTCGCGTGGTTCGTGCAGGCCAACTGCGATGTACTGCTTCCGCCCGAGACCTGCCTCGCCGGCCTGCCGCTCACCTGGGACCACGGCGGACTGGCGGTGAAGGCCTGCAAGGTTCCGGGCACCATCACCGGTGCGAACACCTTTGACCTCAACGATCGCCGCACCACCGTGGGCGGCACCTGGGAGCACTGGAGCGCGAGCGCGGGCGTGCTTTCCGCTGTGCCGGGCGTGGCGCCCTCGTGCACCGTGGGGCTGGTGGAGGCCTCCGGCCCCTCTTGGGCCTGCGTGCCCACCGAACAGGGTGCGCGGCTCACCGGGTTGCCGGCCGACGCGGTGATCGAGCTCTTCGATGCCACGGGTCGCGCCGTGCCGTTCACCGCACAGCGCGCGCAGGAGGCGGCACTGCTGAACTGGTCGCGCGCAGGCCTTGTGTTGCTGCGCGTGCGTGATGGGGCGACGCAGCGCGTGTTCCGGGTGGTGCGATAGGTGGCTGGCAGTGCCTTCCCTACCGCTTCGGGGCGGGGTTCGTGCACTGGTCGGGCTCGTTGTCGCCCTTGGCCACATCGCCGCCATCCCCGGTGTTAAAGGCCAGGTACTTGCACTTGCTTGTGGTGGAGTTGTACCACTTTTCCATGCTGCGACCGGCCGCGGCTTCGCGGATCCAGTAGGTGGGTTGAAAGCCCGCTTCGCGCAAAGCCGCGCGCTCCTTCTCCAGTGCCGCGCTCGTAATGTCCGAAGGACCGTCGTGATACGCATCCCACACCTTCCGGGCGTTCTCCACACCCGCGATGCACTCGCCATCGTTCCCGGTGGTGATCTCCTCCACCATCTTCTTTTTGATCTTCAGCGCCACGCAGCTCTTCGTCCGCTCGTTCCACCATTGCTGATGGCCTCCAGCGAACACGTTCGACGTCGCGATCTCGTAGCCCATGGACTGCAGGGCGGCATGCACGTCATCCACCGGCTTGTTCACCAGTGCGGACACGTCCGCAGGCACGCCATCCTGGGCGACCAGGAAGCTCATGGGGCTCGAGAGGAGGAGCAGACAAAAAAGGAAGTGGAGGAGGAGGTTGCGCATGGAAACAGTGGGGGTTGGTTTCGGCATCGCAAATCTAGTCAGCGTCCGCGCTGAAGGATGCCGGCCGCTAGCTTCGCTTCGGATGGCCACCAAGAAGATGTCTTCATCCCGCCGCAGCGGGAAGCCCCTCGACTGGGCATTGGCCCCCGCCCCCGAGTCCAAGGATCGCGTCCGCACCGATCCGCTGCACGGACCTCCCCGGTCGCTGGTGGAACTAGTCCGGCAGGTGGTGATCATCCCGCCGACCGACCGCGGCACTTGCGAGCGATCATTGCTTGATGATGCGCGCCACGGTCGATCCGTGCGTGGTTCCTGTCCGCAGCAGGTAAACGCCCTTGGCCAGGTGGGCCATCCCGATCTCGGTGCGTTCGCCCTGCAGCACACCGCTTCCGATGCGGTGCCCGGCCACGGAGGTGATCTCGTACCACGTCATCGGCCCGGCGTTCAGCACCACGAGCACATCGGTCACGGGGTTGTCCAGCAACTGCACCGTGTTCGTACCGTGGTCCATCGTGCCCAGGTTGATCAGGTTGAACGGGTCCGACGTGAACGCGCAGCTCGGGCTGAGCGTCAGCGTAACGGTGTAGGTCCCGTTCGCGGTCGGTGTGTACGAGCTTGAGGTCGCCCCGCCGATGGGGAGCCCGTCCAGGAACCACTGGATGGCCCCTGAACCGGTGGTGGTAAGGTCCGTGCCGATCAGGCTGATCACCGGGGGACCATCAGCGACCGGGTCCTCGGTCAACTTCGCGATGTAGACCTCATTCGTGTTCGCGTCGCCATAGGCGATGATGCGGCCATCCGGCATGAGCGCACCGCTCATGAAGACCTGGAAGCCGGGCAGACCGGCATTGACACCCAGCAAGCCGCCGGACCCGAAGGTGGCCACCGGTTGCCCGTTCGCATCCCGTTTCACCAGGCCGCCGATACTGCTCACGCGGCCGAATTGCAGGCTGCTGCCATCGGGCAATAGCAGGAGACCGTTGCCCAAGCCATCGCCACCGGCCGATGCGTCGATCTCGCTGTAGCCGCTGGTGCCGAACGAAGGATCCACGCTGCCGTCGGAAAGGAAACGCGCCACGACCGTGATCGAAGCGGTCGTTCGCGAGCAGCTCACCACGATCGCGCCACCAGGTTCAACGGCGGCGCCCATTCTGCCGAAGGAGCGAACGGGCACGGTACCCACCACCAGGCCGTTGTTGCCGAAGGTCGTATCCGGTGCTCCTTGAGCATCGAATTTCGCCAGCATCAGCATGTAGTCGATACCGCTGAAGCCAACGACGATGGAGACCACCGAGCCATCGGGAAGCATCACGCCGGTGCCTTCGCTGGACTGCGAGAAGTTGGGAAGTTGGACCGATGTGACCCCGGTGTGGTTGAAGGTGGTGTCCAGCGCTCCGTTCTCGAGGAAGCGCATGGCCCCGAGCTGGCCCGGGAAGGACGCTGCGGCGCAGGTGATCGTACCATCGGCGTTCACGAACACCTTGTTGAGGTCCGCCGCTCCGGTACCCAGTTGCAGGCGGTGGTAGCCGGTGTGGTTGAAACTGGTGTCCACCGAACCATCTCCATGAAAGCGATACACGGCGGGCCATTGCTCGCTACCGAAGTTGTTCGGCGCGATCATGCCACAGCCCACGATCTTCCCATCGGGCTGGGCTGCGATGCCGTAACACCGTGTGCGCTGCTCGAACATGTGGCTCAGCTTGCCGGCTGTACCGAAATCCTGATCGAACGCTCCGCACGCCGGATCGATCGCGACCATCGTGATGTGATAGGAGTTGGTGCCGAGGTCATACCCATCGCCGGCAACAATGAGCCGTCCGTCCGGCAGAAGGGCATGGGACTTCAGGTTGTCCTCCTCCACGGCGACATCCGCGGTGATGATGCCACCCGAGCCGAAGATCGGCGCCAGTGAGAGTGTCTGAGCCGTGCCGGCGGATGCGACACAGAGCAAGCAGAGGGTGAGAATTGGTTTCATGGCGTCGGGTTTAGGCCATCAAAGGTTCCCTGCCCAAACTGTTCCGTCAATAGAACATTAGTTATAGCCCTCGCCGTGTGGTCGGTCCTGTTCGGGCACCGGGCAGAGGGTCGATCACGGACCGGGCGCCTCATGATGCAGCCTCCGATCGCGCACTACCTTCGCTTCTGATGGCCACCAAGAAGATGTCTTCATCCCGCCGCAGCGGGAAGCCCCTCGACTGGCAACTCGCCCCAGCCCCCGAGTCCAAGGACCACGTCAAGATCCAAGAGCAATACGAGCTCTTCATCAACGGCAAGTGGCAGAAGCCGAAGTCCGGCAAGTACTTCGACACCATCAACCCCGCCAACGAGCAGAAGCTCGCGCGCATCGCCGAGGCCAACGACGCCGATGTGGACGCCGCCGTGAAGGCCGCCCGCAGGGCCTACGACACCGTGTGGTCGAAGATGCCCGCCGCCGAACGCGCCAAGTACATCTACCGCATCGCGCGCTTGCTGCAGGAGAAGGCCCGCGAGTTCGCCGTCATCGAAAGCATGGACGGCGGCAAGGCCATCCGCGAAAGCCGCGACGTGGACGTGCCGCTCGCCGCCGCGCACTTCTTCTACTACGCCGGTTGGGCCGACAAGCTCAAGTACGCGTTCCCCGGCAACCCCGGCTCGGGGGCCGGGGCGCCTCGCCCGCTCGGCGTCGCGGGGCAGGTCATCCCGTGGAACTTCCCGCTGCTCATGGCCGCGTGGAAACTCGCACCCGCCCTGGCCTGCGGCAACACCGTGGTGCTGAAGCCCGCCGAGACCACGCCGCTCACCGCGCTCAAGCTAGCCGAGCTGTTGCAGGAAGCCGAACTCCCCGATGGCGTCGTCAACATCGTCACCGGTGCAGGTGCCACGGGCGCGGCGGTCGTCAACCATCCCGACGTGAACAAGATCGCTTTTACCGGAAGCACCAACGTGGGCAAGATCATCCAGCGCGCAACAGCGGGCACGGGTAAGAAGCTCACGCTCGAGCTCGGCGGCAAGGCGGCCAACATCATCTTCGCCGACGCCACCATCGATCAAGCGGTCGAAGGCATCATCAACGGCATCTACTTTAACCAGGGCCACGTGTGCTGCGCGGGCAGCCGCCTTTACGTGGAAGAAGGCGTGTACGACGAAGTGGTGCGCAAGCTCAAGCACCGCATGCGCTCGCTCGTCGTAGGCGATCCGCTCGACAAGAACACCGACATCGGCGCCATCAACAGTCGCGAGCAGCTCGGCACCATCAACAAATACCTGAAGATCGGCGTGGCCGACGGCGGCGAGATGTACCAACCGGCGTGCGACCTGCCCGGCAAAGGCTTCTGGTGCCGCCCCACGCTCTTCACCAACGTGGCGCAAAGCGCGCGCATCGCGCAGGAGGAGATCTTCGGTCCGGTGCTCGCCATCCAGACCTTCCGCACGGTGGACGAGGTGATCCAGAAAGCCAACAACACGCCCTACGGCCTCAGCGCCGGCGTGTGGACGGACAAGGGCAGCAAGATCTTCAACCTCACCAACAAGCTCCGCGCGGGCGTCATCTGGGCCAACACCTTCAACAAGTTCGATCCCACCTCACCCTTCGGCGGCTACAAGGAAAGTGGGTATGGAAGGGAAGGTGGCGTGCATGGACTGGGGGCGTATTTGAATCTGAATTGAGACATGTCCCTAATGAAGTGCGATTTGACCTCTACTGGTTTAGATCCGTTCAAAGCTGCGTCATTCCAGAAAGGTCATCGTCCTACGAGCAGCTGCAATTGCTGCGTGACGTCATTGGCGCGAAGTATGCAGAAATATGTGCCGGAGGATAGTTCGTTGATATCGATTTGAATGATCTGGTCACCGAATGCCTCATGGATCGACCTTGGACCCATGACGATCCGGCCAAGTGGGTCGACTATCACCCATTGGATCGATGTTGAACCCATAAGCCTGACCGGGATCATCACTGCTGATGCGCATGGAGCAGGGAAGGGGGGCGAAACCACTTGTAGATCATCTTGGTGTTCTCCAATGGCAGAGTAGCAGATACCCATGTATCCGATGCCTATATCCACCATTGGCGTTTGCGCTATTGAAAACCAAGTCATCGATCCGATGTCGATAAGCCACGAAGAACTATCCGGACTACTTCCCTCTGTGGCGATCGCGATGCCCTCACTGCCGACCCAATCCGCCACCATGGCATAGTAGTCATGATGCGTTTGCAAGTAGACCTCTGAAAGTAGCGGGAGCGTTATCCGGTTGGTCTCACCCGGCTCGCTCATATTGCTGGCGGTGAGCAGAACTTCCGAGCCTTCGGAAAGTTCATTCCAACTTTCATCGAACAAGTAGCCAGTAATGAAGCTCCCTATGAGTGCGGGATCATAGGGGACCACACACGAAAGTGCGCAGACCGGCGGAATGATCTCTTCCGTGATCTCATACCTGTTGCCTATCATGTATGGTGCTCCACTGTTAGCCAGCGCCCCCGTCGTTACTCCTTGTGTGCGCGAAGTGTATTGGGAATAGGTGACCCACATCAACGTAGTATCAGAATTGTTCGATGGGTCGATATCTGATTCAAGAGATGACACGCTGAAATGAAGGGCGAGTTCTTGTTCAGCCCATGAGCCATCGAATGCGGCATTGATCGATAGCGTGTCGCTGTCCCCTGCTGCAAGCATTGGCAACACCGCGCTGACAAAGGGTCCCGCAGTGCCGGTACTATGAACTACGGACAGGATCACGAACACGTCGGTCGCAGGAATAGCGCCAAGGTTGGTCACGCTGGCGGAAAAGTCCATGGTAACGGCCAGCTCACCGTAGAGCATGGGATATTCCAATGAGGCCCTCGACAAGTCGCCCAGGGGTACAGTAACATCACTGCGAAATCCTTGATCAAGCACGAGTTCAACCTGAGCACAAACCGAACGGCCATATGGGGCTAACAGGCTCAGCAAGCTCATGCTCCGCAGTAGAATGGTTTTCATGGAGTTCACTTCGCTACTCTTTGATTAAGGTCTGCGCCCAGCGCACTCCTTGTATGGACTCAACATAGCAAATGAGATACGATCCGGAAGGATATTGGGTGAGCGCTATCTCCAGTTCTTCACTGCGGCTTGTCGGAGCGAACCTTCTTACAAGCGCCCCTTTTGGATCATACAGGCGAAATTCGCCTTTGGGTGGCCCGGCCGATCGAAAGCTGATGTATACATGCCCTGTCGCCGGATTGGGATAGAGCATGAAGTTCAGATCCGACTTGGAGGCGGTGCTTGGCTGCTCGGCGATGTGGTCGTATAGCTGGCACCCCGGCACCAAGCATCCGAAGCTATCGACTCGTATCACCCAAAGGTCTTGTTGACCGTCGTTACACGAACCCGTGGCTACAAGACTCCCATCTGTATCCTCAACAACATGTCGAAGCCAGTGAACGCTGAACACGCTGTCCAGCGGCGGGTGCCGAAAGGTGCGCATCCATAGGCTGTCACCATTCGCAGCGAACTTCAACAACACACCTTTATCACCACCAGATGAAGGATAGAGACCTGCGGCAATGAAGGTGCCATCGTGCAATTCGGTTACCGACGAGAGTTCATTGACTGTGCCCTGTTGCCCATACTGCTTCTCCCAGATCAAATCACCATTGGCGTTCAAACGCGCTGCGTACAAGCGGTAGTAGGTGCTGAACCCGGACTGATATGTGGCATAAGCCCCAACGGCAATGTATCCGCCATCACTCGTTGAGATTACGCTCAGGTAGCTATCCCGATATGGACCACCGAGATCACGACGCCATTCTTGAAATCCGGCAGCATCAGTTTTTATGATGAACCCATCGTGATCTGTTCCAGTGAGCCAGGAATCGCCGCCGATGACAAATCCACCGTCCGAGCATGTGTCCACTGATACAGCAAAGTCGCGCATGGATGTGCCGTATTCGGTCAAGTTCTGCAATATGCCGCTGGGATCAACGAGTGCAAGGAAGGCCCGTCCGCTCTGTCCCGTGTGCCATACCCCACCCACAGCGGCGATCACACCGTTCTTGCTCCTCGCCATTGTGCCCCCTGAGAAATCAACGGTGTCTTCATAGGGCTCCAACATCCAAAGGCTGTCGAGTTCTTCGTCCAATTGCCATACGATGGCCCTGTTATCAGTGCCATCGTCGGTGCTGCCGCACAGTGTAAAACCTTGCGGTGATCGAACCGTACCATTCGCCCAGCCAACATAAAGGGCAAGGCCGTCCTGCCCAAAAGAACGTATCTCGGACACGGTACCGTTCTGGCTGAGGTGAGCAAGGCCAACGCGTAAGAACAAGTTCATTGTGTCCTCACACGCCTGTATCACCAAGTAGCCGCTGTCGCTCCGCACCAAGGTCCAGCCCATTTCATCGGGTCCCTGTGCATTGTTGAAATCGTTTCGTGTGCTGAATGTCTGCGCTGGCGAACTGATCCCTTGGAGAACCATGACCAGCAGGGCAAGGCGATAATGCTCCATTGGACTCACCGCACCATGCTTATGGACAACCCATCCAGTAACGTCCCGTTCCGCCCGATCATGGCCAGGCGATAGATCCCGGGGGCGTATTTTACCACTTCGATCTCAAAGAACTGGGGGCCGGTACTTATGCGTGTCCTTTCCAGTTCAATACCGAACGCGTTGTACAACACCACATATCCTGCGACTTCTCTTGTTGGCAGCTCGGTCATTACTTGCAACCGTTCGTTGACCGGGTTGGGTTTTGCACGCATCAAGCCCTTCGTTGATCGATCGGTGTTGGTAAACGCCTCGATCACACTGCGTTTCTCACCCGGCAACACAACGGGTTCCTCAAAAGACATATCCAAGTGCCGCATGAGCAGCGTACGGGCCAGTATTTGAGCGGAGTTGTTCTCGTCTTCAGCTATCGGCCCCAACTCATCAAGTGCATCTAGTACTAGGCTGTCTGCGATCTGAGGATGTTGGGCGACGTCACGCATCACCCCGAATGCAATAGCCTCAGGCACGGTGAGCCCATGTTCCTCGGGCAGACTTATCCAGTCGTCTACGACCGTCCAATCCTCCCTGGCGATAAGCAGCCAGAGAATTTCGACGGGCGTGGCAGGCAGAGTTTCCTCTTCAAATAATAGTGCTATGCTGTCCAGTGGGTTGCCCACAGAATCCTCCAGGACTTTGCGCACATAGTCGTGTCGTGCGCGTTCAGTGTTGTGCAACAGTCCGCTCAATTCGGCCTCCAGCCATTGTTTCCAACTGACCGGTGTGCCGTTCTGCGCTTGTCGTACAAGGTCGATGAAGTACTGATCGATGCCACTGTGCATGAGCGCGACCAAAACGTCCGGGTTCAACCTTCCAGCGGCAAGAAGCACTTCTGTCAAATGCCATGGATCCATGGCAGGATCGCGATCGATCGCCGCCAGTAGGATCAGATCCTTCAGTGGCATTGAAGCCATCATCACGTTGCGAAGGGTGAAAGAGCTTACCAACGGGTCGCGGATCTGTTCGAGCAGGTATTCTGTATCGCCACCATCGAGTTCACCATCGAAGAGCGCTTTCAACTGTGCGTGGTCGGTAGCACCGTTCTGAAAGGTCGCCTTCACTTCGGATAACAAATGATCGCCGCTTTGATCGGCCGGGCACGATGCGCCCGATCCATCACCCGGCGTGAAAATGAAGGTGGTTGATTGTTGGATCACCTTCGGTGGTTGCGTAGAGCAATCGGGTTTGGTGAATTGATCGGTGTGGTGGTAATAGATGATCCCTTCTAGTGATTCGTCATCGTGGTACACGTCGCTCTCATCGCCAACCCCACCCGGACATTCCGGATAGAAGCGGTTGCCAATGGGGTCGCTGGGACCTCCCTGGTTCTGAGCGATGGCGGCAGAGTTCAGGGTAATGGCGGCGTCGTAAACGCAATCATCGGTGCCATCCTCGCGACCGAATGTGTTGCAACGGAACCGAAGGCCATCCTGGCTGCCCGGCAGCCGATTGTTCCCCTGCATCAAGCTGCCCACATACAGCTTGTGGAATTCGTTCCGGTAGAATTCGTCGGGCACTTGGTCGCTGTTCTTGATCACCAAGCCGGCATTGCCCACGCTATTCACCCCTATAAACACGTTGTCCTCCACCTCGTAGCCGCCGCAGCCTATAAGATACGCGCCATAGGGCACGGGGTAGGGAAGGATGGACTGGTCAAGGGGCCATGAGCCGTCCCCACTGGGAATAGTGAAGGTGTTGCCCGTGATCTCGGCATTGAACACGCCGGTAAGCACCACGCCTCGGTCGTTGTTTTCGAAATCAGAGCCGCGGATCGTGCAGGGCTTCAGCCCCGTAGCGTCGGTGCCGCGCACTCCGATGCCCAGTTTGATGAAGGTGCAATTGGAGGCCGTGAACTTCGTATCGAGCGAGCGGATGCCGATCATCTTCGGCGTTTCGGAATGCCCGTTCATGTTGTCGAACACGGTGCTCGAGAAAAGCACTCCATGCACACCTTCAAGCCGGGCCATGTCTGAGTAGCTCATGCCATCGTACGCGGCACCGTTCTTTTCGAAAACGGCATCCAGGAAATGGCTCCTATTGACATGTTCCACGGCGCTTATCATGTTCTTGTAGGGCTTGAACCAAACGCCTCGGCCACAATTGCGGATGATGCTTCCGGAATGCATATGCGCGATACCCCCGGTGGTCCCGGGTATGTAGTCCTGGTCGCCATCGCTTCCAATGGATTCGCCGATGGTGGCGAAGAGGCGCACGCCTACTGTGGCGTTCTCCAGGATGGCGCCGTTCCTCATCAGCAGTTCGCCTTGGTTGGTCGATGGACTCTGATCCTCCGTCGTGACCCCCCACACCTCGACGCCATCCCAGGGCTGATCGCATCGTCCAGTGAGGATGCCGCCGTTCACATCGACCTTCGCACCTGGCTCGATGAAGAGCTTCCGCTTCGGGATGAACTCCAGCGTGCCGGTGATGGTCAGGGTATTGCCCGCCGTGACCAAGATGTTCTTGGTGATCTTGTGCGTCCCGCTCAACGGAAGGTCCGTGTCGACCACGAAATAGTCCCCACGGTCAGGTGCGTAGAGTTCGGTGCTCCAAATGGACCTTCCGTAGGTCGAAGCATACAACTTGCCGGTGCAGGCGCTCAGGTCCAGCCCGGTGACCAGGCACACGGGAAATCCCTCATTGAAGCAATACCAGTGGTTGTTCAGCGGCTCGTACACATAGACGCCGATGTCCGTTGCCGCGTATAGGATGCCCCCACTGCCGGGCTGGACCACGATATCCGTGACCGGGAATCCAGGTAGCCCGGCGGACATGTCCGTCCAGGTCGTGCCGCCATCCACGCTCTTGAACACGCGTTCGAACTCATCCTCGTCCGGAATCCCGTCCATCCCGATGTACACCGTCATGTGATCGATGTCGTTCGGGTCGGAGTCGGGGTCCACCGTGATCGTGCTCACGCCGTACCGCGACAACGCGTTCTGATCGGTGGATGTACTGGCCGGATTGATCAGGGTGGGGGTCAGATCCGTCCAATTAGCTCCATGATCGGTCGTTCTCACCAAGCGGAACTGATCATCATCGGGGCCCCAGTACCGATTTCCGATGCCAAAGAAGATGACATCATCGTTGGCCGGATGGATGTCCAACCCGGTCGCATTGTAGATGAACGCGCCTTCGGGACCTGGGGTCAGATTGAGCGCGTTCGTGCCGGTGTGCAGCGGATCGACCTGAAAGATCCCCGGTGCACCCACACCGGGTGAGGTGTCATTGAACGATTGGGCCATGTACATACGGGGTTCACCGGAAGCCACGCTGATCAGACTCGGCCAGTAGAGCCGGAAGCAACAGCCATCCGAAGCGTGGGAGAGGTTGATCGCGTTGCCCAGATAGGTTCCCTTGAAACGCCGCGAGGCGTTCTCGGTATATCCGATCAGATCGATGGATGCGTCAAGATTGCGGAACACGTTGGCGCTCCCTCCATCCACGTGGCCATAGATGTTCGTCCAGGGCTGATCGGGATCCATGGACCACTCCCAGGTGTCATTGTCCTGGGCGCCGGAGAGCATGCGGGTCGCGAACTCGTCCATGCCCAGGTCATAATGCATCACCGTGGGGAACGACTCCCCGTTCCAGTCATGCCAGTTGCCATCCACCGAACGATAGGCTATTCCTCCGTCGTGCCCGAGGACGATCCGTTCCTGTCCGGCCGTGGCACCATCGGCGATGAAGAAGGAGCGCACGTCGTCATGCCTCAAGTTCCAAAAGGGGGACTGATCGTCATCATAACCCAATTGCACCTCGGCGCATGCCCCCGAGGCGATGTCCATTTCGTGGATGCTCTCCACCCCGGACGCGAAGACACGGCCGAACTTGTTGATCGCGAACCGGTCATAGCCCAGGTTGAAGTCCTTGTTCCAGAGATAGTCGCAAGGGTCGGCGAAAAGCTGGGTCAGGCCGATGCCAGCCACCGATTGACCGCTGTGAAGGTGTGCCCTGACGTTGGCCGTATTTCCGAAGGAGCGCGTGAGCAGGTGGAAACCATCGAAGGCTCCGCCCGGATCGTTGACCACGCTGACCTGAGACACGGCCACCAGGCTGCTTCCCATCAGGATCTCATCGATCCGGATCCCGGCCACCGGCACATAGCCCGGCACCAGGAACTTCGCCTCCACCACTAGGTTCTTGAAGTCGTCATCCGCGATGAACGTTGGCACCGGCATCTGGGTGTTGTTCTCCACGCCCGGGTAGAGCTCGGTGCTGAACACCAGCTGCGCTGTGCTCAGGTCGCTCGGATCATTGGTGAGATAGATATTGAATTCGGCATCGGGATCCTTCACGAACTTGACCTGGATGTATTGCGGCTTGTTCATCCCGGCGATCACATCCTCACAAACGCCATCATGGGGTTGGTTGTCATCGCAGTAGTGGGCGGCGGTGGTCCAGGGGATCGAGTGCGTGGGCGAGAGGAACATGGTGCCATCCTGTCCATAGATATCCGTGGACCCGTCGAAATCCCAGAGGTCATCGTTGTTCTGGTCTATATCCCAGCCAACCCATTTGGGCTCATAATAGCTCGCCGAGCTTCCGTTGACCGGGAAATACTGGCGGAAGGCGTAGCCCGATCCCATCGCGATCGGCAGCTGGTCGGTGATGCGGGACCAATGCTGGCCAAGATCCTCCGAAGCATAGATATCGGGACCGTTGCCGGTCACATCGCCATCCTTGGCGGCGATCACGATGACGCCGTCACCACCGTCGAGGTAATGACCGATGCCGGTGAAGCGGTTCGAATTGTCGGGAACGTTGCCGAAGATCACGTTCGCCGTGCTCGGGGTGATCTCGGTGAAACTCTCACCGTGGTCGGTTGAACGCCATGCGCGTGTTCCCTGAACGGCCAGCACCTCATTGCCATAGACCTGCATGTCCACGATGGTGCCGAGCGAGGCCACCGTCGGTATGCCGGATGAGACGTTCCAACTGATGCCGTCATCATCGCTCCAGAGCACGCCCAGGGAGTAGCCATCGGCCGGCCAGCTGCCCGTGCCGATGAGCAACCGCGGCGTGCCACCGACCTCTATCCGCGCAAGCGAATAGACGCCCAGCACCGGCTGGCGAAAGCTATCGGTGATGTTCATCCAGGTGGTGCCGCCGTCCGTGCTTCGCCACAAGCCGCCATGTGCGCTGCCGGCGTAGATGAGCATCGGCGGGTCCTGGCTCGCGTCGAACCAGAGGCACTGTACCTTACCAAGATGCTGCCGTATCGGGTCCTTGTCGGGCCCGATGTTGTGCCAAGGCGTGGGGTTCAGGTTCTCTTCGCAGATCGGATTGGTGAAATACTGCGAGAGCTTCAGACCGTAGCTCTTGAGCAGCCCCGACTTGGCCGGATCGCCCGTTTCCGTGCGGCCCTCCCAGAACCATTGGAAACGCTTGAACTGCATTTCTTCCGCGTCTTCATCCGGTGCGGGTTCCACTCCTTCCATGTCCGCCTCGTAGATGGCCTTCACATCGTGATAGTTCACACCTTCGGTCTGCAACATGGCTTTCCAGCGCTCCTGGGCATTTACGGCTGGGCACATCAAGAGAGCGAAGGCTGCGAGTCCGAGAATTCGATGATGCATGGCAGTGTGATTTTCGTGTCAGCTGTGTGGTCCTTGGATCAAGGATCCTGAGTAGGATGAAGCCTTTCTCGAAGGTAACGCTGTAGCGAAGTCAGTTCCCAAATATCGCGGATAACTTAACTCCCGCTCTGTTTGGTGACCATTGCTGGTAAAACACCGAGCACCGCTCGGCGTGGCCGGCCAGGTGATCCCCTGGAACTTCCCGCTGCTCATGGCCGCATGGAAACTCGCGCCCGCCCTGGCCTGCGGCAACACCGTGGTGCTGAAGCCCGCCGAGACCACGCCGCTCACCGCGCTCAAGCTAGCCGAGCTGTTGCAGGAAGCCGAACTCCCCGATGGCGTCGTCAACATCGTCACCGGTGCAGGTGCCACGGGCGCGGCGGTCGTCAACCATCCCGATGTGAACAAGGTCGCCTTCACCGGAAGCACCGGCGTGGGCAAGCTCATCCAGCGCGCCACGGCGGGCAGCGGTAAGAAGCTCACCCTCGAGCTCGGTGGCAAGGCGGCCAACATCATCTTCGCCGATGCCGCCATCGACCAGGCCGTCGAAGGCATCATCAACGGCATCTACTTCAACCAGGGCCACGTGTGCTGCGCCGGCAGCCGCCTCTTCGTGGAGGAAGCCGTGTACGACGAGGTCATCCGCAAGCTCAAGCACCGCATGCGCTCGCTCGTCGTGGGCGATCCGCTCGACAAGAACACCGACATCGGCGCCATCAACAGCCGCGAGCAGCTCGGCACCATCAACAAATACCTCAAGCACGGCGTGGCCGATGGTGCCGAGATGTACCAGCCCACCTGCGACCTACCCAGCAAGGGCTTCTGGTGCCGCCCCACGCTCTTCCTCAACGTGGCGCAGAGCGCGCGCATCGCGCAGGAGGAGATCTTCGGTCCCGTGCTCGCCGTGCAGACCTTCCGCACCGTGGACGAGGTGATCCAGAAAGCCAACAACACCCCCTACGGCCTCAGCGCTGGCGTGTGGACGGACAAAGGCAGTCGCATATTTAACTTGACCAGCAAATTGCGCGCGGGCGTGGTGTGGGCCAACACCTACAACAAGTTCGATCCCACCTCACCGTTCGGGGGGTACAAGGAGAGCGGGTATGGACGGGAAGGTGGGGTGCATGGGTTGGGGGCGTACTTGAATTTGAATTAGGGCGTGCCGGCGCTCATCCCTTCGCTGCGCAGAGCCTTCGCTCGGGAGCGCGCCGTCGGGCTATCCGCAGTAGTCCTCCCCCTCGCAAAGCCTCGGGGTCCGGGCTACTTGCTCCTATCCCTCACGCGGACCGCGTTCCGAGTATGGGACTTCACGATCGAAGACCTCGAGGTACTCGAAGAAGCGCTTCAGCGCAAGTAGTTGGTCGCCGTTGCATTCATCAATGATTGGCCCCAACCTCAGCGGTCCTTGTGGCGCCCCGGTCTTGGCGTAGATCCATTCGGTGAATTGATCCAGGTAGGGATCTCCCTTCATGCCATGTACCATCCGGTAACAGGCTTCATAGCCTGATAGATACGCGCCCAACGTGAACATGCTGGTCGAAGTGTCCCATACTCCGATGTACATGCCGGGTCTATCGCGAACTCGAAACAGTAAGAATTCAGTAAGGTCACGGATCGTCCTGTCATTCATGGCGGCTAGGATTTGGACCATACTTCCCAACCCCGATTCCTGTCCGGATTCGTGGCTTGACTTCGCGGGAAGAGGTGTTGATACTGCACGAGCAATTCGACGCCGTTTTGGTCGGCGCGATATACAGTATATGTGCCGAAGTGACCGGTGAGGAAGTTGCCATCGAGATATCGATAGCGTCCTGTGGCCACCATCTTGTTGCTTTCGATGAACTCGATGTGGGCCTTCACGACCGCCTTCTCGCTCTTCCAATAGTTGACCGTGACACTGAAGGCATTCTCACCTTCATAGGTGAGCTCTATTGAAAGACCGTTGTTCTCGGCCTTCATGTGGTCCAGCTCTTGGTCTGATGCGTTGTCCTGACCAATATCCTTCCTGACATACTTCCCAGCTAGCGGCTGGTATCGGGAATGAAGTTCCTGAGCGCGATGCCATCGCTGCAACCATAGCACGATGACCGTTCCGACAACCCCGCTCGCGAGGCCGAGCACTCCAGAATAGAAAAGTGGGTAGCGCGTGGTTAGGCAGTCGCATTGGAATTCAATCCAAACCACCACGCCCGAAATCAAGGCGCACAGAAATATTGCGGTGACCTCCCAGGAATGGAATCGTTTGCTCATGTCTGAAAGATATCGTGTGGACGTCATTACAGACCCGCACAACTTTGCCTTCATGCCCCGACTCCTCGACCACAGCTTCACCATTTCTCTCCCTCGCTGGCGCGGATCTGTGATCCGTGCCATTCATCTGCCTCACTCGAACACCCTAAAGTACTCCTCGAACCGGTAGATCCGCCCCCACTTGCTGCCGGTGATCTCGCGCAGGATGCCCACCTGCGAGGGTGCCTTTTCAATTTTTCGCCCCCAACCTTTAAAAGCTCCTCCTGCTTTTCAAATTGTGGCGAATGTGGGCCATCAAACAACCATCAAGAAATTGAATGACTGGATATCAGTCGGTTATATCCTGGGTCTCGCTGCCGCAACCCTTCCCATCAAACAAACGGACGAGGGGGGCAAGGTCTCAGCGCAACATCGTTTCGTTTGTTTCGTTTAACTTTGTGTCACTCACCCCGCACACCATGCCCGCCCTAGAGACCCATACCCCCCGGCCCACGCGCTCCGAGCAGGAGGCCGCGCGGCGGTCGTTCACGGCGCTCGAGGAGTCGTTGAGGAGCCTGGCCCGCAAGGACACCACGGAGATCGAGATCGAGGAGACCGCCCAGAAGATCACCGTGCCCACTATGGCGCTCCAACTGCTCACGCGGATCCTGAAGGACCTTGGGGAAGGCCGCCCCGTACAGATCGTCCCCATCGCCGCTGAAATGACCACCCAGGCCGCGGCTGAGATGCTGGGTTGCTCCCGTCCCCATGTCGTGAAGCTGTTGGAGCAGGGTAAGATCCCCTTCACCAAGATCGGTAAGCACCGTCGCATCCGGTATGAGGATGTGATGAAGTACCGCCAAGCGATGAAGGAGGTGCAGAAGCAGCACCTCAAGGACATGATGCGCGACGACGAAGACGCCGGGCTCTATGATTCATAGCGTCCGCTTCACCTGTGTCCTGGACACCAACGTCATCTACCCGGTGAACATCCGGGATCTGCTGCTGTGGTTCGCGCACTACGACCTCTTCACCGTGAAGTGGAGCAGTGGCATTTGTGAAGAGTGGATCAAGGTGATGCGCGCGAAGGGGGTTGATGAGCACACGATAGCTAAGCGCGTTCAACGCATGAGCGATGCCTTTCCGGATGCGCTCGTGGAGAACTACGATGGCCTGATCGATGCCCTGGAGCTTCCCGACAGGGAGGACCGACATGTGCTGGCCGCTGCCATCAAGGCCAACGCGAACTTGATCGTCACCAACAACCTGAGCGATTTCCCAGCCGCCGAGCTGGCCAAGTATGGCCTGGAGGCGAAGAGCGCTGATGACTTCCTCACGGACATCATCGACCTGAACCAGTCGCGCGCATTGGAGGCCTTCAAGGAACTTGTGGCGAACCGGCGTTCCCCGGAGCTCGACGCCTATCAGGTGCTGGACCAGTTCAGGAAGGTGGGCCTGAAGAACACGGCCGACTATCTCCATGCACTGCTGTGAAACATGATCGTATGTGTTGCATTGAGCGTAAGCCCCCCGCTGATCTCTGAAGACCATGAAACCCGCCTCCAACAACGACCGCATCTTCCGCATGCCCTTCGCGAGCGTGTACCCGCACTACGTGACCAAGGTGGAGAAGAAGGGCCGTACGAAGGAGGAGCTGCACACCGTGATCCACTGGCTTACGGGCTACGATGAGAAGGCGCTTCAGCAGATCATCGCCGACAAGACCGACTTCGCCACCTTTTTCGCTCAGGCGCGCATGAACCCGAACGTGAGCAAGATCACCGGCGTGATCTGCGGCTACCGCGTGGAGGAGATCGAGGCCCCCCTCATGCAGCAGATCCGCTACTTGGACAAGCTGGTGGACGAATTGGCGAAGGGCAAGAAAATGGAGTCGATCTTCCGGAAGTAATGACCGACCCACAAGCGGTTCTCTGCGCGCACTTCGATCGCTACCTGGCCTTGGATGAGGCCGAACGAACGGCGCTGAAGGAGCGCAGCCGGGTGCGGCGCTTGAAGCGGCGTGGCTTCCTGCTGCAAGAGGGCGAAGTGTGCCGGTCCTACGCCTATGTGGTGGAGGGCTGTTTGCGCATGTACGAGATGGATGCGAAAGGGGTGGAGCATAACCTGCAGTTCGCGCAGGAGAACGAGTGGATCGTGGACATCGGGAGTTTCCACGCAGAGAAGCCCAGCAGTCTCTTCATCGAAGCCTTGGAGCCGAGCGTGGTGGTGTGCATCGAGCACGCCGATTTGCTGCACCTCTACACCGAGCACCCCAAGTTCGACCGCAACTTCCGGGTGATCATCGAGGACCAGTTCGTGGAACTGCAGCAACGCATGCTCCGCCGCAACGCGTCCAGCGCCGAGCAACGCTATGCGCACTTCGTGGAGCAGCACCCGGAACTGGCGGCGCGCGTGCCCAACGTGCACATCGCCTCCTACCTGGGCGTGACGCCCGAGTTCCTGAGCCGCCTGCGGGCGAAGACCACCAGACAAGGCTGAGCCTTGATCTGGATCAAGGTCATTTCTTGATCGGGGCCATGGGACGCACCCAGCGGTCCGGGGAACCTTTGTGCTGTAACCATCAGTCACGATGAAGAACACCATGCTGTTCTACTTGCCGGTCGCGCTGCTGCTCGGCTGCCAGTCGCCCGAACAAAAGATCACCGGATCCGATAACACCGCCACCACCATGAACACCGCCAACGACCAGAACGCGATCAAGGAGCTGCTCTTCGCCTACCGCGATGCCCTGAACGCCTCCAGCACCGACCAGGTGATCCCTCTGTACACCTCCGACGGCGTGTTCATGCCCACCGGCTTTCCCACCGCCGTGGGTGCCGGCCAGGTTCGCCAAGCCTACGATGGCGTGTTCGCCAACATCAAGCTGAGCATCGAATTCTTCATCGACGAGGTGCAGGTGGACGGCGACCATGCCTTCGCACGCACCACCTCGCGCGGCACCACGCTCATCCACGCCACGGGCGCGACTGTTCCCGAGGAGAATCGGGAACTGTTCGTGCTCCAGCGCACCGACGGGGGCTGGAAGATCGCGCGGTACATGTTCAACAAGATGAAGTGATCGAGCGCAGCCAACCAGCCGAACTGGTTCTTGGGCTGGACATGGGGCGGGCGATGGAGAAGAGCATGCGGCAGTAGTCCTATCCTTTGCGGATCGCTTGGATCACCGCATCCACACCTGAGCCTGCCTCGCGGCGTGGACGATCCTCTGCCACGACCACGGTCCAGAGATCTGGATCGAGCGCAGCCAACGCCTCTTCCACCGATACCTGTACCTGTCCGGCTGCTGGTGTTGGTGCCCCGGTGGCCGGATCGATGGGCCGGTGACCGACCAACAGCAGTGTTCCGCCCGGAGCCACTCCGGCTGACAAGCGATGCACGAGTCCAACCACGGAGCCGGCCACGTGGACGTACAAGCAGATCACCAGGTCATACCGGTTGCTTTCTGGCGTCCAGTTGCCCAAGTCACCCTGGTCCCATTCAACGCGACCTGAGACCGTGGGCTCCAAGGCTTCGGCTGCGGAGCGTGCGTGTGCCAACGCGGTCTCGGAGAAGTCTACGGCGGTCACATGCCAGCCATGGGCTGCAAGCCAAAGCGATTCAGCACCATGCCCGCACCCCGCGTCCAATGCACGGCCCGCAGGCAGTTCGGCTACGGTGCTCAGGAAATGCGCGTTCGGTGGACGATGAGCTAGTACATCGGCATGCACTTGAAGAGCCTTGTTCCATAGCCTTTCCCAATGGCACGGTCGTATGCCGGCATGTCTTCAACTGTGCATGTGCTTGGACCAACGGCGGCCGCTCACCCCTTCGGCTCCCACAGCTCGATCTTGTTCCCCTCCGGATCATACGCCCACGCGAAGCGGCCGCATTCATCATCCTGTCGCTTGGGGCCGATGTGCATGGTCAACGGGGTATCTGCTTCAGCAGCTCTTTCAATCGCTTATCGGTCAAGGTGGCCTGTTCGCTCTTGTCGTAGATCGCCAACAAATACACCTCTTCACGCACGGCCACCACACAGGTGATCACACGCGCACCGCCTGACTTCCCTGCGCCCTTTGACTTGATGGCCAAGCGGATCTTGTAGCAATCGCGGCCGAGCGGCGTGCCCATGTGTGGTTCTTCCGCCAACGCGTTGCCAAGCTCGGCCAACTCGGACCTCAGGGACCGGTACTTCTTCGCAAGTCCCTTGAGTTCTTTGACGAACTCCGGTATCGGGATTACGTCAAAGCTCATCGAGCACCTCTTTCAAGGTCTTGAGCTTCCGTTTTCCGGCGATATGCTCGTCCATTTCCTTGAACGCCTGCATCAAGCCCTTCACGAACTTCTTTTCCTGCGGGTTCATGGGCTTGCTCAGCTTGCTGCGGCGGCTGCGGGCCGTCTTGGCTGCGCTGCGCTTTTTAGCGGCCACCTCCTTTGGCGCCTTGCGCACCTCCACCCCCTCGATCTCGTTGAGGATGTCGGTCACCAGCTTTTCCTTGCGGGGGTCGGTGATGTTTACGAGCAGCAGCTTCATGGTCGTGTAAAGATAGAACGGTGCAAGCTCAATAAGGACGGGCTATTCGCCATCGACCGCAGAGGAGCTATTGCTCCCAGGGTCACTTGAGAAGAGAGCGCGAATTCCATCCACACCAACTTTCGCAGCGAGTTCGATCTCCGCTGTTACAAGGTCATAGCTCTTACTGCCCACTCCAGAGTAATGCTGATGCAGTCTGCTTAGGTCGATCGTGCCCGCCTCCGCCAAAGCGTTAAGCGAGCGATTGAAGCCATCGCTGATGATCCCGATGAGAACCGCTTCGACTTGTTCGTTCGTTGGTTGGTCCATTGCACACGAGCACATTATTCACTTCGGCTCCCACAGCTCGATCTTGTTCCCCTCGGGGTCGTACGCCCACGCGAAGCGGCCGTAGTCCTCGTCCATGCGCTTGGGATCGATGCGCACGCCGGCTGCCTCGAGCTTCTTCAGCAGTCCATCGAGGTCCTGCACGCGCAGGTTCAGCATGAACTGTTGCTGGTCGTTGGCGAAGTAGTCGGTGTCCTTCTTGAAGGGCGAGAACACGGTGGGGCCGGCGTCCTGCTGCCACACCCAGCCATTGTCCTGGTCGTTGATGCCGAAGTGGTCGTTGTACCACTTGGCCAGGGCCTTGTGATCGTTCGCGCGGAAGAAGAGGCCGCCGATGCCGGTGACGTGTCGGGACATGGGACTGGTGTTGGTCGTGCCAAGGTAGCCCCGATCCCCGCTAGACCGCCTTCCGGGCCTTCTTCTTCGCGGGCCGCTGCACCTTCTCGATGCTGCCGTATTTCTTCCCCATCATGCGGCCCCAGGCGGCGATCTCCTCCAGCAGGGGCAGCAGCGTGCGGCCATGCGCCGTCAGCTCGTATTCCACGCGCGGCGGCACCTCGGGGTACACGGTGCGGCGCACGAAGCCGTCCTGCTCCAGCTGGCGCAACTGCATGGAGAGCATCTTCTCGGTGATCCCCGGGATCAGCCGGCGCAGCTCGCTGAAGCGCTTCTTGTCGGTGCGCAGGTACCACAGCACGATGGTCTTCCACTTGCCGCCCACCAGCTCCATGGTCACATCCAGCGCGCAGTGGTAGAGCTGCCCGTTCATCCGGATCCGGTACTCGTCGCCGTCGATGATCATGATCGTTGAAAAATTGTGCTCCGCCCATTGCCCTTTCCACGCCCCAAGGCCGTTGGCGGCGGTAGGCACTATCCTTTGTGATAGTACTTGTGGAAAGTATATGAACCCGCCATGTTCGCAGTGGCTAAGAAAAGGAAACCAACCCACATTCCCATGAAGATCGGTGTATTCGGAACGGGGGTGGTCGCACAGACCATCGCCGAGAAACTGGACAGCCTGGGGCACACGGTGGTGCTCGGCACGCGCAGCGTGGAGCAGAGCCTGGCACGGGCGGACAAGGACGGCTTCGGGCGACCGCCGCTGAAGGACTGGCTGGCCGCGCATCCCAAGGTGAAGCTCGGCACCTTCGCCGAAGCGGCCGTGCACGGCGAGCTGCTGGTGAACGCCACCAGCGGGCACGGCTCCATGGAAGCGCTGAAGCACGCCGGTGAGGCGCACCTCAACGGCAAGGTGATGCTCGACATTGCCAACCCGCTCGACTTCTCGAAGGGCTTCCCCCCGAGCCTGTTCGTGAGCAACACGGACTCGCTCGGAGAGCAATTGCAGCGGGCCTTCCCGCAGCTCAAGGTGGTGAAGGGCCTCAATACGCTCACCTGCTTCCTGATGGTGGCCCCGCGCCTGCTGGCGGAGGAGCATCACATGTTCCTTTGCGGCAACGATGCCGGCGCCAAGAGCGAGGTGCGCGCCCTGCTGCGCTCCTTCGGCTGGACCGACGCGGAGATGATCGACCTGGGCGACATCACCATGGCGCGCGGCACCGAGCAACTGCTGCCGATCTGGGTGCGGCTGTACGGCACCCTGCAGGACGCCATGTTCAACCTCCGCGTGGTGCGCATGGCGAAGCAGGCGTGAGACCGCTGGCCGGTGGTCCTTAGCTTTGGCTTCGCAAGCGAACCCGATGGCCAAGACCCTTTCCAAGCCCGCACCCGTAAAGGCCCACCTCAATGGCCATGGGGAGAACGGCTCCACCAAGAGGACGGACGTGTCCGCGACAGCCGGTGCGGCGAAGGCGGGGCGTGTTCCCGTGATGAAGACCTACAAGATCTTCATCGGGGGCAAGTTCCCGCGCACTGAGAGCGGGCGCTACTACCAGCCCCAAGGTTCGGACGGCAAGCCGCTGGCCAACGTGTGCCGCAGCAGCCGCAAGGACGTGCGCGATGCCGTGGTGGCCGCGCGCGGAGCCGTGAGCGGTTGGGCCGGACGCAGCGCCTTCAACCGCGGGCAGATCCTCTACCGCATCGGTGAGATGCTCGAAGGACGCAGCGCACAGTTCGTGCACGAGCTGGTGTTGCACGGCGCCACCCAGAAGCAAGCCGAACAAGAAGTCGCCGCCGCCATCGACCGCTGGATCCACTATGCGGGTTGGTGCGACAAATACTCCGCGCTGTTCAGCAGCGTGAACCCCACGAACTCTTCGCACTTCAACTTCAGTGTGTACGAACCCACGGGTGTGGTGGGCATTCAGTGTGCGGGCAGCAACGGTCTGTTGGAACTCGTAAGCCTTATCGCTCCAGTGATCGCCGGCGGCAACACCTGCGTTGTGGTGGCCAGCGAGAAGCATCCGTTGCCGGCTGTCACCTTCACCGAAGTGCTCGCCACCAGCGACCTGCCCGGCGGCGTGGTGAACC
>CALMPI010000038.1 GCA_937872175.1 uncultured Flavobacteriales bacterium | reverse complement strand
GCGGTCGATGACCCCGAAGTTGGTGTGCGGCGCGGCGTGGTAGCTGCTCTTCAGGAAGTAGATGTGGTCGCCGTTGGGCGAGAACTCCAGCCCGCACACGCGCGGATGCATGATGGGGTTGCCGAAGTGGTCCTGTTGGGCGAGCCCGGTGCCGTCCGTGTAGTACTCCACTTCGTAGATCCGCGGGAAACCCTGGCCGGTGATCATGGGCAAGGCGCCCGGCAGCCCGTTGAGGTCGAAGGCGGAGTGCACCACCGCCAGGGTGTGGATGTCGGGGCTTCCGCCTGCGCGCTTGTAGCCGCTGTAAGCCACCAGCAATTGGGTTCCGCTCGTGTGCAGTTCCAGCTCGCCCCGCACGCTGCGCTCGGCGTGCCAATCGATTTCGGGCTGCGTCTTCCCAAAGCCATCCACGTAGCGCGGACCGCGGTCGGTGTTGAGCAGGAAGTTGAGCGCCGCGGCGGATTCCAGACCGATCAGCCGATCGCCGGTGGCCAGGGCCGCCGCATCGATGCGCACCACATCCGGATGTCCGATCAACGAGTACGGCAGCGTCCAGTCCGCCAGGTAGGCCTGGGTGTTGCCGTTCACCCAGGTGATCGTCATGCCACCGACCTGCGGGTCCCAGTAGTCGAAGTCATCCAACAGGGCATTGTCATTGATGCTCAGGAAGCGGCCCATGACGGTGAGGTTGTTGGCCGTGTAGTACGGATGGTCGTTCACCAGGCTCATGTCGAGAATGCCGAAGCGCACGTTGATGGTGTACTCCTCGTCCCGATCGGTATCCACCTGTGGGGCCATCACCAGGTAGCGCTCGCAACTGCCCCGGATGGGGGCGATGAAGACGCGCGGCCCGCCGGGCAGCATGCACACTTCGCACGCGGGGTCGTCAACGCGGTCAGCGATCAGCAGGCCGTCGCCGTTGTACACGCGGCCATCGACGATGAAGAACCGCACCGCCCCCGCGCCGTCGGCTTGGGCGTTCTGGGCCACGGTGGCGATGGCGCCCTGGTACTCGAAGGCATCGGCCACGTTGGGCAGGAAGGAGGTGGGCAGGGCCGCCGTGGTGATGGCCGTTCCTCCAGGGGCCGGGAAGGTGATGGTCTGTGCGCCGGAGATCCAGAGCGGATCGGTCTGCGCGCGGGCGGTGGGTGGGACGAGGACATGGGCCAGCAGGCCGGCGGCGCAAAGCGCCCATAGCGGTCGTAAGCGGTCGGTACACATGGCGTTGGGGGTGTTGTGAGGTCCGTGTCCGAAGGGCTCGGCCCGGGCCTCGGGTACGTCTCACGAACCACGGGAATTCAACGCCGCTGTGTACACGTGCTTTCATGTGGGTGCACCCATGTGTTTTTACCTCTTAACCGGGGTTGAAGGAATGCGTATCGCGAGGCGCCCGCCGCCTGTCCGTGCCAGCCTCACAGCCCGAAGTGGTAGCCCAGGGAGAAGGCGATCGGTAGGGGTTCCGTGCGCAGATCCACTACGGGGTCGGCCTTCACACGGTCCAGGTCATCGCTGAACTCCGCCGAGCGGAAAGGCAGGAACACGGCGAGCTGCAGGTGCCCGCTGCGGCGCTTGGGATGGATCTCCAGGCCCACCCCGGCCGAGGGGCCGTAGTAGGTCTTGGTGTAGCCCTCATCATTGCGGATGCTGATCACTGCGTTGTAGCCGTACAACCCCACCAGATACGGGCAGAACCGCTTTTTCGGCAGCATGCGCCAGGCCGCGCCGGCGTTGATGCCGGCCCCGTTCAGGTTGTAGCCCACGCCCAGCAGCAGGTTCAGCATCTGCACCGGCCGGCCGCTCAACTGCACGCCCAGGCCGCCGAAATCAAGTCCCAGCCCCGGACCGATGGTGATGGTGGCGGGTTCCACCCGGTCCGCTGCCGCTTCCTGCGCGCACAGCGCGACCGACCCGTGAGCCGCGATCAGCAGGATCCACCACCGCATGCGGTGAAAGTAGCGCGTCCATCCGAGGCGGTGACGGCCGTTCCCGGCACCGACGATGCCGCTCCTTCGGGCTTCAGCCCGGCCGCTTGATCTCGAAGTCCTCCAGGAACTTGGTGGTGAACTCCCCGGCGCGGAACTTCTCGTTCTGCATCAGCTGCAGGTGGAAGGGGATGGTGGTGTGCACGCCCTCGATCACGTACTCGCTCAGTGCGCGCTCCATCTTGGTGATGGCCTCCTCCCGCGTCTGCGCGCTCACGATCAGCTTGCCGATCATGCTGTCGTAGTTCGGCGGGATGGTGTAGCCGGCGTACACGTGCGTGTCCACCCGCACCCCATGGCCGCCGGGGCTGTGGTAGCTGGTGATCTTGCCGGGCGTGGGCCGGAAGTTGTTGAAGGGGTCCTCCGCGTTGATGCGGCACTGGATGCTGCAGCGCGTGGGCTCGTAGTTGAGGCCGCTGATGGGGATGCCGGCGGCGATCTTGATCTGCTCGCGGATCAGGTCGTAGTCGATCACCTCCTCGGTGATGGTGTGCTCCACCTGGATCCGCGTGTTCATCTCCATGAAGTAGAAGTTGCGGTCCTTGTCCACCAGGAACTCCACGGTGCCCACGCCTTCATAGTTCACGCTGGCGGCGGCCTTGATGGCGGCCTCGCCCATCTTCTTGCGCAGCGCCTTGGTCATGAAGGGGCTGGGGGTCTCCTCCACGAGCTTCTGGTGGCGGCGCTGAATGGAGCAGTCGCGCTCGCTCATGTGGCAGAAGGTGCCGTACTGGTCGCCGGCGATCTGGATCTCGATGTGGCGCGGCTCCAGGATGTACTTCTCCATGTACATGCCCGGGTTGCCGAAGGCGGCGCCCGCCTCCTGGCTCGCCTTCTCGAAGGCCTCCTGGAACTCCTCCTCCTTCCACACCAGGCGCATGCCCTTGCCGCCGCCGCCGGCCGTGGCCTTCAGGATCACCGGATAGCCGATGCGCTTGGCCTCCTTCTTGGCCACGGCGATGTCCGTCACCAGGCCCTCGGTACCCGGAACCACCGGAACACCGGCCTTGATCATGGTGGCCTTGGCGGTGGCCTTGTCGCCCATGGCCTCGATCTGCTCGGGCGTGGCCCCGATGAACTTGATGCCGTGCTTCTGGCACAGCTTGCTGAACTTGGCGTTCTCGCTCAGGAAGCCATAGCCGGGGTGGATGGCGTCGGCGTTGGTGATCTCGGCCGCGGCGATGATCCGCGGCATGTTCAGGTAGCTTTCCTTGCTCACGGGCGGGCCGATGCACACGGCCTCGTCGGCGAAGCGCACGTGCAGACTTTCCTTGTCGGCGGTGGAATAGACCGCTACCGTCCTGATGCCCATCTCGCGGCAAGTGCGGATCACGCGGAGGGCGATCTCGCCCCGGTTGGCGATGAGGATCTTCTTGAACATCAGCAGGGGGATTGGCCGCAAAGGCGCAGAGACGCAATGAATGCGTGGCTCAACGCGTGCCCGGCGACGGTTCCATCAAGCAACATGGACTTCTCTGCGTCTTTGCGCCGTTGCGGCTCACTAAGACGGATCCACCAGGAACAACGGCTGGTCGTACTCCACCGGCTTGGCGTCGTCCACCAGCACCTTCACGACCTTGCCGGAGACGTCGCTCTCGATCTCGTTGAAGAGCTTCATGGCCTCGATGATGCAGATGGGCTTGCCTTTCTCGATGGTGTCGCCCACGTTGACGAACACCGGCTTGCCGGGCCCGGGTGCGCGGTAGAAGGTGCCGATCATGGGCGCCTTCACCGTCACGTAGCGGCTCTCCTCCTTGGCCGGTGCCGCAGGAGCCGGGGCGGCCGGGGGCGGAGGGGCCACGGGGGCGGCCGCCACGGGGGCCGGTGCGGCGTACGCCGGTGCCGGTGCGGCGATCACCTGCACCTCCTTCTTGCCGGCCGGTGTCTTGATCGTGATCTTGAAGTCCTTCTGCTCGATCTCCACCTCGCTGACGCCGCTCTTGGCGACGAACTTGATCAGCTCCTGGATCTGCGCTAGGTTCATCGGTTCGCTCATTGTTCGTTCAACCGGTCCGGCGGTCGGTCGTCCGCCAAAGGACCGCCAATGTATCACGTCCCGGGGTTCACCCCCCGTAGGCCCATTTCAGGTACACCGCGCCCCAGGTGAACCCGCCGCCGAAGGCGCTGAGGATCAAGTTGTCGCCCTTCTGCAACCGGGGCTCCCACTCCCACAGGCACAGGGGCAGGGTGCCCGCCGTGGTGTTGCCGTACCGGCCGATGTTGATCATCACCTTGCTGTCGTCCAGGCCCATGCGGCGGGCCGTGGCGTCGATGATGCGCAGGTTGGCCTGGTGCGGTACCAGCCAGGTCACGTCCGCCGCCGTCAGCCCGTTGCGCTCCATCACCTGGGCGCTCACGTCGGCCATGTTGGTGACGGCGAACTTGAACACGGACTTGCCCTCCTGGAACACGTTGTGCTCATGGGCCTCCACCGTGCGGATGGTGGCCGGCTTCACCGAGCCACCCGCCTTCTGATGCAGGAACTGGCAGCCCGATCCGTCGGCATGCAGCAGGCTGTCCAGCACGCCGAGGCCTTCCTCGTTGGGCTCCAGCAGCACCGCGCCGCCGCCATCCCCGAAGATGATGCAGGTGGCCCGGTCCTGGTAGTCGATGATGCTGCTCATCTTGTCGGCGCCCACCACCACCACCTTGCGGTATTTGCCGGTCTCGATGAACTGGGCGCCGACCGTCACGCCATAGAGAAAGCCGCTGCAGGCCGCCATCAGGTCGAAGCCCCAGGCGTTCTTCGCGCCGATCCGGTCGCAGATGATGTTCGCCGTGGCCGGGAACTGGTGGTCGGGGGTCACCGTGGCGCAGATCAGCAGGTCGATCTCCTGGGGGTCGATGCCGCGCTTCTCGCAGAGGGCCCGCACGCTGCGCACCCCGACCTCCGAGGTGCCCACGCCGCGGTCCATGATGCGGCGCTCCTTGATGCCCGTACGTTCGGTGATCCACGCATCATTGGTGTCCACCATCTGCTCCAGGTCGTGGTTGCTCAGCACCCGGTCGGGCACCCAGCCATGCACGGCGGTGACGGCGGCGGTGATGCGGCGGCTCATACCAGCGCTTCGCGGATGCGGTCGTTCAGGCGGCTCTCCACCACCTCGCGGGTGAAGAGCAGCATGTTCTTGATGGTGACCTCGTTGCTGATGCCGTGGCCGATGATGACGTTGCCGTTCACGCCCAGCACGGGCAGGCCGCCATAGTTCTCGTAGTCGAACCGGTCGAAGAACGGCTCGTGCACGCCGCGGAGCTTCAGCAGGTCGTGGAAGGCCTCCACGGCCTTCAGCACGATGTTGCCCGTGAAGCCATCGGTGACCATCACATCGGCCTTGTCGTTGAACAGGTCGCGGCCCTCCACGTTGCCGATGAAGTTGTACTGCGACTGCTCCTTCATGAGGGCATAGGCGGCCAGGGCCGTGGCGTTGCCCTTCTTGTCCTCCTCACCGATGTTGAGCAGGGCCACCTTGGGGGTGTCGATGCGGTAGACGTGCTTGGCCAGCAGATGGCCCAGGAGGCCGAACTGGGTGAGGACATCGGGTTTGCAGTCGGCGTTGGCGCCCACGTCGAGCATGATGCCGTAGCTGCCGTTCTCCTTGGGCACCACGCTGGGGATGCAGGGGCGGATGATGCCCGGGATCGGTTTCACGCTCAGCACGGCGCCCACGAGCATGGCGCCGGTGTTGCCCGTACTGGCGAACGCATCCAGCCGACCGGCCTTCATCAGCCCGAAACCCAGGCTGATGCTGCTCTCCGGCTTGGTCTGCAGCGCCTTGGTGGCGCTGTCCTGCATGGTGATGTCGTTGCGGCTGGCCACCACCTCGAACGCGGCGGGGTCGGCCCCTTCGCGGGCCAGCCCGGTGTGGATGGACTCGGGGTCGCCGATCAACACCAGGCGCACGTCGGGCGGAAGCTCGCGGGCGGCCATGACAGCCCCCTTCATGGGCACATCCGGCCCATGGTCGCTGCCCATGATGTCCAGTCCGATCCTCATCGTGGCCGGCAGGCGCGAAGGATGGTCACCGGAAGCTTCACTCGGCGGCCGAGCCGCTCACCACCACCTTGCCGCGATAGTACAGGTCCTCGCCCACCTTGTAGGCGCGGTGGCGCAGGTGCATCTCGCCCGTGTTGGGGTCCTTGCTCACCGTGGGGGTGCCGGCGCGTTGGTGGGTGCGCCGCTTCATGGTGCGGGTCTTGGAATGGCGTCGCTTCGGATTGGGCATGGCTCAGGAGTTCAGGTCAGCGGTTGTCTTTCAAGGCGTTCAATGCGGACCAGCGCGGGTCGTTCCCCGCCGGTCCACCGTGCTGTTCGTTCAGGATGGCGTCCACGGCCGGGTCGCACCCGCCCGGGGCGTGCACCCGCCGGGCCGGCAGCGTCAGCCGCAGGCATTCGTAGATCGGATGGCTCAACTGGATGGCATGGTCGGCCGGGTCCAGGCCGATCACGTCATCGTCGCCATCGAAGCGCTGGCGGCCGTTGAGGTGGTACACCTGCCGCAACCTGCCGTCCACCGGCTGGTCCAGCGGAGCGTTGCAATGGTCGCAGTCCATGCGCACGGTGCCGGTGATGTGCAGATCGGCCACCAGCAGGTTCGGGCTCTTGTCCAGCGTCACGTCCACCGTGCAGGCCCCGCCGTGCAGCTCCTCGTCCGCCGCAGCGGCGAAGAACGCATCCTCCAATGCGAACCGGAAGTCGTGCAGTCCGTCCTTCAGCCCGACGAACTCGATGGTATGTTCCCGTTGCGCGTCCACAGGGTGTGGTGGTCCGAAAAACGAAGGGCAAATGTAGCGGATCGGCCCTGATCCAACAGGGTGTGGATAACCCCCTGCCGGTCAGCGTGGCAGCAGGTGTGACGCAGCGCGCAGCAGCACCTCCTCCCCGAAGGGCGCCGCCATGAGCTGGGCCCCGAACGGCAGCCCCCCGGCATCGGTGCCCAAAGGCACGCTGATGGCCGGGTTGCCGGCGAGATTGGCCTGCACCGTGAAGATGTCCTGCAGGTACATGGCGATGGGGTCGGCCGACAGGGCTCCCTGCTCGAACGCCGTGATGGGACAGGTGGGAAGCAGGATGAGGTCGTGGTCGGTGAGGGTGCGCAGGGTGGCGTCGCGGATCAGGCGCCGCACGCGCTGGGCCTGGGCATAGTAGGCATCGTAGTAGCCGGCGCTCAGCACGAAGGTGCCCAGGAGGATCCGCCGCTGCACCTCCGGGCCGAAGCCCTCGCTGCGGCTCAGGCGGTAGGTCTCCTCGACCCCCTGGGCGGCCATGCTCCGGTGGCCGTAGTGGATGCCGTCGAAGCGGGCCAGGTTGCTGCTGGCCTCGGCCGTGGCGATGATGTAGTAGGTGGGCACCTGATGGTCCAGCAGCGGCAGCTCGGCCGGCTCCACCGTGTGGCCTTCGGCCTGCAGCCGCTCCACCAGCGCGGTCATGGCCTCGCGCACGGCCGGGGCCACCCCCGGCCGTTCCACACATTCGCGGTAGTAGGCGATGCGAAGCGGCCCCGGGTCGCTCAGCGTGATGGGCGGGGCGGGGCGGCTGCTGGTGGTGCTGTCCAGGGGGTCCTGCCCGGCCATGGCGTTGTACACGGCGGTGGCGTCCTCCACGGTGCGGGCGAAGGGCCCGATCTGGTCGAAGCTGCTGGCGAAGGCGATGAGCCCGTAGCGGCTCACGCGGCCGTAGGTGGGCTTCAGGCCCACCGTGCCCGTGAAGGAGGCGGGCTGGCGGATGCTTCCGCCGGTATCACTGCCCAGGGCGGCATGCACGATGCCTGCGGCCACACTTGCCGCGGCACCACCGCTGGAGCCACCGGGCACCCGCTTGGGGTCCAGGGGGTTGGCCACCGCGCCATAGGCGCTGTTCTCGTTGCTGCTGCCCATGGCGAACTCGTCGCAATTGGTGCGGCCGATGATGACGGCGCCGGCCGCCAGCAGGCGTTCCACCACCGTGGCGCTGTACAGGCTGGTGAAGCCCTCCAGAATGCGGCTGGAAGCCCCCACCCGGTGGTCCTTGTAGCAGATGTTGTCCTTGATGCTGAGCATGAGCCCCGCCAACGGCCCTGCCGTGCCGGCGCGCACCGCCGCATCCACCCGGTCGGCCTGGGCCAGGGCGCTTTCCTCGAAGAGCTCCAGGAAGGCGTTGAGGTGCGCCTGCCGCCGGGCCTCGGCCAGTGCCGCTTCGGCGAGGGCGCGCACCGTGGCCCCGGCGGCCATGGCCTCGCGGGCCTCACGCAGGGTGCGGGTGGGGCGCATCAGCGGGAACGTGGGCTCAGCGCTTCTCGTCGGAGGGTGCATCGCCCTTCTGGGCGTCCTTGAACTCCTTCATGCCCTTGCCCAGCCCGCGCATCAGTTCGGGGATCTTCTTGCCGCCGAACAGCAGCAGCAGCGCCAGAACGATGAGGATGATCTCCCACATGCCGAGTTTCATGGTCGTTGGGGCGGGCGTCCGGTGGTGTGGGGCGCTGGCCGTGGCAAAAGTAGCCCGATCGGGCTTCCCTTCAGGGCTGTGCGAGCCAGGGCGACGGGTCCACCTTCACCAGGCCGTCGGCCGTCACCTTCCAGATCTCCACGTGCGCCACGGCCGTGCCCTCCTCGCTCAGCACGGAACCCAGCGTCTGCTTGGTGTCCACCTTCTGGCCCTTGGCCACCGACACCTCGCGCAGGTTGCTGTACACGGTGCGGTAGGCGCCGTGGGTGACGATCACCGCCTTGCCGGCACCGGGGATCACGATCACGCTGCTCACCTCCCCGCGGAACAAGGCCCTCACCGAGGCGCCCTTCTCGGTGGTGATGTCGATGCCGTTGTTCTCGATCACGATGCCCTTGAGCACCGGGTGGGGCTGCTTGCCGAAGCGGCTGGTGATGACGCCCTTGGCCACGGGCCAGGGCAGGCGTCCCTTGTTCTTCTCGAAATCGGCGTTCAGTTCGCGCGCCTCCGGGGTCAGGGTGAGGTCGAGCTTGCCGCCCTTGCTGGAGGATCCGCCGGTCTTCGGCTTCAGCTCGGCCTCGATGGCCTTGCGGATCGCGGCGTCCAGGTCGCGGCGCTGGCCCTCCTGCTTGCGCAGGGTGCTCCTCAGGCGGCTCTCCTCCTTGCGCAGCTGGGCGAGGGTCACTTCACGGCCGTCCTTGTCGCGGTCGAGCCGCGCGCGCTCCTGCTGCTGTTCGCTGAGCAGGGCCGTCTTCTCGTTGCGCCGTTCGCGCAGCGCGGCGATCCGCGCGGCCAGGTCGGCCTGCGTGGCGGTGATCTGCTCCACCTGCCGGCGCCGGTGCTCGGCGAGCTGGTCCAGATAGCGGCTGCGCTTCCACGCCTGCTGGAAGCTCTCGGCGGCGAAGAGGTAGCTGAGGCGGTCGTAGGCGCTGCGGTTGCGGTACGCGTAGTGCAACATGCGGCCGTACTCGTCGCGCAGCACCTCGAGGTCCTCCTCCAAGGCCTTCACCACCGACTCGTCCTCGGCGATCCGTTGGTCCGCTTCGCGCACCTCGCCGCCCAGGGTGGCGATCAGCTCCTGGCGGGTCCGCAGCTGCTGGTCCAGCAACTGCAACTGCCGCTCGGCGCTCTGCTGCTCCTTGCGCGCCTGCTCCAGCAGGGTGTTGGTGGTCCTGATCTGCTTGTCCAGCGCGTCCCGCTTCTTCTCCAGCTTCCTGCGGTCCTGCGCCGCCCCGGGCATCAACAGCAGCAACAGCAGCAAAGCCGCCAGCAGGCGCCTATGGCATCGGAACGAACTTCTCCGGCACCCGGAACGGGAGCTGGAGCGGCCCGACGGTGTCGATCCGGGAGAGCTGAAGGCTGCCTGAGGCATGACGTACCGGGTCCGACAAAGAAAGGGAGATGCGATGGGGGAAGGGGGGGGCATCCCCCGTGCCGATGTCCTCATAACGCACATCGGCCTGTTGATCGCGTGCCAGGTCGCTCACCAGCACACGCACCACCCTGAAGCTGTCCGGCTCCACCCAATAGCGAAAGACGATCGCCTCACGCTCGCCCGCCTTGCGCAGGGTGCGCTCCAGGCGACGCTCCTTCATGTCCCGGTCGTCCGTAAGGGTGTCCCCGGGCAGGATGTCCTCGGCGGCCCGCACGAAGCGTCGTTTCTCCCGGCTCGTGAGCACGTAGTGCCCGTTCTCCCGGTCCACGCGGTATTTCTCGCGGGGGTCCAGTCCGATGGGTCGTCCCAGCAGCGCCTGCTGCAGCAGGTCCAGGTCGGGGTCGATGCCGAACCGTGCCCAGGCGCTGTCCCGCCCGCCCACGAAGTAGGTGTCCTTCAGGCGATCGAGCACCTTCACGCTGTCCATGGTCACCAGGGCACGGGCCACCTCGATGCCGAGCGCCGGGGTGATGCTCACCCAGAGCGCGCTGTCGGTCACGAGCCGCACCGTGCTGCGGAAGGAGCGTGAGGCATCGGGCATCACCAGGTCCACATCGGCCTTGGCGCTGAAGTGGAGGACCTCGGCGGGCCGGGCGGCGAGCGCGTTCTCCACCACTTTTTCGGCGGAACGCAGGGGCAGCTCGCGGTCGGCCTGGAACACCTGCTTCACCGGGCGACAGCCCGGGCCAAGGAGCAGCAGAAGGCCGAGGGTGCGGTGCAGGGGACGGGCGGCGGGCCGGATCATGGGCCGCAGGTTCATTCGGCGGGCCGGCCGGAGCTCGCCTTGCTGCCGATGGCCTCACTGGCACCGCCCAGCGCCAGTGCCTTGCGCCACTGTTCCACCGCGCCGGCTTGATCGCCCAAGGCGTAGAGGATGTCGCCGTAGTGCTCCACCACCTCGCCGCTGGTGGCGCCACCGCTGGCCAGGGCCTTCTCGATCCAGGTGCGTGCCTCGTCGTGGCGGCCCATGCGGTGCAGCACCCAGGCGTAGGTGTCCTCGAAGGAGGTCTGGCCCGGGGCCAGCTTGTTGCTCTGTTCGCTCATCTCCCGGGCGCGCTCGAGCTTCTCGCCGCGCAGGCTCAGGTAGTAGGCGTAGTTGTTCAGCGTGGTGGCGTTGCGCGGGTCGAGCCGCAGGGCCTGGTCGAAGGCCTCATCGCTGCGGTCGTGGCGACCGGCGCTGTGGTAGGCGTCGCCCAGGCTGGTCCAGAACGAGGCCAGCAACGGGTCGTTGTCCACCACCAGGTCGCGGCCCGTCACCAGCGCCTCAATGGCCGGGTCGTAGGCCTTCAACTGGGCCTCGGCGATGCCCAGGTACAACCAGGGTTCGGGGCTCGTGGGGAATAGCTCGGTGGCGGCGCGGGCGTCGTCGCGAAGGGTGGCATGGTCCGCGGCCTGCAGGTCCATCTGCAGCACCTGCATCCAGATGGGGAACTTGTCCTTCTCGTAGTTCAGGGCCTTGCGGAAGGCGTCGCGAGCCTCGGCCATCCTGCCGTCGCGCATCAGGAAGTCGCCGCGGATGGTGCTGGGCTTTCCACTTTCGGGGTGCGTGCGCTCCAGGATGTCGATCAGCGTATAGGCCCGGCGCACCAGGTCCTTGCTGTCGTCGGTGGCCCCGCTGCCGCTGGTGGTCATCTCGAAGAAGCCGAGCAGCACCTGCATCTTGGGGTCCACTTCCAGGTCGGGGTCGCCGAAGGCCAGGCCGAGCTGTTCGAACGCGGGGTCCATCTCGCCCTTGGCGTAGTAGTGCTCGGCCAGCGCCAGCCGGGTCATGCTGTCATCCGGATCGGCCTCCAGCACACGGCGGTAGAGCTCCAGGGCCTTGTCGCCCTCCCCCATCTCGTCGTACAGTTCGGCCAACAGGCCCAGGTAGGCCACATTGTCCGGATCGTCCTTCAGCGCGGTCTCCAGCACCTCGCGGGCCTCCTGCAATTCGCCCGCATTGGCCAGCATGCCATACTCCTGCGTCACCACCTCCTCGCCGCTGCCCAGGTGGGTGCGGATGTCCTTGAACACCTTGCGCGCCTCGTCGGTGCGGCCGTCCATGGCGAGGGTGTGCGCCAGCTGGAAACGCACCTCGTGCCGCTCCGGCCACTTGTCCACGATGCCCTGGAAGGTCTCGGACGCCTTGTCCAGCTGGCCGTACTGCCCGTAGAGGTCGGCAAGCAGGAAGCGGTACCAGATGTTCTCCGGATCGGCGGCCTGCGCCTTCTTCGCCCAAGTGAGCGCCTCCGCAGGCCGCTGCTGCATGTGCATCAGCTTGGCCAGCTCGAACATGGCGGCGTGGTTGCCGGGGTCCAGCTTGATGCACTGTTCGAAGAGGGCGGTGGCCTTGCCGGGCTGGCCGTTCAACCGGGCTTGCGTAGCGTCCATGAACAGGCGCATCACCCGGGCGCGCTGGTCGCTGGCCTGGGTGTGGTCGCCGGGCTCCCCGTGTCCACCGCCCGATGGGGCGACGGTGGCCTGCCGTGTGCCCCCGCAGGCCGTGGCCAGTGCCACCAGCAGGCTCAGGATGGGAAGGGGATGGCGCATGCGGGATCGGGTCGAGGGATGGCGGATGCGGCTTCGCCGGCTCAAGATAGCCGGGGACATCGATCCCGCCAGGGGGTACAAAGGTCGCACATCCGGCGCCGGTCACCCCACCGTGGCGTCGTCCCCGAGGCTCAGGTCCATGGCCTTGCCGGTCACCACGGCGCGTTCGCCGATCATGCTGTTGGCGATCACCGCGTCCTGTACACGCACCCCACCGCGCAGGATCGAATCGCGCACCACGCTGCCCGTGACCGTGGAGCCGGCCTCAATGGAGACGTTCGGACCCACCACGCTGTTCACCAGCTCCACGCCGTCGCCGATGAAGCAGGGCGGGATCACCACGCTGTGGGTGCTCTTCAGCCGGGGGCTCACCAGACCCTTCTCGTCCTTCAGGAAGCCCAGCACCTTGGTGTTCGTGTCCACCATGGCGTTCTTGTTGCCGCAGTCCATCCACACGTCCACCGCGCCGGCCTTGAAGCGCGCACCCTTGCGCTTCATGTTCTCCATGGCGTTGGTGAGCTGGTACTCGCCCTTCTCCTTGATGTCGTTGTCGATGAGGTACTGCATCTCCATGCGGAGGCGCTCCCCGTCGGCGAAGTAGTAGATGCCGATGATGGCCAGGTCGCTCACGAACTCCTGGGGCTTCTCCACGAACTCGGTGATGATGCCATCGCCGTCGCGCTTCACCACGCCGAAGGGTCGCGGGTCGTCCACCTTGTTCACCCAGATCACCCCGTCGCAATCCTTGTCCAGCTTCAGTTGGGCCCGGAAGAGGGTGTCGGCGAAGGCCACGATGATGCGGCCGCTGAGCGCCTTTTCGGCGCACAGGATGGCGTGGGCCGTGCCGTGCGCCACCTCCTGGTAGTGGATGCTGCCCTTGGCGCCGATGGCTTCGGCGATGGTCACCAGGCCTTGCTCCACCTTGGCGCCGAAACTGGGATGGACGATGAAGGCGACCTCCTCCACGGGCTCGCCGGCCACGGCGGCCAGGTCCTCCACGAGGCGTTGCACGATGGGCTTGCCGGCGATGGGCAGCAGGGGCTTGGCGGTGGTGTGGGTGTGCGGGCGCATCCGCTTGCCCATGCCCGCCATCGGTACGATGATCTTCATTCCGCTCTGGAGTGTCGCGCTGAGCCCGTTGGAACGATCGGCGTTCGCCGGGGCTCCTGTTCAGGCCGCGAAGGTGCCTATTTCCGCCCAGTATGCCCGAAGCCGCCCGCCCCACGTTCCGACAGGGCCAGGTCAGTAACCTCCGCCAGATCCACCCGCTCGTACCGGGCCACCACCAACTGGGCGATCCGCTCCCCATCGTTCACCGTGAAGGGCTCGGTACCGTGGTTGATCAGCAGTACGCCCACCTCGCCGCGGTAATCCGCGTCGATGGTGCCGGGGCTGTTGAGCACGGTGATGCCGTGCTTGAAGGCCAGTCCGCTGCGGGGCCGCACCTGGGCCTCGGTGCCCTCGGGCAGCTCCAGATAGAGGCCGGTGGGGATCAGGGCGCGCTGGCCGGGAACGAGGGTGATCGGCGCATCCAGGTTGGCGCGCAGGTCGAGGCCGGCGCTGTGCGGCGTGGCGTACTGGGGCAGGGGGTGGCGGCCCTTGTTGATGATGCGGACCTCGGTGGCCGCGGCGGTCGTGTTGGACATGGTGCCGCAAAGTTCCGTCGGATCCCTTCAAGAGGTGCCTCTTCAACGGTTAGCTTCGTCAAAACCGACCCCATGGGAACGCTGCTTCGCGCGATGCTCCGCCTTGCTCCCGTTGTGCTGCTCGCTGCACCGGTGGCGGCCCAATGGGTCGATTGGTCCAACCAGTACCCGTATCCGGTCCATCGCGTGGTTTCGCACCTCATGCATCGCACCAGCGATGGCAACCTGCTGCTGTGCGGCAGCATCCACGGCACATGGACACCCGGCAGCGGCATCCCCTTCGAGGACTGGGCCATCGCCACCTACTTGGTGAAGGTGCAACCGACCGGCGACACGCTCTGGACCCGGCGCCTCGACCTCTTCGTTCCCTCCTCGATCTCGCACGTGGTGGACCTGATCGATGGCAACACGCTGATCGCAGGCACGGCCGCAGCCCCATGGACCTATTGCGGGTTCGCGAACGCGAACGGGCCCATGCCCCAGCTGTTCGCCCTCAAGATCGACCAGGCTGGCAATGTGCTTTGGTGGCACCAGTACGATCAGCCTTGCTCGCGCATCCTGGCGGATGCTTGGGAATCACCAGCGCAGGAGATCCACCTGCTGGCGCTCGACACGCAGGAGCCGAACATCCAGATCGGCGATGTCCAACCCAATTGGTTCGAGCACCACACCTTGGACGCCCAGGGGAATACGCTCAGCGTGAACACATTCCAACAGACCTACCACTACTTCACCGCTCAGACCGGCACAGCCTCCTTCGATGGAGGGCGGTACATCGCGGCCTCGGCATTGGACACCGTGGGGCAGAACAACCTGTTCATTCAGCTGGAGAAGCTGGATCAGAACGGTACTCCCCAAGGGGCCGTGTTCGTCACGGACACCTCGTATTGTACCCCGGCGGACCTGATCACCACGTTGGACAGCGGCCTACTGATGCTCATGCCCCACGAATACGCGAACAGTAGGCTGGTCCACGTGGACAGCTTGGGCAACATCATCTGGGACAAGAGGTACGGCATGCGCTTCGAGCGGGTCGTGGCGCTGCCGGATACGACCTACCTAGCCGTAGGGAGGACCGGAGGGTTCGCTCCTCCTGGGCTGCAGCTTACCGTCACGTGTATCTCCGCGGTTGGCGACAGTCTTTGGACCCGCATGTATGGGGATTCACTAAACGATAGAGGGTCTTCGATCGAGCTCACTCCGACCGGATTCGTCGCCTATGGCACCAAGGACATGTACTCGGGCTCGGTACCCCCGCGCTTGTTCCTCACCTGGGACACCCTGGGGCTGTTCACCGGCTTCGCACCGGAGGCGGTGCTGCCAACGATGCAGGTTTTCCCGCTGCCTGCGGATGAACGGGTGTGCGTGCGCTGGGCGGCTACCACCAGCGGAACGCACCGCCTGCTGATCATGGATGCACTTGGCAGGACCCTTCGCGACGTGCGGATGAGCAGGGGGAACGAACAGTGGATCGAGGTGCGCGACCTGGCGAACGGCTGCTACTTCATCCAGATGGACGGAGCTGAGCGTTCAGGTGCTGCGCGTTTCCTCATCCAGCGGTAGGGCTACGACGGTCGCAGCACGCCACGCTCCTTCCGCACCGCCGCTACCAGATAGCCCAGCAGCATCACCGCGCGCACCGCGTACTTCACCACCCCCTCCAACGGTATCTGTTCACACCCCCACCACAGCACCACCGCCCCCGCCATGTACAGCAGCACGCGGCTCACGTTGTAGGGGATGGGGTAGTGCCTCTGACCCCAGGCATAGCTGATGGCCGCCATGCTGGCGTAGCAGATGAAGGTGGCCCAGGCCGCGCCCACGTAGCCCAGCGAAGGGATCAGCGCGAAGAGCAGCACGATGGTGATGGCCGCGCCGATCATGCTGATGGTGCTGCCCACGCGCGGCCGGTCGGTGAGCTTGTACCACACGCTCTGGTTGTAGTAGATGCCCAGGAACACGTTGGCGAGCATGAGGATGGGCACCACGCGCAGCCCTTCGTGGTAGGCCGGGTTGGGGATGAACCACTTGAAGAGGTCCAGGAACAGCATCACCACCAGGAAGGCGCTCATGCACACGGCCACGAACACGTTCATGACGCGGGCGAAGGTCTCCTTGCTGTTGGCCTCCTTCGCGTGGCTGAAGAAGAAGGGCTCGGCGCCCATGCGGAAGGCCTGGATGAAGAGCGTGATGAGCACCGCCAGCTTGTAGCACGCGCCGTAGATGCCGATCTCCGCATCGGCGATATCCGCAGGCAGCAGGTATTTAAGGATCACGCGGTCGGCGGTCTCGTTCACCATGCCGGCCAGGCCCGCGATCATCAATGGAGCGCCGAAGGCCGCCATGGCGCGCAGCAGGTCCTTGTCCATCGCTGTCACCGACGGCCACGACGGCAACAGCACCAGTAGCTTCACGGCGGTGCTTACCAGGTTGATGGCGAACACGTAGCCCACGCCGAGCGAAGGGTCGTACACCGCGTCGATCAGCGCATTGCTCTGGCCCATGTTGGTCCGCTTCATGCAGTACAACAGGAAGAACAGGCTGAGGCCGATGTTCACCCCCACGCTGAGCAGGTTGATCGCAGCGAACTTCCACGGCCGCCCTTGTTGCCGGAAGCGTGCCATGGGGATGGTGGTGATGGCATCGATGCCGATGATGCCCACGAGCATGAGCACCGAACTCGCGAACGCGCCAAAACCGAGGCCATCGGCGATGCTCCCGGAGAACACGCCACCCAAGACCATGAAGAGCAACGCTGGGAAGAAGAGGCCCCAGGTGGCGGTTGCGTAGAGCACTTGTCCGCCGTCGGGGTTGTCCTTCACATGGTCCTTGGATGCGAAGCGGAAGTAGGTGGTCTCGAAGCCGAAGGTGAGCACCACGTTGAGCAGGGCCGTCCAGGCGTAGAGCGCGGTGACCACCCCGTACTCGGCCGGCTCGAACACGAATTGGCTGGTGTACAGCGGTACCAATAGGAAGTTGAGGAAGCGCGCAACGATGCTGCTGAGCCCGTAGATGGCCGTTTGGCCTGCGAGTTTCCGGAGGGCGCTCAAGGTCGTTCAACCACGGATACACACGGATGGACACGGATGGGGTCCGCATGACCGTCATTGATAACGGTCACGCTAACACCACGGACGAAGGTCGGATGGGGTTGATGACGAACGCAGCGACCGTCGACAAGTTGTGAAAGAGGGGCTGGGGATAGACAGCCTAGGCCAGCCTCGGGCTGTGCTCCATTTACCCGCAAGGCGGTATGTATTCAGTTCCCACCAATTGCGCTGTGCTTCCGGTGAAGGTCCTTCAAGAACGCGTTCCTATCGAAGGCTGGCACGAACCCGGACTGTTCGCCCTTTATGAGCTCCTTGATAAGGTGCTCCCTATTTGCATCCTCCATTTCGGACTGACGCGGCGACGATGGGTCGACCTCTTTGACCAATGATGATGTGCGGGACCTCAACTGGCCGGCGAGTTTGCGGAGGGTGCTCAAAGCAGTTCAACCACGGATGGACGCAGATGGACACGGATCGGCTCGTTCCAATGGAAGGCACATGGGGAGAGGCATTTCATCCGTGTTGATCCGTGTGTATCCGTGGTTCAATTCCCTTGGAACTCCGCCTTCCGCTTCTCCATGAAGGCGCTGGTGCCCTCCTTGAAATCCGCGGTGCCGAAGCATTTGCCGAACTCCTCGATCTCGCGTTGCAGGCCGTTGGCGCCGGGCTCGTAGCCGGCGTTCACGGCGCGGATGGCGGCACCCAGGGCGGTGGGGCTGTTCTTCGCGATGGCGGCTGCGAGCTCGTTGCACTTGGCGAGCAGCTGGTCCTGCGGAACAACGTGGTTCACCAGTCCCCATTGCAGTGCTTCGTCGGCCTTGATCATGCCCGCACCACCCAGGAAGATCATCTCCATGGCCTTGCCCTTGCCCACCAGCCGGGCCAGGCGCTGCGTGCCGCCGTAGCCCGGGATCACACCCAGGCCCACTTCGGGCAGGCCCAGCTTGGCGTTGTCGCTGGCCACGCGGAAGTGGCAGCTCATGGCCAGTTCCAGTCCGCCGCCGAGGGCGAAGCCGTTCACCGCTGCGATCACGGGCTTGTTCAGGCGCTCCACGTGGTCGAAGAGCTTGGTGTGGCCATCGGCGCTCAGGGCCTTGCCTTCCTCTACGCTGAAGTGGGCGAACTCCTTGATGTCGGCGCCGGCCACGAAGGCCTTGGCCCCGCTGCCGGTGATGATCAGCACGCGCACGTTCTTTTCGGCCTCGGCCTCGTTCAGCGCACGGTCCAGCTCGTCGATGGTGGCGCGGTTCAGCGCGTTGAGCTGGTCGGGACGGTTGATGGTGAGGGTGCGGATGGCGCCTTCATTGGCGACAAGGAGGTTCTGGTAGCTCATGGATGATCGTACATGTTCTGATCATCTGATCATCTGATCATCTGATCGAGAAGGCCAAAGGTATCGGCCTAGTGAAGGACCGGCAGCTCCACGACGAACCGCGTGCCCTTGCCCTCCTCGCTCTCGAACCACACGCGCCCACCGGCCTGCTCCACCATGCGCTTCACCAGGGCCAGCCCCAGGCCCATACCGCTGCTCTTGGTGGTGAAACTGGGGGTGAAGATGCGTTCGCGCACCTCGGGAGCGATGCCGTACCCGTTGTCGCGCACGTCGAGCACGGCGCGGTCATCCACCCTCCGCGCGCTCACCTCGATCCGGCCCTCGCGCCCTTCGGGGATGGCCTGCACGGCGTTCTTCAACAGGTTGTTGAGGATGCGGAGCAGGTGCTCACGGTCGGCCTCCACGATGAGCTCGGGGGCATCGTGCACCACGATGGAGGTGCCGGGGGTGGCGTGGAACACCTCCACCGCCGCGCGCACCACCTCGCGCAGGTCGAGGCGTTCGGGGCGGGCGGCGGGCATCTGCGCGAACTGGCTGAAGGCGCTGGCCACGCCGCTCAGGGCATCGATCTGCTGCACCAGGCCCGTGCTCAGCTTCTCGAGCTTCTCCCGGGCATCGGGTGCCGCGGGGTCCCAGCTGCGCTGGAACTGCTGGATGCTGAGCTTCATGGGCGTGAGCGGGTTCTTGATCTCGTGCGCCACCTGCCGGGCCATCTCCCGCCAGGCGCTTTCGCGCTCACTGCGCGCCAGCTTCTCGGCATTGGCGCGCAGCTCCTCCACCTTGCGGTTGTACACCTCCACAAGGCGGCCCACCTCATCCTCGCCGCGGTAGCGCAGGGGGACGTTGGCCCCGGTGAGGGCCACGCGCGCAAGGCTCTCCTTCAGGCGGTCCAGCGGGCGTGTGGTCCAGTTGCTGATGAACACGGCCACACCGATGCTCAGGGCGAAGAGCAGCACGAAGAGGTTCACCACCGCCACCAGCACCGAGGCGCGCTCGCGGTCCTGCTGGGCCTGGTCGGCGAAGGAGGGCAGACCCAGATAGCCCAGCAGCACGCCCTCATCGTCACGCAGCGGCATGTAGGCCGTGCGGTGCAGGGCCTTGCCCAGGGATTCGTCGTGCACATACGCGCTCGCACCGCCCAGCACCATCTCCAGGTAGGCGGCGGGGTCCATGCGGCGGCCCAGCAGGCCCGCATTGAAGAGCTGCGGACGTGAGGAGGACAGGAGCCGGCCGTCGCGGCGGTACACATGGATGTCGGTGAAGAACACATTGCTCAGGCGTCCGAGCAGGTGGTCCAGGTAGGCGTCGGTGCTTCCCTTCAGCGGCCCCACCCCGTCCAATCGGCGTTGCAGTTCGGCGTGCACGCTGCGGGTCTTCTCCAGCAGCGCGGTGGTGCTGCGTTCCTCGTAGGAGCGCTCGAGCAGGCGCCGCGCCCCGAGCCCGAAGAAGACCAGCCCCAGCAGGGTGAATCCCACAAGGGCCAGGCGCACCTTGCCGGAAATGGTGAGGACGGGAAGTCCCTGGTTGCGCACCAGTGCGCGCACCACGATGGCCGCGGCCAGCATCAGGCTGAGGAAGGCGAAGAGGTAGCTGAACCCCGTGGCGCGGTCCAACCAGCTCGTGGGCGGAACGCGCAGGATGACCAGGGAGCGGGCCGGATCGCCGTAGGCCCGGACATCGGGCACCGTACGCAGGCTGTCCCACAGCACCGGCAGGCGGCCCGCGCCCACCTGTTCCACCAGCTGACCGCTCTTGTAGCGGCCGCGCTCGTAGCGCTCCACGCGTTGGTCCAGCGGATCGCGGCCGGCGAGGAGCAGCTCCGGGAAGCCCAGGCCCTCGGGCACCAGGCGGGGGTGGAGCTCCAGCACCAGCTGCGCCGGCTCCAGGGTGTCCGCCGGCATCACGGCCAGGCGCGCGTGGCGGTAGGTGCGTCCGGCATCGTCCGTGCCCTGATGCAGGTCGGGCATGTCCGCAGCAGCGAGCACCCGGAGCCCTTCGGTCAACGGGTCGGCGCCTGCGGTGGGCAGGGCGGCGTCGGTGGCACAGCGCGGACGCCCGTCCGTGCCATAGGCGAACAGGCGCACATCATACCGCTCCCAATAGCCGGTGAAGCGCTCCTGCCGGACCGTGCGGTCCAGGTCGGCCGCCGTGCAGGTCGCCGTGTCGGTGAGCAGCTGATACAGCGCAGGATCGGTGCGGAGGGTGGGGGCCACCTCACGGAAGAGCAGTTCCACCACGGGATCCTCCTGGGTGAGGAGCCGCTCGGCCACCGCCTGTCGTGTGCGTTCCTCGCGGGCCTCCACCGCATCGCCGATCACCTGGGCGTTGAGCGCCGCGATGACCGCGAGGGTGAGCACGGCCTCGGTGAACCCGGGCCTTCGATGCCGCACCGCCAGGGCCAGCAACAGCAGAGGCAGCGCCCAGACGGCCTCCAGCAGGCTTTGAGGCGGGCCCAGCACGCGGATGGCGGCAAGCAGGGCGAAGGCCAGTGCCAGCCCCACCACGCTCTGCGTGAAGGAATGCGTGCGAACGAGGCGCGACCAGAGCTCGGCCAACAGGCACCACGCAGCGAACAACAGGGCCACCGCGCCCAGGGCCAGCAGGCTGTACCGGTCGAAGGATTCGATGTGACGCAGGTCCAGTTCGATCCGGCTGTCGCTCACCACACCGTGCACCACGGTCGCGAGCTCATCGCCCAGGAACAGCAGGCCGAACGCCAGGGCCATCGCGCCCCCGCGCCCCCGCAGTCCCTTCGGCAGGTGCCCGCGTCCGAACGCATCGCGGACCTGCACCGCGGCCAGCAGCAGCAGAATGGACTGTATCAGAAGGTCTCCCAGGGAGCGCAGCCAGGCCGAACTGGCGTAGAGCCCCGGGTCGAAGAGCATGAACCGGCCCTGGTCGGGCAGGGTGCCCACGGCGATGCCCATCCACCGCAACGCCCCCAACAGCGCCAGGAACGCGACCGTACCGGCCCAGGCACCGTGCGATCGCCCGATGTGCACGGCCAGGCGCCGACCGGCGATCACCAGCAGGATCATGCCAAGGACCACCGCCAGGGAGCGCGCGAGGGGCCAGCCTTCGCCCTGTGATCCGCCACCGCCGGCCACCGCGCGGAACATGACCGCTTCCCGTCCGTCGCGGATCACGGGCCCCACACCGGGACCGGCCTCCGCCCACACGCCGGTCGGCGCCTCAAGTCCAGGATGGAAGCCGCGTTCCAGGTAGCGGTTCTCGATGGGCGGGGCGTACCACACCTGCCGAAGGCCGTGCACCTCCACGTCGGCCCGGGTGTTGGACCGATGGAGGTAGATGCCGTCGGGGAGGCGAAGGTGGCCGGCCTGGTCGTTGATCAGCGCGCTGCGTTCCACCGGGGACCTGCCGGTCCACCACACGAGGCGGTCGTTCCGCAGGACGTACAGCTCGATGCCATGGCGTTCGGCCAGCTGCACCAACCGCGGCCCTCGTGCGGCCGCCACGCGCTCCACGGGTTCGCGGGCGATGTCCGCGGCCAACTGCTCCACCTGCGTCTGCAGTTCGACATCGGCCGCGGTGATGCGGCGCTGCAGGCGTTCGGCCCGAAGTTCAAGCGTGCTGTCCTCCGATGGTCCGGGGATCCACCATGGTAGCAGGCACAGGAGCAGCCCGGCCATCAGCGGAAGAAGGATCCGGCGCATGCGCTCCCGGGGTCACAAGGCCCGCGCCAAAGTACGATGCCCCTCAGCGCTGCAGCACCACCCGCAGCACGCTCATGCGCTCGCCCTGCACGCAGCGCAGCGTATAGGTGCCGTCGCGAAGTCCGCCCAGGTCGATGCCCAGGCGCCCTGCGCCCGGGGCCGTCCGCTGCAGGACCACGCGACCGAGGGGGTCCAGCACCTCCACCGCCACGGGCCTGTCGTCCCGGACCAACACCTCCACAGCGCCATCGGTGGGGTTGGGGAAGACCACCGGTCCCGCACCCGTGGACCACCACGCCGTTCGCACCGGAAGGTCCGTGGCGTTGCCATCGTGGTCCGCCTGCCGAAGCCGGTAGTAGTTGAGCCCGATCATGGGTTGCGTGTCCCACCAGAGATAGTCGTTTCGCTCCTGGCTGTCGCCTGCACCCTCCACGTGGCCCAGAACCTGCCAGTTGGCGGCGTCGGTTGACCGCAGGATGTCGAACTGCGCGTTGTTGCGTTCGGTGGCCGTGCTCCAGGTGAGGGCGATGCCTTCCGGGTCATGTGCCTCCGCCTCGAAGCCGATGAGCTCCACGGGCAGCGGTGTGGCCGTGGTGTTGATCGTGCCCAGCGTGAAGCGCCGCTGGTCCGCCAGCTGGGTGATGCCGCTGAACCGGTAGATGCCGCCACCGATGGCCGTTGGCGGGCCGATCGGGGTCTCGTCCGCGAATATCCCGTCGTTGTCCGTGTCAACCAGCAGCCGGATGTCAGTGGCCACGATGGGGCTGAAGGCGTTCAGGTCGAAGTCCATCGTCACGCTGCCCACGTCCACAGCGGATCCTGCGGGGCTGAGCTCGCTCACCCGCCACACGCGGAACCACCGCCCTTGGATCCCGGCCGGCAGGTCCACCGACCCCCAGGTACCCAGGATAGCGTTGTTGTGGCCCCACATCAGGAATTCGTTGTTGCCCAGGTTGCTCGGGGAATGGATGTGCACGATGCTGCTCCCGCGCGCGCTGGTGTGCTGGTTGCCGGCGTCGATGCGGCCGATGCCGGCCACCTCGTGGTCGAAGTCGCCGGAGGCCGCATTGTCCATCCGGTACACTTCGTTCGCACCCAGGACCAGGCCGTACTTGGCGGCCAGGTAGTTGCTGATGATGATGCGCTGGGCGCTGTTCACCCGGCTGTTGAACAGGACCAGCTCCGCGATGTCGCCGTCCAGGTTCCATCCCGTCGCCCCCGCCGCATTGCCGATCCGCAACGGCTGATTGTTGTGCTGCGGCAGCTGCAGCAGGTTCAGGTCCGTGTAGATGCTGACGCCGTTGCGGTACACGGTGCGTGAGGGGAAGAGCCCGAAGAACACGTTGTTGGTGTATTGCTCCAGCGTGAAGGCCGCACCGGTGACGTTGGCCACGGTGGCGGGGGCATTGAACAGCGTGAAGATGTCGTAGATCGGCATCTGCATCGCGTTGGTGGAGGTGCTCCACCAGCCGTAATTGCAGGTGGTGCTCGTGCTCTTGGTGAACCAGGCGTTGTTGTTCTTGGCGGCGTCCACGGCGTTCACCAGGAAGAAGTCCCAACCGTTCAGATCGAGCGAGGCCGCATCGTTCACCAGCAGCTCATCATCCACCCCGTCGAAGTCGATGCTCGGATACCCGTTCTGCGAGGCGGCCACCAAGGACGGCCGTTGCGCTGGCTGGCCCGCCTGATAGGCCGCGTGGTTGTTGTTGCCTGAGCGGTCGTTCCAGCTGTTCACCGCAACGCCGGTGGTGTTCACGCCCGCATCAGCGCTCAGCCAGAGCACGTTGTTGGCCGCGGTGCCGACCCCGCCCGGTCCGGTCTGCGCGCTGACACGGGCGACCAACATCAACACTCCTACAGTGGATAGGCGGATCGTCATGGGTTCCCGTTCGCGCACGCTTGTACGCAACCGCGTCGGATAGGTTCGACAAAGGTTCCGGGATCCGGGCTATCGTGTCAAGCTCCGACGAACGTTCCGGCCGTCCGGTCGATGAAATGTGCGCCTTGGTCGATGGAGGGGCTGGCCCAACGAATGGCCTATTGGCCTGCCTCCCCCGCCCCGATCATCGCACCGCCGCCCCGTTGGAACCCGCTGCTCCGGTAGGCGATGCTGCTGGCCTCCGTCCTTACGGAAACCCAGCCCCGGTGGGCCGCTCCGTTCACCAAGCGTTCAACACCGATATACCCGGTGGTCGGTGTCGGCCATAGGCCGGTGATGCCCCCGCCGCTCACCTCCTGGTGGAAGGTGATGGCGGAGGACCAGGTCAGGTCGTTGTCGATCGGGTCGCCCTCGAGCAGGGGGAGGTAGCCCCCGCCGATCGTCCCGGCCGTGATGCGCACGGCGCTGTCCGCGGCCACAGCCCGTGTGCCCCACAACGGTTCAGGCCACGGCGTGGAGCTGTCCTCTGTGTAGAGCACATGCAACTCCACGTCGACCATCGAGTCCTGGTCAAGGTCGATGCGGACCGGTCCCCACCACGGTGCGGTCGTGGACGGGTCGGGCTCGGGATCAAGAAAGAGGATGTCCGAAGCGGTTTCTGGTCCCGGCTGCGCGTCCTCCAGTTCGGTGTGTCCGCATGCAGGGAGCAGGGATACGATGAGCGAGCAGCCCAGAACGGTCCACTGGGCAGCACGCCGTTGCATGGTGTGATATTACGACTCCCTTCAACAAGAGCCCTGCTCCTGCCTGTGACGGGATCGTACAGTGGACCAGTAGGTGGGTCGAAGCCGGGTGGCCCGAATGAAGATCGGGATCAGCCCTTCAGCGCCTCAGCACCGCCCACGATCTCCAGGATCTCGCCGGTGATCGCCGCCTGGCGGGCCTTGTTGTAGGACAGTTTGAGGTCCTTCAGCAGCGCATCGGCGTTGTCGGTGGCCTTGTGCATGGCGGTCATGCGCGCGCCGTGCTCGGCGGCGAAGCTGTCCAGCAGGGCCTTGTAGAGCTGGATCTTCAGGCTCTTGGGGATGATCTCCTCCACGATGGTGCGCCGGTCGGGTTCCATGATGTACTCCCCGGTGGAGGCCTTCGCATCCGCGGGCGCAGCCGTGGGCAGCACCGGCAGGAACTGCTCGGTGGTGACCACCTGGGTGGCGGCGTTCTTGAAGCGGTTGTACACCAGCACGATGCGGTCGTACGTGCCGTCGTCGAACCGCTGCATGAGCAGCTCGGCCACGGGGGCCGCCTTGTCGAAGCTCAGGCCATCGAACAGGCCGGCGAGGTCCTGCGGCAGCTCGGGCCGGTTCCACGTCGTCCTCCGGAACGCGTCCATGGCCTTTTTACCCACGCACAGCACGTGCATCTCATGCCCGGCCTCGTTGGCCAGCCGGCGCACCACGCGCGTGACCTGCGTATTGAAGGCGCCGGCCAGGCCGCGGTTGCTGGTGATGGCCACCACCAGCGTGCGCTTCACTTCACGCTGCTGGGCGTAACGGCCTTCACTGGAGTCCAGGGTGGCGCTGACGTTGCCCAGGATGGCCTGCAGCTTCTCGGCATAGGGCCGCATGCGCAGGATGGCGTCCTGGGCACGACGCAGCTTCGCCGCGCTCACCATCTTCATGGCGGCGGTGATCTGCTTGGTGCTGTTCACCGAGACGATCCGGCTGCGTACCTCCTTCAGACTGGGCATGGTGCGGGGGAATAGCGAGTGGCGAGTGGCGAGTTCGGCCTTTGGCCCGCGAGTGGCGAGTGGGACCTCGGATGGCCCACTCGCCACTCGCTACTCGTCACTCGCCGCTCATACTTAGTTGTCCAGGCTCTTCACCAGGTCGGCGGCCACCTTCTCCAGCGTGCCGGTGATCTGGTCGTTGTAGTCGCCTTTCTTCAACGCGGCCAGCACATCGCTGTGCTTGTTGCGCAGCATGGTGATGAACTCGGCCTCGAACTGCTTCACGTTCTTCACCGGCACCTTGCTCAGCAGGCCCTTGGTGCCGCAGTAGATGATGGCGATCTGCTCCTCGACGCGCATGGGGCTGTTCTGGCCCTGCTTGAGGATCTCCACGTTGCGTGCGCCCTTGTCGAGCACCCCCTTGGTGGCGGCGTCGAGGTCTGAACCGAATTTGCTGAAGGCCTCCAGTTCGCGGTACTGGGCCTGGTCGAGCTTCAGCGTACCGGCCACCTTCTTCATGCTCTTGATCTGCGCATTGCCGCCCACGCGGCTCACGCTGATGCCCACGTTGATCGCCGGGCGCACACCGCTAAGGAAGAGGTTGCTCTCCAGGAAGATCTGCCCGTCGGTGATGGAGATCACGTTGGTGGGGATGTAGGCGGACACGTCGCCGGCCTGCGTCTCGATGATCGGCAGCGCGGTGAGCGATCCACCGCCTTTCACCTTGCCCTTGAGGCTTTCGGGCAGGTCGTTCATCTGGGCGGCCACCTTGTCGTCACCCGTGATCTTGGCCGCGCGCTCCAGGAGGCGGCTGTGCAGGTAGAACACGTCGCCCGGGTAGGCCTCACGGCCGGGAGGGCGGCGCAGCAGCAGGGACACCTCGCGATAGGCCACGGCCTGTTTGGAGAGATCGTCGTACACGATCAGCGCGGGACGGCCGGTATCGCGGAAGTACTCGCCGATCGCGGCACCGGTGAAGGGCGCGTAGAACTGCATCGGCGCCGGGTCGCTGGCGTTGGCGGCCACCACGGTGGTGTAGGCCATGGCGCCGTTCTCCTCAAGGGTCTTCACGGTGCCCGCCACGGTGCTGCCCTTCTGGCCGATGGCCACGTAGATGCAGTACACCGGCTTGCCGGCCTCGTAGAACTCCTTCTGGTTGATGATCGTGTCGATCGCCACGGTGCTCTTGCCCGTCTGGCGGTCGCCGATGATCAGCTCGCGCTGGCCGCGGCCGATGGGGATCATGGCGTCCACGGCCTTGATGCCCGTCTGCAGCGGCTCCTTCACGGGCTCGCGGAAGATCACACCCGGGGCGCGGCGCTCGAGGGGCATCTCGAACAGTTCGCCTCCGATGGGCCCCTTGCCGTCGATGGGCTCACCCAAGGTGTTCACCACGCGGCCCACCATCTGCTCGCCCACGCGGATACTGGCGATGCGCTTGGTGCGCTTCACCGTGTCGCCCTCCTTGATGCCCACGCTCGGACCGAGCAGCACGGCGCCGACGTTGTCCTCCTCCAGGTTGAGCACGATGCCGCGCAGCCCGCTGGTGAACTCGATGAGCTCACCGCTCTGCACGCCCTTCAGTCCGTAGATGCGCGCGATGCCGTCGCCGACCTGCAGGACGGTACCGACCTCTTCGAGCTCGGCCTCCGAGCGGAAGCCGGCGAGTTCTTGCTTGAGGATCGCCGACACTTCGGCGGGTTTCACTTCGGCCATGTCAATGCCGCCATCGCCTTGGCGGAGGAGGGGTCTAGAGGCGTTAGATCGCGGGGATGTACGGGTTCTTGGAGAATTCTCGGCGCAGATCGGCCAGGCGACGGCTCACCGTGCCGTCCACCTGCTCGTCGCCGATGCGGATGTTGAGGCCGCCGATCAGCTCGGCGTCGACCAGCTCCTGCAGGTCGATGGTGCGCCCGGGGTGGCGGGACTCGGCCATGGCGCGCACCTGCGCCCGGGCCTTGTCGTCCAGGGGCACGGCGCTGGTCACCTGCACCGAGACGATCCCCTTGTGCAGCTTGTAGAGCTCGTTGAAGGCCTCCGCCACGTGGGGCAGCAGCACTTCCCGGCCCTTGCGCACCAGGATGCCCATGAAGCTCGACGTGATGGGCCCCACCTTGCCGCCGAAGATCTGCTCAAGGATGCGGCCCTTGGCGTCGGGCTTCACCACGGGGCTCTTCAAGAGCACCTGCAGGTCGCGGCTCGCTGCACACGTGCCGGCCACCAGGCGCATGTCGCCCTGCACCGCGTCCAGCTGCCCCTTTTCCAGGGCCAGCTCCATCACGGAGCGTGCATAGCGGTAGGCGACCGGTGCGATGTTCATGAGCGGCGCAGCTGGGCTTCGGCCATCACCTTGTCCACCAGGGACTGCTGGGCCTTGGTGTCGGCGAGCTTCTCCCGCAGGATGCGCTCGGCCACCAGGATGCTCAGTTCGGCCACCTGATTCTTCATCTCGGTGAGGGCGGCGTTCTTCTCGTTCTGGATGTCGGCGCGGGCCCTGGTGAGCAAGGCGTCCGCCTCGGCCTTCGCCTTGCCCTTGGCCTCGGCGATCTCGCGGTCGCGGATGTCGCGGGCCTCCTTCAGCAGCAGCTCGCGCTCCTCCCGGGCCTGTCGCATCAGCTCCTCGTTCTTCGCGTTCAGCGAGGCCATCTCCTCACGGGCGCGCTTCGCCTCGTTCAGGGCGTCCGCGATGGACGCCTCACGCTCCTTGAGCCCGTTGAGGATGGGCTTCCAGGCGAACTTGGCGAGGAGGAACAGGACCGTCACGAAGGTCAGCGTCATCCAGAAGATGAGACCGATGGACGGGTTCACGAGGCTGGCCAGGACGGTCATGGCTGCGGGTTCGGGGTTGGACGACGGTGCGCGGCCTTAGACGGCGGCCGGCATCTCCTTCAGCACCACCAGCAGGCCCACCACCATGGCGAAGAAGGCGGCACCTTCCACGAGCGCGGCGGTGAGGATCATGTTGGCGCGCAGGTCGTTCATGGCTTCCGGTTGACGGGCCATGGCCTGCACGGCGTCGCCACCGATGCGGCCGATGCCCACACCGGCACCGAGGGCGGCCAGACCGGCGCCGAGGGCGGCGATACCGTAACCAACGCCGAGGTCGAGGAGAACGGAGAGGAACATGGGAATGCGGGTTTAAGGGAGTTCGGGTTTCTAGTGATGATGGGGCTCCTCCACGGCGGCGCCGATGTACATCGCCGACAGGAAGGTGAAGACGTACGCCTGGATGAAGGCCACCAGGAGCTCGAGCATGAACATGAACACGGTGAACAGCCACGATCCGATGGCCACGCCATAGCCGGCGCCCGCGCTCGTTTCGCCGAAGACGAAGATCAGGCTGAAGAAGCTCAGTGCGATGATGTGGCCCGCCGTGATGTTGGCGAACAGTCGGATGGCCAGCACGAAGGGCTTCAGGAACATGCCCAGGATCTCCACCGGCGTCAGGATGGCCAGCACCCAGCCCGGCACACCCGGCATGGCGAAGATGTGATGCCAGTAGTGCTTGTTGCCGCTGAAGGTGACGATCAGGAAGGTGATCACCGCCAGCACCACCGTGACGGCGATGTTGCCCGTGAGGTTGGCGCCGCCCGGGAAGAAGGGCACCAGGCCCAGCAGATTGCTGAAGAAAATGAAGAAGAAGGCGGTGAGCAGATACGGGAGGTACCTCTCGTACCGGTGCCCGATGGCGCTCTTGGCCAGGTCGTCACGCACGAACAGAATGATCGGCTCCACCAGGTTCTGCAAGCCGGTGGGCGCCTGACCCGCGCGGCGGGTGTAGGCCCGGGCCACGCTGATGAAGACCCACAGCAACAGGGCCGACACGATCAGCAGGGTGGCCACGTTCTTGGTGATGCTCAGGTCCACCGTGGCGGCGGCCAAGTCCTCGTTCACCGCGGCGTGATGCGCGTCCGAGCCGTCCGGTGCATCCACCGCCACCACGTGCCCCTCATGCAGCGCATAGCCGCCGTAGGTCTTGTGCCCGTGGTCGAACCGGCCGCTGCTGAAGAGGCTCAGGCCGCGCTCGCTGTTGTACAGGATCACCGGCAGCGGCAGGCTCGTGTGGCCCCAGAGGTGCCACCCGTGCTCATCGCCGATGTGGTCCATGATGAGCTTGCCGGCATTGAACTTCTCGATCGACCCATGGCCCTCATCGGGCGAGGAGGTGGCATGCGCGTCAGCATCCACGGTGATCGTGGCGTGATGCGCGGTGCTGTCCGGGGAGCTGTGCTGCGCGGCGTAACGGCCCGGAAGGAGCGTGGCCGTGATCAGAAAAGCGTGGCGCAGCAAGGATTTCAGCGACATCAGGCGTGGGGGTCCGTCCCGTTTGCGGCCGCGAAGGTAGCGATCCGCAGCAATTCAGCCGAAGGCCGACATCAGCGCCGGGTCTCCTTGAAGAGGAAGATCATGGCCCCGGTGATGCCCAGCAGGGCGAACGCCAGGGTGAAGGCCGGGAACCGGAGGGCGATGCGCCCGTCCAGCCAGCGTCCGGCCCAGATGGCCGCCAGGATGATGCCCGCCATCTGCAGGCCGAGCGCGCTGTAGCGGAGATAGGCGTTGACCCCTTTGCGCGCCTCGTCAGACCTCCGGCCCCGGGGAGCGGTGCCCATCAGGAAGTGGGCTGACGACGCGAAAGGTGGACCAGCCGGCCGGTGCTGAAGCCCAGGAAGGCCAGGTAGAGCAAGGCGAAGGCCAGCGCCAGCGGCACGGCCTGTGCCCGGGGCAGGGTGAGCAGGACCACGGCCACCGCCACGATGCTCACGAACATCTTCAGCATGAGGCCCGCCATGAACCGCCGTACGAAGCCCTTGGGGTCATTCACCATCGCGCGCTCCTGCCACAGATGAAGCAGCAGGGTCACACCGCCCAGATGGATGAGGACGGCCCCATAGCCCCAGTGCAAGGAAAGGCCGGCCAGCCGCACGAAGAGCGCTGTGCACACGCCACAGACCATGGTGAACAGCAGCACGGGCACCAAGGGGGAGGTGCTGCGCCCCTGGGTCATCGACGGAGGGTCAACGGACGGCTTGTGCGGGCGCGGCCTCCTGACGGGCGGCCTCGGTGCGCAGGCGCACGGGGTCCATCTCCTTCACCACACCCCCGGCCATGCTGCAGTTGCCGGTGAACACCGCCCCCGGCTCGATGGCCAGCTTCTTGGTGTTGATGTCGCCCTGCAGTTTGGCGGTGGCCTTCAGGCTCAACAGGTCCTGACAGTTGACCTTGCCCACCAGGGTGCCCTCGATGTCGGAGCTCTGGCAGCTCACTTCGCCCTCGATCACCCCGGTCTGCCCCACGATGAGCCGGCCGCGCACGTTGATGGTGCCCTTCACCCGGCCGTCGATGCGAAGGTTGCTGTCGCTGCGGATCTCGCCCTCGATGGAGGTGCCCTCCATGATGCTGTTGATCTTGCCGGTGTTCACCGGTTCGGCGGCCTTGTTCATGGGCTCGGACTTTTTATCGGGTTGGAAAAGGGCCATCGCGTACAGGTTCCTGATCGTCAGGGACAAAGTTAACGGCTCAGATGATCCGACCAAGCCACCGGTCGAAGCCTACTGCTTGGGCAGGTAGTTCTGGGTGAAGAAGGCCGCGTAGGCGTCCACGTCCTTGTTCTTGTACAGCTGGGCGTAATTGTCCGGGCTGATGGCGAAGATGGGATGCCCCTGGTCATTGATGCCGCCCAACATGCCCACGTCGCCGAGGAACTGCTGGTAGTAGGCCATGGCGGCGGCCTTGTCATCGAACAGGCGCAGCACCACCACCTGCTGCTCGGCGTCCAGGATGGTGTTCTCGATGAGGATGTTGCGGCCCGGGAAGTAGCGCCGGTTGAAGTCGCTGATCTTCGTCTTCACCGTATTGATGTCCCCCGCGCTGTTGGGGTGGATGAGCGCGATGTAGTGCGGACCCTGGTCCACCCGGTATGAACTGGTGTTCGTCGGGGCCTTGCCCTGTTCCGCAGGCGCCCCTTCGGAGGTGGCCTGGCGGTCCAGCACGGCCAGCAGGTCCTCGGCGGCCTTGGCCTCCTCGGTGGCGGGGAACTTGTCCTTGGTCTCCTGCAGCGCCGTCCGGAAGGCGGAGAGCTCACGCGTGCCGCCGATGGCCATGGCCTTCAGCAGGTGGTATTTGCCGAGCAGGTGGTTGCGGGGCTCGTTGGTGATCACCTGATTGCAGGTGGAGATCACCAGCAGGTAGTTGCGCTGGCGGAATTCGCGGTAGAGCTGGTCGTACTCGGCGGCCTCCACCTTGCGCCGGGCCTCGCCGCCCTCCAGCAACGATGGATCGCGCACCAGCCGGGCGAACTCGCTGTCCGGCCAGCGCTCCAGGATGATGTTGGCATAGGCCTGCGAGGTGCTGCCCCCGAAATCGATGAAGCTCCCGCTCTTCTCCCTGGCCAGGTAGATGCGGTACATCTGATAGTGGCTCTCGGGGGTGAAGCGGCACTCCTCGAAGCGGTTGATCAGCGTCTCGAAACTTTCGATGGCGTTGTCGGTATCCTTGAGCTTCTCCTTGTAGATCATCCCGCTGCGGTACATCGCCTCGCAGATCATCGCGTTGGAAGCGGCCAGGGCGGTGTCGCTGGTGGGCAGGTCCTTCAGGTAGAACCCGGGGTCCTTCCATTCGGGCTCCCCCTCCTTGCCCTCGCCCTCCTTGCCCTCGGCGGTGGGCTCGCCGGCCTCCTCGGGCTCCTCCTGGGCGATGGCGGACCCGCTCTTGTCGCGGCGGCGCCAGTCATCCTCCAAGGGGCGGTTGCCCCATTTCTTCTTGAACTCCGAGAGCCCGCGGCCCAGCTGCTGGGGGTTGTAGAAGTACCAGGCCCCTGAACCGCCGCCGGCCGGCGTGGCGGGGCGCGCCGGTGCGGCCGTTCCTGCGGCCTCCGCCTCCCGGGCCTCCTGTTCGGCGGCCTCCTTCTCCGCCTCGGCCTTCTCCCGTTCGCGGATCAGGCGCTTGATGGCTTTCTCGCGCTCCTCGGGGTCCATCCCCGCCAGCTGCTGCAGGCTGTCCTCCCGGGCGATGATGTTGAGCTGTTCCACAAGATCGCCGAGCACCTCCGCACGCGTGGACACCTCCTCGTAGCGCGGATGCTCCTCGGCCAGCAGGGTGCTCGTGCTGTCGTAGTAGAGCTGTGCATCCGGGTAGGCGCGGTCGTCAAAGTACAGGTCGGCCAGGCGCAGCCAGGTCTTGGCCTTCTGGCGCGTGTCGTTGGTGCTGACATAGGCGCTGCGCTTGAGGTGCGCGATGGCGCTGCTGTCCTTGTTCTCCTTGAGGTCGATGTCCGCCAGCGCGTAGTGGATCATGTCGAAGTGGTCCACATGCTTGTCGTCGCGCAGCATGCGGTTGAGCATCTTGCGCAAGGCCTTGCTGTCGCCCCGGTCAAAGGCCAGCGCCTGGAACACCTGGGCGTGAAAGGCCAGCTCGTACGGCGGGTTCATCCGGGTGACCTGCCTGTAGGCGGCGATCGAGCGGTCGTCCATGCCCTTCACCTGGTACAGCTGCGCCAGAATGAAGGTCCACCGCACCCGACGCTGACGGTCCTTGGTGATGTCCACGGCCCGCTCCAGGTTCATGATGGCATCGTCCACCTTGCCGCGCCGCAGGTCCAGGTCGGCCTGCACTGCGGCGAGCTCGTCATGCGGGAACCGCTTGGGCAGCTCCTTCACCTCCTTCACCTCGTCCAGGGTGCTCTGGGCCCGGGCGTACTGCTCGGTCTCCATCAGGGTGCGCGCCAGCCACACTTTGGCCTCGTACTGCCTGTCCTGGTCCTTGAACTTGCGGCCGATGTAGTCGAAGGTGCGCTGGGCATCGAACCAGGCCCGCTTGTAGAAATAGCTGCGGCCGATGACGAAATAGGCGTCGTCGATCCAGCTGTTGCGCTGCTTGCCCTTGATGTCCATGCTGTGCCGCTCGATCACCAGCGAGCACTTCTCGATGCATTTCTCCAGGTCGCCGCCGGCCCCCTTGGACTGGTCCTCGGTGCCGTAGACGAAGAGGGGCAGCACCTTGTCGAAGTCGTCGAGATAGGCCCGTTCAATGCCGTCCACGGTCTCCTTGAGCTTCTCATTGGCGTTGAACCAGCCATTGTCCCGGGAGGTGAGACGGTGGTAAGCCCGGTTGAGGAAGCGGTCCTTCTCCTTGGAACACCCGCCGGCCAGGAGGGCCAGGAGCACGACAAGAGCGGCGAGGTGGACGGGGATCCGCTTCACGGGAGCATCAACTGCGAACGGGCGAAGTTATTTCATCGCCCCCGACCCATGCGTGCAGCGGGCCAGCTGCAGGGTGCGCAGCACCGTTCCCTCCGGGCGGCATCCCCCTGGAAGGTCATTCCCCACAGGCGCGAGGAACCAGGTGTGCGGCCGTCCATGCGGGTCAAGGGAGATGTCGTGGTAGCGCAGCAGGTAGCCCTGCAGGTTCCAGTGCTCCCAGAGCTCGGGGGCGCAGCCGATGAGCGCGCCCTGTGGTATGGTGTCCCCGATGCGGGCCACGTCGTGCAGCATGTCCGCATCGCGCCCCGGCCGGCCCCAGAGCAGCACCGAGGTCGCCAGAGCGGTCAACAGGGCCGCTCCGCCTGCGAAGGTCAGCCCTCGGGCGAGGCCCCGGCGAAGGGCGATACGCTCCAGCAGCCGCTCCAGCGCCGGCGCGCTCCAGAGGGCCAGGCCCAGGGCGATCGGCGGGAAGGCCGGTACGCTGTAGAACGACTTCTGGACCAGGGTGAGCATCATGGGGGCCACGCCGGACAGCCCGATGGCCAGCAGGGCGAGCGCGGAGCGGCTTGTGGCCGGCCCGGACGCGCCACGTGCAGTTCCAAGGACCAGCGCCCCGGCCAGCATCATCGGGCCAAGCTGTGAGTTGAACAGGTCCAGCAGGATCTGCCAGCGATGCTCCACGGTGGGTTTGGCGGCGATCCTGTGCATGAGGCGGGCCTCGACGTAAGGCTCAAGGTTGGCCCGGGCCTCGGGCCACTGCCAGAGGGCGAGGTACAGCAGCACCACCGTGACCAGCGGGACGACGGTGAACAGCACCATCCTGCGCACGCCACCCTGCCGGGTGAACAGCCACCAGAGGAACGGAGCCCCCAGCGGGAAGAGCCCGGGAACGCCCTTGGTGAACGTGGCCAGGAACACCAGCGAGCCGGTGCCCATCGCCAGGGCCATGGAGCCCGTGCGCAGGCCGCGCAGCGCACACCACAGGGCGCCCGTGGTGAACAGGCCCATGGTGTTCTCCAGCATGTTGTTGTGCGTGCACCAGAACACCTGGGGCACGATGCCCCACAAGAGCACGGGCCAGGCCCCCAGGCCACGGATGCGCGCATCGCCGCGCGTGAGCTCGCGCCAGATCCCGAGCAGGAGCGCCACCATCAGCAGGGCGGTGGCGAGCGCATAGGCGCGCTCCACCCAGAAGGCGCTGCCGAACGTCCGGAACCACAGGGCCTGCATCCCGAACCCAAGTGGTGGGTGCTCGTGGAAGGTGTCCATGTTCGCCAGGCCCAGCTGGCTGAAGCGCGGCTGCCAGAAGGTGCCGATGCCGCGGGCCTCGTTGTGGGCCACCACGGTGTACAGCATGCCGTCCATGAACATGCCCTCACGCACCAGCCCGGGAAGAAGCAGAAGACCGCACACGCCCGCGGTGATCGACAGAAGAACGTTGCGGGCCGGGTCCATGGCGGCGCTGAAGGTACCGAAGGGCCCTGGTCACGCCGATATTTGTCCGCATGGCCGAGCCCACCGCTCTCCGTCCGCGCAAGCAGGTGCTGCGCAAGCTGAAGAGCAAGTACCGGCTGCTGCTGATCAACGACCGCACCTTCGAGGAGCGGTTCAGCATCCGGCTGTCGCGGCTCAACGTGCTGCTGCTGGCCATCGCCGCCTTCACGCTGCACGGCCTGATGGTGGCGGCCATCATCGTGCTCACGCCGCTCAAACGCTACATCCCGGGATATTCGGACCAGGAGACCAAGATCAACGCCTACCGCAGCACCCTGCTCGCCGATTCGCTCGATCACCGTCTGGAGGAACAGGCCCTGTACATCGCCAACCTGCAGCGCGTCCTGCGCGGGGAGGTCGCCGCGGACACCAGCTTCCGCCTGCGGGCCGTGAAGCAGGTGCCCAAGGCGGAGGACCTTCGTCCGGGGCTGAAGGACAGCCTGCTCCGCCTCAAGGTCAAGGAGGAGGAGGCCTACGCGCTGTCCGAGGCCTCGGGTCCGGCGGGTGAGCGCCGCGCATTGGCCGGGGTGTTCTTCTTCCCGCCCCTGCGCGGGATCGTCACCAGCACCTTCGACCGGGCGCAGGGGCATTTCGGCATCGACGTGGTGACCAAGGCAGACGAGGCCGTGAAGGCCTGCCTGGACGGCACCGTGACGCTCGCCAGCTGGACCAGCGACGGCGGCCATGTCCTGCACTTGCAGCACCGGGGCGATCTGGTGAGCGTCTACAAGCACAACAGCGTGCTGCTCAAGAAGGTGGGCGACAAGGTGAAGGCCGGTGAGGCCGTCGCGATCGTGGGTGACAGTGGGGAGCTCAGCACCGGGCCTCATCTGCATTTTGAACTGTGGCTTGATGGGGAGGCCATCGACCCGCAGGCCTATATGGTGTTCAAGTGAGAACCAAGGCGCAGGCGCAGGAAGCTTGCATCCCACGCTCCTTCCCCTGTCCCTGGACATGAGCCTCAAGAGCGCCATCGCCAAGCCCTACGCCCGCCTCGTGACCAACGCGGTGATGCGCCGCGCCATGGACCCTGCCGCTACGCAGCTGGGTGCGCTGCGGCAGCTGGTGGAGCTTGGCCGGGCCACGGCCTTCGGTCGCGACCACAAGCTGCACCAAGTGCACGACCACGCCGGCCTCGTGCAAGCCGTGCCACTGCGCGACTACGAAGGCTTCCGGCCGTACATCGATCGCATCGTCGCCGGGGAGAAGGACGTACTGTGGCCGGGACTTCCGCTGTACCTGTGCAAGACCAGCGGCACCACCAGCGGCGCCAAGTACATCCCCATCACCCAGCACTCGCTGCCCAACCACATCGGCAGCGCGCGCCGTGCCCTGCTCGCTTACATCGCGCACAGCGGCCGTGCTGATTTCGTGGACGGGAAGATGATCTTCCTGCAGGGCAGCCCCGTGCTCGATCGCAAGGGCGCGATCCCCATGGGAAGGCTCAGCGGCATCGTGGCGAACCACGTCCCGAAGTACCTGCTGAAGAACCGCATGCCCTCGTTCGCCACCAACAGCATCCCCGACTGGGAGACGAAGGTGGAGGCCATCGTGGAGGAGACGATGCAGGAGGACTTGCGCCTGATCAGCGGGATCCCCGCCTGGGTGCAGATGTACTTCGAGCGCCTGCTGGCCCGCACCGGCAAGGCCACGGTGAAGGAGGTGTTCCCGCACTTCTCGCTGTTCGTGTACGGCGGCGTGAACTACGCGCCCTACCGCAGCCGCATGGAGGCGCTGATCGGTGGCAGCGTGCCGAGCGTGGAGCTCTTCCCCGCGAGCGAAGGCTTCATCGCCTACCAGGACAAGGACAACGACGATGGTCTGCTGCTGGTGCTCGACAACGGCATCTACTTCGGTTTCGTGCCCATGCAGGGCAACGACCGCCGTCCGCGCTCCATCGCCGAGGTGGAGCTGAACACGCAGTACGCCCTGGTGCTCTACACCAATGCCGGCCTCTGGGGCTACGAGATCGGTGATACCGTGAAGTTCGTATCGCTCACCCCGCCGCGCATCAAGGTCACCGGCCGCACCAAGCACTTCACCAGCGCCTTCGGGGAGCACGTGATCGCCGAGGAGGTGGAGGGCGCACTGAAGGATGCGATCGCCGCGGTGCCCTGCGAAGTGGCCGAGTTCACCGTGGCGCCACAGCTCTCACCCGCCGAAGGACTTCCGTTCCACGAGTGGCACATGGAGTTCGCCGCACAGCCTGCGGATATGGAACGGTTCGCCACGATCATGGATGAGGCGCTGCAGCAGCGTAACCCCTACTACAAGGACCTGGTCACCGGCAAAGTGCTGCGGCCGCTGGTGGTGCGCTCGTTGCCGCGTGGGTCCTTCGCCGCCTGGATGAAGGCGCGCGGCATGAACGACGCGCAGAGCAAGGTGCCGCGCCTGGCGAACGACCGGCGGTATGTGGAGGGGTTGGCGGGCGGCGGCACCGCCACATACCTTTGAAGTCATGGAGGTAGCGCCGCGCATCACGGTCGAGCCTGGGAAAATGGGTGGTCGTCCATGCATCCGCGGCATGCGGATAACGGTGGGCACGGTGATCGGCCTGCTCGCCTCCAAGAAGAGCAGGGAGGAGGTCCTCGCGATGTATCCTTATCTGGAGGATGAGGACATCACCGCAGTGCTGAATTATGCCATGCTGCTGGCCAATGATCAGGACCTGCCCATCGAACGGGCATGAGGGTCGTGGTCGACATGTGCCTTCCGCCCGGTCTCGCAGCAGGGCTGGTCCGGGCCGGCCATGAGGCGGTGCATTGGTCGCTCGTGGGTGATGCCGTTGCAGCGGATGCGGACATTGTCGCATGGGCACGGCTTCACGACCACGTCATCCTCACGCACGACCTCGACTTCGGGGACCTGCTGTTCGCTTCACAGGAGCGCACGCCCAGTGTGGTGATCGTGAGGGAGAGGGACACGGCCATGGAGCGGCTGCTTGAACCCGTGTTGCTCGTGCTTGCTCAATTCGGCCCGGAGTTGAGGGAGGGGGCACTGATCGCCATGACCGTCACCATGGCCCGTGTCCGCAGGCTCCCATTGGGCTGACGCCGCACACCTGGATCGACCTTTGCAGCGCGCAAAGTCCCGCCCGGCGAACGGCCGGTGGCACGCGGAGGGCCTGGGGTGAGCCCTACCGTTCCTTCAGCGCCGGTGCGCCCAGCGCCTGCACACGCGGCTCGAGGGCATCGGCCTTGCCGAAGGCTGCGTTCACCCGGCGTTCAAGGTCCGCAAGCAGCTTCTCGGCGTGCGTGCGGCTCGCACGGTGCGTGGCCGTGGGTCCATAGGTGAGCGCGCTCGCTCCGCCGGCCGCATTCCACAGGAAGTCACGCATCCCGGGCGTCCGCCTTTCCTCGCCCACCTGCCCTCGCGCCCTGCTGCCGTTCAGCGTGATGTCGATGGCTTGGAGGGTGTCGCGCAGGGCGATCAGCTCGCGGTGCAGCACCTCATCGGTGCGTGGTGCGCGTGCATAGGCGGCGAGCAGCAGCGTGCTTCGCTCCTGTGCCGCGCGGAAGCGCTGTTCCATTCGTTCGCTGCGCGCGCTCAGCTCCTCGAGCTCACGCGCGTACTGCGCCACGGCCTCGGGTGCGTTGCCCGGCAGCGAGCCCTTCATCAAGGGCTCTACGCGCACGTCCACGCGTGCCGAGATCGCGGTGAGCACACCGTCCACCTGCTTGAAAAGCTGCGCACCGTACATGCCGGGGGCCACCAGGCTGCCCGCAGGTGCACCGTCCGCGTTGCCGGGGGTCACCGGTGCACGCGCATCGGCGCGCAGGTCCCACACTACCCGTTGAAAGCCCTTGGCGTTGGTGGCTTCCACGCGGCGCACGACCTCACCGTTGGAGTTCGTGATCATCAGCCACACCTTGGGGTCGGGCGACCGAAGTTCCACCTCGAGCGTATCCCACGCGGGCAGGGTGAGCGGCTGCTTCGCCTTTGTCAGTTCCTGTTCGTGCGCCTTGCGCTGATCCTTGCGGCTCTTGTAGTTCTCCTTGAGGTGGTAGGTGAGCTCGGCACCGAAGGGCGGGTTGGGCGCGGTGAAGAACGCGTCGCCCATGGAGCCGGCGCGACCACCACCCAGCGGAGAGCGCGGATTGTACCAGTGCGCTGTGTGCGGCGTGAACAGCGTGGCCTCGGCCTTGCGCATGTCGTCGCTCAGGTCACGCAACGCGCGGTAGTCGTCGAGGATGTAGATGCCACGGCCGAAGGTGCCGGCCACCAGGTCGTGCTCGCGCCGTTGGATGGCGAGGTCGCGCACGGGGATCGTGGGCAGGCCGCCCTTCATCTGCAGCCAGCGCTTCCCGCCGTCAGTGGTGACGAACACGCCGAACTCGGTGCCGGCGAAGAGCAGGTCGCGCTTCACCTCATCCTGCACCACGCGCCACACCAGCGTGCGCTGCGGCAGGTCACCGGCGATGCTGGTCCAGGTGCGGCCCTTGTCGGTACTGCGGTAGAGGAAGGGCGTGTACACGCCGTTCTTGTGGTCGTCGAAGGCGGCGTACACGGTGTTCGCGTCGAAGAGGTCGGCCTTGATGTCGTTGACGAACGCGGTGGCGGGGAGGCCGGGCAGCGCGCTGAAGGGTACGCGGCGCCAGGTCTTCCCTTCATCCTCGGTCACCTGGATGGCGCCGTCGTCGGTTCCCGTGTAGATCAGCCCTTGCTGCACCGGCGACACGGCGAGCGAGGTGATCGTCGCGTACTCCGACATCGCGTACAGGTCCCAGGGGTTGTCCCAGCCCTGCGTGGTACCGAAGAACGGTGTGCGCGTGCGCTCGGTGCCGTTGGTGAGGTCGCCGGAGAGCGCGGTCCAGCTGTCGCCGCGGTCGTTGCTGCGCCACACGCGGTAGGTGCCGAAGTAGAGCGTGGCGGGGTCGTGCGGGCTCACCACGATGGGTGCGTCCCAGTTGCTCCGTTCCCACGGCTCGCCCGGTGCCGCCTGCGGGCGGATGTACACGTTCTCGCCGGTGCGGCGGTCGTGGCGCATCAGGTTGCCCTGCTGCCACTGGCCGTAGACGATGTCGGGGTTGCCAGGTTCGGTGGCGGGCTGGTGCCCGTCGCCACCGATGATCACGCTCCAATCGCTGTTGCGGATGCCGTGCTCGTTGTCCGTGCGCGAAGGCCCGGCCTGGGTGCTGTTGTCCTGTGTGCCGCCGAACACGTTGTAGAAAGGAAGCGCATCATCCACGGCCACCTTGTAGAACTGCGTCACCGGCAGGTTGCCGATAAAACGCCAGGTACCGCCGCGGTCGAAGCTCTCGTACAGTCCACCGTCGCACCCGAACAGCAGGTGGTCCGGATCGTCCTTGCGGAACACCACCACGTGATCGTCCACGTGCCGTGTATCCACGTTCAGGCTGCGGAAGGTCCTGCCGCCGTCGTCAGAGGTCTGCGTGGTGTTGCTCACCAGGTACAGCCGGTCGAACTGGTGCGGGCAGGCGTAGAGCTCCTGGTAGTAGTGCGGGCCGGTGCCACCGCTCACCGCGTCGGACATCTTCGTCCAGCTGGCGCCACGGTCGGCGCTGCGGTACACGGCGCCGCTGCGGCGGTCGAGCTCGATGGCGGCGTAGAGCACATCGGGCTGTTGCGGGGAAATGGCCAGGCCGATCTTGCCGAGGTTGCCGGAGGGCATGCCGCCTTCGAGCTTGGTCCACGTCTCGCCGCCATCGGTGCTGCGGTGGATCGCCGAGCCGGGTCCGCCGCCCATGTAGCCGGCCACGGTGCGGTGGCGCTGCCAGGTGGCGGCGTACAGTCGCTTCGGGTCGCGCGGGTCGACCAGCAGGTCGGTGGCACCCACCCACGCGTCATCGCCCAAGGTGCGCTTCCAGCTTTTCCCGCCATCGGTGCTGCGGTACACCCCGCGCTCGCCGCCCTTGCTCCACAGGGGACCCTGCGCCGCCACCCACACGGTGTGGGGATCGTTCGGGTGCACCACGATGCGGCTGATGTGCTCGCTGGTCTTCAACCCCATGTTCGTCCAGGTCTTGCCGCCATCCGCACTGCGGTATACCCCGTCGCCGAAGCCCACATGACGGCCGCCCACGTTCTCGCCGGTGCCCACCCACACCACCTCGGGGTCCTGCGGATCGAGCGTGATGCAGCCGATCGAGTAGCTGCCCTGCCCGTCGAACACGGGGCTCCACGTGGTGCCGGCGTTCACGGTCTTCCACACGCCACCGGAACCCACGGCCACGTACCAGGTGTTCGGCTTCGTCGGGTGGATCACCGCATCGGCGATGCGCCCGCTCATGAAGGCCGGGCCGATGGAGCGGAACTTCAGGCCGGCGAGCTGGTCGGCCTTGAGCGTATCGTTCGCGGGTGGTGCAGGCTTGCGCTGTGCGTGGCTCAGGGTGGCCGACAGGACCACCGCAGTGGCCAGGAGAAGGTGGCGCATCATGGTCGGTGCGGGCAAGGTAACGCGGGGTGTTCGGCCGGGTCGGTGGGTCGATCCCAGGGGTTCGAACGCGGACCGATGGTGCCGTTCAGAAGTCGTATCGGATGCTGGTGCCGTTGAACTGCAGATGCTGCCACAGGCCGGCGCGCGACCGTTTCCAGTGGCGGGCGTGCACGATGTAGTTGGCCAGGTCGTACACGAAAAGGAATCCGCCCTGCAACAGCAAAGAGGTTCCGAAGCCTTGGAACATCTCGCTACGCTTGGCCGCCGGATCGCCGCGCCCGTTCTCCCACAACCACAGCCCGGCGCCCATGTAGGCCAGATCGAGCCCGGTGTTGATGAGGTACACGGCCTCCACCTTGCGCTGCGAGTCGAAGGTGCCGGGGATATCCAGGGTCGACGGACCGCGCAGCCGCTTCTTCGCGCCCAGGTAGGCCGGCACCGCGATGCCCAGGTTCACCACGTTCCAGGCCGCGTTCATCTGGTGGAAGTGGAACGCTTCGCTGCCCGAGGGCGTGGTGGCCATGCCGACGCCGCCCGCCACCAAGTTGCCCACCGCCCAGCCCCCCAGCACCAGCATGCTGGTGGCGCTCGTGCGTTCGCGCTGCGCGTTGAACTGCATGAAGTCGTCCGGTACCTGGGCCTGCGCCGTGAGCGCGATGGCCGCAAGAAGGAAGGACAGGGGAGGGCGTGTGCGCATGGGTCGGGGGGCCTATCGGACGAAGGAACAACGAACGGGGCGCTCGGTTCCCCGGGTGGTGCGGAACTTCGCCCCGCGATGAAGACGACGATCGGGACCGATGTGGCCCATGCCGCGCAGCTGCTGAAGCAGGGGGCGGTGGTGGCCATTCCCACGGAGACCGTCTATGGACTGGCGGCGGACGCCTTCAACGAGGAGGCCGTGCTCACCATCTTCAGCGTGAAGCAGCGGCCCGCCTTCGACCCTCTGATCGTGCATGTGCGCGACCGGCGGCAGTTGGACCAAGTGGCCCAGGTGCCCGCCGAGGCCGAGGCGCTCATCGGGTGCTTCTGGCCCGGGCCGCTCACCCTGGTGCTGCCCAAGCGACCTGGCGTGCCCGATCTGGTGACCAGCGGTCTGGACACGGTGGCGGTGCGCATGCCGGCCCACCCCATGACGCGTGCGCTGCTTGACGCCCTGGATGCTCCGCTCGCCGCGCCCAGCGCCAATCCCTTCGGTTACGTGAGCCCCACCACGGCCCGGCATGTGCTGGACCAGCTCGGTGGACGCATCCCCTACATCCTGGACGGCGGACCGTGCACCGTGGGGGTGGAAAGCACCATCCTGGGTTGGCAGGGGAATTGGGTGTTGTACCGACCGGGCGGCGTGCCCGTGGAAGCGATCGGAGAGGTGGTGGGTCCCGTCCATCAAGCCCCGACCAACGCCCGACCGCAAGCCCCCGGGATGTTGGAGAGCCACTATGCCCCTCGAAAGCCTGTGCATGTGGGTGACGTGCCGGCCCTCCTCCGTCGCTTCGCCGGGCGCGCCGTAGGGGTCATCAGCTTCCGCACCGAGCACCCCGCCCACCGCTGCGAGGTGCTCTCGCCGGAGGGCGATCTGGCCGCCGCGGCCCGTCACCTCTTCGCCGTACTGCGGGAGCTGGATTCGAGCGACTGCCAGCTGATCGTCGCCGAGCGCTTCCCGGAGGAAGGTCTGGGTCGTGCGATCAACGACCGGTTGCGGCGCGCGGCGGCTGGGCGCTGAGCCTCATCGCATGCCCTCCAGCACCTCGGTGGCCACCCGCTGGCCCCAGGCCGCGCCGATGCGCGTGGAGCCTTCCACCAGACCCGGGTTCTCGCGGGCGAGCTTGCGGCCCAGCGGGGTTTCGTAGAAACGCGTCATCTCCTGCAGCTCCTCCAGGCTGAAGCGCTCGTGGTACAGCACCGCGATCTCCGCGTTGAGCTCACCAAGCCGCCCCAGCACCTCCTTGCGGAACCGCTTGAGGAACTCCTTGTCCACATCGGGGTCCTGCTCCTGCACGTCCATCATCGCCTCCATGGCGCTGCGCTGCATGGCCTCGGTGCCGCTGGCCTTCTGGAACGCGTCGAACTGGGCCAGATAGGCGGCGTCCTGGCCCCGCAGGTCACCGAAGAGGAACGGGATCGACAGAACGAGGATCGCGAAGCGCATTGTGGATGGTTTTCCCAAAGGTCGCGCATGCACCAGCAGCGCCAAGCCCGAACTTTGCGCCCCGCAGGCGCCCGGGAGCTCATGTGTTCATGTGCCCGTGTGCTCATGTGCGCATGAGTTCATGACCCATGGCGGATGCGGAGACCACACCGATGAAGAAACGGATCGCGATCCTGGGCAGCACGGGCAGCATCGGCACCCAGGCGCTGGAGGTGGTGCGTGAGCAGCCCGCCCGCTTCGCCGTGGAACTGCTCACCGCCGGCCGCAACGCCGATCTGCTCATCGCGCAGGCCCTGGCCTTCCGCCCCAATGCGGTGGTGATCGGCGACGTCACGCAGCTTGACCGGGTGAAGGATGCCCTCTTCCCGCAGGGCATCAAGGTGTATGGCGGTGAGGAGGCCATCGCGCAGGCCGTGGCCATGGCCGACATCGACATGGTGCTCACCGCCATGGTGGGCTATGCCGGGCTGAAGCCCACGCTGGCCGCCATCGAGGCCGGCAAGCCCATCGCCCTGGCCAACAAGGAGACCCTGGTGGTGGCCGGTGAGCTCGTCACCTCCACGGCCCGTGCCAAGGGGGTCAACATCCTGCCGGTGGACAGCGAGCACAGCGCCATCTTCCAGTGCCTGGTGGGCGAGTGGCACAACCCGATCGAGAAGGTGGTGCTCACCGCCAGCGGCGGGCCTTTCCGCGGCCGTACACGCGAACAGCTCGCCACCGCCACCAGGGCCCAGGCGCTGAAGCACCCGAACTGGGACATGGGCGCCAAGATCACCGTCGACAGCGCCAGCCTGATGAACAAGGGCCTGGAGGCCATCGAGGCCAAGTGGCTGTTCAACCTGCGGCCCGAGCAGGTGGAGATCGTGGTGCACCCGCAGAGCATCGTCCACAGCCTGGTGCAGTTCCACGACGGCAGCATGAAGGCGCAGCTGGGCCTGCCGGACATGAAGCTGCCCATCCAGTACGCGCTGGCCTACCCCGACCGGCTGGGCACCACCTGGCCACGCTTCGACTTCGCGAAGGTCCCTTCGCTCACCTTCGAGCCGCCCGACCTGGGCACCTTCCGCAATCTGGCCCTTGCGCTGGACGCCCTCGCGCGGGGTGGCAACGCGCCCTGCGTGCTCAACGCCGCCAACGAGGTGGCCGTGGAGCTCTTCCTGCAGGACCGCATCGGCTTCCTGGAGATGAGCGACCTGATCGAGGAACGCCTCGCAAAGGCGACCTTTGTACCGCGGCCCACGCTGGAGGACCTGGTGGCCTCCGATGACGAGACCCGCCGCAGCGCCCGCGCCTGGGCAAGCCCCGCATGGAATTCCTGATCAAGGCCGGCCAGCTCATCCTGAGCCTCAGCATCCTGGTGACGCTCCACGAGCTGGGTCACTTCGTGCCCGCGCGCCTCTTCGGCACCCGCGTGGAGAAGTTCTTCCTCTTCTTCGATTGGAAGTTCGCCCTGTGGAAGCGCAAGATCGGCGACACCGTCTTCGGCATCGGCTGGATCCCCCTGGGCGGCTACGTGAAGATCAGCGGCATGATCGATGAGAGCATGGACCGCGAGCAGATGGCGCAGGCCCCCCAGCCGTGGGAGTTCCGCGCCAAACCCGCCTGGCAGCGCCTCATCATCATGGTGGGCGGCGTCACCGTGAACCTGCTGCTCGGCATGCTCATCTACATCGCGGTGCTCTTCACCTGGGGCCGTGACCACCTGCCGCTGGAGAACGTCACCTACGGGCTCCATCCCAGCAGCGTGATGAAGGAGCAGGGCCTGGCCGACGGTGACCGCATCCTCGCCGTGGAAGGCCACACCGTGCGTTCCATCGAGGAGCTCGGCCGGGCCATCCTGATCGACGAGGCGCGCACGCTCACCATCGACCGGCAGGGCCGGACCATGGACATCACCCTCAGCACCGATGTGGCCGACCGCATCCTGGACCGTAACGAGAAGACGCTCTTCACCCCCTGCGTGCCCTTCTTCGTGGACACCATCCTACCGGACGGCACGGCGAAGGACAGCGAGCTGCGCAAGGGCGACCGCCTGATCGCCGTGAACGGCACGCCCACCCCGTGGTTCACCCAGTTCCGCGAGGCGGTGGGCGAACTGAAGGGGCAGCAGGCGACCCTGGGGGTGCTCCGGGGAGCGGACACGTTGCAGCTGCCCGTGAACGTGAGCGACCAGGGATTGATCGGTGTGGGCAACCGACCCCCGGAGGCCTACTTCACCTTCGCCAAGGAGCGCTACAGCCTGCTGGAGTCCATCCCGGCCGGCATCGCCTACGGCTGGAACACACTGGGCGGCTATGTGAGCTCCCTGAAGCTGCTCTTCAGCGCCAGCGGGGTGAAGCAGATGGGCGGCTTCGGCTCCATCGGCGGCCTCTTCAGCCCCACCTGGGACTGGCAGGTGTTCTGGAACATGACCGCCTTCCTCAGCATCATCCTGGCCTTCATGAACATCCTGCCCATCCCCGCGCTCGACGGCGGCCACGTGGTGTTCCTGCTCTATGAGATGGTCTTCCGCCGCACACCGAACCAGAAGGTGTTGGAGGTGGCCCAGATGGTGGGCATGGTGCTGCTTCTGGGCCTGTTGCTCTTCTCCAACGGCAACGATGTGGTGAAGTGGCTCAGCGGCCGCCTGTAACACCCGCCGCCCGCATCGCGTAGCACCGGGGACAAGACCCCCGCTGCCATGCCCCATGTCGTGCTGCTCGAGGATGATCCGCTGGTGCGCACGCTGCTCACCCACCGGATGCTGCGCAACGGCTGGCGGGTGAGCGCCCTGGCCGATGCCCGCGGGCTGCACGCCCTGCTGGAGGCCGGCCTGCCCGACCTGATCGTGGTGGACATCGGCCTGCCGCACCTCGACGGTCTCGCGGTGGTGGAGGACCTGCGCGCCCGGGGCCTCACCGTGCCGGTGCTGGTGCTCACCGCCTACGAGCAGCCGCACCTGATCGCCGCCGTACGGAGCGCCGGCGCCGATGACCTGGTGCAGAAGCCCTGCGACAACGAGCTCCTGCTCGAACGCATGCAGCGCTTGATGGCGGCGTGATGCCCCATCTTTGTACGCTTGTCCGCCTCCTTCTCCCACGACCTGCTCATCGTCGGCCAGGGCCTCGCCGGTTCGGTGCTCGCCGAGACCGCGCTGCGCCGCGGCCTGCGCGTGCGCCTGTTCGATGAGCCCCGCGAGGGCCGCGCCTCGTGGGTGGCCGCCGGCCTGGTGAACCCGGTGGCCCTGCGCCGCACCCTCCTCAGCTGGCGTGCCCCCGAACTGCTGCCCATCGCCGGCGCCTTCTACCGCGAGGCGGGCCTGCACGTGGGACGTGAGGTCTGGCACCCCCTGCCGCTGGTGAAGGTCTTTCCCAGCGCCAAGGAGGCTGGTGAATGGCGTGTGCGCATGAACGATCCCGAGGTGGGCCACTACCTGAGCATCGAGACGTGCACGGACCCCGGTCTACAACGCGTGGACCAGCCCTACGGCCATGGGCAGGTGAAGCGCGCCGCCTGGGTGGACGTGGCCGGCCTGCTCACCGCCTGGCGTGTGCTCTGGCGCGAACAAGGCGTGCTGGAGGAACGCAGCGTGGCACCCGGTGATGTGCGAGCCCTCTCTGGCGGTGTTGATCTCTTCGGGCATACCGCCCCGCTTCTGGTGTGGTGCGGGGGCCCCTTTGCCACCCTGAAGGGCCTGGTCCCCGTGCGCGGGGAACGCCTCACCGTGCGCCTGCCCGGCCTGGGCCTCGGCGTGCTGGTGCACCGCGGAGGCTTCATCCTGCCCCTGGGCGGCGACGACTACCGCGTGGGCAGCACCTACGACTGGGACGACGTGTGGAGCGGGCCCACCCCCGCCGGGCGGGCCGACCTGCTGCGCCGCCTGCACAAGCTGCTGCTGCACACCCCGCTGGAACCCGAGGAGGTCGAGGCCTTCCACGTGGTGGACCATTGGTCCGGTGTGCGCCCCACCGCCAGCGACCGCCGACCCCTGTTGGGCCGCATCGCGCCGCACCAGGCCGCGTTCAACGGCCTCGGCTCCAAAGGCGTGCTGCTCGCCCCCTGGTGCGCGCAACACCTGCTGGACCACCTGCTCGACGGCAAGCCGCTGGATCCAGAGGTGGACCTTGCGCGGTTCGCGTGAGGCGGATCCGGCTTCCGGATCGTGATGCGTTTGTTTCACTACTTTGTGTCACCAAACCGCGATCGATGGTGACCATGCTCGGCGGCAATGGGCTCGACCACATCACCGAACTGGATGTGACGGCCACGGGCAAGCGGGTGTACCTCGGCGGTGCCACGGCCAGCACATGGGGCATGCCCCTGAACCAGCCCGGAACGGTGCAACCGTGGTATGTGGGAGCGAACCTGGGCGACCGGGATGCGTACTACGCGCAACTGACGCTGGACTATACCGTAGGGGTGGACGATCGCAGCGAACGACCAAGTTCGACACCGCTTTTCGTTTATCCGGATCCTGCACAGGACTGGATCACTGTATCCTTGGAAGAAGCGGGAACCTATCAGCTCGATCTGTTCAGCCCTGATGGTCAGGTCGTCCTGGGGTCCACGATCTCCGGCTCTGTGGGTCGCTTATCGACCGCAGGAATGGCAGCGGGACCTTACTTACTCCGATGCAGCACGGAAGCAGGTGCGATGGTCGGGGCGAATGTGATCATCCTTCAGCCATGATCCGGTCGTGCGCCGTTTCGGCTGCCTTTTGGTGCTGTGCCCCAATGTGCATGGCTCAATGGGAAAGTGTTGGAGGTGGATTCGAGCTCGGAGGGGTCTTTGACATTAAGTATGACGGCGCCAACGCACGACTTTACGTGGCGGGCTCAATGATCAACACGGCCACAGATAGTTTGCTGCTCAATGGTATCGCCGTATGGGACCAATTAAGTTGGCGATCTTTGGGCGACGGCGTAACCCAGTACGGTGGTTCGCCCGCCAAGGCGCTCTTGGTCACGGATACCGCTCTTGTCGTGGCCGGAGGCTTTCAGACCATGGATTCCGTGCCCAACACCCAGTGGGTGGCCCAATGGAAGCAGGATGCTTGGCACAGCATGGGCATCGCTTCAGGCACCACCGGCTCCTGCAGTGCGCTTCGTTTGGACACTCTGGACGAAGAGGTCCACCTATTCGGTCCATGTCAGTTCGGCACCAGCCCCGCCCTGAGCAATTGGCTCACGTGGGACGGCGTGCAATGGCGGCAGTACGACCCCGACGAGCCCTTCTATGGGTACACGGCTGCCGCCTGCCGCTACCAGGGCCAGATGCACGTGGCCGGCAACTTCTGGACGGTGAACGGCGCCACGGACGTGGCCCGCTACACCGGCAGCACCTGGGAGGAGCTGGGGCCTGGCCTGGCCGGCGACCCCTTTGTGACCGACATGCTGGTGTACAACGACCTGTTGTGGGTGTGCGGCGACATCGCCGCCTCAGCCGGCAACCCGGCCAGCGCCCTGCTGGCCTGGGATGGCACACAATGGCTCAACCCCTTCCCCACGATCAACCACATCGCCTACGGGCGTGATCTGCTGGTGGCCAACGGCAAGCTGTACTACACGGGCACCTTCGTGGCCGCCGGCCTGGACAGCAGCTATGCCCTGCTGGAGTATGACGGGCAGCAGGTGTGCGTGATGGGCGGACCTGGGCCCGTTCTGGGCCGCATCGCTGCGAGCGCCGATACGCTCTATGCGGCCACCGGTCGTAACCTCTTCGGGTTCATGAGCGGGCCGCAACTGAATTACATCGGCAAGTGGCCCTTGGACGCTCCGCGCGATACCTGCTTTGCCCTGCCGCAGGGGGTGGGCGGTGGACCCGGTCGGCCGCTGCACTGGTCCGCCGGTCCCAACCCGAACACCGGCCAGTTCACCTTGCGCGGTCCCGGCCTCAGCGACCTGCGGACATTGGAGGCGGTGGACGCGCTGGGCCGGAGCGTGGCGCTGCAGTGGTGGCCTGCCGGCCCCGATGCCGTCGACGTGCGTTGCACGGCAGCGGGCCTCCTCACCCTGCGGGGCCGCACGGGCGACCGACGGGGGCAGGCCCGGGTGCTGGTGGAGCCGTAGGGCCCGGATCACGGGTCCCGTCCCCACCTTTGTGCGCCGCGGCGCCGCACCAGCGTGGCCGCGCCGCTGATGGCCGCTGTGCGTAGGATCCCGCTGCTTCTTCTGCTCCTCTCGTTCCTGTGGTCCGCCGGCTGCCGCAGCGGCCGCAGCGACCTGCGCAGCCGCGCCACGAGCCCCGATCCCCGCTGGGCGATGGTGGACTCCCTGATGCGCGAGGGGCGCTACGCCGATGCGCTCACCGCCACCGACGGGCTGCTGGCCGAGTCCCGGGGATCGGGCGATGCGCTGCTGCAGTTCACCGCGCACATGCGGCGGGCCTACCTGCGCCAGCTCACCGGCACCGCCCGCCTGCAGGTGCTGCAGGACCTGGACCGCACCACCGACAGCCTGACGGCCACCGGCGCCCCGCTGCCTCTGGTGCCCCTGCTGCACAGCGCCCTGGCCGAGGCCTGGTGGAACGCCTACAGCGACGACCGCTGGCGCGTGCTGGAGCGCGGGCGCACCGCCGATGACCCCGCCGATCCGGAGACCTGGTCGCAAAGCACCTACATGCAGCACATCCTGCGGCATGTGCATCGCTCCCTGGAGCCGTTGGACAGCCTGAAGGCCTTCGCCACCGCCGACCTCGGTGGCCTGTTGCGCACCGTGCCCACCGCCCGGGGTGTGCAGACCCCTGGCGCGCTTGCGCTGCGCCCTACGCTCTTCGACCTGCTGGGCCACCGCGCGCTGGACCTGCTGCGCAACCCCGAAACGCGGCTGGCCGAGCCTGCCGATGCCTTCCAGCTGAACGACCCGCGCCACTTCGCCCTCTTCGACGACTTCGTGTTCAAGCCCTTCGTCCACGCGGATACCGGGGCCTGGGGCCTGATGGCCATGCGCCTGCACCAACGCCTGGAGCGCGCGCACATGAGCGACGACCGTCCGGACGCGCTGGTGGACGCCACGCTGGAACGCCTGGCCCACGTGCGCGCCCACAGCACGCTCCCCCACGCCGACTCGCTCTACCTGAACGCCCTGCTCACCCTGCGGACGCGCGTGCCGGAGGACAGCTGCTGGAGCGAGGTGACGCTGGCCATGGCGCAGTGGCACGCCGACCGCGCCGACCGCTATGACCCCTTGGTGAGCGAGGCGCACCGCGACGAACGGCGCACGGCCCTCGCCCTGTGCGACGAGGCCATGGCGCGCTTCCCGGGCTCGACCGGCGCGCGCAACGCCGCCGTGCTGCGGGCCCAACTGCTCGACCACGAGCTGGACCTGCGCAGCGAGGAGGCCGCGATGCCGGGCCGCGAGCTGCTGCTGAGCCTGCGGTACCGCAACACGCCGCAGGTGTGGCTCCGCGTGGTGAAGGACCCGCAGGAACCCGGCCGCGACCGCCGCTGGCAGCGGGACCACCAGGAGTGGCTGCTGCAGCAGCGGCCGGTGCGCAGCTGGACGCTGGCGCTGCCCGATGACGGCGACCTGAACCCGCACCGCGTGGACCTGCCGGTGGACGGGCTGCCGGCCGGCCGCTACGCCATCCTGGTGAGCGACAGCGCCCGCTTCGCCGCCGGCAAGGACCGCATCGCGTTCACACACGTGCAGGTGACCCGCTTCGCGCTGGCCCAGCGCAGCGCCGGTCCCGATCAGGAGGTGCTGGTCATGGACCGCTGGACCGGTGAGCCGCTCCCGGGGGTGAAGGTGAGCCTCTACGGCGACCGCTCGGGCAGCGACCAGCCGGTGAAGCTCGGCGAAGCGGTGACCGATGTGGATGGACGGCCACAGCCCGCGTTCAACCCCGCCAACGGACGGCAGGTGCTGGTGCTGGAGCAGGGCGATGACCGCTGGATGGCCGATGCGGGGTACCGCTGGTGGAACGGCGATCCGCCTGTCGTGGACAGCCTGCGCACCTTCCTCTTCACCGACCGCGCCATCTACCGCCCGGGGCAGGAGATCCACGTGAAGGGCATCGTCACCGTGAAGCAGGGCGATGAGGTGATGGTGCGCGCGGGCCACCGCGGCGTGCTCCACCTGCACGATGTGAACGGCGAGGTGGTGGACACGGTGCCGTTCACCACGGATGCCTATGGCGCGGTTGTCGCGCGCTTCATCGCGCCCACCGGAGCGCTCACCGGGGTGATGCGCATCGAGGAAGAACATGGCTCGACACAGTTGCGCGTGGAGGAGTACAAGCGGCCCACCTTCGAGGTGCGCTTCGATCCCCTGGCCGGACAGCCGCGTCTGAACGACGAGGTGGAGCTCACCGGCACGGCGACGAGCTATGCGGGCGTTCCGCTCGACGGCGCCACCGTGCGCTGGACCGTGCAGCGCACGCCCCGGATGCCGTGGTGGTGCGGCTTCGGTTGGCGCGGACTGCCGTGGGGCCGCGCCACCCAGGTGGCCACCGGCACCGCCACCTGCGACGCGCAGGGCCGCTTCATCGCACGCTTCATCGCACCCGCCGACCCGGCCTTCCCGCGTGACGCCGACCCCACCTTCCACTTCGCGGTGGAGGCCGTGGTCACCGACCGCTCCGGCGAGCCGCAGCAGGGCAGCACCACCTTCGACCTGGCGCACCGCCGCATCACCCTCGACCTGCGCCTCGGCGAAGCGGTGGACCGCAGCGCATTGGACAGCATCGACCTGCGCGTGCGCAACCTCAACGGCCAGGAGGTGGACGTGCCGGTGGACGTCCGCATCCAGCGCCTGCAGGCACCCGCGCGGCCCTTCCGCGAGCGCCTGCTGCCCCGGCCCGACCGCCCGCTGCTCGATCGGGCTGCGCATGAGCAGCGCTTTCCGGACGACGCCTATGGCGATGCGGCGGACCCGCTCACCTGGCCCGTGGCCGAAGCCGTGTACGCACGCAGCGGCCACCGCGCCAGCGGGCGCGCACTGCTCCTGCCCGATGCGCGCAGCTGGGATGTGGGCACCTACCGCATCGATCTGCTGGCGCGCGACGAGGGGGGCGACACTGTGCGCGTGCGTTCCGTGGTGACGCTCTACGATCCCGCGGTGCAGCACACCGGCTTTGCCGGGGAGGCCTTCCACGTGGAGGTGGTGAAGGGGCGCTGCGAGCCCGGGGAGAAGGCCGTGCTGCTGCTGAGCTCGGCGCTGCCCGATGCGCGCGTGCTGATGGAGGTGGAACGCGACGGTGTGAAAGCCGTGAGCCGCCGACTGACGCTGAGCCGTGGCCAGCAGCGCGTGGAACTGCCCGTGCGCGAGGATGACCGGGGCGGCTTCGCCGTGCACCTGCTGTGCGTGGAGCGCGGCCGCGTGCACGCCCGCACCGTGCCCATCGATGTGCCGTGGACCAACAAGGACCTGGAGGTGGAGTGGATGAGCTTCCGCGACAAACTGCAGCCCGGCGATCGGGAGGAGTGGCGGCTGAAGCTGCGTGGCGCGAAAGGCAACGCCGTGGCCGCCCAGCTGCTCGCCGCGATGTACGACGCCTCGCTCGACCACTTCGTGCCGCACGATTGGGTGATGGACGTGCATCCGCGGCACGATGCGCGGCTGGGCTGGCAGCGCACCACGCCCTTCGGCACCAGTGGCGGGGTCGAGGTGTGGCGCCCCTTTTCGCCGCCGCCCGGCGCGGTCCGCGTGTACCCGCAGCTGGAGACCCACGGGTTCACGGGGCATCATGGATGGGCGGACGCGATGGACGTGGTCGTCCGTGGAGCGCGTTCCGAGTCCACTTACTCCTATGTAGATGGCATTCGCGTTGACCAAGCGGAACTGAAAGAGGTCGAGATGGTGACCAGCGGTGTGCCGGCCAATTATGGGGATGTGAGCGGCGGGGTGATCGAGCAGAAGGGCGAAGAGGCGCCGAAGGACACGGATCCACGGGAAGAGCGCCCCGCTGACGCACCGCCCCCGCTGCGCAGCGACCTGCGCGAAACGGCCTTCTTCCTGCCCGACCTGCTGACGGACCGCGACGGCAGCGTGGTGCTGCGCTTCACCGTGCCCGATGCGCTGACGCGCTGGAACCTGCTCGGCCTGGCCCACACGCCGGACCTGCAGCTGGCGAAGCTGGCCCGCAGCGTGCGCACCGTGAAGCCGCTGATGGTGGTGCCGAACCTTCCCCGCTTCCTGCGCGCGGGGGACCGCATGGTGCTCACCGCGAAGGTGAACGTCACCGAACCCGGCCGCGCCGAAGGCCTGGCCGCCCTTGCGCTCTACGATCCCGCCACCAACGCACTGCTCAACACGGCCTTCGGGCTGGGTGCGTCGGAGCAGGTCTTCATCGCATCGCAGGGGGAGAGCGCCGTGGTTTCATGGAGCATCGTGGTGCCGGAGGGGGTGGGCGCGGTGGGCGTGCGCATCACCGCCACCGCCCGCCCGGGTCCGCAGAGCACGGTGGTGGCGGCGGACGGGGAGGAGCGTGTGCTGCCGGTGCTCACCGACCAGGTGCTGGTGACCGAGCGCCTGCCGCTGTGGATGAAGGGCCCGGGCACGCGCACCTTCACGCTGAACAAGCTCTTCACCGCGACACCGGACGACCGCACCAGCACGCGCCGGAACCACCTGCTGCGGCTGCAGTACACGCCGAACCCGGCCTGGCTCGCCGTGCAGGCGCTGCCCTACTTGATGGAGTTCCCGCACGAATGCGCCGAACAGCTCTTCAGCCGCTACTACGCCAACCGGCTCGCGGCCCATGTGGTGGCCCAGCGTCCGGCGATCCGCAGCGTGTTCGAGCGCTGGCGCCAGGCCGGTCCGGATGCCTTCGCCAGCGCGCTGGAGCGCAACGCCGACCTGAAGCAGGCGCTGCTGGCGGAGACGCCGTGGGTGGTGGACGCGCGCGACGACCGCACACGCCGGCAGCGCATCGCGCAGCTCTTCGACCTGGACCGCATGGCGCGCGAGGAGGACGAGGCCATGCGACGCCTGCAGCAGATGCAACTGCCCACCGGGGCCTGGCCCTGGTGGGCCGGCATGCCCCCCAGCCGCTGGGTGACGCAGCATGTGGTGGCGGGCATGGGCCACCTGGACCGCGTGGGCGCCGCCGATCCGCGCGCCGATGGACCGGTGCAGCGGATGCTCGGCCGTGCCGTGATCTGGCTGGACGGGGAGGTGCTGCGTGAGCACCGCCGCCGGCAGCGCGAGCTGGACAAGGATGCCCTGGCCGCCTTCCGCCCCGACCATGGCGACCTGCACTACCTCTACGCCCGCAGCTTCTTCCGGCGCATCGCCCTCGACGGTGCGGCGGGTGCTGCGGCCCAATGGCTGCTGGACCGTGCCGCGGATGGCTGGCAGGGCTACGGGCTGCACGACCAAGCCTTGCTGGCCCTGGTGCTGCACCGCTTCGACCGGCACATCGATGCCGCCCGCATCGTGGAGAGCCTGCGCCAACGCGCGGTGCAGAGCGATGAGCTCGGCATGTACTGGTCCGACTTCCGCCGCGGGGTCGATCCGTGGGGCTTCCCCGCGGAGACGCATGCGCGCATGATCGAGGCCTTCCACGAGGTGGCCGGCGATGCGGCGAGTGTGAACGCCCTGCGCCTGCACCTGCTGCAGCTGAAGCGCACCACCGATTGGGGCACCACCACGGCCACGGCGGAGGCCTGTCACGCCCTCTTGCTCACCGGTGACGCCTGGCTCGAGGAGGGTGAAGGCCCGGAGATCCGCGTGGGCGGACAGGTGGTGGGCGCGCAGCACCGCGAGGCCGGGACCGGCACCTTCGAGCGCACCTGGTCCGGGGAGGACGTGAAACCCGCCCTGGGCGAAGTGACCATCACCGAGCGTGCCGACCGGCCCTCGTGGGGTGCCCTGTACTGGCAGTACTTCGAGCGGATGGACCGGGTGACGCCGCCGGACCTCGGCGGTGGCAGCTCGCCCTTCCAGCTTACCCGACAGGTGATGCTGGAGCGTCCGGGGGACCGTGGGCCGGAGCTCGTGGAGCTCGGGCAGGGCGTGGCGGTGCGGCCTGGGGACAAGCTGGTGCTGCGGTTGGTGCTGCGCACCGATCGGCCGTTGGACTTCGTGCATGTGAAGGACCTGCGCGCGGCCGGCCTGGAGCCGGTGGATGCCCTCAGCGGCTATCGGGTCCAGAGCGGGCTGGGCCACTACCAGAGCATCCGCGATGCGGCAATGGACCTGTTCGTGGACCGCCTGCCCGCCGGCACCCATGTGTTCAGCTACGCGGTGCGGGCCACCCACGCCGGCGACTTCAGCCAGGGCATCGCCTCGGCCACCTGCATGTACGCCCCGGAGTTCGGCGGCCACAGCGAGGGCCTGCGGGTGCTGGTGTCGGAATGACGCTACGACCGCCATCGATCCATCGTCCTGGATCCCCCACCGGTCGTTCGTTCCCGGTCCCTGAACTGGACGGTGACCTGGATCGTTGCGCTGCGCGGCCGGGTTCCGGACCTTTGCGCTCTTGTTCACCGTCCATCCCCACCTGATGCACATGAAGCTTCGTTCCGTTCTGTTCCTCACCTTCCTCCTTCCCGCCGCGCTGGTCCCGGCCCAGGAGTTCGTTGAACTGCACAATGCCGAGGTGCTCCCGCTGGAGTTCCTGGGCGAGACGATGGCCTACCGCGACTGGGACAGCACCCGCGTGTTCCCCGACGAGCCGGTGCGCGATGCCAACGGCTGGTTGGTCCGGCCGGAGCCGAAGGGCACCAAGGAGGCGCGCATGCATCAGCGGTTGAATGACAAGGCGCTGCCGCTCGGCGAGGATCCCGCGTGGCAGCGCACGGACGGCCCGCGCACCACCGGTCGCGCGCTGGACCTCACCATCAACGGCATGGGCAACACGGGTGTGAACCCCAGCGATCCCTGCCTGGAGGTGGGACCGAACCATGTGATCCAGATGATCAACGGAACCGGCGGCGCCTACTTCCGCATCTACGACAAAAGCGGCAACCCGCTGGGGGCGCAGACCTACCTGGACAACTTCATCAACGCCATCGGGGGCATCTCCACGTACAGCGGTGCGGGCGATCCGATCGTGCTGTACGATGCGCTGGCCGACCGCTGGCTCATGAGCGAGTTCTCCTCCAGCGGCAACCGCCTGGTGATGTGCGTGTCCACCACCGCCGACCCGCTGGGCACGTGGTACGCCTACAGCTTCACGGCACCGAGCTTCCCGGATTATCCGAAGTACGGCGTGTGGTCCACGGCCTACATCATCACCAGCAACGAAGGGGCGGGCTGCCCGATCTATGCGCTGGACCGCACGCGCATGCTCGCCGGCCTGTCCGCCACCTCACAGCGCTTCACCACGCCGGACTATCCGACGATCGGCTTCCAGGCCACCACGCCCATCTCGTTCGAAGGTGGTGCGGCCCCCCCGGCGAACGCCCCGGCGATGGTGATGCGCATGGCCGACGATGGCTGGACGGCCAGCGTACCGGATGACCGCCTGGAGCTCTGGACGCTCACGCTTGATTTCACCACCCCGGCGAACAGCGTGCTGGCGGGCCCCCAGCTGATGCTCACCGATCCGTTCGACACCGAGCTGTGCGGCTACACCTCCTTCTCCTGCATCGACCAGCCGAGCTCGAACACCAACCTGGACCCGCTGCGCGAGGTGATCATGAACCGGGCCCAGTACCGCAACTTCGGCACGCACGAGACCATCGTGTGCAACCACGTCACCGACGTCACCGGCACCGACCGGGCGGGGGTGCGCTGGTATGAGCTGCGCCGCACGGGCGCCATCGCCAACCCCTGGGCCATCCACCAGCAGGGCACGTATTCCCCGGACGCCACCAGCCGCTGGATGGGCTGCATCTCCATCAATGCCGCCGGTGACATCGGCCTGGCCTACAACGTGAGCAGCGGCTCGGTGTTCCCGGGCATCCGGTACACGGGGCGCAGCGCCAGCGACCCGCTGGGCCAGATGACCTTCGCGGAGACCACCATCGTGGCCGGCGCCGCCGCCAACAGCAGCAACCGCTACGGGGACTACAACTCCCTGGACGTGGACCCGGTGACGGGCGGCTTCTGGGGTACGGCCCAATACAACGCGGCCTCGGCCTGGACCACGCGCATCTTCAACTTCTCCTTCACCCCGCCGCTCTGCACCCCGCCGGCAGCGACCTTGAGCACCCCGTGCCAGGGCAGCACCCAGTACACCGTCAGCATCAACCTCAGTTCCCTGGGCAGCGCCTCCAGTGTCACCCTGCAGATCGACCCGGACGGTGCAGGTCCCAATCCGCCGGCCACCGTGGGCAACGCCACCACCACCGGCGTCTACGGGCCCTACGGTCCGTATGCCAGCGGCAACGCTGTGTCCGTGGTGCTGGTGCACGACCAGTTCAGCCAGTGCACCGTGACCTACACCGGTGTGGTGGCCAACTGCAACGTGCCGGGTGCGGCGTGCACCACCTTCAACAGCACGAGCACCTCGGCCATCACGGACAATGCGACGGTGAGCAATACGATCACCGTGCCTTCGCAGGGCGGTGCCACACTGAGCGACCTCAACGTGTTCGTGAACATCACGCACACCTACACGGCGGACCTGCGGTTGTCGCTCGAGAGCCCGGCGGGCACCGTGGTGAACCTCATCAACAGCGGCCTCTGCACCAACAGCGACAACATCGTGGTGGAGTTCGATCAGACGGGGGTGAACGGCAACGTGGGCGCCACCTGCCCGATGAACAACCTGTTCGTGGTGCCGGCCCAATCGCTGGCGGCCTTTGATGGCGAAGGGTTCGAGGGCGATTGGATCCTGCGTGTGCAGGACGTGGCCACCCAGGATGTCGGCACCTTGAACGGCTGGTGCCTGATCCCCACACTGGTGCAGGCCGACGTGAAGGTGGCGGCCAAGGTCTTCCTCGAAGGCGCCTACAACACCGGCACGGGCCTGATGAACGACGACCTGCGGGCGGCGGGCCTGCTGCCGCTCAACGAGCCGTACACGGCCCTGGGCTACGCGTTCGTGGGCACCCCGAGCGGCGCCACCACGGCACCGGTGCTCGCCGTCACCGGTGCGAATGCGATCGTGGACTGGGTGGTGGTGGAGCTGCGCAACAGCCTGAACAGCGCCACCGTGGTGGCCAGCAAGGCGGCCCTGGCGCAGCGCGATGGGGATGTCGTGTCCATCGACGGCACCTCGCCCGTGAGCTTTTCCCTGCCGGCGGGCGACTACTTCGTGGCCGTAAGGCACCGCAACCACTTGGGCGCGATGGCCACACCGGCCCTCGCGCTGAGCGGCACGGCCACCGCCGTGGACCTGACGGCCCCCGCTACGGGCACCTTCGGCACGGATGCCCGAAAATCGCTGGGCGGTGTGCGGGTGCTCTGGGCCGGCGATGTCACCTTCAACCGGCAGATCAAGTACGCAGGCGGCTCCAACGACCGCGACCCCATCCTGGTCCGGATCGGGGGCACGGTGCCCACCGCTGTGGCCAACGGCTACCACCCGGAGGACGTGAACCTGAACGGCCAGGTGAAGTACGCCGGCAGCGCCAACGACCGCGATCCGATCCTGGTGAACATCGGCGGCACGGTGCCCACGGCCACGCGGAGCGAGCAGATCCCGTAGCGCGCGGTCCACACCCGATCGGTGACAGATCGGAGCCACCGGGGCGGCACATGCATTGCCGCCCCGGTAGTTTCGCGGCATGAAGCACATCCGGACCGGCCTGTTGATCGTCCCGCTCCTGCTCACCGCCTGTGGGGACCGGGAGGGGCAGGGCGACGCCACGCCCCCCGCTGTCGATAGCACGCAGGCACCGGCCGCGATCGACCTTTCGGCCCACGATATGCCCCTGCTGGTGAGCCCCCCGGATGCCCAGTTGCTCGGCGGTCAGACCCCGCAGGTGCGCTGGAACGAGGAGGCTGGCATCCTGGAGGTGCGGGCCGGGGAGCACTTCGGCCTGGACATCGTGGAGGCCGAAGGTGACCTGACGCGGGTGAAGGCCACGCTGGACCGCGACATGCTGCTGAAGCACGAGGTGGTGGAGGAGGGCCCCGACCACCTGATGTACCGCAGCAGCTACCCCGACCAGGACCTGGTGTTCGTGCACTTTGTGAAGGTGGTGCGGGTGGCGGGTCGCACCTTCGAGGTGGGCGATGACCCCGAGGGCCGGTTCACCGAGCAGGACGTGCGGCGGATGCTCGCCGCGGTGGTGCCGGCCCCGGCCGGATAGGGCGGGTAACCCCCTGCCGCTGATGCCGTAAACAGGCCGCGGAGCACCGGAACGCGCCGGACTTCGTATCATTGTCAGCTCTTCAGACCCGTACGGACATGCGCACCGCCCTCCTCTCCCTGGCCACCTTGGTCTGCCTGCCCTCCTGGGCGGGTGTCATCGTTGTGGAAGGCCGCTACCAGGGCAAGAACCTCTTCGTGCAGAACCCCTTCTCCGAAGCCGGGGTGGGCTTCTGCGTCTTCGAGGTCACCGTGAACGACCAGATCGCCACCGACGAGATCAACTCCAGCGCGTTCGAGGTGGACCTGGGCAACTACGGGCTGAAGCTCGGCGATGCCATCACCGTGAAGATCAAGCACAAGGACGGTTGCACCCCCGTGGTGCTCAACCCCGAGGTGCTGAAGCCCAAGAGCACCTTCGACATCGTGCAGCAGTCCATCTCCCCGGAAGGGCTGTACACCTGGACCGCGACCAACGAGACCGGCGAGCTGCCCTACGTGGTGGAGCAGAAGCGCTGGAACAAGTGGGTGAAGGTGGGCGAGGTGATGGGCGTCGGTACCCCCGGCGAGCACAAGTACGAGTTCAAGGTGACCCCGCACAGCGGCGAGAACACCTTCCGCGTGAAGCAGGTGGACATGACCAAGCGCAGCCGCTACAGCGAAGCGGTGAAGTTCACCGACCCCTCGGTGGCCCTGGTCACCTGGAGCCCGCCCAAGCCCAAGGAGGAGATCCTCTTCTCGGCCGCCACGCTCTACGAGATCTACGACCAGTACGGCAACATCGTGAAGCGCGGGTACGCCAACAAGATCGACATCGCCTCCCTGAAGAAGGACCTCTACTACCTGAACTACGACAACAAGATGGGCGAGACCTTCATCAAGCGCTAAGCGCCCCTGACCTCCTTGAAAGCCCTCCGTGACCCGGGGGGCTTTCTCTTGCACGCCTTTGGCGGCTTGACGTCTTTGCGGCTAACCTTGCCGCATGATCCGCATCGAACATCTTGGCATCGCCGTGAAGGACCTGACCACGGCCGAGGCCGTGTACAGCCGGCTGCTCGGCGTGGCCCCGTACAAGCGCGAGGCCGTGGAGCGCGAGGGCGTGCTCACCAGCTTCTTCCTAGTGGGGCCCAACAAGATCGAGCTGTTGGAGAGCACGCGTCCGGACGGACCCATCGCCAGGGCCATCGAGAAGCGCGGCGAAGGCATCCATCATGTCGCCTTCGAAGTGGATGACATCCGTGCGGAGATGGCCCGGCTGAAAGCGGAGGGCTTCACCCTGCTGAGCGATGAGCCCAAGCCCGGCGCGGACAACAAGCTGGTCTGCTTCGTGCACCCCAAGGACGCGAACGGCGTGCTGGTGGAGCTGACCCAGGAGATCCGGTAGATGGCCACCCGCAGGGACACGGCGGACTTCATTTTGGCGCGACTGGGCCATTCCGACCGGTTCAGCGTGCGGTCCATGTTCGGTGAGTTCGCCCTGTACGCTGATGGCAAGCCCGTGGCCTTCATCTGCGACGATCAGCTCTTCGTGAAGATCATGCCGGAGAGCGATGCGCTGGAAGGACGGTGTGAACGCGCGCCGGCCTACCCGGGCTCCAAGCCCTACTACCTCGTACCGGAGGAGCTGATCACGGGGGACCGCACCCTGCCGGGGCTGCTGTTACGCATCGGCGACGCGCTGCCGCTGCCGAAGGCGAAGCGCAAAGCAGCCAGGAGGTGAGCAGGTAATTGGAGCGCGGAGGAGCCTGGGCGTAGCCTATGATTCCGTAATTTCGTACGTTTGCACGTACAGAACACCGACATGATCGCCATTCCGGTCACCACCCTTCGCGACAAGATGAAGACCTACCTCGACCGTGTGACCAAGTCATTCGAGGTGATCGTGGTCTCACGCAGCGCTGATGAGAACGACTCTGTGGTGATCCTTCCGTTGAAGGAGTACAACGCGCTGGTGGAGACCAATTACCTGCTATCATCCAAGAAGAACCGCGAGCGGCTCGAGGAGTCCCTGGCCCAGTTGAAGCGAGGCGAGGTGGTGGCGCCCAAGGAATTCAACAAGCGCTCTTGAGCGGATGCGCCTTGAGTTCACGGCGCACGGCTGGGAGGACTTCTGCTATTGGCTCGACGCCGATGTGGAACAGGCGGAGCGCATTCGCGCATTGATCGCGGACATACGACGTGACCCCTTCAAAGGCCTGGGCAAACCGGAGCCGCTGCGCCATCAACTCGCGGGCACCTGGTCGCGGCGGATCGATGGCGAGCATAGGCTGGTGTACGCGGTGAGCGGCGGCCGAGCGGACAGGAAGGTGGTCATCTTATCCTGTCGCTACCATTACGAATGACCGGATCGATGGCGTCGCCTTGATCGATCGCGATGCCTTGAAAACGGATCCATGTATCGGTCCTTGGCGGATCCCATCGCCCATGGCGCCGGTTGTAAGACCGCCGACCTAGGCCAGCAGTCCCAACCGCTCCACCATCGCGAGCACGTCCTCCCGCCCCAGGTCGAGGTGCTCCGCGTGCAGGCCTGCGGCGCGAGCCCCGGTCACGTGCTGGATGCTGTCGTCGATGAAGAGGGTGCGCGCGGGATCGGCGCCGTGCCGCTCCAGCACGTGGTGGAAGGCGGCCGCATCCGGCTTGCGCAGGCCGATCTCGCAGCTGTAGTAGGCCCCGTCGAAGAGCGCACGGAAGTCCGCGATGCCGTTGTGCGTGGTGATGATCCGCTCGAAGGCCGGCACATGGATGGCGTTCGTGTTGCTGAGCAGCAGCAGGCGGTACCGCGCGCGCAGCCGGTGGAGCAGGTCGATGCGTTCCTGCGGGATGCGGCCCAGCATGGCGTTCCAGCAGGCATCCACCTGCTCCGCCGTGATCCCCCGACCGTGCAGGCCTCGGATGCGTGCGCGGAACTCCGCCGGGGACAGGGCCCCCACCTCGAACCCGTCGAACAGGTGGTCCTGCTGGGCCTTGCTGTACAGGGCCTCGAACCCGTCGAACCCCAGCGCATTGAACGCGGCGGCCGTGCGGTGGTAGTCCACATCGATGAGCACACCGCCCAGGTCCAGCAGCACGGTCTCCATCATGCGGCCGCGAAGCTATCGCAGCGGTCCCGGTTACCTTCGCGCCTCACCGCGCCGGGCGCTGCATCCGGCCGGTGCATCGGGCCCATAGCTCAGCGGTCAGAGCAGGGGACTCATAATCCCTTGGTCGCAGGT